>NZ_CP171449.1:1200000-1800000 GCF_043587585.2 Azorhizophilus paspali
GGGTAATGGTGCCCGCGTCGTGCTGGAAGGCCATACCGACGAGCGTGGTACCCGCGAGTACAACATGGCTCTGGGTGAGCGACGCGCCAAGGCCGTCCAGCGCTATCTGGTACTGCAGGGCGTCTCTCCGGCCCAGTTGGAACTGGTTTCCTACGGTGAGGAGCGTCCCGTCGCCAGTGGTGCGGACGAGCAGTCCTGGGCTCAGAACCGTCGCGTCGAACTGCGCAAGTAATTCGCCATGAACCAGTACCGCCGCATCATCTCCCTGTTGGCGATCGGCCTGCCGCTCACGGCTTGGGCCGGGGTTCCCGTTATGGATAATTCCGCCGGTTACGGTTATGTCAGTAACGGTTACCCACAGAAGATACAGGATGCGAGCGGTGCATATGCTGGGGGAGCGATGACTACGCCGACCTCGGCACAGGGCGAGCTGTTCCTACAATTGCAGCAGTTGCAGGACGAAGTGTCGCGTCTGCGCGGCATGGTCGAGGAGCAGCAGTACGAGATCCGCCAACTGAAGCAGGAAAGCCTGGATCGCTACAAGGAACTCGACAGCCGTTTGTCCGGGGGGGCAGGTTCTCCTTCCCAGCAGCAGGTTCCTGCTGGCGCTGTTGGGGCTGCCAGCGCAGCCTCTGTTCCGCCTGCGGCCGGCCAGGTCCCGGCGAGCAGTGGGCCGGCCGATCCGGAAAAGGAAAAGCTGTATTACGACGCAGCTTTCGACCTGATCAAGGCCAAGGATTTTGAGAAGGCCAGCCAGGCGTTCACAGCCTTCCTGCGCAAATATCCCAACAGTCAGTATGCTGGCAATGCGCAGTATTGGTTGGGTGAAGTGAATCTGGCTAAGGGCGATCTGCAGGGAGCCGGCCAGGCTTTCGCGCGGGTCAGCCAGAACTATCCGAAGCATTCCAAGGTGCCCGACTCTCTGTACAAGCTGGCGGACGTCGAGCGCCGCCTGGGCAATACGGAGAGGGCGAAATCGGCTTTGCAGCAAGTCATCGCCCAGTATCCCGGCACTTCGGCAGCCCAGTTGGCTCAGCGCGATCTGCAGACCATGCGCTGAGTTCCTCCGCGAGGCTCGCGCCTGGCGCGGTTTTTTTCGTTAGAATTCATGCCCTGTTTTCCGCAACGGAGGCGGATGGCCTGTTTCGCCGTCACGCCCGTGGCTCATATGCAAGAAACCCTGCGAATTACCGAAATCTTCCACTCGTTACAGGGGGAGACGCGTACTGCCGGCTTGCCGACGGTATTCGTGCGCCTCACTGGCTGCCCCCTGCGCTGTGGCTATTGCGACACGGCCTACGCTTTCAGTGGCGGGTCGGTCCTACCCCTGTCCGTGATCCTCGAACGCGTGGCCAGCTATGGCCCACGCTATGTATGCGTCACCGGCGGTGAACCCTTGGCTCAGCCGAATAGCATCGAACTTCTGCATCTGTTGTGCGATGCCGGTTATGAGGTCTCCCTGGAGACCAGTGGGGCCTTCGACATTTCAGTTGTGGACTGCCGAGTGAGTAGGGTGCTCGATCTGAAAACCCCGGACTCGGGGGAGGTCGCCCGCAATCGCTATGCGAACATGACCCTGCTGACGCGCAACGACCAGATGAAATTCGTGCTTTGCTCCCGCCAGGATTATGAGTGGGCGGTTTCCAAGCTGATCGAATATCGACTGGACGAGCGTGTTGGGGAAGTACTGTTCTCGCCCAGTTACGGCCAACTGGAAGGACGGGAACTAGCGGACTGGATCGTCGCCGACAACCTGCCGGTTCGCCTGCAACTGCAATTGCACAAAATCCTCTGGAATGATGCCCGTGGGCGCTGAGCGATCCGTTTCGTCAGCCGATTTTTGCCGGTCCTGCAAGTCCTAGCGAGGCGATACGAATGAACGAGAAAAAAGCGGTCATCCTGCTATCCGGCGGTCTCGATTCCGCTACCGTGGCTGCCCTGGCCAAGATTGAGGGCTATGCCTGCTACAGCATGAGCTTCGATTATGGCCAGCGTCACCGAGCCGAGTTGAGGGCCGCCGAACGGGTGGCCCGGCAACTCGGTATGGTGGAGCATAAGGTGATCGGGCTGGATCTGGGCGGAATCGGTGGGTCGGCACTAACCGATCCTGCCATTGCGGTGCCGGAGTCTCCTTGCGAGGGTATCCCGGTCACCTATGTGCCGGCGCGCAATACGGTGTTTCTCGCGCTGGCGCTAGGCTGGGCCGAGGTGTTGGGTGCACGAGACATCTTCATTGGCGTCAACGCAGTGGACTACTCCGGCTATCCGGATTGCCGCCCTGCATTCATCGAGGCGTTCGAGCAAATGGCCAATCTGGCGACCAAGGCTGGGGTGGAAGGGCAGGGCTTCCGTATCCGGGCTCCTTTGCAGAACCTTGGCAAAGACGAAATCATTCGCGCCGGTTTGCGCCATGGAGTCGATTATGGATTGACTGTGTCGTGCTATCAGGCCGACGAGGAGGGGCGTGCCTGTGGCCGATGCGATTCCTGCCGCCTGCGGGCGGCTGGCTTTGCTACAGCAGGCGTTACCGATCCCACGCGCTATAGGCGAGCTTTATCGGATTTAGGTGTTGAAATTCTGAGATAAATCAGTATCATGCGCTCCGCGTTGGGTCGTTAGCTCAGTCGGTAGAGCAGTTGGCTTTTAACCAATTGGTCGTAGGTTCGAATCCTACACGACCCACCATTTCTCTCCCTGGTGGGCCTCTTGATCAAAAGAGGTCGTAAGCGGGGAGGCGTATAGCTTGGCGTGCAGACAGCAGCCGTCTGTTGCGGACATAGCTCGCATCTACTGATGTCAATTTGCGAGAACGCACAGCCCAAACCACGTGGCTGTGCGTTTTTTCGCGTGCCCGTGTGGTATTTCCTTGGCACGAACTATCGAGCGCGCGCGTCCTCATGTTGAGAAGCGCGTCACGTTTTCCGATAAGCGGTAGTAAGGGGGGTATGGAGCGCTGGGTCAGTCGCTGCGTAGTCCCTGTCCTGGTCGGAATCCCGAGGCTCGCGTTGCCGTCTGCAAGGTGCTGATTGCCTGCTGATGTGTGTGACCCATCAAGCCGGCGGTTAGCGGCGGCAACTGTATTGAGGCCATCGTTTGGCTCAGTCGGGTCAGGAGCTCGGTCAAGAGCTCACGCATCCCTGGGATCTGTAAGGCTGTTGACTCAAGAGGAACATCTCCCGTGGATAATGGGATGTCGGCAGGATGCCAGAGCTGTTGGCCTATGCCTGATGCTTCGCTGCGATCCTGTGTCGGGGCGACGCATGGCTTGTCCTGACGAGCCTCATTTGGAGTCACTGGCAGCTCTTCAGGCGCATTAAAGACACGCTCCGTAAGGGGCATGTCGATCAGAGCATTGCGTGTTTGGTTGAGTGCCGCTCGAACGCTGCCGGCGTCAACTCTGGCAACCATCCGCCTGACCCGTGATCGAGCTTCTCGCTCTGCCATCGCTACCCGTATCACTTCATGGTCGGTTTCAACGTAGCCCAGCGTGGTGGAGATGTTGGTATGGTTGAGCAGGTCCTGGGTCACCTTGACGTTGCGCTCAGGCTGGCGCATCAGGTCTGTAGCCAAGGTGTGGCGAAAGCGGTGGGGCGTAAGCCAGGTTCCTACCGCAGCCGTAATTTTTTGTAGGTAGAAGGCCTCGACTTGGTCTAGATCCATCAGCACCTTGCGGTAGTGGATCGAAAACCGATTGACGTTGAAGAGCTGCTCCTGCGCGCCGATACCGAACACCTGTGCGGTGTCGTGGTCAAGAGGGGCTGGTACAGGAAACGCGATCAGACAGGCTAGGTCAGCGGGAAACCATATTTTGGTCGTGAGAGGTTAGAAGTTCAAGGGGTATTTCGACAGCAAACCTTCTTGGGGCAAGCTGCCGGCTGTCCTGGGCAGATCAAGTTGGCGTGGTTTTGATGTAGAGGACTGTCGAGGCTAGGCAGCGCCCATTCTCATTTTGCTCACCGTTCTGGGCAGAAAGTCCTCTGAAATCATGTTAGGTGGAACGTAAGCTCGGCGCGTCTCTTGTTTGATTCATGGTTGACCAGAGAAAACCTAGATACCTGATATCTGGCTTTATAATGTTTTTAGCAAGAATTGATTCATGATCTGTAGTACCTCGTAATGATGGTCCTTGATAAAGAAATGGCCGCCTTCGAACGTTTGAAAGGCTACTTCTGCGGAGGTTTCGGCGCGCCAGTCCTGGGCGACGTCGGGACCATGGGTAGGATCTTGGCGACCGCTCAAGATCAAGAGGGGGATCGGTAGTGGGGGTTGCGGCTGCCAGCGATAGCTGCGAACCAGGGTCAGGTCCGCCTTGATGGTCGGAAGGAAGAAACTCATCAGCGCCCGGTTGCTCAGGACTGCTTCGGGCGTACCGCCATAGGCGCGGATAAGGGCCAGCACCTCATCATCGGAAAGCGCTGGCTGCGCTATCGGTTCGAAGCAGGCGGGCGCCTTGCAGCCGGATAGGATCAAGCCGCGTGGCAAGGGCAGCCGTCGCTCTGCCAGGGCTCGGCAGATGAGGAAGGACAGCAGGCTACCGAAGCTATGGCCGAAGAAGGCGAAGGGTTTCTGGCTGTCGGCGAAGAGCGGTACCAGCGCCTGGACGAACGCCTGGATGTCGGCATAGGACGTTGCGGGGCAACGCCCCCTGCCTGGAAGTTCCAGGGTGATCCACTCGATGGAGGGATCGAGCCGAGTCGCCCAGCCTGCGTAGGCCTGGGTGTCGCCACCGGCATAGGGAAAGGCATAGAGGGTGCGTGGCCGCTGCTCGCGGCAGGCCCGTACCAGCCAGGGGTGGTCGTGGGTTGGGGACATGGCTAGGTCTCCGAGAGGGCGTGAGAAGTCGCGCGTCGAGCCGGCCGCCATTCAACAACCGACCCCGAGGCCTGGCCGCTCGGCCTTGACCAGCACGGCGGCATTGCCCACGACTTCGCCACTCAGCAGCGCCTGGTGCGCCTTGGGTGTCTCCTCGAAGCGATAGACGGTGTTCAAGGTCGGCACTACCCGGCGCTGTTCGACCAGTTGCAGGAATTCCTGGCATTCGCGGATGTTGGCGTAGTGGGAGCCCTGGATGCGCTTCTGGTGCATCCACAGGTGGCGGACATCGAAGTCGCAGTTGTAGCCGGACGTGCCGCCCACGATCACTACCATGCCGGAGCGGTCGCAGATCTGCAGCGAGGTGGGGAAGGTGGCCTGGCCGGAGTGTTCGATCACCAGCTTGGGCAGCTCCTTTTTGCCCAGCGCCTTGAAGAAGTCACGGCGGAAACTCGCGAAGCCTTTGGTCCAGGCGCTGTGAGCGTCGGAGTTCAAGTCCGGCAGACGGCCCAGGTGCGGATAATCGGTTCTGAGCAAATAGCCCACGGCGCCGAGTTCGCAGGCGTAGCGGCCCCTTTCCGGGCTGGACACCACGGCCACCGGCAGCCCTCCAAGTGCTCGGGTCAACTGGATCGACATCGAGCCCAAGCCACCTGCCGCGCCCCAGATCAGGACCGCATCGCCAGGTTTGACGGTATTGGGTGCCCAATGGGTGAGCTGCTTGTAGGCGGTCGGACCGTTGAGCATCAGGGTGGCGCTTTCCTCCCAGCTCAGGAACTTGGGTTTGGGGAAGCATTGGTAGTCTTCGACGAGGGTGTATTCGGCGAAGGAGCCGTAGCTGATCTCGTAGCCGTAGATTTCCTGGTTGCTGCAGAACATAGGGTCGGGGGCGACGCGCGATTCGATGGCGGTGGCGTCGTAGACCGAGCAGGACACCACCACGGTATCGCCCACCTTGACATGGGTGACCGCGTCGCCCACGGCTTTCACGTAACCGGAGGCTTCCGAGCCGCCGATGTGGAAGGGTTCGGCGTCACGGTTGCGCTTGCGCCGCGCGGCGATGATGTCCACCGGCTTACCCTGGGCAGCCCAGACATTGTTGTAGTTGAGACCGGCGGCCATCACTTCGATAAGGACCTGATGCGGACCCAGGGTGGGGATCCGGACCTGTTCGAGCTGGATGGCCTGCAGCGGTTGGCCATAGCGCTCGGGGCGGATCAGAAAGGCCTGCATGGTTTCAGTCAGTGCTTGATTCATGGGCTTCCTACGGGTTTCCAGGTTGAGGATAGGTACGGCCAATCCGGGGTTAGTCGAGCGGTAGGCCTCGTTCGGTAGCACCCCGGGTGGCGACCACGATGCCGGAGGCCGTGGCGCAAGGCGTCCCTCGCGCGTTGATCAGGACCGCGGAAACGAAGGCCAGGCCCGGTGCCTGGCGATCGAGCCGCGCCGTGACGTGGCAGGGGAGGCGGCGTACCTGGCGCAGCAGCTTCACCGACAACTCGATGACGCCCGCGGGCGTGTGACCGAGGGCGGCATGACCGCCGAGGCCGATGGCGGTCTCCAGGGCAGCGCACAGCACGGCGCCATTGATGCCGGGCAGGGCCAGGTTACCGAAGGCGCCACCATGGGTCGGGCGCGACTCTGCGATGGCCAGGCAGACGCTGTCGGCAGTTAGGGTGACGACGCTCAGGCCCAGACTCTGGAAGAGTGGCGACCGATCCAGGACCTCTTGGAAGTTCTCCGGGGTCATGACGTCGCTCCGCGGTAGTCCGCCAGCACCTGGATGAGGCGCTGCGCAGTGTGCTGTACCTCATCGCTGAGCAGGGCGAAGTGGCGTCCAGGTGTCTTCACCACCTGCGTCAGGCGTGGCCAGAGTTGCGGCCAGGTGTCGCTGGCACCCGCCGCGGAGGCCTGCTCCGCCTGCAGCAGCAGGACTGGAGCCGCGAGTGGCAGGGGGGGCCAGCGGCCGAAGAGTTCCAGGTAATAGGCCATGGCGCTCAGGCCGTCGTCATCGGTCGACCAGAAGTCGCTGCGGCTTTCCAGCCAGTCGCTCAGGACTTCCTCCAGGACCGCCGAACGCATGGCGGCTGGCGGGTAGGTATCGATCAGGCAGAGGGCCGCGGGGCGGATGCCCCGCTGTTGCAGGTGCTCGGCGACGGCATAGGCGACCAGCCCACCGGTGGAAAAACCGAGCAACGTGAAGGGGCGACCGGCGGCGCAGGCTTCGACGGCGTGCGCAAGCGCCGCGGCCGCGGCTTCGGCGGAGGCTGGCAGCGGCCCGTTACCGTAGCCAGGCAGGGGCAAGGTCGCCAGGCTGTAGCGGCCTTCGAGTTCGCGGCTCAGGCGTTGATAGGTGAGATTGGCTCGTGCGGGCAGGAAGGAGTTCAGGCAGATGATCAGCGACTGGTCGCGTTCTTGATGCGACCAACTGGGCGCCGGTGCCTGCTCTTCGGCGGCATCTGGGGCGAACGTCGGGTGCCTGGCCGCGGATTGCGCCAACAGCTGTAGTCCTGATGCCAGGCGCCCCTGCCGCATCGCCTCGCGCAGTTCTTCGAAGAGCGCTCCCGCTGCCGTCATGGCGGGCGCCGCGGCCCGCCCCGGCTGGTCCAGGCAGGCGCTCAGATGTTCGGCCAAGGCGACGGGGGTCGGATGGTCGAACACGGCTGTAGACGGCAAGCGGACGCCGGTGGTGGCCGCCAGCCGACTGCCCATCTCGACGGCCGTGAGCGAATCGAAGCCCAGGGCAAGGAACTCGGTATCCCCGGATATCGCCGCTGGATCGGGATGCCCGAGCACCTCGCCGATTCCCTGGGCGATCACCGCCAGCAGGCGTGTCCGGCGCTCGCTGGGCGTCAGTTGCGCCAAGGCGTCGGGGCCTTGGCTGGCCGGCTGGCCTCTGGGTTCGGCGAGCAATTCGCGCAGCAGCGCCTGGGGCCCATGGCGGCGTAGTGCCGGCAGGTCCAGGCGGGCCGGGATCGCGAGCGGCGGCAGGGCACCGCTCAGCGCCAGGTCCACCTGGCTCAGGCCATCCTCCAGGGCGATGGGCAACTGACCCCGGTCGAGCAGTTCCTGGATACCCGCGGCGGCCAACCGCTCGCCCATGGCCGAGCGCTCGGCCCACAGGCCCCAGGCCAGGGCCACGGCCGGCAAGCCCAGCTGGCGACGATGGTGGGCGAGGGCATCGAGGAAGGTGTTGGCCGCGGCATAGTGGCTCTGGCCCGGCTGGGGCAGCAGGCCGGCTGCGGAGGAGTAGAGGACGAAGGCCGCCAGGTTCCGCTGGCGGGTCAGCAGGTGGAGTTGCCAGGCGGCGTCCAGTTTGGGCCGTACCACCGCTTCGAGTTGCGCCGGGGTGAGTTGCAGCAGGGGCGCCGGCTCGACGACGCCGGCGACATGGAAGACGGCGGTGAGCGGGTGCCGTGCGGGCAGGCCGTCCAGCAACTGCGCGAGGGCCTGCGGATCGGCCACATCGCAGGCGGCGACCGTGGTGGCGGTCCCGCGTTCGGCCAGCTCTTGCACCAGGGCGGTGGCCTCGGGCGCCGCTGCGCCGCGGCGACTCACCAGGAGCAGGTGACGCACGCCGTGCTGGGCGACCAGGTGACGTGCCAGGGCCCGGCCCAGGGTGCCGGTGCCCCCGGTGATCAGCACGGTGCCTTCCGGATCGAGGGTGATGCTCGGCCCTTGCTCGGCTGCCGGGGCCACGGCGCTGGAGCGCACCAGCCGTGGCGCCAACAAACGCCCCTGGCGCCAGGCCAGCTGCGCCTCGCCGACCTGGGCGACCGCCAGGGCGCGCGCGACGTCAAGCGGAGTAGCGGGGGCGGTATCCAGGTCCAGCAGTAGGATGCGGCCGGGGTGTTCCTCCTGGGCGGTGCGCACGAGTCCCCAGAACGCCGCCTGGGACAGGTTGGGCACGTCTTCGTCAGCGGCGGTGGCCACCGCCCGGCGGGTTGCCACCAGCAACGGATGCCTCGTCGTGCGCCCCTCTTCCAGCCACTCGCGTAGCGTCGTCGCCAGGGCCTGCAGGGCGTGGTTCGCCGCGGCGGGCGTAGCCGGGGGCACTGGTGGTACAAGGACGAGCGCCGTGCCGGGTGGCGTGGCTGCCAGGGCGGTGATGGCATCGGCCAGGTAGCGGTAGGCAGCGCTGGCGCAGTCGCTCGGCAGGTCGTCCCCGGCACCCAGCCAGAGCGGTTCGGGCAGGTCAGCCACGGGGTCGTGCGCCACCTCGCGCCACTGTAGCCGGTAGCCGACGAGGCGGCGTGGCAGGGCGCCCGTGCTGGCCGACTTCAGCACCATGGAATCCAGGGTGACGACGGCCCGGCCTTGGTAGTCCGCCAGGCGCATGCGGTAGTCGTGGGGCGCGGTCGGCGAGGTTTGTCGCGCCTTGAGTTGCAGCAAGCCGCGTAGCTGCGTGGCGCCGGCTTGGTACAGGCGCATGCCACTCATGGAGAACAGCAGGCGCGGCGCGGCGGCGGGAGGCGCTGCGCCCTCGACCAGCAGGCCCGAGTGCAGGCCCGCGTCCAACAGTGTCGGGTGCAGGGTGAAGGCCGGGTCGGGCTCGCTATGGGCACGCTCCGCTTCGACGTAGATGCCTTCCGGGCTCTGCCAGGCGCGGACGATCCGCCGGAAGGAGCCTTCCAGTTCCACGCCCTGTTCGGCCAGGCGTGCATAAAGATCGGCGAAGGCCAGTGGCTCGGCGTGGGCTGGCGGCCAGACGGCGGTCTGCAGGTCAGGCCAGAGCGGCGGCTCGGTGCGGTCGGGCAGCAGCTGGCAGCTGGCGAAGTGTTGCCAGCCACCCGTGGCATCCGGCTCCGCCGGGCGGTAGTAGGCCGCGACGTTGCGTATACCCTGGGCGTCGGGTGCATCGAGATGAATCTGGAGATCGACCGCGCCCTGCTCCGACAAGGGCACCAGGCGTTGCAGCGTCAGGTCCTCGAGCCGTGGACAGCCCAGCCGGTTGCCTATGGTCAGGATGCACTCGGCGGTCATGGCGCCGGCACCGTACGCCTGGCCACCGACGCGATGTTCCAGCAACCAGGGCTGGCGGGAACCATCCAGTTGCCCCCAGAACACCCAGCCCTGGCCATCGGCGCGTTCGAGCCCGTGCGCCAGCAGTGGATGCTCCAGGGCGAGCAGGCCGGGCAGTTTGCCCGCGTGGCCGGTCGCCTTGGCGCGCGGCTGCAACCAGTAGTGCCGGTGTTGGAAGGGATAGGTGGGCAAGGCCATGCTGGCGGCGGGCGGCAGCAGCCGGCGCCAGTCCAGGGCAGCGCCCTGGGTGTACAGCTGGGCGAGCGCGGCGAACAGCGGGCGGGGATCGTCCTTGTCGGGACGCTGGGGGGCGATCCATTGCACCGAGCTATCGCCAGCGGGAGGGTGGCTGGCGTTGGTCCGGCCGAGCGCCGTCAGCACAGCGTCCGGGCCGATTTCCACGGCCGTGGTCAGGCGCTGTTCGAGCAGCCAGTGCAGCGCAGCGGCGAAGCGTACCGGTTGGCGAGCCTGATCGGCCCAGTAATCGGGTGAGCGTGCCTGCTCGGCGGTCAGCGGCGTACCGGTGACGGTCGAGACGATGGGCAGGGTGGGGGCGTGGAAGCTGAGCCCTGCCAGGGTCTGGCGCAGTTCGGCAAGGATGCCGTCGAGGTGCGGCGAGTGGAAGGCATGGCTGACCCGCAACAGCTGGGTGCGATGACCCCGTTGCTGCCAGTCCGCGGCCAGGCGCTCGACCGCACTGCGATCGCCGGAGATCACCACGGCCGTCGGCGCGTTCACGGCGGCGATAGCGACGCGCTGTTCGAGTCCGGCCAAGGTGGCCCTGACGTCCTGCTCGCTCGCTTCGATGGCGACCATCGCACCCTCGTGGGTGATGGCTTGTATGAGGCGGCCACGCACGGTGACGAAGCGGGCGGCATCGCCCAGCGCGAAGACGCCAGCGACATGGGCCGCGGCGATTTCACCGATGGAGTGACCCAGCAGCACGTCGGGGACGATGCCGAAATGCCGCAGCATCCGGTACAGGGACACCTCGAAGGCGAACAAGGCTGGCTGGGTGAAGTCGGTGCGATCCAGCAGCGCGGCGTGGTCGCTGCCCTTGTCGGCGAACATGACGCTCTTGAGCGGCTGCGCCAGCAAGGGGTCGAGAGCGGCGCAGACCTCGTCCAGTGCCGCGGCGAACGGTGGACAGCGCTGGTACAGCTGACGCCCCATGCCCGGCCATTGCGCCCCCTGGCCGGAAAACAGGAAGGCGGTCGTGCCGCTCGGCGAGCGCTGGCCCTGGATTAATCCCGGGACATGCCGGCCTTCGGCCAGCGCGCGGAGTTGCACCAGGGCGTCTTCGCGCTGGGCGGCCAGGATCACCGCGCGATGATCCAAGGCGCTGCGCTGCAGGGCCAGCGACGCATTGAGCGCGGCGAGGTCGGTTGCCGGGTCTTCGAGCAGGGCGATGGTCTGGCGCGCCTGGGCCCGTAATCCCTCCGCGCAGGCGGCCGACAACGGGAAGCTGATGGCTGGCAGTCCTTCCAGCTCGGCGATGGTCGGGTGGCGGGTAACCTGCGTGGCCGGTGGCGCTTGTTCGAGGATCAGGTGGGCATTGGTGCCGGAGAAGCCGAACGACGACACGCCGGCCCGCCGGGGCTGGCCGGTCTCGGGCCAGGGACGCGCCCTGTCGAGCAGGCGCACGGTCTGCTCCGACCAATCGATCTTGCTGGAGGGCTCCTGGGCATGCAGGGTCTTGGAGAGCACGCCCTGGTTCAGCGCCATCACCATCTTGATGACGCTGGCGACGCCCGCCGCCAGCTGGGTATGCCCGATGTTGCTCTTGAGCGAGCCCAGCCAGAGTGGCCGCTCCGGCGGGCGCCCGCGTCCATAGGTGTTGAGCAGCGCGCTGGCTTCGATGGGATCGCCCAGCGCGGTACCGGTACCGTGCGCCTCGACCACGTCGATGTCGAGCGGGCGTAACCGCGCATTCTGTAGCGCCAGCTGGATCACCTGCTCCTGGGCCGGGCCACTCGGTGCGGTCAGGCCGTTGCTGGCGCCATCCTGGTTGATGGCGCTGCCGCGGATCACCGCCAGCACCGGATGACCGGCGCGCTGAGCGTCGGCGAGCCGCTCCAGCAGCAGCACGCCGGCACCCTCGGCGAAGCAGGTGCCGTCGGCCTGTTCGGCGAAGGCCTTGCAGTGGCCATCGGCGGCCAGGCCGTTCTGCCGGGTGAATTCGGCGAAGACCTCGGGCGTGGCCATGACGGTCACCCCGCCGGCCAACGCCAGCGCGCACTCGCGGCTGCGCAGTGACTGGACCGCCAGGTGGATGGCGGTGAGGGAGGCGGAGCAGGCGGTATCGACCGTCACCGCCGGGCCGCGCAGGCCGAGGACGAAGGCGATGCGTCCCGAGACGATACTGCTGAGTCCGCCCTGCAAGCGATAGCCGTCGGCAGCCGGGTTACGCCGCTCCAGGTCGGCGAGATAGCCGTTCTGGGTCGCGCCGAGAAACACGCCGGTGGCGCTGTTCTTGAGGGTGGCGGGCACGATGCCGGCCCGTTCCAGCACCTCCCAGCTGACCTCCAGCAGGAGTCGCTGCTGGGGGTCCATCGCCTGGGCCTCACGGTCGGAGATGCGAAAGAAGGGGGCGTCGAAGCCGGCGACCTCGTCGAGAAAGCCGCCCCGCCAATGGGCGATGCGCTCGTGGAGCGGCGAGTCCGCGGGGAACAGGCTATCGAGCTGCCAACCCCGGTCGCTCGGCAAGGCGCTGCTCACGGTCTCGCCCGCTTCGACGAGACGCCACAGCGCCTCCGGTGAAGCCAGGCCACCGGGCAGCCGGCAGCCCATGGCGACGATGGCGATGGGTTCCTGGGCGGCGGCCTGCAACTCGTGGTTTTGCCGCTTGAGCGTTTCGTTGGCCATCAGACTGGCCCGCAGGGCTTCGGTCAGCCGCTCGCTGTCGGTGTTGCTGGTCTCGGTCATGGCGCTTACTCCTGTGGGCGCAGGGCGAGGGCAACGAGCTCGTCCGCGCTCGCCGTCGCGAGGTCGGTGGCAAGGGGCGCCGCTTGGAGCGGCGGAGTGGCCGAGGACTGCTCGGCAAGCTGCAGCAGCGGGGTGAGTAGCCCCGCTTCCTGCAAGGCGCCCAGCGACAGGCTGGCGAGCAGCGCCCGTACTTGCGGTTCGTCTACCACTGCGGTGTCCGCGTCGGGGGCGCCGCCGTCGGGGAATAACTCGCCGTCCAGGTAGGCCGCCAAGGCGGCCGGTGTCGGCTGGTCGTAGGTGAGGGTCGCCGCCAGCCTCAGCCCCGCGGCGGTGGCCAACCGGTTACGCAGCTCGAGCGCCATCAGCGAATCGATGCCGCTCTCCTTGAAGGTCGCCTCCGGCAGCACCTGGCCCGGATCGTCCAGGCCCAGGATGGCGGCGACCTGGGTCGCGATGACGGTCTGCAACTGCTTGGTCCGGGCTTGAGGGTCGAGTCCGGCCAGTAGCTGGCGCAGGTCCTGCACCTTGGCCAGGCCTTCGCTGCCCCGCGCGCCGGGGCTGACACCCGCCAGGCGCTCGAACAGCGGGTGCAAGGTACCCGCCTGGGCGTTCTTGCGCAGCGTCTGCGGGTTGAGCGGTGCCGCGACGAAGACTGCCTGGGGCGCGGCGACCGCCGTGTCGAGCAGCGCGTGACCATGCTCGGGGGTGATGGGCGCGAAGCCCGTGCGGGCGATCCGTGCATTGTCCGCCGCCGTGAGGCGGCTGGAGAGCCCGGTGACCGGCTGCCACCAGCCCCAGGCCAGGGCGGTCGCCGCCAGCCCCTGGCGCTGCCGCGTCTGCGCCAGGGCATCGAGGAAGCGGTTGGCCGCGGCATAGTTGGCCTGGCCGGGACTGCCCAGGGTGCCGGCGCTGGAGGAGTAGAGGACGAACGCCGCCAGATCCCGCTGGCGGGTGCGTTCATGCAGCATCCAGGCGGCGTCCGCCTTGGGCGCGAAGACCCGCTCCAGCTCCTCGGGGCCGAGGTTGGGCAGGGTGGCGTCGGCCAGGACCCCGGCGGTATGGATGATGCCGGTGAGCGGGTGCGCGGCCGGTAACGAGTCGAGCAAGAGGTCGACGGCCTCGGCATTGCTTAGATCGCAGGCTGCCAGCTGGACCTGGGCGCCCGCTTCCTCCAACTCCTGGCGCAGCGCCAGGGCGCCTTCCGCCTGGGCGCCACTGCGGCTGGCCAGCACCAGGTGCCGGGCTTGCCCGGTGGCGACCAGATGGCGGGCCGCCAGGCTACCCAGGGTGCCGGTGCCGCCGGTGATCAGTACCGTGCCGTTCGGGTTCAGGGTGCGCGGCAGGGTCAGCACCACCTTGCCGGTGTGGCGCCCCTGCTGCATCCAGCGCAGGGCCTGGACGGCTTCGCGCAGGTCGAAGGCGGTGACCGGCAGGGGCGTGAGTATGCGGTCGTGCACCAAGCCGAGCAGCTCGTCGAGCATACGCCCGGTGTCCTGGGGGTCCTTGTCCGGTCGATCCAGGTAATGATAGTGGCGTCCGGGATACTGAAGCGCGACCGCGGCGGGCTCGCGTACTTCGGTCTTGCCCAGTTCGATGAAGCGTCCGCCGCGGCCGAGCAAGGCCAGGGAGACGCCGATCGCCTCGCCGGTCAGGGAGTTGAGCACCACATCCATCCCCGCTTCGCCGAGCAGGGCGCCGAAGCGGCCGGCGAAGCCCAGATCCCGCGAGCTGGCGATATGATCCGGGGCGATGCCCAGGGCTTCCAGGATCGGCCATTTGTCCGGGTGGGCGGTGGCGAAGATCTCGGCGCCGAGATGCTTCGCCAACTGGATCGCCGCCTGGCCGACGCCGCCGGCGGCCGCGTGGATCAGCACCTTGTCACCCGGGCGCACCTGGGCGAGCCGAACCAGGCCGTAGTAGGCGGTCAGGAAGGCTACCGGGAAGCCGGCGGCCTGGGCGAAGGTCCAGTCGGCGGGCAGTTTGCGCGCGGCGCGCTGGTCGGCGACCAGCAGCGGACCGAAGGCGCCTTCGCTCATGACCAGGACCTGATCGCCGGGCCGCAGGTCGGTGACGCCCGCGCCGACTTCGGTGACGATGCCCGCGGCTTCCGTCCCCAGTTTGTGTTGTGGCGGAATCAGCCCCAGGGCACAGACCACGTCGTAGAAATTGACCCCGGCGGCGCGCACCGCCAGGCGTATCTGGCCGTTTTCCAGCGGGGCCTCGGCCGCGGGTTCCGGTTGCAGCGCCAGGTCGTCGAGATTGCCCGCGCGCGTGATCTCCAGGCGCCAGGCGCCACCGCCCAGCGGCGGCGTGAGAACGCCGTTCGGGCCGCTGCGGGTCAGGTGCGGAACCAGCAGTTGGCCGCGCCGCAGGGCCAACTGGCGTTGGTCGCTGGCCAGCACGGCATGCAAGGGGGCCGGGTCGGCCAGGGGGCCCTCGGTGTCCAGCAGTAGCAAACGCCCCGGATTCTCGTTCTGCGCGCTGTGCAGCAAGCCCCAGACGGCCGCATGAGCAGGGTCGACGGCTTCACCGGCGACCGTCGCGTTGGCCTTGCGGGTCACCACCAGCAGCCGGGTATCCGCGAGGCGTTCCTCGGCGAGCCAGGCCTGCAACTGGGCGATCACCTCGGCGCACAGCTGGCGGGTCGCCAGGGCGCTGTTCGCGGCCTGCACCTCGGGCAAGGGCCAGACCACCACCTCGGGTGGCGTGCTGGACGCCAGCGCTTGGCCGAGGACCGTAAGAGAGGGATAGGTCGGCGTGCCGAGCCCTGGCTCGGCGGCGCCTATCCGTACCCAGCGCGTCACGGCGCGCGGCGCGCGCGGTCGTGCCGGCAACTGACTCCAGGTGAGCCGCAGCAGGTCATGGGTGGGCTGGACCCGCGCCAGGTCGCGCAGGGTGTCGCGGGAGGCCGGGCGCAGCTGCAGCGCAGCGATGTGCAGCAGGACGTTACCCGTCTCGTCGTAGGCACTGATCGCGTAGGTCTCGGCCTGGGTCCGCTGCAGCACGGCGCGGAGCTGGCGCGGGCGATCCGCGGCCACGCTGATGCCGGCGAAGGCGAAGGGCAGCCGTAACGGCGCGCCGGCCTCTTCGTCAGCCAGGGCCAAGGGATGCAGGGCCGCATCCAGCAGGGCGGGGTGCAGGACGTGGGTGTCGCTGGGCAGGGCCTCGGGCAGCCTGACCTCGACATAGGTCCGTTCGCCGTCCTGCCAGGCGGCGGTGAGCCCGCGGAAGGCCGGGCCATACTCGTAGCCGGCCTCGCTGAGCCGTTGATAGAGTGCGGCGCTGTCCAAGGGGGTGGCCGCCGCTGGTGGCCAGGCCTGGGCGAGCGGGGCCAGTGCCTGGGGAGCGCTCGGCACTAGTTGCGCACTGGCGTGCAGGGTCCAACCGGCGGCGGCATCGTCATGACGTCGCGCATACAGGCTGGCCTGGCGCAGGCCTTCGGCTTCCGCTCGGCTCACCGTGAGCAACAGGTCGGCCTGCCCCTGCTCCTCCAGCACCAGGGGTGCCTGTAGCGTCAGCTCCAGCAGATGGGTGCAGTCGGTCTGGGCCGCGGCGAACAGCAGCATGTCCAGATAGGCGGTGCCGGGCAGCAGTACCACGCCGGCCGCGGCGTGATCCGCCAGCCACGGATGGGCGCCGAGTCCGAGGGTGCCGGTCAGCAGCAGGCCACCCTCGGGTAGATCCACGGCCGCGCTCAGCAGGGGGTGCTGGATGGCCCGCTGGCCCGCACCGGCGACGTCGGTCGGCCCCTGTCCGGTGAGCCAGAAAGGCTTGTGGTCGAACGGATAGGTGGGCAGTTCGACGATGCGGCCCTGGGGATACAGCGCCCGCCAGCTCAACGGGTGGCCCTCGAGGTAGAGCTGCGAGAGGCCGGCCACCAGGCAGTCGACCGCCGGCTTGTTGCGTTGCAGCGAACCGAGGCTGCTGGCCTGGTCGCCAACCGTCTCTTCCAGCGGTGGCAAGAGCACCGGGTGGGGACTGCATTCGATGAAGGTGACGTCGCCTGCGCTGCTCAGCGCCTGGGCCGTGTCGGCGAAGCGCACCGGCAGGCAGAGGTTGTCGCACCAATAGGCCGCGTCCAGCTGGCGGCCATCCAGGGGTTCGGCTGGATGGCGCCCGGCGACGGTGCTGTGGAAGGGGATCTGCGTCGCCTGGGGCTGCAGGTCGGCGAAGCGCGCCAGCAACTGCGGGCGCAAGACTTCGATCTGCGGGGAGTGCCCCGCCACGTCGACCGCGACGCGCCTGGCGACGATGCGTTCGCGCTTGCAGGTTTCCAGCAGCCGCGCGATGGCCTCGGTGGCGCCGGAGATCACCGTGCTGCTAGGACTGTTGAAGACCGCCAGGGTCAGAGAGGCGTCCACCCGCGCGGCCAGTTCGGCGGCCTGCTGCTCCGGCAGGACGACGGTGGCCATGGCGCCGGTGCCGGCCTGGGCCAGCATCAGCTGGGAGCGGATGGCCAAGATCTTGACCGCATCCTCCAGCTTCAGCGCCCCGGCGACATAGGCCGCGGCGATCTCGCCTTGCGAGTGACCGATCACCGCGTCCGGGGTGCAGCCCAGCGACTGCCAGAGGCGGGCGATGGCCACCATCACCGCGAACAGGGCCGGCTGGACCACATCGATACGCTCGAGCGAGGGCGCACCTTCCTCGCCGCGCAGCACCGCGACCAGCGACCAGTCGACATAGGGCTGCAGCGCGGTCTCGACCTGATCGATGGTTTGGCGATAGACGGCGAAGGCGTCGTACAGCTCCATCCCCATGCCGGCCCACTGGGAGCCCTGGCCGGGAAAGACGAAGACCCGCTTGCGCGCCCGGGCCTGCGCTGTGCCCTGGAGCAGGCCCGGATGCTCCGTACCGTTCGCCAGCGCCTGCAAGGCGTCCAGCAGTGCCTCGCGCGAGGTGCCGCGCAGCGCGGCGCGGATGGGGAAGCCGCTGCGCGAGACGCCCAGGGTGTAGCCGATATCGCTAGGAGCGAGATGCTCCTGCTCGAGCACATGGTCGTGCAGACGGGCGGCGGCCTCGCGCAGGGCGTCGGCGCTCTTGGCCGATAGCGGCCACAGCGGCGCCTGGGTCTCGGGTGCCTGGCAGGCGCCGGTTGCCGCAGGGGCGACGTACTCTTCGACGATCAGGTGCGCATTGGTGCCGGAGACTCCGAAGGAGGAAATCCCGGCGCGGCGCGGCCGATCGCCTACGGCCGGCCAGGGGCGCCGTTCGCTGAGCAGCTCGATGGCACCGGTCGACCAATCCACCTCGGTGGACGGCGCGGTGATGTGCAGGCTGCGCGGCAGGGTGCCCGTGCGCAAGGCCATCACCATCTTCATCAGGCTGGCGACACCGGCGGCGGCCTGGGTATGGCCGGTGTTCGACTTGATCGAGCCCAGCAGCAGCGGCCGCTCCGCCGGGCGCTGGCCATAGGTGGCCAGCAGGGCATTGGCTTCGATGGGATCGCCCAGGCGGGTGCCCGTGCCGTGGGCATCGACGGCATCCACGTCCTCGGGCCGCAGGCCCGCATTGGCCAGGGCATGGCGAATGACCTGCTGTTGCGCGGTGCCATTGGGCGCGGTCAGGCCGTTGGAGGCGCCATCTTGGTTGACGGCGCTGCCGCGGATGACGCCGAGGATCAAGCGCCCCTTGGCTTGCGCCTGGGAGAGGCGTTCGAGTACCAGCATACCGACGCCTTCGCCCAGGCCGACACCATCGGCCGACGCCGAGAAGGCCTTGCAGCGGCCGTCCGGGGCCAGGACCCGCTGCTGGGAAAAGTCGATCAGCACGCCGGGTGTCGGCATGACCGTGACGCCGCCGGCCAGGGCCAACTGGCAGTCGTTGCTGCGCAGCGCTTCGCAGGCGGTATGGATGGCCACCAGCGAGGACGAGCAAGCGGTATCGATCGCCAGCGCCGGTCCCTGCAGGCCCAGGCAGTAGGACACCCGGCCCGCGGCCACGCAGGTGGCCGTGCCCATGTAGCCATAGCCGGTCACGTCCGCCGAGGCGTGCTGGATCTGGGTGCCGTA
Source organism: Azorhizophilus paspali (assembly GCF_043587585.2). Lineage (GTDB taxonomy): Bacteria > Pseudomonadota > Gammaproteobacteria > Pseudomonadales > Pseudomonadaceae > Azotobacter > Azotobacter paspali. Next base: position 1,218,771 of record NZ_CP171449.1, read on the forward strand.
CTCGGTCCCCATGATGCCGGCGTAGACCCCGGTCAGGGAGCCGTGCAACGAGGCCGGGTCGATCCCCGCACGTTCGAGGGCCTCCCAGGAGACCTCCAGCAGCAGCCGCTGTTGCGGTTCCAGCGTGAGGGCCTCGCGCGGCGAAATGCCGAAGAAGGTCGGATCGAAGGCCGAGGCCTCGTGCAGGAAACCGCTGGTGCGGGTGGAGATCTTGCCGAACCGTCCGGGCTCGGGATCGTAGAGCTTGGCGACGTCCCAACCGCGGTCGGTCGGGTACTCGCTGATCGCGTCCCGTTCCTCCATCAGCAGCGCCCAGAGCGCTTCCGGGCTGTTGGCGCCGCCGGGATAGCGGCAGCTCATGCCGATGATGGCGATGGGCTCGTCATGGTGCGCGCCCGTCGCGGTGGGGGCGGCCTGGCGCTCGCTCGGCGACAGCAGCCCGAGCACGCCGCGCAGATAGGTGACGACGGCGCGAGGGGTGGGATGGTCGTAGACCAGGGTCACCGGCAGGCTGACGCCGACCGCGGCCGACACGGCCTGGGCGAATTCGACCACGTGCAGCGAGGTGAAGCCGCAGTCGCGAAACGCCTGGGTCTCGCTGGCGAACGGCTGGCCGATCAGCGTTTCCATCTCCTGCGCCAGCAGCTTGAGCAACAGCCGGCGCTGTTCCGGCTCACCGAGTTGGGCGAGGTGAGCCGCGGCGAAGGTATCGTCACCTGCCGTGGCGGCGGAGGGCTCGCCGGGCGCCAGCGGCGCCGACGTCGCCCCTTCCGGCAGCAGCCGCGCTAGCGCCTGCGACCAATCCACCGGGGCACCATGCACGAAGGCATGGGCCAGGGCCTGCAGCAGGCTTTCGCGATCATCCTTGCGCTGGTCCAGGGTCGCTACCGCCCCGCCGGCGACGCCCGCGCCGCGCAGGGCGTCGTCGATGAGCGAGGTCAGTACCGGATGCGGGCTCACCTCGATGAACAGGCGATGCCCAGCGGCGATCAACGCCTGCAGGCTGTCCTGGAGGCGCACGGTTTCGCGGAGGACGCGGAACCAGTAGTCCGCATCCAGATACCCGCCGCTCACCCGCTCGCCGTTGACCGAGGAGTAGTAGGGCACCTGTCCGGCCAAGGCCTTGGCCGGGGCGCGCGACGTCACGGCGTCGCGCAGCGGCTCCACCTGCGGGCCATGGCCCGCTACCTGACCTCCCGGTACGCGCCAGGCCCAGAAGCCGGCGTCGGTGAGCCGCGCCTGCAAGGCATCGAGGGCCGCCAGGGTACCGCTCAAGGTCACGCTACGCGGCCCGTTGATGGCCGCGACGCTAAGGCACTCCCGGTCGTCCAACCAGGGCTGGAGGTCGTCCAGCGCCGCGGCTACCGACAGCATTCCGCCCTGGCCTTCGATGGCGGTGAGCGTCTCGCCCCAGAGGGCGGTGAGCGTGGTACCGCTGACCTCGTCCAGGTAGCCACCCACGCGGGCGGCGGCGGCTTCACCCACGGAGTGACCGATCACCGCTGCTGGCGCGATCCCGAAGGCCCGCCAGGTGTCCGCCAGGCTGCAGGCCAAGGCGAATTGCAGCGGCTGGATGCGCACGAGGCGATCGATCTCCTCGCCCTCGGCGAGGGCCCGTGCCGGATTCCAGCCGATATGTGCCTCTATGAGATCGCCATGGCGGTGCAGGGCCTGCTGGTAGCTCGGCAGGGCGGCGCTCAGTCCGGTCGTCATCCGTGGCCATAGCGGTCCCTGGCCCGGAAACACCAGTACCGGTTGCCGCACCTGGTCGGCGCGGCCCAGCACCAAATGGCGCGAGGTCCTGCCGCGGGCCAGCAGCTCCAGCCCCTTGAGCAGGCTGGCCTGGTCGGTGGCGAAGAGCGCCGCGCGGTACTCGGTGTGGTCGCGTGTCAGCTGCTGTCGGCAGAACGCCTGCCATTCGGCGAAGGAGCGCGTTTCGTACTCGGCGCGCAGACGTTGCGCGGTAGCGGCGAGCGCTGCGGGGCTTGCATCCGACAGAATCAGGGGCACGGTGAAGGTGGTCACGGGCAGACTCCTGCAGAAATGTTGGAGGCGGTTAACGGCGACCTTTTTGCCAGACGGCGTGCTGGGCGAAGGTCACGTCCAGCCGATCCGGTTGCTCGGCGCGTAACAGGATCCTGGCGAGTCGTTGGCGCAGCGCTCGTTCGTCGAGGTCAGGGTCCTGGCTCTGCACATCGAGGATCAGCGCTACCTCATCGTCCGGCCCGGCGTTCGGCTGTACCCAGGCCTGGGCACTGATGATCCCGGGCAGGCTTTCGACGATTGCGCAAATCGAGCGGGGACAGAGCTTTTCCCCCCGGCGCATGACGAAGCTCGGGTTACGCTGGCGGAAGAACAGATAGCCATCCGCATCAATATGGAAGAGGTCCCCGGTGGCGACCAGGCGTTTCTGGCCGCGTAGTGGCGGCACCTGGGTCGCTTCACCGGCGCGGATGCGCCGCTGCATGGCGGTGTCGGTGACCACCAGCAACTCGCCTTCGCGCGCACCCGGCGCTCCCGCCAGCGCGACCTCGACCTCCGGTAACGGCCGACCGACCGAGGCGTGCCGTTCGGCGGGCTCGAGGTGCGCGGCCAGCGTCGCGACGCGCGGGCCGGCCTGGGTCAGGCCATAGGTCAGATAGAGCTCGAGATCCGGGTTGCGGGCCAGCAGCCGCGGTACCAGATCGGCGGCCAGGGCATCGCCCCCGATCGTCAACCGGTGCAGTGAGGACGGCAGCCCATCCAGGCCCGCCGCGCACAACGCCGTGATCATCACGGGCGTCAACGAAGACAGGGTGATGCCCAGATCCTGGAGCCTGCGGTGGTAATGGATCGGGGTGAACGGCGGGGTGGCCAGGACCACCTCATTGCCGAGGGCGTAGCTGCTGAGCAACTGCGCCACGAAGGCGAAGGAGTAGAACAGCGGCAGGTTGATCAACAGCCGGTCGGCCGCGCTTTGGCCGATGGAGGCCGCATGGCGCCTGGCGTTGCGCAGCAGCGCCGCGCTGTCGAACACACAGCCGCTGAAGATGCCGGAAGTCCCGGAGGTGAGCAGCACCACTTCGCCCGGTTCGTAGGGCAGGGTGTTGACGTCCTTCAGCCGCGCCCATTGCAGCTCGCTCGACAGCCGTCCGGCCTCCCGCGCGTCGAGCGCCTTGATGGCGGCGCCGCAGGGCAGGACCAACAGATCGGCGCCGAGCAGCGTGGCGATGCGGCGGATGCGTCCAGGCGGCGCGGCGTAGGGCAAGGGAGTCGGTACCGCGCCCAGCAGCAGCAGCGCAAATACTAGGGCCACGAAGTGGGTTCCGTTGGGCAGCGCCACCAGCACCGCGCGCCCAGGCTTGACCCCGAGGCGCTGCAAGCCCTCGCACAGGGCGGCGAATCCCTCGAAAGGCTCGCGTCCGCAGCCCGCCTCCAGCGGCAGCACCCGCTCGAAGAGCGCCTGGACGCCTTGGGCGTCGACGACCACGGTCATGGGCTCACCTGCTCGGCCTGCGGCTGCAGCAAGGTGCAGCGCACCCGGTGCTGGGTGCCATCCGTGTCGTGGGCACTCACCAGCACATGACTGGCGGCGCCGTTCTCGAGCCAGTCCTGGGCGAGCAGGGCGGCTGGCGCCAGGCCGTCCTGGGGTGGCATGGACAGCACCAGGCTGGGACCGCTAAAACGCAGCAGCTGGCCTGGCAGGCTGCAGACCAGTCCCGGACAGGCACCGGAAAAACGCAGCGGCGACAGGCGATTCCTGCCCAGGTCGCGGGCGATATGCTGCATCGTGTGCAGGGTGCAGATGTCGCTCACGACGATATGCCCCACCGTCTGGCAGGCGGTCAGCACCGCATCGCGGCAGCTGTCCAGGGCGCGCTCCACGGCCTCGAACACCAGCCAGGACAGCGGATCGGCATAGGCGGAGGTTTTTTGCGCCGCGCCTGTCGCCGAGCCAAGGGCGGCCCGTGACTCCGCTTGACCAAGGGCTACTAGGTGGTAGGCGGTCCAGTCGAGGTCGGTCATCGCCTTGCCTCCCGCGCACGTTGAAAGACCAGGCAGGTATCGAAGCCACCGAAGCCCAGGGTCACGCTGAGGCCGACCTCTGCGCGACAGGCGAGCGCCGTGCGCATGGCCAGGGGCAGCGTTATCCCCGCCAGGGGATTTTCCAGGCCAACGATGGGCGGTACCTGCTGGTTATCCAGTGCCAGCAGGATACTGATGGCCTCCAGCGCGCCAGTGGCACCGAGCGTATGGCCGAAGGCACCCTTGGTGCCGAACAGCAGCGGAGGGCGCGGCGAACTGGCGAACAGTTCGCTGTAGGTTCTGGCCTCGACCTCGTCGTTGAGCCGCGTGCCGGTGCCGTGGGTGCTGATGCAACCGACCTCGTGGGCGGCGAGGCCCGCGTCGCACAGCGCGCGTTGTACGGCCAAGGCCAGGCAGCCGCCCGACAGGTCCGGCGCGACCGCGCTCACGGCGTCGTTGGCCGAGCCGGCCCCGGCGAAGATACCGTAGGGCCGCGCGCCTCGGGCCAGCGCGGCGGCCTGCGTTTCCAACACCAGAAAACCTGCGCCTTCGCCCAGCACGGTGCCGCTGTGCGCGCGATCGAAGGCGCGCAGACCGTCGGCCGCTAGCGTACCCAGTTGCGAATGCCCGAGCCGCTTGGCCGGCGTGAGGATGTCCGCACCACCGCACAGGCACGTATCGGTGAAGCCTCGGCGAAGCAGGCTCAACCCCAGCAACAAGGCATCGGCCCCTGCCGAGCAGGCGGTGCTGACGGTGATCGGCGCACGCTGGCAACCGGCCTCGCGCGCTGCCTCCACCGCCCAGCGGGAGAGCGATTCGGTCTCCGGCACATCCAGGTGGTGCCCGTAGCTGGTGGCCAGGACCGGCACCACCTCGGCGGTATCCCCAGCCAGTCCGGCGTCCTGCAAGGCCCGGCGTAGGGTCGTCACCGTCAACCGGTGCTGGCGCTCTGCTAACGGCAGGGCTGGGTCCAGGTCGGGCAAGGGCGAAGCCAAGGGACTGCGCAGCGCAATGGGGAAGTCGACCGAGCGGATGCCCGAACGACCGGCGAGCAGGCTTTGCCAGACGCCCGCCAGATCGTCGCCCAGGGCGGTCGACCAGGCCATACCGGTGATCCATACCTCCACGGGACGGCTCACCATAGGTGCTCTCCCAGGTCGGCGAGCGCTTTGCGGACCAGCGAACCCTTGAGCATCCCGACGCTGTGATCGTCCACCGTCGCTCGACAACTGAAGGTGAAGAAATCCGGCCGCAGGCTTTCGCAATCGAGCTGGAAGATCACCAAGTCGCCGGGTACCACGGGGCGGGTGAAGCGCGACTTGATCGAGCCGACCAGCGTCACCTCATCGTCCGCCAGGCGCGAGGTCGATAGCTGGAACAGGATGATCGCCGACTGCGAAATGGCCTGTATCAGGTGGCTCGCCGGGTAGATCGCCCGCTCCGGGAAGTGGCCGGCGAGCGCGTCGGTCTGCCCCGACACCGCCATCAGCGTCTTGATCTGGACGCCGGGCTCGTAGTCGAGCACCCGATCCAGGTACACCATCGGATGACGATGGCGCAGCCAGGTCTTGAGCTCGGTGAAACCCATGGCGCGTGGTGCACGCGATCCCTTGTCGCTCTTGGGAAGGCTCATGACGATCGCCCTCACTTGGCCTGCAGGGCGGTCAGCAACTGGGTCAGCGTATGCACCGAGTCGAAATGCTGCGGATTGAAGTCCTCGTCCTCGATCTTGACGCCGAAGGCGTATTCGCACTGGGCCCGCAATTCGCTGAACCCGAGGGAGTCCAGCCCCAGGGCATTGCGCAGGTTGGCGTTGAGGTCGATATCCGCGCGGGGCGTGCTGATGAACAGGTCATCGACGAGGATGTCGACGATGGTTTTTTCGATCTCGTTCACGTTGAGAGCTCCAGCGGTGGGCAAAGGGTTGGTGTCGGGGCCGGCTGTAGAGCCGGTCCCGCAGGCAACGCGCGTCGCTGATGGGGCTAGGTCGCTGGCGCGGCGCCGAGGATCTCTCGGTAGTCGCTCGCCAATCGCTTGCGGCTCACCTTCCCCGCGGAGGACAGCGGAATGCGCTCGACGAACAGGTATTGGCGGGGATGCTTGTATTCCGCGATCAACGCCTTCAGGTGCTGCTGCAGCCGTTGCGTGGGAAGCTCCCGCCCATGGGTAGTACGCAACAGCGCGACCGGACGCTCGCCGATGATGGCATCAGGAACAGCGAACACCACGGCTTCGGCGATCTCGGGCAACTTGAGCAGCGCCTGCTCGACTTCCACGGGGGAGATGGAATAAGCGTCGCATTTCAGTAGGTCCTTCTCCCGACCGATGATGAGGTAACCGCCATCGTCCTGGCGCTGCACCAGGTCGCCCGTAGCCACCCAGCGCGTAGCAGGCAGGCGATCCACATCCTGGCCGTTCCACAGCCCCAGGGTATTGGCTGGCGAGCGAATCAACAGCTCGCCGGTCTCCGTCTGTTGCAGCGCGACGCCGGGCAGCGGCCAGCCGCTCGACGACTGCTCGGTGGCGGCGACATCGGGTTGGCAGAAGATCGGTCCGCCGGACTCCGTCATCCCGTAGGAACCACGCAACGTGCCGCCCCATAGGTTGTGCCAACGCCTACCCAGCTCCGGAGGACAGAGGTCACCGCCGCTGACGCTATAGGTGCTCGTCAGCGAGGGAAGGGGGGCGGCTGTCGATGCCTCGCCGGCGGCGAGCAGATTATTGAAGTGCGAGGGCGCGCCCTTCAGAAAGCTCAGCGGCAGTCGTTGCAGCAGCGCCAGGGTCGTCTCCGCCGTCAGTACGGGGAGCAACGCGACGGCCCGCCCCAGCCGGTGCGCGGCCAGGATCATCAGGATGCTCCAGGGCACGATCGCGTCCAGCATCGAATGGACGGCCCCCGTGCCGAGGGCACCTTGGGCCGTGCGGGGTGGCATTATAGCCTCCATCAGGTTGACGGCCTGCGCCAGGGTCGCCTGGGAATGCACGACACCCTTGGGTATGCCCGTGGTGCCGGACGTATAGAAAATCCCCGCGAGCCATTCCGCGTGGGCAGGTGGCCGCTTGGCCGGCGACGAGACGAGCAGCGCGGACCAGGGCAGATACCGCTCCCCCTTGAGCGCTTCCTCGCCCGCGATGATCCAGGCCCGTTCTAGCGTGGCACTGCCCGCGATCACCGCGGCGTAACGGCTGTAGGCCTCCTGGTCGCCGACGTAGTAACGGGCGCCGCTGTGGTGGAGCAGATGCTCGATTTCGCCGACGACGAGGCGCCGATTGATCGGCACTATCACGGCGCCGATGTCCAGACAGGCATAGTACAAGGCCACCAGTTCCAGCCGATTACCCAGGTGGATAGCCACGCGGTCGCCCGGCTGCAGGCCCGCTCGCAGCAGCCCGGCGGCGACCTTGTCGGCCAGTTGCGCCAGTTCCTGGAAGGAAATCGCGCGCTGATCCTCCACCACGGCCGTGGTATCCGGCTGTTGGGCGACGACGCTGCGGAACTTGGAAAACAGACTCATGCTAGATCACCTTTTTCTTGCACAGGCGTGCAGTTGGGAAAAGACGAGGCGTGTCGTGAAGCTGCGTCCCTAGGCAGGACCGGATTCAAGGGCCTCCGTACGGGGGCCGTCGTACAGGCGTGCCGGTCCGCTAATGCTGGGTGTCGGGAGGGCCCGCAGCCACGGGTAGCGCTGGGTGTCGGAGCGCAAGGTGTCGCTGCGAAAACGGCGGGCTCATTGACGCTGCCCGGTCAAGGAGCCGAGGCGGCCAAGTCTTGAGCCCAGCCGTCGGGAAGGGGCGGTGGATCAAATCCGCTTGGCGTAGGGTGCCAGCACAGCGGCTTGCTAGAGCGGTTCTGTAGCGCTGAATGACTGATCGCAAGGAGGATCACCTTCGCCATGGGCTTAGCATCGGGACGCAAGCCATCTGCTCCTTCAAGGAGACAGCCCACGCTCAACCACGAACCGACCTTAAAGGTGTAATGGGCGAGCGCCCATAGTCCATTTTGACCAAAAGTGCCCCAGGGATACGCTTTACATACAGGAGGTATACGTAGTCCATGCCGAGCTCTTCGATCTTACTCATTGACGACCACGCCTTGTTCCGTTCCAGCGTGGCCCTGATGTTGGAAATGAGGCTGCCGCAGACGACGGTCAGCGAAGCTAGCACGCTCGATGAGGCTCTTACCCAAGAGTCGCCGCCGCCCGATCTCATCCTGCTCGATGTGCAGCTGGAAGATACCAACGGCCTGGAAGGCATCGCCTTGCTGCAAGAGCGCTGGCTCTTGGCGAAGGTGGTGATCTTGTCCGCCTTCGACCGGGATGCGGTCGTGTGCGAGGCGATCCAGCGCGGTGCGGTGGAGTTTCACGCCAAGACGGAATGTCCGGAGCGCCTGCTGCAGCGGATCCAGGCGCTACTCTCCGGTGGCCACCCCGAACCGGCGATCCTCATCACCCCTCCGTTGTCGCTCACTCCACGCCAGCGCCAAGTGCTCAGGTTGCTGTGCCAGGGGTTGACGAACAAGGAGATTGCCTTGCAGCTCAGGCGCTCGGAGCATACGGTCCGCAGCCATGTCCAGGCGATACTGACCAGCCTCCAGGCGTCCAGCCGTACCGAGGCGGCAGATGCCGCGCGCCGCCTCGGACTCGTCCTGTGAGGCATGATGATCGCTCATACCAGGAGGCCTTACGGCTGATCCTGGTCGAACTCACCCGGTCGCTGGTCAAGATCACCCTGCTCGCCACCAGCCTGACCTTGACTTTCACCCTGCTCGACGGCTTCCAGGCCCGTTTTTCTTGGCCAGCCCTCGCGCAACTGAGCGGCGACTGGGACCCTGACGCCATCCAAACGCAATTGTTGCTTTGGTATGTCGCCGTCCTGAGTCTCAGAATGGGGCAGGTCATCTATGCGCGCCGGGCGTTACGACTCGGCCTGGACGCTGGCCGGGTGGAGCCAGTGGTTCGTGTCCTTATGCTGGCAGGGATCTCGGAAAGCGTCGTCTGGGCAACGCTGTGCGAAATTGCCCTTCAACAGGCCTTTCCTACATCCTTCATCGGATTGCTATTGGTGCTGTTCGCCACGCTCGGCAATGCCAAGGCGTCGCTGAATTGTGCCGTGCCCAGTCTTTATCTGGGGCGCATCCTGCTGCCGGCGACCCTGATCGCGATGTGGCTTCTGCGCGTCGGTGATGACCTGCACAGGATCCTGGGGATCACCGTGCTGCTATATGGCCTGGGTCTCTGCCGATGGGCGCGCTCAGGTGGGCTGCGCCTGGTGAAGCAATTGAAACGGCAATTGCTGCTAAATGAGACCACCCAGCGGGCACGCCGTGACGTGCAGCAGCTCCGCATCGCCTTGCAACGGGCGCGGCAGTCGAATAAGGCCCGCTGTCAGCTACTGGCTGGCGCCAGCCATGACCTGCGCCAGTCCCTGCAGGCTCAGGGATTTTTTCTGGCAGCTTTGGCCGGCAGTCCGCTCGATCCTCAACAGTGGCAACTGCTGGTCAAGGCCCGGACGGCCGTCACGACCACTACCGACATGCTGAATACGGTTCTGGACCTGTCGCGCATCGAACTGGGAGCGTTGCAGCCGACATTGCAGGTTTTTGCCCTGCAGCCGCTGCTGGATAAGCTGGAAATGGAGCTGGCGCCCCTCGCCAACGGCAAGGGCCTCAGCTACCGCACGCGGGATACGGAGCTATTGTCATTGTCCGATCCAGCCTTGCTGGAGCTGATACTGCGAAATCTCATCAACAATGCGATCCGCTACACCTTGAAGGGCGGCGTCCTGGTCGCTTGCCGGCGGCGCCATGGCTACCTCCAGATCGAGGTCATCGACACCGGCGTCGGTATCGCTCCCCAGCACCAACAGGAAATCTTCCGCGACTTTCACCAGCTTGACCATCCGACCCGGAACAACCACGACGGGCTAGGTCTGGGGCTTGCCATCGTTGCCAGGTTGGCTCGCCTCTTAGGCCATCCGTTGACCCTGGTTTCCCGAGAGGGGCACGGCAGCGCTTTTCGGGTGCGTCTCCCCTTGGTCAGGCCGCTGATAGCTGACGGTGAGACGGTCCTTGTGCCCGATACAGCCAAGACTTAGAGCGGCTAACAAAACGTAGCGAGCGGTTGTCAGGCGGGTGCGCGCGGCGCGCAGGAACCGGACCGGGCTCGCGCGCGAGTGTACGAGTGGTACATGAGGATTCCGAGCACTGCACGCGTCCGTCTGGCGGACGCACAGTAATTTTGTTAGCCGCTCTTAGCGAGAGTCTTGAATGCCGGCGACGTTTTAGCGCACCTCGACCAAAACCTGGCGCGGCATTGGCCGCCTCCGTGCGGCTGGACGCCTGGAGGATGGTCAGTATCGCCTGGACATGGCTGCGGACCCTGTGCTCCGAGCGCCTGAGCTGCAAGGCAATCTCCTGCCAGCGGCACATCGAGCAGGATGAAATCGGGTGCCGGCAACGCCTGGGCGAGCGCCTCCTCGATCCTGCTGGCTTCGCTGACCGTCGTACCCGGCAGCCTCATTTCCAACATCAGGGCCACGCTGAAACGGAACAAGGCGTGATCATCAATGAGCAAGCTCGAAGCGCTCGGCATGGACTCCGTGTACCTCCAGTAAAGCGTATCCCCGGGGCACTTTTGGTCAAAATGGACTATGGGCGCTCGCCCATTATGCCTTTAAGGTCGGTTCGTGGTTGAGCGCGGGCTGTCTCCTTGAACGAGCAGATGGCTTGCGGCGTGAAGCTTACCGAGGTGCCGGGCAACCGGCCCCCTTATTGACGACGAGGCAGGTAAACCATGAGCTCAGCAAAACTTGATCGGATCTTCGAGGCCATTTTTCAGCGTCCGGTGGGAGATGACGAAGACATCTTCGACCTAGGTGCCAATTCTCTCACCGCCATTCAATTGATCGGTCAGGTCAATGAGGCGTTTGGCGTCAATATCAATATGGAGCAGTTCTTCCTGGCGCCTTGCAAGCAAACGGTACTTGCGCAGTTACAAGCCGCCCCTGCGGCACACACAGCCTGAGAGGGTTGCCATGCACAGCCTGTTCACACTGCCCCTGAACTTGGAGCGAGCCGGCAAGGTGATCTGTGTCCAGAGCTTGCCGTTCGACCCTGCCCGGGAAACCCTCCTATTGTTGTCGCCCGTGGGCACCCAGTGCTTCTACATGAAGAACGCCGCACTGTATCTGATCAGCCATTTCAATCTGATCATCCTGGAAAGCGACACCTGGCTGGCGTATGCCAACGCTGCCGGGGTCAATCCCGAAGAAGGCGTTGCGGACTTCATCCGCCAGCTCAATGCAGCGCTGCCAGAAACCGTGCGTGTAGATGCACTGGTGGGCTATTGCTCCTCAGCGCCCTTGGCACTCTTGGCAGCCAGCCAAGGTGCTTGTCGCACCTTGCTACTGCTTAATGGCGCGTACTTTCTCAAAGCCGACGGGGTGATCAAGAGCCAATACGAGCGCGATGTGGAACGCATGATGCAGTCCATTCCCCAAGGCAATTGCGCCCAGGTCTACGAAGCCGTAAGTCTGTTGCACACCAACAGCGCCTATACCCCCAGTGACTATCGCTACCAGCAGGTTCGCCCTCTGCGAGAACTGTCTGCGTTCCGCCAGTACCTTACGTTCCTCAACAGCCTGGCGAGCTTGGAACTGGTCAGAACTGCACAGACCGTAAAGACCCCTACTCTGGTGTGGTGCGGCAGCCAGGACCGTTATACCGACACCGCATCTTCCCGATACATCGCCCAGCTGCTGCCTCACAGTGAACTGGTGGAGGATCCTGAAGGCCAGCATCACGATTTTGTCGATGGCCACGAACATTTGTACCAGGCGATGACCCGTTTTCTGGCCCGTCACGAGCAGAGGGCCGTGCAATGACCACCTACCAGTCACGCCTCCCCAAAGCCTACCGCCGATTTGAGTCGGTCTGCACGCAAGCGCCAAACGCAATTGCGGTGGTGGACGAAGGCAAACCAGTCACTTATCAACAGCTCCAGACGCAGGTGCTGGAACGTAGCGAAGCACTGACACGTCAAGGCCTGGCAGACCATCCTTACCTGCCGCTGATGGCCAACCGGTGCCTTGAGTATCTGATAACGATGCTGGCCTGCTGCAAACTAGGAATTGCCTACGTCTCCATTGAGCCAGGCACACCCAGCAAACGCCTGATCGCCGTGCTGGAACAATTGGGCTGCAACCATTTGCTATTGCTCGGTCAGCCAACGGACTTGCGCCCTGACCCAAGGCTGACATGCTTTCGCCTGGACGACTGCGGCACCCTGTGCTCCGACGGCCCTGCGCTACGCCAGCCTATCCAACGGCGTCCGGATGATGCCTCGGTGATAACCGTGATGTTTACCTCTGGCACTACCGGCGTCCCCAAAGGTGTACGCATCAGCCATGACGGGTTGCTGAATCTAGTAGACAACGTACAGCACCAGGTCCAGGGCAAGCCCCGCAGCTATGTACATCACTCGTCCATCGGCTTCGATGCTGCCTTGTTTGAAGTCTGGGTACCGCTGCTGACCGGCGCCCGCGTCACCCTGCAACCTGGCGCGTTCAATATAGATGCACTGGATCACCGCGTACGCGCGGCCAACTGCGATGTGCTGTTACTGACCACCTCACTGTTCCACCTGGTGGCGCAACACCGCCTTTCAATGCTCGACGCTGTGCGCGTGCTCTATGTTGGCGGTGAAGTACTCAAGCCGGTGCATGCCCGCGCGCTGCTGTTGGCCAATCCCCGCATTACCTTGGTGAATGGCTACGGCCCGACCGAGAACACGGTGTTCTCCACTTGGTACCGTCTGAACAAGCCTGAGGACGCCGAGCGAGACGTACTGCCCATCGGGCAGTTCCTACACCAGGTGCACGGCAAAATCGTCGACGCCCAACTGCAAGAGGTGGAGGTCGGCACGCCCGGCGAGTTGCTGCTCACGGGTGCCAATCTGGCCCTGGGTTACCTCGACGAAGCTTTGACCCAGACCCGCTTTCTGCAACTACCGGAAGGCACCTATTACCGGACCGGCGACTATGTCATCCAAGATGAGCACGGCAGGCTTTTCTACCAGGGTCGCATCGACGAACAGGTAAAAATCAAAGGCTTCCGGGTGGAGATCGCCGAGGTCGAACATGCGCTGACCCAACTGCCTGGCGTCGCCCAGGCTGTGGTGCAGGCGCATGCCATGAACGAATTGGAAAACAGCCTGCACGCTTTCATCGTGCTCCGGCATGGCTGGCCAGCTATCGAAGAAGGCAGGCTCATGAGCCTACTGGGCGACCGGCTTCCCCATTACATGGTACCGACGCGGATCCACTACTTAGCGGAACTTCCGCTGACGGCCAATGGCAAGGTCGACAAGCGTTCCTTACCGCCACCGGAGAAAGCAGTTGCAGCGTCCCCGCACGTTGGTTCGGCAGTGCTCGAGACCTGGTCCGGCATCCTCGGCATCCGCAACCTGCAGCTGGAACACTCAATCTACGGCTATGGCGCCTCATCCTTGAGCGTGGTCATGGCCCATAGCCGCATCAACGAAATACTTGGCAGAAGAACCCCGTTCGACGAAGTCGCCAGGCTGAACACCTTGCAAGAGTGGGTGCAGTACTACGCAACGCATGAAGACCCAGTAACCTCTATCAGGAGCCAACATGGAAATCACTGACTTTTCGTTGACGGAACAGGAACTTCAGCAATTTGATCGGGATGGGTTTATCGGTCCCTTCACGCTCTATGAGCCTGAAGAGATGAAACAGATGCATAAGACCATCCGAGCACAACTGTTCAACCGTACCCATGCTCCCTACGACGCGCCATTGGATGTCGCGATCACCAACTACGACCGCCACCTGGATGTGGACTTGCTGACCCGTCATGTGTTTCGCAAGGAAATCGTGCATCGAGTGCGAAGCATCCTCGGCCCGGATGTAATCTGCTGGCGCAGCGAGTTCATCCCCAAATACCCAGGCAACGAAGGCACTGACTGGCACCAGGCAGACACGTTCGCTCACGCCTCCGGCAAGCCGCAACTGGTGTGGCCCGAGGGCGAGTTGTTCGGCGGCGCTATTAATGTGTGGACGGGTTTCACCGATGCCACCCAAGAAAACGGCTGCATGCAGTTCATCCCCGGCAGCCACAAGCAAATGAACTACGACGAATCCGGGGGCATGACCTTCGACCCGGTTACCAACAATAATGTGGTGAAGGGGCAGTACGCACGGGGATTCAACGGCTACGACTACACCACTCTGCAAAAGGACAAGTCGTGGAAGCCGGATGAAGCTTCGGCAGTACCGATCGTGATGAAAGCGGGCCAGTTCGTAATCTTCCGCTCGATGCTGATGCACAGCTCGCTACCTAACTCGACAACCGACAAGACTCGCCTGGGCTATGTCGCCCGCTACGTACCCGGACGGGTCAAGGTTTACCCAGATACGGATTACGTTAAGGAATTCGGGGGCGAGTATCGGCTTGATCGGTTCGGCGTGGTGCAGGTGGCCGGTACCACCACCGACCCCAAGAACAGAGTGGCCAGCAAGAGCCTCAGCGGCATGGACCTGAAGCCCCTAGTCATTTATTGAGGATTGATCATGGAACAGCCCTCTTACCTGGCAATCGATCACATCGCGTATGCCACCCGGTCTACGGAGAAAACCTCGGCGTTCTTCGCGGCCCTGGGGTTCGAGGTACTGTTCCATAAACAACCCATCGAAAAGTTTGGCGTGTTGATAACCAAGCTGCGCTCGCCAGCAGGCGAAATCGTGGAAGTGGTCGAACCCTTTCGACCTGACAGCGTGGTCAGCCGGCTCCTGGTGAATGTGGAGGCCTGTATCTACCACGCGGCCTTCAAGGTCAACGATATCCAGACTACCCAGACGTCTCTGGCCAGTATCGGAGGCGTCACGGTAACCAAACCCATGACCATTCCGTACCCGGCCACCGAGGAACATCGCTCGCTGACAACCTCGCACATGTTCCACCCCGCGGTGGGTCTGTTCGAGATCACCGGTTAAGGAGCAGCCATGGACGATCCTTTTGTGGTGCAACGGCCCTGGCTTGCACCACTGCCAGGCGCCCCCATGAACGCCGGTCGCCTGCTGCTGTGTTTCCCCTATGGAGGGGGGGGCGCCTCAGCGTTCAATGATTTGAGCCGGCTAGCCGATGTCGGTGTTGCGGCATGGGCCGTGAAACTACCTGGGCGCGAGGACCGAAGTACGGAAGCGCCCGTCACGCGGGTTGCGCATGTTATCGAGGCGATCGTCGATGCACTGCAAAGCGTAGGCGTACCCTATGCGTTTTACGGCCACAGCTTCGGTGCCGGGTTGGCGCTGGATGTAACCCACGCGCTAGCCGAACGCGACCGGCCGCTGCCGACGCATTTGGTCCTGTCCGGGCGCATGCCGCCCCATACCGGCTACTCACCGCTACTGGGGGCGATGGACGATCACCAACTGTGGCAGCTCGTATGCTCAGAGAGCCCCTTGCCACTGCCAACGGATGCCTCGTGTAGTTTCGCCAGGCATGCGCTGGGCAAGCTCAAGGCCGACCTAGCGCTCAACGCACAACTCACTTATCGCTTTATCCGACCGCTGCCAGTGCCCCTGTACGTTCTCAATGGCCAGGACGACCCGTTGCTTGAGCTCCATCGCCTGGACGAATGGCAGCGCTACACCAGCACAAGCTTCCATAGCGAGTGCGTACCCGGCGGACATTTTTTCTTCAACATCGATTTTCAGCGTTTGTATTTGCCCCTGCTAACCGCTCTAGATGAACAAGGCAGCTGAGCGTTATGGAACGTGCATTCTGGAACACCCCTTATCTCTCGTCCCTGGACGCCCGCGTGCTCAGTATTGACGGGCGCGACGTGGTGATCAGTCCGACGATTTTCTTCGCCGAATCCGGTGGCCAGGAATCGGATAAGGGTTATATCAACCGTATCGAAGTCATCCAGGCCACGGTTGCTGACGAGCGCATCATCTATCGCCTGGCCGAAGATCCAGACTTTGCCGTGGGCGATCTGGTTAGCGTGGAGATCGATTGGCCTCGCCGGTATGCGCTTATGCGTTTGCATTTCGCCGCTGAAATTGTGCTGGAGTTGTTCTACAAGAAATTTCCGGATCTGGAAAAGATCGGTGCGCATATCGGCCAACACAAAGCGCGGATCGACTTCTCCCTGGAGGGTAATGTCAGCCAGTACTTTCCGGAGATCCTGCAGGATGTAGAGCGCCTCGTAGCCGCCGACCTGCCGATTGAAAGCCGCTTTACCGACGCCGAGCGCTTGCGCCGTTCCTGGTACATCAAAGGATTTTCCGAGGTGCCCTGTGGCGGTACACATCTGCGTACCACGGGCGAGGTCGGGCGCATTCGCCTCAAGCGTAACAACATCGGCGCGCACAAAGAGCGTGTCGAAATCTACCTAGTCGATTGACCGCCCAGGAGACAGCCATCATGTTCAACATCATGTCTGCAATTGGGTTGCTGCTCTTGATGCCAGGGCCGACGAATACATTGCTGCTGCGGTCTGGAGCGCTGAGCGGCTTCCGGCGCGCCTGGTCTTTGAGCCTGCTGGAGTACTCGGCCTACCTGTTGCAGATTTCCTTTTGGGGGTATCTGCTCAGCCATATCGGTGACAGCGCGCCCTGGTGCCTGAAGGTGGTGCAACTGGCGTCGGTGGCTTATCTGATCAAAACCTCATACCGACTATGGCGCAACCCCGATAACCCGTGCCATTCCTCACCCACGGCGCAGATCTCCGGAATGTACTTTT
This sequence comes from Azorhizophilus paspali, assembly GCF_043587585.2. Lineage (GTDB taxonomy): Bacteria > Pseudomonadota > Gammaproteobacteria > Pseudomonadales > Pseudomonadaceae > Azotobacter > Azotobacter paspali. Next base: position 1,235,543 of record NZ_CP171449.1, read on the forward strand.
TTCGGCTGACCCTGATCAACCCCAAGGGTCTACTGGTGGTTTCGTTTATCGCTCCCGAGCAGACCTTTACCGATATCACCTTGTACCTCTCTTTCATAGTGCAACTCAGTCTGGTGGTAATCCCGATTGGCTGCGCCTGGGTGCTGCTTGGCGCATACATCAAACGCAGCGGGCATGCCTGGCTGACAACGCTGAATATTAATCGCACAGCCTCGGTGATCATTGGCTGCTTCGCGGTGGCGATCCTTTACCAATTGACTGGTTCACTGATCAAGACCAGCTTGGCTTTTTAGGTGTTAAATCCCGTGAAGTAGTGGCTTGGATAATGCTTGAATCGTTCGTTCACTTCCAGGCAGCCGCTTTCGTCTCGGTCGACAGATTTGGCGGCGGGCCTTCATCGGCTAATGGGCCGAGTAGCCACCATAGACCTCGCGATTACGGTGCACCTCTCGACTGATGGTCGAAGGCGATTTATTGATTAGACGGGCAATCTTGCGCAGGCTGAAACCTTGGGCATGGCTGATTTGAATGATGGTGCGCTCTTCAACGCTGAGTTCGGTATAAGACATAGGGGCGGTAGCAGCCTACCGAAAAAGTCAGGTGTTGCACTCAGTTTTTGCGACCGCCTACCATAAGCCTGTATAGCGGAGAAGGTATTTATGCCTTTTCTTGAAAGTTGTAAAATTTTGTCTTTTCCAGCGGAATCGCAAGGCAGCTCTTCTATTATTTCGTCAGCTTCGATAAGTTTGGCGAGCATGCGACTCGCGCTGGGCTTTTCAAGCCCAAGAATCTCGGCTATCTGTCTGTGCAGCCATCAACTTTCCTTGCTCTGCCAGTTCAATGATCGTATGCACAGAGAAAGGAAAATATTTCGTTGCAGCAAGCGTCGGCCGCATAAAGTCAAGAAGGCGAAAAATTTAATGCGAGGATCATCTTATGGTGTCAATACTTTCAATCTTTTTCGAAGTGGCATTTTTGTTACTCATGCTTATATTGAGAATTCATGGCAGCTATATAGATTCTAGTTATCCATTCCTTCCACGATGAACAACTGCATGTCGTCGGCTGCACCTTCGCGGAGGCATCTAGCCTTTTTATACTCTTCAGAGTTGTAGAACGTCTGTGCTGCCTCAACCGAAGGAAACTCTACAATGACCACGCGACGGCCTTCAGCCTCTCCCTCCAAAAAAAACTTCTGGCCTCCCCTCGAGATAAAGCGGCCTCCATGAGCTTTCACAATATCAGGCGTTAGCCGCTTGTAATTATCATACCGGGCTTGGTCGGTAATATTCATTTTACCAATAAGATAGGCGCTCATTTAATCCTCCACACATCAAAGCAAAAATCCGAAAGCGGGTGCCATAATTTTTTGCCAAGAGGGTCACCTTCGCCATGGGCTTGGCATCGGGACGCAAGCCATCTGCTTGTTCAAGGAGACGGCCCGCGCTCAACCACGAACCGACCTTAAAGGTGTAATGGGCGAGCGCCCATAGTCCATTTTGACCAAAAGTGCCCCGGGGATACGCTTTACTGGAGGTATACGTAGTCCATGCCGAGCGCTTCGAGCTTGCTCATTGATGATCACGCCTTGTTCCGTTCCAGCGTGGCCCTGATGTTGGAAATGAGGCTGCCGGGTACGACGGTCAGCGAAGCAAGCAGAATCGAGGAGGCGCTTGCCCAGGCGTTACCGGCTTTTCGTCATTGGATGGTTGTACGGGGGCCAACGTTCGTTAATGGCCAAGGCCCATGCCGTCTTCTTGGCCAGCGAGCTGGATCGGGTGATGAACGCCTATTTGTCGCTGCCGCGCGTGACCCCCCGGTTGGTAGCTGAACTGTTGAAGGAAAATTCTCGCTATCGCCTAAGCCCAGCCACTCGCTGGGTCAAGCCCATAGACTATCCCTACTGATTAGCCAGGCTGGCGTGATTGACCATCACACCGAGCATAACCACTCTCGGATGCCGTATGGTGGTTTAGATAGCTGCTCCGACTACCTGAATCGCGACGCTGAATCTCGACGTCGATCATCCTGGACAGGTGGCTCACACGGCTACTGAATCGTCTCAACGCACGATCCGAGAGACCGGCCAGCCAAGCCGGGATGTCATCGGCCTGGTTGCGCATCCGCCCGCCCTTGAGCCGCAACCCAATCCATAGCAGGCAGCATCCCTGCCTCATCCAGCAATCCCGGCAGCCGTACCGTCCGGCCCGTGTGGTTGTTCCTTGAGTTCGAGCGTCGGGGTGGCGTCGATCCCTTTCACGACCGCCGCCCTGGCCTGGTCATCCACCACCCGGCGCGCTGTGGTATTGCCTTGGGCGCAGGTCTGCAGCTGTGCGAGCGACACCTTTGGCTGCAGGCCTAGTTGATCGAGCGGTTGAACCGCCCCGGGTTTCGCGGAGGCTCCAACTCTTGAGAGGATGGAGCCATGAAGACAGCAACGAAGTATTCCCCTGAAGTTCGGCAACGGGCGGTTCGCATGGTGCTCGAGCATCAGGACGAGCACGAGTCGCAGTGGGCGGCGATCACATCCATCGCGGCAAAGATCGCTTGCACGGCCGAAATGCTGCGCCGCTGGGTGAGGCAGGCCGAACGCGATAGCGGACGGCGCGAGGGGCAGACGACGCCCGAGCGTGAACGGATCGAGGCGCTCGAGCGGGAAGTGCGTGAGCTGCGCCAAGCCAACGAGATCCTGCGCCAGGCCTCGGCGTAGACTGTGTGTCGCTGGGCGTGGTGGTCAACCGTGACGGCCGTCGTTTCTACGACGAGGGCGAAGATTTCTGGCCCAAGCGCTACGCGATCTGGGGGCGCCTGGTGGCGCAGCAGCCCGGCCAGGTCGGCTACTCAATCATCGACCGCAGAGCCGTCGGCCGCTTCATGCCACCGGTGTTTCCCGGCACTGCCGCGAGCACCCTTGGCGAACTGGTCCGTCAGTTGAGCCTGCCCGAAACTGCGTTCGTGGAGACCATCAAGGCCTACAACCAAGCCTGCCGGGTCGGCACCTTCGACCATACCGCGCTCGACGACTGCCGCACCGAAAGCCTCTCGCCGGCCAAGACTCACTGGGCCCGCCCGATCGACACGCCGCCCTTCTACGGCTATCCGCTGCGTCCAGGCGTCACCTTCACCTACTTGGGGCTCAGGACGGACGAGACGGCCGCCGTGCACTTTTCCGGTAGGCCCAGCCCAAATCTCTTCGTTGCCGGGGAAATGATGGCCGGCAACGTACTCGGCAAGGACTATACCGCCGGGGTCGGCATGAGCATTGGCACGGCGTTCGGCCGGATCGCCGGCAGCCAGGCTGCCGCCGCGGCCGGTCATCACCCAGCTTCCATGACTGCAGGACAAAGCCATGCAATCGCTTGATTCCGGGGCACGACTGCCCATCTCCAGTATCGGCAGTGTCCTCCAGCCGATCCCAGTGCTCAACATCGCCGCGGCGGAAGTCGACCGGCAACTGCACATCTGCAATGCCTGCCGCTATTGCGAGGGCTTCTGCGCCGTGTTCCCGGCCATGACTCGGCGCCTAGACTTCGCCCAGGCGGATTCCATTACTTGGCCAACCTCTGCCATAACTGCGGCGCCTGCCTGCATGCCTGCCAATACGCCGAACCTCATGAGTTCGCCGTGAACGTCCAGCGGGCTATGGCTAGGGTGCGCCTGGACACCTATGTCGAATATGCCTGGCCGCCGGCATTGGGTCGGCTCTACTGGCGCAACGGGCTGACGCTGTCTCTGGCCACTGCTGCCGGACTGGGGTTCTTTCTGGCGCTGACGCTGGCCATCAAGGGCACCCTGTTTCCCGGGTCGCTGGCGGGCGACTTCTACGCAATCTTTCCCCACGATGTGCTGGCGCTGATGTTCGGCCTGGTCTTCGCTTTCGCTACCCTGGCCCTCGGCATGGCCGTGCGGCGCTTCTGGCGGGAGGTTTTGCCGCCTTCGGAAGAGCCGGTGCAGAAGGGGGCGGCGGCGTTCGAGGCTTCGGGTGCCGTGTTACGGCTGAAGTATCTCGACGGTGGACATGGCGAGGGCTGCAACGAGGAGAGCGACCGCTTCACCCTCTGGCGGCGGCGCTTCCATCACTGCATCTTCTATGGCTTCCTGCTGTGCTTCGCCGCCACCTCCGTCGCCACGCTGTACCACTTCGTGCTGGGCCTGGAGGCGCCCTATCCCCTGACGAGCCTGCCGGTTCTGCTGGGGACAGCCGGTGGCCTCGGGCTGCTGTCGGTCCCGCCGGCCTCTTGTGGCTGAACCGGCGCCGCCATCCGGAGCACGGCGACAGCGCGCAGCGTCCCATGGACCGCGGCTTCATCGCGCTGTTGCTGCTGGTCAGCCTCAGCGGCCTGGCGCTGCTGGCCGGGCGGGACAGTGGGGCCATGGTGCTGCTGCTGGCGCTGCACCTGGGCGCGGTCATGGCGTTTTTCCTGACCATGCCGTACGGCAAGTTCGCCCATGGAATCTTCCGCAGCGTTGCCTTGCTGAAGTTCGCCATCGAGAAGCGCCAGCCCGACCGGTTGCGGATGGGCGGCGAGTGAGGGTGGCAGGCCAGGGGATACGGGAATGGCGTCATTGCGGCCACTGCTGCAGCAAGATGGAGACGAACTTGTCCGCCGCCGGCGACAGCGAGGCGCCGCGGCGGCGAATCAGGCCCAGGCTGCGGTTCACCACCGGCTCGATCAGCGGGACGCTGACCAAGGTCGGGTGATCCGCGGTGGGCATGGCCAAGCTGGGGACGGCGGAAACACCCAATCCAGCCTCGACCATGCCGAGCGAGGTCGACAGGTGCTGGACCTCGTAAAACCACTTGGGCCGCCAGCTCAAGCCGGCCAGGGCATGGTCGAGCAGCATGCGGTTGCCGCTCAGGCGGCCCACGCCGATCAGGCGGTAATCGGCCAGCTCGGACCAGCGCACCGCCTCGCGGGTCGCCAATGGATGATCGCGGCGGCAGGCCAGGACGAAGGGCTCATTGACCAGGGAGAGGAATTCGATGTCGGGATGCTGCCCGCTCATCATGTTGATGCCGAAGTCGGCCTCGCCGCGCAGGACGGCTTCGAGCCCCTCGTTGGCGCTGAGGTCGAGCAGGCGGATGCGGATCTTCGGGTACTGCTCGTTGTAGAGGCGGATGACCGAGGGCAGGAAGTAGAACGCCGCAGTGGGAATGCAGGCCAGGGTGACCTGGCCGGTCTGGCGCTCGGCGAGTTCGCGGATGCTCATGATCGAGTCCTCGAGATCGTCCAGCACGCGCCTCGCCTTGGGTAGGAAGTCGCGTCCCACGCTGGTCAGGCTGACCCGCCGGGTGGTGCGATCGAGCAGCGGAGTACCCAGCCCCTGCTCGAGTTTCTTGATCCGTCGCGTCAGTGCTGGCTGAGACAGATGAAGGGTTTCGGCGGCTTCGTGAAAACTGCCTAATTCGGCGATTTTCACGAAAGATTTAATGTCTTGGAGATCGTATTCCATTGTTTTTCGGTACTCCTGCGGTGCTGGTGCCGTTGTGGCCTGCTGCCAGTTTAGATAACTAAATCGGAATAATAACTCTGATATTTGCATTGGAAACATTTTTGTTTTCGTGTGAATCTCCTGCCAAAAGCATCAATGACTGAGATTGATAAACAGGAGTTAGTAATTATGCAGCGTATCCCTTGCGTGCTGATGCGTGGCGGCACTTCCAAAGGTCCGGTGTTTCTGGCCAGCGATCTGCCCAGCTCGACCCAGGAGCGCGACGAGCTGCTGCTGGCGATCATGGGTTCCGGCCATGAGCTGGAAATCGACGGCATCGGCGGCGGCAGTCCGCAGACCAGCAAGGTCGCCATCGTCAGCCCCTCCGCGCATCCCGACGCCGACGTGGATTACCTGTTCGTCCAGGTGATGGTGTCCCAGCGCCGCGTGGATACCGCGCCCAACTGCGGCAACATGCTCTGCGCGGTCGGCCCTTTCGCCATCGAGCAGGGTCTCGTCCCAGTCAGTGGCGCGGTGACTCGGGTGCGCATTCGCAACCTGAACACCAATACCTTCGTCGATTCGGAAGTGCAGACGCCTGACGGCAAGGTCCGCTACGAAGGTGACACCGCCATCGACGGCGTGCCCGGCACCGCGGCGCCGATCAAGCTGACCTTCCTCGACGCTGCGGGCAGCAAGACCGGCAAGCTGTTCCCTACCGGGCAGGTGCTCGACTGGTTCGACGACATCCCGGTGACCTGCATCGACATGGCCATGCCCATGCTGATCGTCGAGGCCTGCCGGCTGGGCAAGCGCGGCGACGAAAGCCCCGCCGAACTGGATGCCGACCAGGATTTCCTGCGCCGTCTGGAGGCCCTGCGCTTGCGTGCCGGCATGGCCATGGGGCTGGGCGATGTGAGCGACAAGGTGATTCCCAAGCCGGTGCTGGTTTCGACGCCCAGGGCCGGTGGTACCCTGCAGGTCCGCTATTTCATGCCGAGCAATTGCCACCGCTCGCTAGCCATCACCGGCTCGATCGGGTTGGCGACTGCCTGTGTCAGCGAGGGCAGCGTGATCTCCCGGATGTTCGGCGAGCGTTTGCCGCGTGATCTGGAGCAGGTGCGCCTGGAACACCCGAGTGGTGCCATCGAGGTCGCGCTGGCGCGTACCGGCGCCGATGGCAAGACCATCCGCGCCGCGGTGATCCGTACCGCGCGCCGGCTGTTCTCCGGCGAAGTCTATGTGCCCGCTGCGCAGCGCCTTGCCAGTTGACGAGACCGCTTTAAACCACGCAGGTGGTCAGCCTGCACATCAAAAACAACTCTAACAATCGGTGATGCATCATGAAGTTGGTTAAATCGCTGTACTTCCAGATCATCTGTGCCGTCATCCTCGGCGTGCTGGTTGGATACCTCTGGGGCGAACAGGCCGCCGCGCTGAAGCCCCTGGGCGATGCCTTCATCAAGTTGGTCAAGATGATGATCGCCCCGGTGGTGTTCTGCACCATCGTCACCGGCATCGCCGGCATGAGCGACAAGCAGTCGCTGGGCCGGCTGATGAGCAAGACGTTGCTGCTGTTCCTCGGCCTGACGGTCGTCAGCCTGGTCATCGGTCTGGCCGCAGTCCACCTGTTCCAGCCTGGTGCCGGCATGAACATCGACCCGAGCCAACTGAGCACCGACGGGCTGGGCAAGTACGCCGAGTCCGCGGCCAAGCTCGGTGTCGTCGAGTTCTTCATGCACATCATCCCGGAGACCTTCGTCGGCGCCTTCAATAAAGGCGAAGTGCTGCCGGTGCTGTTTATCGCGGTGCTGTCGGGCTTCGCGCTTTCCGCGCTGGGCGAGCATGGAAAGCCGGTGCTGAACGTGCTCGAAAGCGCTTCGCACATGGTCTTCAAGATTTTCTCTTACCTGATGCGTTTCGCCCCGGTGGGCGCCTTCGGCGCACTGGCCTTCACCGTCGGCCATTACGGCATCGGCTCGCTGGGCTCGCTGGCCAAGCTGATCCTGACCCTGTACATCGCCTGCGCCTTCTTCGTCCTCGTTGTGCTGGGGGGGCTTTGCCGATGGAACGGCTTCAGCCTGTGGAAGTTGCTGCGCTACTTCCGCGAGGAGTTCTTGGTGGTGCTGGGCACCTCGTCCACCGAGCCGGTATTGCCGCGCATGCTGGAGAAGTTGCAGGCACTGGGCTGCCGCAAGAGCCTGGTGGGGCTGGTGCTGCCCACTGGCTACTCCTTCAACCTGGACGGCACTGCCATCTACCTGTCGCTGGCCGCCGTCTTCATCGCTCAGGCCTGCAACATCGAGCTGTCGATGACCCAGACCCTGACCATGCTGGCGGTGATGCTGCTGTCTTCCAAGGGGGCGGCGGGCGTCACCGGCAGCGGCTTCGTCGCCTTGGCCTCGACCCTGACCGTGATCCACGACATCCCGCTGGCCGGTCTGGCGCTCCTGATCGGCGTCGACCGCTTCATGTCTGAGGCTCGCGCCCTCACCAGCCTGGCCAGCAACGCGGTGGCGACCGTGCTGATTGCGCTGTCGGAAAACGCCTGCGACCGCACGCTCCTGTTGCGGACTTTGAACAGCGAGGCGCCGGTCGCTAAGGCGTCCGACGAAAACTGGCAGCCCGCCGCTCGGGAAGCCGAGCGTACCTGAGGCCTCGCCGGCCTTTTCCCTGAACCATTCCCGACCGCCGGACGGCACACGATAGATGTGCCGCCCGGCGGGTAGGGGAAGCTCTGCCTGCGCATTGGGCAAACCTTGCCCGACACGATTTGATCAATAACTACAAGAGAGTCTGTTTATGCTCGCCCTGCTCGGTCTCGCGATGGTGATCGTCTTCACCGTCCTGATCATGACCAAACGTTTGTCCCCCATCGTTGCCCTGACCGTGGTGCCCATCGTCTTCGCCCTGATCGGCGGTTTCGGCGGCGGCCTCGGCAAGATGATGCTGGACGGCCTCAAGATGGTGGCGCCCTCGGCCGCCCTGTTGCTGTTCGCCATCCTATTCTTCGGCATCCTCATCGATGCCGGGCTGTTCGACCCGCTGATCCGCCGCATCCTCAAGGTGGTCAACGGCGATCCGGTGAAGATCGCCATGGGCACAGCGCTGCTCTCGCTGCTGGTCGCCCTGGATGGCGACGGCACCACCACTTATATGATCACCTGCGCCGCCATGCTGCCGCTGTACAAGCGTATCGGCATGAACCCGATGGTTCTGGCGATCCTCGCCATGCTGTCTTTGAGCATCATGAGCGGCATGTCGCCCTGGGGCGGTCCGACCACCCGGGCCATCGCCGTGCTCGGCCTGGATGCCGGCGAGTTCTTCGTGCCGCTGCTGCCAACCGTCATCGGCGGGGCCGCCTGGGTGGTGTTCACCGCCTGGATGCTTGGCCGCGGCGAACGCAAGCGGGTCGGCAGCGTCGTCCTGCAGTCCGGCGGCAGCAACTGCTACATCGAAGAGATTCTCGGCGACAGCACCCACAAGCGGCCCCGCCTGGCCTGGTTGAACCTGCTGCTGGTGGCTGCGGTGATGGTGGCTCTGGTGATGGGCGTGATGCACTCGGCTGTGCTGTTCCTGATCGGTTTCGTGGTCGCGCTGATAATCAACTATCCCCATCTGGAACAGCAGAAGGAACGGGTCCTCGCCCATGCCGGCAACGCCATGACCGTGGTGCTGCTGGTGTTCTCCGCCGGGGTGTTCGCCGGCATCTTCTCTGGCACCAAGATGGTCGATGCCCTGGCCCAAGGGCTGGTGGACATGATTCCAGCGGAGTGGGGGAAGCTGTTCCCGCTGGTGGTGGCGATCACCAGCATGCCGCTGACCTTCGTGCTCTCCAACGACGCCTACTACTTCGGCGTGGTGCCGATCCTCTCCAATGCCGCGGCGGCCTATGGCATCGACTCGCTGGAGATCGCCCGCGCTTCGGTGCTCGGCCAGCCGGTGCACCTGATGAGCCCGCTGGTGGCCTCGACCCTGCTACTGGTGGGCATGGTCGACCGCGACATCGGCGAGTTCCAGAAAGCCGCCTTCAAGTGGGCAGTGCTCACCTCGCTGGTGATCACCGCCCTGGCCCTGCTCACCGGAGCCATAACCTTCATCGCCTGACCCTAAGCGGCCGGATGCCCCCGGCCGCTCAACTTGCAACGCAAGGACTCCCTTATGGACTGGCTGATCAACCCGGAGATCTGGGTTGCCTTCTTCACCTTAACCGCGCTGGAAATCGTGCTCGGCATCGACAACATCATCATGATCTCGATCCTCGTCGGTCGCATGCCGAAAGACATGCAGCCGCGCACCCGCCTGTTCGGCCTGGCGCTGGCGATGGTCACGCGGATTCTCCTGCTGCTGTCGATCTCCTGGGTGATGGGTCTGACCGTCGACCTCTTCCACGTCTTCGGCCAGGGCATCTCCGGGCGCGATTTGATCCTGTTCTTCGGCGGCCTGTTCCTGCTGTGGAAGAGCAGCACCGAGATTTACCATGGCCTGGAAGGCGAGGACGAGACCAACGAAGCGCCCAAGAGCAGCGGCCAGTTCATCGCTACCATCGTGCAGATCGCGATCATCGACATCGTGTTCTCCCTGGACTCGGTGATCACCGCGGTCGGCATGGTCTCCCACGTACCGGTGATGATCGCCGCGATCGTCGCCGCCGTGCTGGTGATGATGGCCGCCTCCGGCACCATCAGCACCTTCATCGACCGCCACCCGAGCCTCAAGCTGCTGGCCCTGTCGTTCCTCATCGTGGTCGGCACCGTGCTGATCGCCGAGAGCTTCGAGGTGCACGTGCCCAAGGGCTACGTCTACTTCGCCATGGCCTTCTCGCTGGCGGTGGAGGCGCTGAACATCCGCATGCGCCGCGCCCGCAAGGAGCCGGTGCACCTGAGTCGGGACATCCCCGGCCAGTAGGCCGGCCTCCCGGCCCCATCGTTGCCTGACCCAGCCGTGCGCCCGACAGTCGGAGCGCACGGCAACCCGTACCTACCGCACAAGAATAATAGGTAGTCCCATGCACAAGCGTTTCACCTACGGCCTGACCCTGTCCTGTCTGAGTCTGTTGCCTGCCGGCTATGCCAGCTCGCAAGGTTTCTTCGAGGACAGCAAGGCTTCGCTCAATCTGCGCAACTTCTATATCAACCAGGACGTCCGCAACGAGGACCGTGGCCGGGTGGAGGAGTGGGGCCAGGCCTTCGTCCTCGACTACAAGTCCGGCTTCACCGAGGGGCCGGTCGGCTTCGGCCTTGATCTGCTGGGCCAGTACGCGCTCCGCCTGGACGCCGGCGGCGATGCGGACAAGCCGATCGGCGAGGTCGACCGCCGCCCGGGTTCGGTCTTCCCGCTGGAAAGCAACGGCAAGGCGAGGCGCGACTTCGGCCGGCTCGGGGTGACCGCCAAGCTGCGCTTCTCCAAGACCGTGGCGCAGGTCGGCACTCTGCTGCCCAAGCTGCCGGTGGTGAGTTACAGCGACGGGCGCCTGTTGCCGCAGACCTTCGAGGGCGCGCAGGTCACCTCCAACGAGATCAAGGATCTGACCCTGATCGCCGGCAAGCTGGAGCACTCCACGGACCGCAACTCCAGCAACAGTGACAGCCTGTCCATCGCCGGAGCCAACAGCGGCGGCAAGGCCCAATTCAGCAACGAGTTTTACTACGGTGGCGCTGACTACAAAGTCAACAAGGACCTGTTATTACAGTACTATTACGGCAATCTGCGCGACTTCTACAAGCAGCACTTTCTCGGCTTGGTGCACACTTGGCAACTGCCGGTCGGCGCACTGAAGACAGACCTGCGCTACTTCGATAGTGATTCCGACGGCGAAAATTCCAGTGCTTCTGGACGGGCCGAGGGCTACGTCAGCAGTGGCTACTGGGGCGCCGGCTCGTCGAGCAAGGGGGAGGTCGATAACAGTCTGTGGAGCGCCCTGTTCACGTACAGCCTGAACGGCCATGCGCTGAGCGCTGGTTACCAGAAGATTACCGGTAACAGTGATTTTCCCCATATCAACCAGGGCAATGGGCGCGTGCCGTATCTAATCACCAATGCGCAGATGGGCAAGTTTACCAATGCAGGGGAGAACACCTGGGTGGCCGGCTACGCCTACGACTTCACCAAGGCCGGCATTCCAGGGTTAAAAGCCAGCCTGACCTACTACAGCGGCGACGACATCGATGCCGCCGGCAGCGACCGCCGCGAGTGGGAGCGCGACTTCCGGGTCGACTACACGGTGCAGTCGGGCTTGTTCAAGGGCGTCGGTCTGACCTGGCGCAACGCCATGTGGCGCGGTAACGATGAGGGCCAGCGGGATCAGGACGAGAACCGTCTGATCGTCAACTACAGCCTTCCTTTACTTTGAGGGAAAGAAATAAGTAGCTGGATCAGTCACACCGAGGCTGCTCCGGTAATGCACACTTGGCTGATCTTCCGAGCGGCGGATCGCATCCTGCCGTTTGATGGAGCGATCCGCTTTTTCACAAGGCTGTTATGTGACCATCAAATTCCCCTTCGTCCCGGCAGGCCTGCTTGCCCGCTGCAAACCTTGGATCCTCAGCCCCGTGGCCGGCGCCTTCGGTGGCGGTCTCGCTCAACTACTCGGCTGGCCGCTGCCCTGGATGATCGGCGCGCTGCTCGGCGTCGCGGCGCTGCGCTGCCTCGGCTGTCTGACTGTGGCCATGCCTCATGGCATCAAGGTTGGCCAGTGGATCATCGCCACCGGGATCGGCCTGCACTTCAACCAGGCGGTGCTGGAGCAGATCCTTGCTCACCTCGCCCTGGTGCTGGTCGGCACCCTGTTGACCGTGCTCACCTGCGTCATTGGCATCGTTCTGCACCGGCGTCACGGAGAGGGCTTCGCCACCGCCTACTTTGCCAGTATGCCCGGCGGCGCCAGCGAGATGGTCAACCTGGGCCGGCCGTATGGCGCCGAACTGCAGCACGTGGCTGCCAGCCACAGCTTGCGCATGATGCTGGTGCTGGTGGGTATCCCTGCCGTCTACACTTGGCTGTTTGCCGGCGGCCAGGCGGCTACCGTCACCCACCCTGGCCCCGATGCCGGCTGGCTGGCTCTGCTGTTCGTCCTCGGCGGTCTGGTCGCGCTGGTTTTCCAGCGCTGGCGTTTCCCCAACGCCTGGCAACTCGGCGCCCTGCTGGTCAGCGGCCTGTTCAGCGTCGCCTTTAATCTGCACATTGGCCTGCCGGACGGCGCTGGCGAAGTGGGCCAGTGGCTACTGGGTAGCAGCCTGGGCTGCCACTTTGAGCGCTCGTTCTTCCGTCGAGCCCCTGCATTCATGCTGCGCACCCTGCTGGCGACGGTCACGGCAGTCCTGCTCGTGGTACCCATCGCCCTCCTGATGAGCTGGGTTTCGGCTTTGGACGCGCGGACGCTTGTACTTGGCATGGTGCCCGGCGGCATCGCCGAGATGAGCCTTACCGCTGAAGCGCTGGGCTTGGTGGTGCCGCTGGTCACCGCGATGCAGGTGCTGCGCCTGCTGCTGGTACTGTTCCTAGCGAGGCCGGTTTTCCGCTTTTGGAGAGGACGCCTGAAGGAGGGAGCGCGCTAACGCTAACTAAGTCGGCCAGCAGCGACTTCGGCAAAAACGGTATTGCGGGAATGTCGGCCTGAAGGTGTAACTCTGCATAGAGCACAGGCTGGCCAATCTGGAGCATTTTTACCTTATCCCGATTCATATCCGGCGGCCTCGAAGGAGTGCCTGCAGTCCTGTGCAGAGAACTGCGCAATCGCCTCGCCAATGCTCTGCCACAGCTGCGGCACGGTCCGCGCCGCCGCCTTTCTCAGCAGTGCCTTGAACTTGGAGAAGGCCATCTCGATCGGGTTCAGGTCGGGGGCTATAGGGTGGTAGGTAGCGCAGTGTGGCTCCTGCGCCTTCGATGGCCTGGCGTACCCCCGCCACCTTGTGGGCCGGCGGGTTGTCCATCACCACGATATCGCCGGGCGTCAGCTCGGGTACCAGAACCTGCCCGACATAGGCCAAAAAGACCGGGCCGTTCATGGCGCCATCGAGCACCAGCGGCGCGCTCAGGCCATCCAGCCGCAGGCCGGCGGTAAAGGTCGTGGTTTTCCAGTGGCCGTGGGGGATCGCGCCCCGGCAGCGCTCGCCGCGAGGGGCCCAGCCCCGCAGGCGGGCCAGGTTCGTCGAAGCGGCGGTTTCGTCGACGACGATCCGCTTGCGCCAATCGAAACCGGACTGCTCCTCGATCCATCCCTGTCCGGCTGCCTGGACGTCCGGCCGCTGCTGCTCGGCTGCAGGCGCGGTCTTTTTTTGAACGTCATGGCGTGCCGGTCGAGAAACCTCCACACCGTCGCCAGGCTGACATGGACGCCACGCTCCCGTTCGAGGGGCGCGGCGAGTTCAGCCAGCGTCAGGTCGGGGATCTGCTCGCGCAGGCCGAGCAGGTAATGCGCATGGGGATCGAGCCGCAAGCCCCGGGGCTTGCCCTGTCGGCGGGCGACAAGTTCCCCGCCTTCCCGGAAGCGCCGTCCCCAGACGATCGCCGTCGCCGTGCCGACGTCGAATTGCTCGGCGGCCTGCCGAGCCGACAGCCCCCCATGGCCGCGTCGACGACGCGCTGGCGAAGATCGACACTGTATCCCCGAGCCATGCTGGTCTCCTTATCCGAGCGGGAGAGGAGAACCGAAATGACCCGGAAGAGCAACCTCTGTATGTCGAATTCGTATTTTCTAAAAATGCTCTAGACGGGCAATGCAGCGTCACAGAGCGTTTCCAGCGGCTGCGCGTCGATCCACTCACTGACGCAGGTCTTGGGCGATGAGCGCAGCGGCTCGGAAATCACATTCATATCAGCAGGATTATTCAAAGCTCACAGCACGGGCTGGGGTTCTGTCGCGCGCACTCTCGAAGATGGCAGACTCTTCCTCGGTCAGGTTGGCCTTGCGGCCGATCTCGGACAGCAGCGAACCCAGCTTGACATGATTTCCGGCCTTCAGGCCCTGATCGGCGTCCACTTCGCCGGGATCTTGGCTTCTCATTCTTCACTCACCCTCCATGACGCGCCCAGAACTCAGCCGGAGTAACGATCGGGTACCGATCCGCGAGCGCCAGAAGATCCTTGTCTCCCGTAACCAGATAGCTGGCTTTCGACGCCAGCATCGTGAGCAGCACCGGCTGATCGGCGGGATCACGCAAGCTTGCATCCTGACAGCCCTCCGGCTCGACGATATCGGCCAGAAACATGAGGCTGTCGGCTAAATCGCGGATCTCCGCAGTCGTTATGTTGACCCTGCTCAAGCGAGGCAAAACCCTGACCAATTCGTCCAGGATGTAGTGCGACAGCACCACCTCCAGCCCACCCTGTCGCCAAGCCGCCACGATGCGTCCAGGAACGCTCCCCGGATAGGCCAGCCCCGACACCAGTACGTTGGTATCGAGTACGACACGCAATCTCGCCATCAGGGACGTTTCCGCTCGGCCGCCACGGCTGCGTCGATTTCAGCCAACCCGTCTTCGACAGGCACCCCCGCATAAGCCTCGCTAATCCGGTCGCTCAGCTTGTCGAAGCGCTCCTGCATGCGCCTGATGCGGGCGAACAATTCAGCATCGACGAGAGCGGCAACAGGCTTGCCATCCTTGTTGATGACGATACTGTCGTTGCGATACTGCACTTGGTTGAGCATATCGCCCAGGTTCTGGCGGAAGTTCACCGCACTTACTTCAGTGATCATCACACTCACCAATCATATTAACCATTATGATCATTATAATCTACCCGGCAGCCTTCAGCAAATTTTCCATCCCATTTCCTTCTCGTAGCCAGACGACCCGGTAGAGGGAATAAACGGCCCAAAAAGAAAATGGGCTGGAAAGGGCAATGGAATGGCCCACAAGGGTAAAAGCCCTACCCGAAAGGGCCTCGTGAACCCTGGGGCGAAGCAAAGGGTCTGGCCCATGACCGCATTAACTGCTGTCACAGTGCTCCTCTATCCAATGCCGTTCAGAGTCGACAGACACGAGCACATGCAGAATGAATCACTCGTTGCGGTTGCACAGCACGTCTCCCAGCTTGGGGTGATCCGTCTTGCATTGCTGGCGCAGTTCCTTGAGCCGCGCAGGATCGGACGCCAGTTCCTCAACGGTGGGGCAGGTCCTTCTTCTCTGGTGTGTCAGGAGGGCCGCAGGCCGTCAGCACCACAGCGGCCAGCAAGAACGGGATGGTCTTCTTCATGGTTCGGGGTCCTCGACGGGATCAGGGTCGTCGCCCGGTATCGGCCTGGCTGCTTCGGGCGAGTCGATGGCCTGCACGCGCTCGATGAAGCGGGCCAGCGTTTCCGATGGTTCGGCATCCAGGCGCAGCAGATAGGTCGTCAGCAACGGAGATTGATCCGCCAGCGGCCGAGCGACCACGCCCTGTTCGCGGCTGGCCGTGATGTGCGCGGCACCCGTCAGCCCCAGGGCGAAGCCGGCCGATACCAGCGCCATCATCAGGTCGCAGGACTCGGCCACCAGCGGTTCCATGTCCACGCGGCGCGGCAGGCGATCCACCTGCCGCGCATGGCCTTCGCACGCCTAGCACCAACGGGAAGCGCAGCACTTCCTCCAACGGAATCCGCTTGTACTTGAGCAGGTCATGGCGGGCCGGCACGGCCACCATCAGCGGATCGTTCCAGACAGGCATCGCCACGATACCGTCACCTTCACCTACTTCGTCGGCGCGAGCGAACCCCACGTCGTACAGATCGTCATGCAGTCCTTTGATCTGCTGCGATAATGGCACCTCGAACAGGCGGATTTCGACTTCGGGTTCTTCTTGCTGGCACAGCGCCAGCAAGGCCGGCAAGCGTGACGGCGTGATGCCGTCGGACAGGGCGATGCGTGGCTGGCCATGAAAGCCATTGGCCGCGGCCTTCACACTGTCGCGCGCCTGCTGCAAAGCGGTGAACACGCGCGGGACGTGATCGATGAACAGCTTGCCCGCACGGGTCAGCCGCGTGCTGCGCGTGGTACGGGCGAACAGCACCACGCCCAGTTCTGCCTCCAGCTCCTTGATGGCCCGCGATAGCGGCGACTGTTCGATGTGCAGTCGCTCCGCCGCACGGGCGAAGTGCAGTTCTTCGGCCACGGCGAGGAAGCAGCGAAGGTGTCGTAGTTCCATGCCGATCCTCTAGCCTGTCAGGCTGCTGCTCTGGTCTGCGCGTTGGCGCTGGCCTTGGGAGAAAATGTCAGCGACACTAGAAGACCCAGCACCAAGCCCGCCGCTGCCAGGTAGAAAGCGTGTTGCGAACCGATCACCAGCTCTTCGCGCAACGCCTCGCCTTGCAAGCCATCGATGCCACGGTTGGCGAAAGCCACCAGCACGGCAATGCCAATCGCGTTGCCCACATTGAGCGTGGTCGAGGCCATGCCCGAGGCGATCCCCTGTTCGAGGTGCGCCACGCCCGATGCAGCGGCAATCCACATCGCCGTCCAGACGATGCCCTGGCCGATTCCCGATACCACCAGTCCCGGCACGATGGCGGCATACGGCGCGCCGAGGAAGGCGGCCGGGGCCAACGCTAGCGTGCCGAAGATGCCGACCCCGAAGCCAATCACCAGGGTGCGGCGCATCGGCAGTCGGTTGGCCAACCTGGCCCCGAGCTGCGTACCCGTGAAAATCGCCAGGGACGGCACGATGAAGGCCAGCCCTGTCTGTAGGGCGCTGTAACCCTGCACGCTCTGAAACAGTACCGTCAGGAAGTACGGCAACGCGCCGAAGGTGCCCATATAGATGAAGGTGACCGCCATGCCCGCGACTAAGCTGCGGTTGCCGAACAAGCGGACCGGCATTAGCGGATCGCGGCTGCGCGATTCGATTAGCGCGAAGGTCAACAGGAACACCACTGCCAACACCAGCGCCGCCACGATGGGCGTGGCCTGCCAGCCGTCTTCCGGCCCTTGCACCAGCGCATACACCAGCAGCGTGGCGCCGGCTGTCACCGTCAGCGCGCCTGGCAGGTCGAAGCTGCGGCGCTCGGTGCGTGGTGCATCCTTTGGGATCACGAAGAATGCCGCCACGATGGCGATGCTCGCCAACAACACATTGACGAAGAATACTGAGGGCCAGCCATAGCCGCTGGTCAGTACCCCACCGGCCAGCGAGCCCAGGGTCAGGCCACTGGCACCTGCGCCACCCCAGATCGCCAGCGCGCGGTTGCGCGGCGGACCCTCCTCAAACAGCCGATTGATCAGTGACAAGGTGGACGGAAACAGCAACGCCGCGCCGATGCCCTGTACCGCGCGCGCAATCACTATCACGGCCGGACTCCAAGCCAGCCCACCGACTAGCGAGGACAGCGCATACAGCCACAGCGCAAAGATGAACATGCGCCGCTGCCCCAGCAGATCGGCCGCGCGTCCGCCTAACAGCAGGAAGCCGCCGCAGAACACGGTATAGGCACTGACCACCCATTGCAGGGTCTGGCCGGAAAAGCCCAGTCCCGCGCCGATTTCCGGCAGGGCCACGAACACGATGTTGATGTCCAGCGAATAGATGAGCTGGGCGAAAGCCAACAGGGCCAAGCTCCAGCCGAGCGAGCGGTGGGCGCTAGTGGCAGACGAGAGGGAAGTCATGCGCGAATCTCCAAGTGACGACGTTCGATAGTACGAATACATGCGTACTATAACAGTACGAGGACAATCGAACAATAATGACCCGACCTACATGGCGGAAAGAAATGGTTTGTAGGTACTCGTACTATGTCATACACTGGCCGGATGACACCTAACCATCCCGACCGGGAGCAGATTCGCCTTGAGAACGTGCTGACCGCGCTCGGCAATCCGCTGCGTCTCACGGTGGTGCGCGTGCTGGCCGGCGGCGGGGAATATGCGTGCAGCGCAGTACTGCACGGCATCCCCAAATCCACGCTGACCCACCACTGGCGCGTGCTGCGCGACAGCGGCGTGATCTGGCAGCGGCCCTACGGCAGGGAGAATTTGCTGTCGCTTCGGCGGGAAGACTTGGAGGCACGATTTCCTGGCCTGCTGGACTCGCTGCTAGCTGCGGTCGAGAACGACGCGCTGACGCAAGAGGCGACGGCGAAGAATCTGCCGCCGGGATGAGGCCGAACCGTAACGCGTAGTCGATCGTGTCTCGCAGGCACGGCCCATCCGGTTAGTTCCCGAGCCGCCCCGACGCCAGCGACCGGAATCGGAAAATGTAGTAAGGCGGCCGGTGCCGCGCTTTGCCCTCATTGAACACAGGTACCTCGGAGAGCTGCGCGGCCGACACGTACAGCCACCCGTCCGGCGAGAAGCTGACACCGTCGGGCCAGATCAAGTCAGGATGCGTGGCCAGCCGCCGGTACTGGCGGTCGTCCGCCCCGATCACGCCAACCGCGCGATGTTCAACTTCGGTCAGGTACAGGTTGCCTGCATCGTCGATCGACAGCCCGCCATTGTTGGGCTTGCGCGCATAGCGTTCCACGCGCCGCCCGAGCGTGGCGGCATCCAGCGACGTGTCGAGCAGGTCCGCGGTGCGTACACGGTAGAGCCAGCCGCCGTTGAGCGGACCGAAGTAAAGCCACGTGGCGTCCTTGTCGAGCGCGATCCCGTCGGCGCCGACGCGCAGACGTGCCGGCTTCCCACCACTGCCCGGTACGCGCAGTTCACGGCCATCGACGCTGATCGGCACGTCCTCGGGCCGCACGCTGGCATGGCCTTCCAGCAACCGGCGCGAGGCACCCGTGCGCGCGTCCACGACCACTAGCGCGGCCTGAGTGCCGTCGCCGCCGGGGCCGATGCCTTCGTCGGCGATGTAGAACGCGCTGTGCACAGGGTCGATGGCGAAATCGTTGAGCTGCGATTCCGGCCGCGAGGCCGGTGCGGAGATGTGGTAGATGCGCTTCAGGCGGTCCGTGCGGGTGTTCCAGCCGACGAGCTTAGGGGTAATGCCGCCGCGCGTGCCCATGTCCAGCATCCAGACCACGCCCTGGGCGTCGCCGCGCAAACCCAGCACCGAGTCCAGGTAGTGGTCGCTGTCCTTGCGCGGCGTGTTCCAGGTCAGGTTCGGGAAGGGGCGCCCGGAGCGCCGGTCGGCATCGAGTTCGGCGACGCGGATGTCCGGCGAGAAGAACGGATGATGGCTGTAGATGACTCGGTTGTCCGGCGTGAAGGTGATGTTGCCGACCGCCTCGGGCAGTGTGGCAACCACTTCAGCGGTCTGGACCTCGGCCGCGAGCGCCGAACTCGCGAGTGGGATCAGCAACAACGCGGCGAGCGTTCTCATGATGTGTCGAGCCTTCATGCGCCTTGCTCCTGCACCGCGAAGCCGGCCAGCGTGAGCTTGCCGATGGCCTGGCCGCTCTCCAGCAGCGCGTGGGCCTTGCGCAGGTTCTCGGCACTGATCGGTCCAAGCGATTGGGTGCGGGTCGTGGTGATCTTCCCCTGGTCGGCAAGTGCGGCCACCTTGGCCAGGATCTCCTGCTGGCGGGCGATGTCGGCCGTGCCCAGCAGTGGGCGGATGAACATGAACTCCCAATGGACAGACAGGCTGTTGCGCTTGAGGGAAACGATGTCGAGCGACGCGGGATCGTCGATCAGCGCAATACGTCCCTGCGGCGCGATCAACGCCACGATGTCGGTGAGGTAGTCGTCAGTGTGCGTGGTCGAGAACACGAAGGCAGGTGCGCCCAGGCCGAGGGCGTCGATCTGCGGGGCCAGCGGTTGGCGGTGGTCGATGACATGGTGCGCGCCCAGCTTCTCCACCCATGCCACCGTTTCCGGGCGCGAGGCGGTCGCAATAACGGTGAGGTCGGTCAGGGCGCGCGCCAACTGGATCGTGATGGAACCGACGCCGCCCGCGCCGCCGATCACCAGGATGGCATGGGCCGCACCTGCGACGGGCTGCTCCACCCGCAGGCGGTCGAACAAGGTTTCCCAGGCGGTCAGCGCAGTCAGCGGCAGCGCCGCAGCATCCTCGTCACCGAGCGTCGCCGGCGCATGGGTTGCGATACGCGCATCGACCGCCTGCAACTCGGCATAGCTGCCGAGCCGGTCGATCGCGCCCGCATAGAACACCCGGTCGCCGGGTTTGAACCCCGTTACCCGCGCGCCGACCGCGCGCACGCGGCCCAGCGCATCCCAGCCGAGAATGCGCCAAGTGCCGGTGGCCGGCTGCACAGAGGCCCGTACCTTCGTGTCCGCCGGATTGACGGCGATGTCCTGCACTTCTACCAGCAGGTCCTGCTCGCCGTATTCGGGCTCGGGCAGGTCGAGATCGATCAGGGATCGGGAGTCGGAAATAGGTAGGGGTTGGTTGAAGCCAACGGCTTTCATGGCGCGCTCCATTCGGTGAACAATGCACGCCATTCTTGCTTTTATTGTCTATCTACGTAAGAACGCACATACTTTGCATATAGTGTCGAAAAAGGTACTGCCATGGCCCGCATTCCGCATCAAACCTTCACCTGCGCCACCGGCTGCACGGTCGAGGCCACGCTCAACCTGATCGGTGGCAAGTGGAAGGGCGTCATCCTCTATCGCCTGCTGACCGAACAGGTGCTGCGCTTCAACGAGCTGCGCCGACTGCTGCCCAACATCACCCAGCGCATGCTGACCAACCAGTTGCGCGAACTGGAAGGCGACGGCCTGATCGCGCGCAAGGTCTATCCCGAGGTGCCGCCCAAGGTGGAGTACCGGCTGACGGACTATGGCCAGACACTGGCCCCCGTCATCCACGCTCTGAAGGCGTGGGGCGATGCCCATATCGAGGGCGGCGCACGGGCGGCGGAAGCAGCGGCCAACTGAGGCCGCCACTGTCTCGATCATGAGCGGGCGCCCAGCAGCAGGTCGCGGATCGCGCGACCGACGCCAGCCGCCGATTGCGGGTTCTGACCAGTGACCAGACGATCGTCCACGACCACCTGGGCGGTAAAGTCCGGCGCAGGTTGGTGGCGAGCCCCGCGCTGCTCCAGCGTGGTGGCCAGCAGGAACGGCACGGTCCGGTCGAGTTCGACCGCGCGTTCCTCGCTATCGGTGAAGGCGCTCACGTTGCGGCCGGCGACGAGATAGCGGCCGTCGCTCAAGGTCACGTTGATCAGCGCCGCCGGACCGTGGCAGACCGCGCCGACCACGCCACCGGCCTCGAACACCGCCCGGGCCACGCGAGCGACCGCAGAGCTGTCCGGGAAGTCCCACATCGCTCCATGGCCGCCAGCGAAGTAGACCGCCGCATACTTCGACGGCTCGACCTCATCCAGGCGCTGGGTGCCGCGCAGCGCCTCGCGAAAGCGCGGGTCGTTCCAATAGCGGGCATTGACCGCATCGTTGAGATCCAGGCCATCGACCGGCGGTTCGCCGCCCTGGATCGAGGCGAATTCCACCGCGAGTCCGGCTGCCTCCAATTCTGCGAGCGGATGTGTGACTTCGCCAAGGTAGAAGCCGGTCGGCTGGCCGGTATCGCCCTTGGTGCCGTGACTGGTGAGCACGAACAGGACGGGCTTGATGTCGGAACGGATGGCGGTGGCGTTCATGGCGGGGTCTTTTCCTGGCGACAGGGGGTTAGCGTAGGTGCGTATGGCACTGGCTGCGATCAGCATCAGGACCAAGGTCAGTACAAGCCGGGGGATCATTGAGCGGCTCCGGGAATTCAGTGGATACGGGCGTCTGGCGATGGCGCAGAACAGCACGCAGCCCGACTTTATTCCGACTAATTCGGGAGATAAACTGCCTGCAAAGCAATTCATTTGTTCTTAGTGAGACAAGATGAGCCGCCGATTCGACCACCTGGCTGATGTGGAAGCCTTGATCGCCGTTGTGGACCACGGCTCGCTCACCGCCGGCGCAGTAGCGCTGGCAACGACGCCTTCGGTCTTGAGCCGCGCCATCAGCCGCCTCGAAGGCCGGCTCGGCACGCAACTACTGCGGCGCACGACCCGTCGCATCGGCCTGACCGATGCCGGGCGGCTGTACGTAGAGCAGGCCCGTGGCGCCTTCGCGCAGATCGACGACGCCGAACGCGCCATCCAGGGCCAAGGCGGCGTGCTGGCGGGACGGGTGCGCCTGAGCGTGCCGACCACCTACGGCCATTTCCGTCTGCCACCGCTGTTGCAGCGCTTCGCCGAGCGCCACCCGCAGGTGCGCGTCGAGCTGAATATCACCAACCGCAACGTCGACCTGGTGGCCGAGGGCTTCGACCTCGCCATCCGGCTGGGCGAGCTGCCCGACAGCGGCCTGGTCGCGCACAAGCTGGAAGACGCCCAGCTGCGCCTGGTGGCGGCGCCGGCCTACATCGCCCGCGCCGGAGAGCCACGCACACTGGACGATCTGCACCGGCACGTCTGCCTGCCTTTCGTGATGCCGCGTACCGGCCGCTATGCGCCCTGGCTGTTCCGCGAGGACGGCCGGGACCTGGACTGGCTGCCAGAATCGACCATCGAGGTCTCCGACGACGTGCTGGGCGTGGTGTCGCTGGCAGAACACGGAATGGGCTTGTGTCAGAGCTACGATTTCATCGTCCGCGAACGGATCGAACGCGGCGGCCTGGTCGAACTGCTGCCGCACCTGGGCGGGCGTTCACGGCCCTTCTCGCTGGTCTATGCTCCGCACCGGCGCCTGTCGGCTCCAGCTCGCGCGTTGATCGATCTGCTGAAGACCGCTTGAGGTTTGCTGCGTGCGAGGCCTGTCGCTTCTCGCGCTGCGCACCTCAGACGTTTCGGCCCAGGACGGGAGTCTTGGCCACGTCCTGCTCGACACTTTGCGCCAGCAAGGCCGCCGCATTCTCTGCGTCCGCTCGAATGGCAGCGCCTGCAGGCGCGAGCGTGTTTTCGACGACGATGCTTTGGACTGCTTGATGCCCACCCACCGCAACCATGCCTCCAGATAAATCTTCTCCAGTCCCCAGGCATGGTCTGGCGTCTGTGATTCGGGGCCGTAGCCCAGGCCGCAGGCGTAAATGGCAACGGTACGGCGGCCGCTGAGCATGCCGTTCAAGCCGCGCTCGTCGAAGGTGAATACCAACCCCTTGTGGGAGATCGCGTCGATGAGGTGCTTCAACTTGTACGGAAGCCCCCAGTTCCACAGGTGGCTTCACCCGAGCCGCCGAACGCCTGCACCTCTTGCAGTCGGCGATCAGCGCTCACATCCGACGGCTCGAAACCGAAGCCGGCCAGAGGTTGCTCCACCGCACCACGCGTTCGGTTTCCCTAACACCGACGGGCGCCAGGCTGGCAAGCTATGCCCGAACCATCCTGGCGTTGCACGAGGACGCACGCCAGTCTCGGGACCGGCCGGCGGATCTCCGGCACGGTCTCGCTGGAGCATTTTTACCTTATCCCGATTCATATCCGGCTGCCTCGAAGTAGTGCCTGCAGTCCTGCGCCGAGAACTGCCCGATTGCCTCGCCAATGCTCTGCCACAGCTGCGGCACGGTCTGAACCGCCCCGGGAATCTCGGAGGCTCGTTGGTGTGATTCATGCCGCCAGGGCTGACTCGTCGAGTTGTCGATAATACGCCGCTTCAGCTTCCGCCGGCGGGATGTTGCCGATCGGTTCCAGCAGTGACGGTGGTTGTACCAGTCCACCCAGGTCAGCGTGGCCAGCTCCACGGCCTCGCGGTTCTTCCAGGACTGGCGATGAATCACTTCGGCCTTGTAGAGTCCGTCGATGGTCTCGAGCATGATATCGCGAACATCGTCACCGCTGTAGCCGTGGGGCTGGCCACCCAACCGATGGCTTCGCGGTCGCAGCAATCCAGGGCGAAGGTTATCCGCAAACGATCGCCATCGTCGCAGCGAAATTCGAAGCGAGATTCCCGGGGCGGTTCACCTCAACTCGAACGGTAGCGTATCCGTTGCCATCGCCTCTTGCAGGTAGCCCAATGGTTTGGCTTGCGGGGAAGCCGAGGCGCGCTGGGTGGCGATTGCAACCAGGCGCCGCTTGTCGATTTTCTTGGCAGCGGTCAATGGCCATTCGGAGATGGTCTCGATCTGGTCTGGCACCTTGTAGTCGCTCAAACCGCCTTCGCGCAGTGCTATCTTGATGCGCGGTGGGTCGATTGTCTGACCGCTTTTCGGCTTGATGAAAACGCAGATCCGCTCGCCAAGCAGTTCGTCGGGAATCCCAACCGCCGTGGCGGCATGGACACCATGCAGCAAACTGATCGCCTCTTCGACCTCGGCCGCAGAGATCTTTTCGCCGCATCGGTTGATCTGTTCCTTAATACGGCCTTCCACGATCAGATTGCCATTCGCGTCACGACGTACCAGGTCGCCGGACCGGTAAAAGCCATCCTCGGTGAAACTGGATGCGTTTTGCGCCGATGCTTGGAAGTAGCCGCGAATTGTGTAGGGCCCTCGGGTCAGCAATTGTCCGACTTGCCCTTTAGGCACGTCTTGGTCGTCCTCATCGACGATTCGAACCTCGTCTTCGGGAGACAGCGGGCAGCCCTGGGTATGGATGATCGTTTCCAACGGGTCGTCCAGGCGCGTGTAGCACAGCAGGCCCTCGGCCATGCCAAAGACCTGCTGTAGCTGGCACCCCATGACATCGACCAGTTGCCGGGCCAAACCCGTTTCCAGCCGTGCCCCTCCTACCTGTATCAGCTTGAGGCTGGATAGATCACTGTCCTCCCATTCGCGGCCTTCCACCCACAGCTTGGCCAGCGGCGGCACCAACGCCACATGCGTCACCCTGTGTTGCTCGATCAGGGGCATAGCCTCATCACAGCTGACAGAGATCGATGTCACTACCGTGCCGCCACATTGGAAGGTTCCGAGCACACCAGGAGAAGCGAGCGTGAAATTGTGGCCGGCAGGAAGTACCGCCAGAAATACCATGTCTCGCTCGAATCCGCACAGCTTGGCGGAAGCGGTAAAGTTGTAGAAATAGTCCCCATGGGTGCGGGGAATCAGCTTTGGCGTACCCGTCGTGCCACCTGAAAGCAGCAGTACGGCGGTATCGCGCTCATCCTGCTCGGGCCACGGGCACGTGGGACCTTGGAGCGCTTCCAGAAGCTGGACGTCGCGTGTTTCACACTTCGCGTCTCCATCCATCACGACCAGCCGCAAACTCTCATGCTTGGACTGCATTCGTTGCGCCAACGCAAGATAGTCATATTTGCCAACGTCATCGGGGATAAAGTAGGCCGTCGGCTGCGCAATGGCCATCAAGGCGTCGATGTCCTGTTCCCGCTGGTTGGGCATCGCCATGATAGGGATGGCTCCCACGCGCAGCAGCGCGAAGAATGAATAGAAGAAGCCAAACGTGTTGGGCATATGCACCATTGCATGATCACCAGCACGCAGACCTGCCATGTACAGGCCACCAGCGAGACGTTCGACACGTTCTTGCAATTGTGCGTAGGTCAGGCATTCACCGCTTTCATTGACCAGAGCGATGCGTTCACCATAGGTTTGAGCCCATTGCGACAGACAGCGCCCCAGAAGTAGAGATTTGTTGTACTGGTTCAGGCGCGAAACGGACATGTCGGCAGTCATAACAACACTCCTTTAGTAAGCGCACATCGGCATGCGTGCGAAACCCAGTTCAAACCAGCGTCTGATGTGCTCCAGAAAGGCCCTCGGACGCCGGGTAGCATAAAAATGGTCGCCGGAAATGGCTGCCGGCCCCTGCGTCTCGCATAACCAGGCTTTCCAGGCTTCGACCTCCGAGCGCCAGGCTTCCTGATCTGCGCTCCCATAGATCAGCAAAGTCGGCGTTCGAATTAGGCGGGCCGACGCTACTTCCTGGGGCAGCCCATAACTTTCGGTTGCCTTGAAATCTGCTCGCAGCATCGGCATGAATACAGGCCACAAGCCCGGCTCGTTCAACAGCTCTTCGGCGCTACCGCCAATGGCAACCAATTGCTCAAGGAATGCACCATCCTCACGGTGGCTGATGAGCCGGCGGCCTCGGAGATGCGGCGCATGGCAGCCGGAGAGAACCAAGCCGAGCGGGGCGGAGCCTTGCTGCTCAAGTCGGACGCAAATCTCGTAAGCCACCTGTGCGCCCATACTGTGACCGGCAACAACGAGCTGTTGGTGGGCGATCTTGTGCACGTCGATCGCCATCAGAACCTGATCGGCGAGTTCGTCGATACTCGCCGCGCAGGCTTCGTTCATCCGTTGATCGCGCCCCGGATAGACCGCCAGCCAGATCCGCCAGCCGGAGGGTTGCAAATCCCGCCAACTGCGGAACGCGCTCGCACTCCCGCCCGCAAAGGGGCACATCACCAGGTGGATATCGCCTGCGCGGGGTTCGCTCGGGCCGCACAATGGCAACAGGCTATTCATCCGTGCCTCCCGCGTTCGCATGGCGTGTCGTCGGTTCGCTCCAGGTGACCGGCCTCGGAGGTGAAAGACGTTTCTCAATCACAGGCGGCACAACGCGCAGGACATCGAGCCACAGGCGAGCCAGAGCCAACTGGTGTGCCGGATTAAACCCAGCCGGAGCACTCCCGCCATCCAGCACACGACAAAGGGTGTGCAGAACGTGTGCAATGCCTGCGGCGCCATCGACTTCAAAAGCATCTCGCCAAGTCTCGGGCGCATCGCGCAAGACCTCGCATGTTGGCCGCGCGTAGGCGTCTTCAGCTTGGGCATAGCGATACATCGTGCGATCGCGGCTGTCGTGCTGTGTGTCGTGGAAATGGCCTGTCCACAGCACCGGCCCATAGCTGGCTTCCAGTGTGAGATAGCCGGCCGGCCAGAGTAGGCTAGCCTGGTGCATCACCAGGCTGTGCATATCGGGATCGGACGGGTCCAGATAGGCTTGCAAGCGCAATACTGCCCGGCATCCGCCCGGTAAAGCTAGGCTCACTGGCACAAGATGCGCGTCGGCCCCCTCCAGTGCCTGAACCTGTACCTCGCTGCCCTCAGGCACACCGCATGCTTGCAGCAGCAAGTCCAGCGTGGAATACAATAATTGGCGACTGGTGGTCAGATGCGCCGCGCATGGCGTCTCACCTCCAAGAACCTGCCTGACCTGGGCCGCCCGGTCTATCCAGCAACGGCCTGCCGGCACATGCGGATAGAAGCTATTGACCCAGTACTGTAAACCGCGCTGTTCAGCGAGCTTCTGGAGCCGAGCAACGTCATCCGGATGCAAGGGGTGCTCCTGCACCACATGGATGCCCCGGTTTAGTAGCTCGGCCGCCAGTTGGCTGCCTTCGCCCTCGGCTACCGTCGATCGAACCACCACGCAGGCGATGTCGATGTCATCGGGAGTCTCCCCAAGGCTCGTATAGAGCGGAATGCCAAAGTTATGCGCCAGTTGCTGAGCTCTTCGGCTACCGCGGGCTAGCAGCCCGGCCAACTGAAGGCCGGACTGGGACTGCAGGAAGGTATTGAGATACACCTCGCCGAACTTCGCGCCGACGACCAGTACGCGTCGATTCTTCCTGAGAGTAGATTGGATCATTGCGCACTCTCCAAGCTGTTCGGCGACGAAAGCCACTGCTGAACCTGGCCCGCCAGCACAACGGCAACGCTCGCATCCTCCATGAGTTGCCAGTGAGTAGCTGTTAAGGTCAGGGTTTGCGCGTGTGCCTTCCAATCAGCCCATTCGCGTACCGCCGGTGTCCAGTGATCAGGATGACGGTCTGCCTCGATCCACAAGATGGGAACCGGGATGGATCGCCCGATGCGATGCTTCGCCAGCAGGTTCAGCATGTGGTAAATGCGCGTCAGCCACTGACGCGCGATATCCGTAGGCATCGCTTCATCAATGACGCCCGCCTGGACTGAACCGAGGACGAACGCTTCGATACGAGCCGATTCGTCTAGGACGTCCCAATTGTCTGGCAAAACGATCTCGTGTTCGCCGGCTAGCATCACCATCAGTGCGGACAGATCCGCAACCGCAAAGTCGGCCCCGTATACGGGGTCTATCAACACCAGGCGAACGGCTTTTCTAAGGCCATGCAGCATGCGCGCAACCTCGGTGGCAACGGCGGCCCCGTAGGACCAGCCCACCAACGTGTACGGCTCATTGCCAAGTTGTGCCTTCATCGCGTGCAGATAGCCGGAGGCCAAGGCCTGCAGGCTGTCGACGTCGATCTGCTCCGGGGCTTGCAATCCCCAAACCTGAGCATCTAGCGCCTCAGCAAACGTCAAGTACGAAGCCACGCCGCCGTCCGAGGCATGGAATACGAACACGCGCTCGTTCGTATGCCCCCGGGTCAGCGGTACGAGAACATTTTTCATATCCGTATTCTTGATTCCTTCGAGCGTGGCGCAGAACGCCGCCAAGGTGCGATGGGCAAACAGCGCTTGCAGGCTGGCGCCTACAACGCCCACGCGGTTGAGCTGGGCAATGACCCGCGTGGCGATCAAGCTGTCGCCACCGTTATGGAAGAAGTCGCTGCCAAGATTCACCGGCCTGCCAAGGAAGGCCTGCCATACCTGTGCAACGCTATTCATCAGCTCATCGCCAGGCGCTTCGCCGGCGTTGGGCGACACTGCTGCGTCGTCTGCGGAAGGCTGCGCCGTTGCCTTGAGTTCGGCTGCGGCAAAGCTCCCTGAGTGAGGAGAGGTATCGGTGATGAAGATGCGCTGCGGCTCGCTTTGCCGAGCCTTGACGTTTGGCAGCGCCTCGCCAAAATGTCGCATCAGCGCCTGTTTCACCACCTCGCAATCAACGTGAGCAGCGCGAACCAGCCGCGCTACGATCACATGCTGATGTATGGGGGAGTCTTCCAATTCCGGCCAGGCCAGTTCGAGCGAGAAGCCGGCGTCTCGCAGCGCCTCGCGCCACTGGGCTAGATTCAGCATGGCTCGATCGTCGATGATCCGGTGATCCTGGTAATTACCCAGCCCTTCAATGAAGCCCACGCTGGCCATCTGCAACAGGCTGTCCCGGTGGGTGGCCTCGATCAGCACCAGGAAGGCACCTGGCTTCATCAGACTGCCGATACGGCGTAGCGACCGTACGACGTGGCTGGCGTCGTGCATGACCTGGCCGGCAACCATAAGGTCATAGCCTTCGGCCGGGTGCACCGCATAATCGACCGGCTGGTTGATGTCGAAGATGCCGTATGTGAGGTCGTCGCGTCCGGCGAAACGCTTGCGCGCTTCATCTAGGAAGAACGTCGAGACATCGGTGAAGTGATAGCCTTTCAGGCGGCCGCCAAGCGCTTCCAGCACGGCGCTAGTGGTTGCTCCGGTTCCGGCGCCAACCTCCATGGCGCGCAGACGGCATCCCGACCAGGCCGACTGCCCCAGCGCCCGCACGATACGCTTCACGTTCCGGATCACGCATTGCGCGGCCGGGTTCTCCGCGTAAAAAGCGCGCGTGATTGCGTAGTCATCGACAAAGAACAGTTCCAGGGCCGAGCAAGTGCCCTGCAGCAATTGCGCATGCCGTTTCATATTGCGGTCGAGATAGTGAGTCAGTGTGTCGCCCCAGGTGCTGGGTGGCGTGACCGGTGGGGCCGGCATGTCGTTCAACGGCCGCAGGCATACGAAATTCCGGCCGTCCTGGCTCAACCATCCCGCACTCGTCAGTGCACGAAGCCATTGGCGCACGATGCGCTCGAACTGCGGCAACACTTTCAGGCGCTGGTAGATGGCGTCCAGCTCCATCGCCTGCTGCTCCTGCATGAATAGGCCATGGCTTGCCAGGGTTCTGGCAATGCCATGCAGAGCACGGGTTTCCAACGCAAGCCACACTGCGTCGAAAAGGTTCTGTTCGGCCTGTTCCAGGCCCGCCAATCCCGGCAGTCCCGCCAGGCCAGAATCAATGAAACTGGCCGGTTCGTAACTGCGAGGCTCCGCCACTACCTTCACCAGCAGGTCGCTGGAAACGCCATCATGTTGAGCATCGGCCAGCAAGACGCCATTCTGCCGGAATGCCACCGCCTCGATTTCTCGCAGGTCGACCTTGCAGTCGGTACCGAACCACTCGTAGTGCTCGAAACGTAGGGGCTCAGGTTGCCCCTCGGGCAGTTTCCACAATCCCGGCTGCTGCATCTGCTCAGGGTTACTCGCCACAGCTTTCAGCACGTCATGAAAATCCCTGAACATGGCTTTTGCTGCGCCTTCGGCTAGTACCTCGTCCATGCAATACCAACTGAACACCAGCTCACCGTCGATCTCCATCACCTGGTGATCCAGCCAGACCTGTGGGGTTTGCGTGAATACATGCACGGGGTCACCCAGCAAGCTGGTCATCGCCTGATCGATTGCCAATCCGTCCAGCGTCATGCCCAACATACTGGTGAACACCACGGGCATCAGAGGTTGATTCGATTGCCCGCGGATGCGGCCTACCTCCCGCAGCAACTCGACACCGTTCACTTGGCTGTGTGCCAGGTGCTGGCGCAAGCGCTGCTGGGTTTGCTCAATGGAGCGGCGCAGGGTGACGGATTCGTCGCTCAGATCGAAATCGACCAGCAGCACTGACGTGAAATCGCCAATCAGTTGGTTTATCTGCGGATGTACTGGACGCCGATTGAAGAACGTGAGGTTCAGCGTGAAGGCCGGCCAGCGAGCCCAACGCTCCAGCGTCCAGGCGAACAGCGTCATCAATGCGGCCGAAGGCGTCACGCCCCAGGATCGCCATTCCTCCTTCAACTTTGTCCAGCTTTGGCGGTCCAGCGTCGCCTGATAGGTTGTGAAATTGGGCTGGCGGCCATCCAGAACGCATTCGGACAACGGCAACCTCGGCGCGGGCGGAAGGTCGGCCAGCAAGTTCTGCCAGTAGCACCAGGACCTGAGCCAATCCTCGCTCTGCCGGCGGGCCTGTTCGTCGAGTACGTAGTCGCGGAACGTAATCTGCAAAGGCTCGGGACTGGCACCCCGATAGAACGCGGCCAGATCGTCCATCATCACCTTGAAGCTCTGCACGTCGAACAGCAGCAGGTCCAGGTTCATGTGCAGCCGGTAGCGTTCGCCATCCAGTTCGGATGCGATTAGCTCGAACAATGGCCAACGATCCGCCGGCAGGACGCGGTAGGACAGTTCTCGCCGAGTATCCGCCAGCGTCCTATCCCGCTCGTCGGCGGAAAGTGCAGATAGGTTGCGGCGTGCGATCCGGTACTCGGGGACGTTCTTTAGAACTCGCTGCTGGCCATCTTCGCCAATCACCATGCGAAGCATATTGTGGCGGTATATCAGCGCGTTCCAGGCCTCCTCTAGGCGTTTCAGGTCGAACTGGTCATGGCGCAAGTCCCACTCGAATAGCACATGGCAGGCCACCCCGCCATAGTCGATCAAGCTGGTTCGTCCCATCCAGTAAGCATGCTGGATCGGCGTCAACGGGAACGGCTGGAAGTGTCCTACCGCATCGTGTTGCAGCACCGCGGGTTGCGATAGCCTCCTCTCCGTGGCTTGTGCCGATTGTTTGGCAATCAGCTGGCTAAGGCCGTCGATCGTCATCTCCTGGTAGGCTTGCTCGGCGTCGATACGCACACCCAGGCGGCGCTGGATCGTGCTGCTCAGCTCCAGGAACAACAGCGAATCCAAGCCCAACTGCACCAGATCACGCTTGGGCGAGAGCCGGGCCGGATCGTCCAGCCTCAGTTGTGCAGCAATCTGCGCCGACAACCATTGCGCGACCACGCCGGCATCTGCCAACTTGTCTGCCGGCAGATCCATGACCTGAGCCTGCGAGACCTTGGCGGCTTTACCTTCCATCCGCGCGGTGGGCCGCCGTACCGGCGCCTGCTTGAGGCCCACCAACTGCTTGCGGCCATCATCCAGGCGGTCGGGCAACACCTGCATCGCTAGGCGGTAGGGGGTACCGCGTGACATGGCTTGTTCCAGATGCCAGAGACCTTCGGCATCGCTCAACACACCCATGCCATCCTGTGCGAGTGCCGCCTGCAATCCCTCATTTGCTGCCCGTCCAGTTTCACCCCAAGCCCCCCAGCCGATGGAGATCACCTTGACCGGGCTTTCATGGGACCTGGCTGCGGTTTCATACGCCAAGCCATCCAGATAGCCACTCGCCAATGCATGGCCGGCTTGTCCCGCACTGCCCAGGGCTGCGGCTGCCGATGAATAAAGCAGCAGATAGGGCCTGCCGCCGGCTCTGCTCAGTCTTTCGTAAAGATGCCGAGCAGCGTGAGCTTTGACCGCCAGCATCGGTGCAAGCCGACTGGCATTCCAGGATAAGATCGGCCCATCGTCGAGCACGCCTGCGGCATGAACGACGCCTGCCAGACCGCCGTCAGCCTGCAGGCTGTCCAGCGCGCCATTGAGCCCGGTAGGATCGGCAACGTCGCAGACTCGGCACGTTGCAGCGACAGCATAGCGCTGCCGCAGATCCGCGATGAAATCGGCGGCATCATCATGTTCTCGATGGGCAAGCAGTGCGATCTGGCCCGCGCCGCGGCTGGCCAGCCATTTGGCAGTCAGCCGGCCCAGACCGCCCAGGCCTCCCGTCACCACGTGCCAGCCGTGGCGTCGCAAACTTTGCCCATCTAATGTGGCGGCAGCATATTGATGAGGCTGCAACCGTGGAACCCAGGCTTGTCCCTGACGCACGGCAACCCATTGCCCGGCTTTCACCGCCCATTGCAGGCCAACAGCCAGATCCTGCCAAGGTGAGTCCACGGCAAGATCGACTACTACGATGGAGCGGCCGCCCGTACCTTGAGCCGCAAACTCGACCGAAGCGGTGCGTGCCAGGCCCCATACGGCATGATGGGTGGCATCGACGTTATCGTCGCCAGCTATCCTCCAGGCGGCCCGCGTAACCACCACGATACGGCTGTTTTCCTGGTTGGCGACCTCGGTAATCGCGCCGAGCAAGGCATCGGCAGCGACTTCCAGGCCACCGTGTTCCGGGATTACGAGCAGCACATTCCTGGCGTTCGCATCCAGATCGACGCCAGCCTGGGCCAGTTCTAATGCCAGTGCTGTGTCGTTCTGCCCGAACAGGCGCAACCCGCTGCCGATGGCTCCATCCGTTGCCGGGCCGGTTCGTTCCCAGCACCAGTCATAGTGGGTGTCTGGCTTTGCCAAGAGACTAGGCAGACCGTCGTCGTCACCCCCAGGGGAAGCCGACGGGCTCTGCCAAACGCCATTCGGCCCAAGCAGCGTCAGATCGATCTTCGACGGCTCGTTCAGCTTGGCCTGCCATTGCAGGCGAACCAGGCTCAGCCAGTCCGGTGCGCGCAGCGGCACATCGACAGTCGGCACATGCTGGCCATCGCCGTGGCGCCGAGCCATTTCACGACTGGCTTCGCCTACTCGATCAAGCCATTGGCTGTCTTGGCCGGCGCAATCGGACCAATCCGCCAGATAACTGCCGTCATTGGCGAGCGCCTGGCCCAATACGCCGGTTCCCAGCCGTATGGGCGCAGATTGTGCAGCGGGCGCTCCCGGCGCCGTAGCCAACACGATATGTTCGCTCATGCCCGACGTGGCGGTACCATCTTCCGGGAGCCATTCGACGGTTGCGAAGCCAGCGGCCAGACACTGGTCGCGCCAGTGCGACGTGCTCAGGAACAGTTCGCTGCCACGGGCTTGTTCATCATGCAGGGGCAGAACCAGCGGCCCGAAAACGAAATCGAACAGGCGCATGGGCCGAGTGATCTCGCGCATCAGCAGACGGCCACCCGGTTTGAGCAAGGGCAGCAGGTTCGCCAGCGCATTCCCCACATGCTGTGTGGCGTGAATGACGTTGGCTGCCACGATCAGGTCGAACTCGCCCGCTGCGAACCCTTGAGCCTCGGCGCTTTTCTGCAGGTCGAATTCCCGGAACTCGACGAAATCGTAGTTGGCGAACTTCTTCTCGGCGCGGCGCGTAAAGATCGGTGAGATGTCCGTGAACACATAGTGCACGTCCGTCTGGCTAGAAAGCGCCGGCAGTACCCAGGCGGTGGTGCCGCCCGTACCTCCGCCCACCTCCAGTACCCGGTATTGCGGCAGCGGCTGGCCCGGTTCGCCCCAGCTACGCACCAGGTCGGCGACTACACCTGCGGCGATCCGGTTGAAATAGCGCCCGAAGCTGAAGTCCTGATACAGCACTTCCACGCCGCTGGAGGCTCCCTCCGGGAAGATCACGGCGACGGGCTCAATCTCGCCGCTCATCATCTCGTACAGGCTGGCTCCCGCGCGTTGCACGGTTTCTGCAATTATGTCAAGGCCTTCGCAGTAGCCTTTCAGTTCATCGAGCAAGCGCTCATGCTCTGCATGAGGCGCGGCGACCCGCGTGCGGTAGCGGTCGTCCTGCTTCTGCAAGTAGCCATCTTCGGTGCAGGCATTGAGTAGCCGCACCAGCAATTGGCGATACCGAGGCAGCAGCCGTCCATCGCGCAGGATATCTAGCGCCGTCACGCCCAGGTCGATGCGATCACCCGCGCAACGCCGCAGCAACTGATCGACATAGATGGCATGCAGCTTGACGACGCATCGATACAGGGCTTCCAGGCGCGGCAAATCCAATTCGCGCGCTTCGCGGGTCACTATATTGCGCGCGGTCGGCAGGTGGGTGCGATGCGAAAACTGCAGCATGGCGCCCGACTCCACGTTCGTGACAGACGGTTCGCGCCAATAGCGCTGGAGTGCAAAGGGATACAGCGGGGCATGGCACTTGCGCCCCGAGCCGCGCAACAACTCTGGCCATGGCAGATCGACGCCCGTGACGAACAACTGCATCAGTGCCTGGCGCAACGACCGTGGTGCAAGCTGGTTGCGCTTGGCGCTGGCAATCCAGTGGGCGCTGCTGCCCAGATCCCGCTGCCCGATACCGGCCAGTGGAGCGTCCGGCCCCATTTCCAGGAAAACACCTGCACCGTCTTCGACGGCCTTGCGCAGGCACTGGATGAAACGAACCGGGTTGCGCATATGTCGCGGCCAGAAGTCTGGCTGATTCAATAGCGCTGCATCCACCACATCGCCGGTCAGGCCGGATATCAGCGCGATATCGCCTTCCTTTGCCTGCAGCGTGGCCGAGGCTTGCCGAAACTCCGACAGTATCGGGTCGAGCATCCGCGAATGTGCCGCACCTGTGACCGCCAGGAGATTGCTGCGCGCGCCCATATCTTCGAGTTCGGCGGCCAGCTTGGCGATTAGGTCGCACTTGCCGGAGAAGACCAAGTGACTCTCGCCGTTGCAGGCAGCAAGGTCTAGGCCCAGGCGCACCGCAACCGGCAATACTTGCGCTTCTTCGGCAAAGACCGAAAGCATGGCGCCACCGCCGCAGCGATCCATCAGTTCACCGCGTCGCCGCACCAGCGGCATGACCTGCTCGTGGGTGTAGTGCCCGGCCACGACCGCCGCCGCGAACTCGCCGACCGAATGGCCCAGCACTATGTCCGGCGCCAGCCCCTGCGCTTGCCAATGCGCGGCCATTGACAGCTCGAAGGCGACGATGGCGGGCTGCGCGTATTCCATGCGCTGGAGCAGATCGTTGTCCGGCTCCATCAGCGCCTTTCGCAAGTGTTCGGCAAATGCGCTGTCCTGGGCCTCGAACGCTGCCAGACAGTGATCCAGTCCTTTGGCAAAGGCGAGGGAGGTTTCATACCAAGTTCGTGCCATGCCCGGCCACTGCGACCCCTGGCCGGTGAACAGCCATACCCGTTTGCCGGCTACGCAGTGTCCGGCCTGGATCAGAATGTCGTCCTCGCCTTGGGCGAAGGCGTTCAAGGCATCCACGGTTTCGTCGCACACGGGTACGGCTAGCCGCCAGGGCATATCGAGCAAGCGGCCCGTCAGCGCCGTATAGGCTACGTCCGCGACGGACTGGGTTTGCAACGCCAGTGCATAAGCGCCAGCCAGACGTTGCAAAGCTTCCTCGCTGTTGGCGCTCAGCAGCAGTACATCGTTAGCGCTGCTGTTTTGCGCATCATCGGGCTTGAGCTGCGGCCGCAGTGCCTGCGGTAAGGACGCTACGACCATATGGCAGTTGGTCCCACCGATCCCGAAGGACGAAACCCCTGCCACACGAATCGGAGCCTCCCAAGGTTGAGCTTCGTTCGGGACATAGAAAGGCCCGTCTTCCAAATGCAATGCCGGATTGGCCTGATGGAAGTTCACGCACGGCGGGATTATGCCGCGCTCGACCGCCAAAATTGCCTTGAGGAAGCTGGCGATACCGGCAGCCGTGTCCAGATGCCCTATGTTGCTCTTGACCGATCCCAGTGCGCAGGCCGGTCCCTTGCCGATGGGATGGAATACACCGTGCAGCGCCTGCAACTCGATCGAATCGCCCAGTGGTGTAGCCGTTCCGTGTGCCTCGATCATGCCGATCTGCTCGCTGCGCACTCCGGCAAGGCTCCACGCATCGGTGATCACTTCGCGCTGCCCGAGTACGGACGGGGCGGTATAGCCGACTTTCTGGCTGCCATCGTTATTGATGGCGCTGCCCAGCACGACCGCCGCGACCGGATCGCCGTCGCGCAGCGCGTCCGACAGGCGCCGAAGCACCACCGCCGCCACGCCATTGCCTCCATAGGTGCCCTGAGCCTGCGCATCGAATGGGCGGCAATGCCCATCGGGCGAGAAAATCATGCCCTGTTGGTATAGATAGCCACTCACCTGTGGGAAGGAGACAGCAACCCCGACGGTAATCGCCATGTCACATTCGCCGGCGCGCAGGTTCTCGCAGGC
Organism: Azorhizophilus paspali; assembly: GCF_043587585.2. Classification (GTDB taxonomy): domain Bacteria; phylum Pseudomonadota; class Gammaproteobacteria; order Pseudomonadales; family Pseudomonadaceae; genus Azotobacter; species Azotobacter paspali. The sequence goes on from NZ_CP171449.1 coordinate 1,272,476, forward strand.
CATGTGGATGGCCACCAATGAACTTGAGCAGGCTGTCTGCACAGTCATGGCCGGGCCGCGCAGATCCAGCTTGTAGGCGGCCCTCGTCGCTACGTAGTCCTTGTCATTGCCCATCAGGGACTGCAGGCTGCGCGCATGGGCTACTTCGGCGATATTGATCGCTTCGCGCCCCGGATAGGTGCTGATCCGGCTCGAGCCGAATACGCCGGTTTTGTGTGGCACCGCTCTGGGCGCATAGCCTGCGTGCTCCAGTGCATGCCAGGCCATGTGCAGGAACAGGCGTTGCTGTGGGTCGATCAGCTCGGCTTCCTGGCGCGAGTAACCGAACAGCTCCGCATCGAAGGCGTCGGCATCGGGCACCACGGTTCCGCGCGGCACATAGGCCGGATCGTCGATGACCGATGCCGGAATCCCGGCATCCAGCAACTCCCGCCGCGAGAATTGCCGGCTGCATTCACGCCCGGCTACCAGATTGACCCAATAGGCATCACTGTCGGCCGCTTCTGGAAACCGACTGGCGTAGCCGATCACCGCGATCGGCTCGCAGTCCGGATAGTGCTGATTCAAGAGTTCTTCAATATTCATGATGCCCCCCACGGCGACGTTGAGCACGCGCCTTGCGTTGCGCCAGCAGTTCGCGGCGCTCATCCTTGGTTCCAGTGGTATCATTCGCCGCGTTCGATCTGCCTAGGTGTGCCGCCAGGGCCAGCGGTGTGGCCTGGGCAAACAGATCCGTCACCAGCAACCCGGCATGGCCTACCTGAGTCAGGTGCACATGCAACTGAACCAATTTCAGCGATGTGGCGCCTGCATCGAAGAAGGGCTGGCGCGGCTGGATCGGCCGCCCGACCACCAGTTCGAAGTGATGGCACAGTGCTTGCACCAGGGCGTCATCGGCCCGCATTGGCGTGGCCGCTGGCGACGGTTCAAAAGCGGGCTGCGCGGGTGCGGGGGCAGCATCCCACGATATGCCCTCCATGCGAGGTACCAGTGCCTCCAATGGCTGGTTCCAGGCCGAGTCTTCGGTTGCCAATCGCTGCAATAAGGAGACATAGCGGTCGAACATGGCCTGGATCTGTTGCGGCTCGAACAGTTCCTGCACGTAGTCCCAGTTGAAGCGCAGTTCACCCTCGGACTCGTACACCTGATGGTCGAGCCAAACTTGTGGCGTATGCGACAAGCCCCAGCGTGGCTTCATCCAGGATGCATGGGCCAGAAAGCGTTCCTGCTCAAAGCCCAGTGCACTGGTGAACACCACTGGCATGACTGCCGCCGCCTGCCCAGCCCGCTGGGCCAGTTGTCGCATGACTTGAATGGCCGAGACGTCGCGGTGCAACAGGTCCTGGCGCATGCGTTGCTGCAAACCTTGGGCGCTGCTGCGCCAATCCGCAGCCGGTTGCCAAGCCAGCAGCAACAACGTCGTGAAGTCCCCCAACACTTGTTCAATCTGCGGGTGCAGGGGCTGGCGGTCGAATAGGGTGAGGTTCAGGCACAGATCGTCACGTTCCGCCCAGGCTGACAAGGTAGCCGCATAGGCCGAAAGCAGCAGTGCCGATGGGGTCAGGCCTTCGGCACGCGCACGCGCCTTGAGCGCTTCCCACTGCGGGGCGAGAAGCCTGGCGGACAGTCGCGCGAAATGCGGGATGCCAACTTCGCCTGGCTCGCAGCGCAATGGCAGGCGCGGGGCTGGCGGCAGGCTATCCAGGCGGCGCGCCCAGTACGCCAACGACATGTCGTTAACCGGCCGCTGTTGCATGTACGCCAGATAGTCACGGAAGTAAATCTCCAGCTCTGGCAGCGCCTGCCCAGGATCGGTGTAGAGCTGTTCCAGCTCGGCGAGCAGTATTTGCATACTCAGCCCATCGAGCATCAGGTTGTCCAGGCACACGAACAGGCTGGCCTTGGCGCCACCATCGACTAAAGCGGCTTGAATGTCGAATACCGGCCAGCGCGACGGATCGAGCACCTGCCGAGCCAGTCGCTCACGCAATGTCCCGGCTTCCCCGGCGTTCAGGTCGGCCACCGTATGGCATTGCAGATTGAAGTCCGGAACTTGCGGCAGGACCTGCTGCATTCCGTCGCGAACCACGGCCCGTAGCGTGTCGTGCCGGCTGATCAGCCGATTCATGGCCTGCTCGAAGCGCGAGACGTCCAGATCGTCCACCTCGAACTCGACGAAGAAATGTGAGCCAACTCCACCTAGCGCGAACCCAGGCTGACGTCCCACCAGATAAGCTTGCTGCACATCGGTCAGAGGGAAAGGCGCATAGCGGCGGGTGGGGTCATGGCGCAAGCCAAGCGTATTCGCGGTATCGCCGCAGCGCACGGTTTCGGTGAATGCTGCCAGGGTCGGGAAGTCGAACAGGTCGCCGAGTGCCGCCGAATAGCCTTGTCGGCTCAATTCCCCGATCAGGCGCGTTGCTAGCAAACTGTCGCCGCCCAGGCGGAAGAAATGGCTGTCCCGGTAAAGGTGTTCCACCTTCAAGAGATCGCGCCACAGTCCTGCGACAGCCTGCTCCGTGTCACCCTGGGGCAATTGGCGCTCGGGGCTGGCCTCGGATGAGCCATGGTTACAGCGCTCCAGCAAGCTGCGGTGATCTACTTTGCCATTGGCGGTCAAAGGCAAGGCATCCAGGAAGTACAGCCGTTGTGGCACCATGTAGCCCGGAAGCAACCCACGCAACGCCTGGGCAAGCCGGTCGGCATCAGGCCTGAGCACTTCTTGCGGCGCACGAGCAACTAAGCATTGCACATGGCCCAGCGCCGCATGGGCTTCGTTGCGCATCCCCTGTATTGCCAATAGTTCCTGCCACCAAGGAGCGTCGTGCAGCCGACGGGCCAGACCGCCCTCACGGCCGTCTGCCAACAACTCGGTACAGACAAGCGCCAGGCTGGAAACGCAGCACAACTCCTGAACGAAAACCAATGCCGAAGGAGCCGCTAGGGCCAGCACAGCCTGCACCCCAGCGTCGCCCACGCGGTGCAAGGCGTTGTTGGCCCATACCAAATCGGCTTGATGCAGATCCTCTTGTGCCACACTGGCATGCCAGCGCCGCGCGTCGGCATGCGGATAGTGCTGCAGCTTTTCAGCAGCGCGAAGCACCATTTCCGGCGATTCATCCCAGGCCGTATAGATCACGTCCGAACCGTGCAAGTGTTCGAGGAGCTGCGTGGCAGCCAGGCCACTGCGAGCGCCGACCTCATGCAGCCGTACCGGACGGCCCAGCGTTTTCGCCAGCGTTCGCGTCAAGTCGGCCAGAACCGCGATGGCCGCTTGCATTCCAGGCGTGCGCAGCAGCTGCTGCTCCGGCGTCCAGAACGGGTGGTTTAGCAGCGTTCGCGCGGGCCGTTCATCGCGGATGATCTGGGCAAGCGGCGCGTGGTGCGTCAACAGCATGTTGGCGGCCTCCCACAGCGGATGTTCGCCGGGCGGCTGCCAGGCGGACGGCATGGTCTCCATCGACGTGTAGACACCATCGGCCAGGCGCTGCAGGTAGCCTCTCTGGACCAGATGTTCTAGCCAACGCGCCGCCAGGGCGGCCCATTGCGGCTGGGCACCGTACTGGGCCAGCACGTCCTGTACAGTGACGCAGCCAGACAGATCTACCCCTTGCCGAGTCAGATGCTCGTACAGGAAGCCAGCGACCAGGCGCCCCATGTCTGCCTCGTGATCCGTTTCGGCTGACCCCGCATGCCATGGTTCGCCCGGCAACAGCGCGGTATATTCCGCAGGAAGCGACGGATCGCTTGGCAGCGCACTGAACAGTGCCGTCCCTTGTGGTACGACAAAGCTCACCAGGGATTTCTCACGCGCTCCCACGGCCAGCGCAACCGCGCTCTTGACGCCCTCGACTCGCAACAGAGCCGCTTCGATTTCGCCAAGCTCTATGCGATAGCCGCTTACCTTGACCTGCTTGTCACGACGGCCAAGGAATTCCAGCCGGCCATCCGGCCAGTAGCGGCCCATGTCGCCCGTGCGATACCAGCGCTCGCCATTCCATGTAACGAATTGCTGTGCCGTGCGCTCCGGGTCGTTGAAATAGCCCAGCGCCACGCCTTCGCCACCAATCCACAGTTCGCCCGGCACCCAATCCGGGCAATCGCGACCCTGCGCATCGGCGACGCGGTACTTCTGTCGAGCCAGCGGATAGCCGTAAGGAATGGAGTGCCATTGCGGCGGCACCGACTCCACGTCAAAGACGTTGGACCAGATGGACGCTTCGGTCGCGCCGCCCATAGCCACGAACTGCCCATCCGGACGAAAGGCTCGGTAGCGGCCAGGCAAATCCAGGCCGATCCAGTCGCCTGACAGCATTACCGTACGTAAGCGAGTGGGGGCCTGCAGCTCGAAACCCTCGCTGTAGGTCAGCAGCATGTCCAGCAGCGCGGGAACCGTGTTCCAGATCGTCACGCCGTGCTGCTCGATCACTTTGCACCAGCAGGCCGGGTTGCGCCGCTGGCACTCGTCGACCAGCACCAGGGCGCCTCCGGCCGACAGCAGCCCGAAGATGTCGTAGACCGACAGGTCGAAATGCAGTGCCGAAAGTGCCAGTACCCGGTCATTGATCGAGACAGCGTAGCGCCGGTTCAGCTCTACGCAGGTGTTGAGCGCTCCCCTGTGTGAAATGATCACGCCCTTGGGCATGCCGGTGGAGCCGGAGGTATAGATGATGTAAGCCGGCTCACGCGCATCGACCGGCACAGGCTCGGCCAGCGGGACATGTTCGATCGCCTCCTGCCAGGGCAGGGAGGTGACGTCTTCCACAGTATCGTTCAGGCCAGCGTCGCGGCACACCAGTACCAGCTTCGAACCCGCGCCCTGGCAGATAGCGCGCTTCCGCTCCAGCGGTTGATCTGGCGATACAGGCACATACACCGCGCCTGCATAGAGGATGCCCAGCACGGCCACGACTTGGCCAATTCCCTTAGACATGCTGATCGCCACCCGGTCACCCGGCTGTACGCCTTGCGCGACTAACGCGCCGGCACAACAACGTGCCTGTAAGGCCAGCTCGGCGTAGGTCAGTCGGCGCTCGTCGTGCAACAAAGCTACGGCATTCGGTTGCGTTCGCGCCTGCTGCCAAAAGCCCTCGTGCAGCAGCCCTTCGAGTGCAGGCACGTCATCATAGGCATTGATCCGCTCCCTTACCGCCCGCTGCGCCAGCGGCATCGGATCGAGCAGGGGCTCGCGCCAGGCATGTGGACGCGCCAGCAGGTGCTGCACTAATCCCACGTAGGCCTGGAACATCGCCTCGAGCAGGCCGGGCGGGAACAGCGCGTCGTTGCTGTCCCATTGCAAAAACACCGAGCCGGCGTGTTCGTAGGCCAGATGGTCGATCCAGACCTGCGGCGTTTGAGAAATCCCCCAGCCTGGAGCCCCCAGCGTGCGTTCCACATCCTGGCCGAACAACGGGTTGCCCAGACTGCTGGTGAACACGACCGGGGCGCCGTGGGGATAGGCGCCTAGCGTCTTGCGCAGTTCGCGCAACAGCTCTACACCTGACCAATACCGATGCTCGTAGGCATCGGTGAAGGTCTGCTGGTTGTTCTGGGCCAGCGTATCGAAGCTCGATCCCTCGCCGGCAATGTCGAGCAGCAGAATATTGGTGAAATCGGCAATCATGCCGTCCACGGCGGGGTGCAGCGGCTGGCGGTCGAACAGCGTCAGGTTCAGCAAAAGCCGCGGCTGGCTGCACCAGCGAGCCAGCACAGCGCCAAAGCAGGTTGCCAGCGCCATCGTCGGTGTAACACCGTATTCGCCCGCCAGGGCCTTGAAACGTGCCCAGTCTTCGGCTCGGATTTCCATCTGCTGGCGTGAGATGCGGACCTGCCTGATCTGCTCCGGCTCGCAGGCCAGGGGCAACTGAGGCGCGTCCGGCAAACTGTCCGACCGTTCCATCCAGAACGCCCGGGCCTGCTGGCGAGCCGCCTCGTTCTCCTGGGCCGCTTGTGCCAGATAGCTTCGAAAGTCGTAGTCCAAGGGGATCGCCGGTAGGCGCTCGCCGCGAATCAGCGCCGCCAGTTCATCGAATAACAGGCTGAAACTCGCAGCATCCAGCACCAGCAGGTCAATGTTCGCGTGCAGGCGATGACGCCCTTCAGGCAGCAAGGTGAGTTGGAAATCGAAGTTCTCGCCTTGCTCCACGGCCAGAACCCGGTGACCATGGCGTTCGCGCATGGCCTGCAAGTGGGCTTCGTACTGGGCGGGGGAAGCCGAGCGTAGGTCATGCAGCGTCAGGCCGTGCGATCGGGTGACGGGGCAGTGCTGCTGGCGGCCATCGGGCAGGAAGGACATTGTCAGCATCGGATGCCGCTCGACTAGCACGCCTATGGCTTGCTCCAGCGTATCAGCATCCAGACCATGGCCATCGAACTCTTGATATAGATGGCAACCGACGCCTCCTAGCGTCTGGTGCGGCGCACGACCTACCAGGTAGGCGTGCTGAACGGAAGTCAAGTCGAAGGGTTGTCCGTCGACCATGGTTGGCCAAACGGGAGAGGAGGGGGAGGCGGAGTCGGTCGGCTCCGGGGACGTTGACCGGTACGCTAGCGACGTGCTCGAGCAGTTGTGCAGCAACTGACTCCATCCGCGCAATGTGGGCTGCTGGTAGAGATCACGCAGTTTGATCTTGTAGCCGCGCTTGCGCAGGCGGTGCATCCACGCCATCAAGCGCATCGAATCCATGCCCAATTTCAGAAAGTTGTCGTCGACATCTAACTGCTCCACAGTTATTCCGAGGTCCTTGGCGATGTCTTCACAAAGTTTCGCTTCGACATGCTCCTTTCGCTGTGTGTTGCTTCGTCCCGCGTCTGTCATGAGAACCTCTTTTCATCTCCGTCTATCCTTGGCATGCCCCGCTGCAGCGCCCTGAGCGCACACCAGGACACTTATCGAGCCTGCGTCAGCAGATGCCGGTTCAGCACCAACATGTCTTCCTCCGAAAACCTGCCGGCGTAGAACTGCAACTTGGCGTAGGTCTGGAACCATTTCACATAAGTGCACAGCAGCTCCTGCCGAGCCAGGTAGGACTGGCGTTCGGCCTGCAATGCATCGGTATTGGTGCGCTCTCCTCCGACCACGCTCTTGCGCATGGCCTGCACCAGGGGGGTGGCATCGGCGACGTTGCGGCGCAGTGTGCGTACGCGCTCGGGACTGGTGCGGAATACGCGACAGTACTGTTCCTGCGTGGTTTCCGTGGTATTGGCGGTGCATTCCAGTTCATAGCGCGCTTGCACCAGCCGGTCGTTGACCTGACGAGTGCTGTAGTAGCTGGAGCCGCTGCTGAACAGCGGGATCGACACTTGCAAATTGATGGTGTTGGTCTTGTAATCGCGGCCCTTGTTGTTGACGGTGTCCGAGACGATGCGATCATGGGAGGCATATAGCGAAACATGCGGCATGAACTGGCTTTTCTCGCGCTCGACCGTCAGATCGTTGTAGCGCATCGCCAGCCGTGTAGCCTGGACTTCCGGGTTCTGCTGCCTTCCCCGATAATGCAGCGTGCCACCAAACTCCCACTTGCCACTGTGAGGAGTTAGGGCGGCAGTGGGGCTTTTATGAATAGGCTCAATGGTTCCTGCTTCCATCCAATTCCAACTCGAATAGCACAGCCTGTCGCCTTTACCGGTCGGGGTAAAAGTGAGGGTGCCAGAGGTGTCTGTTGAAATATGGTGGCCTTGCCCAATTGGTGATTCCCATGCACATATCTTATTGTCGTGGCGGGTGGGTATCGTAAGATTGCTGCGAACATAGAAGAGTGGTTGACGGTAGCTTAAGTTTGGTTTGAATTCATGGCGGATAAATGGCTTCAAACTATTAATATTTGCCACGGTACCGCCAAGCTTACTGAAGCTGTCTTCGTTTGCTCCTTGGTCCGCTGTTGAAGTTGGTCCAATAATGCGATTTCTAATTTTATTTCTATAATGATTAGTATTGATATCGAGGGCGTCATTGGTTGTCGGCCAATCTTTCTTCAAATAATTGGCTGCGAGTTGTAGAGATAGATTTTTTTCTGATTTTAGATAAGGGTTTGCAGTAAGCTCTGTTTTCAACCACGATCCGTTAATATACATTTCATTGCTGACGGGTGCGCGCTCGTTATAGCCGGCTCGCCCATAAATGGTAAGCCCTGTGCCAAGGGCGGTATATTTCGATGCGAAGTTGGCTAATTTTGGATTGCATTCATGGTTGCGATCGCCGCTAACCAGTCGCGATGAATACGCGTTGGCGCTTGTATCGTGGTAAAGCTGAGAATTTTCTTCGGTGGCAGTAACTACAGTCATTTCCTTCGCTTCGGCGCGAGAATATCCCTGCTGTCGATAAAAATTGTAGTAGTAGCTACTGCCTCGTAGGATTCCCCCTTGCTTGATATTGACAACGAAATAGCGTGAGTTTAGTACGTCCAGCTTAATTTTTTGATAGCAAACGCCTGCGCTGGCTTGCCAAGGGGTATCTCTTTCTATATTCAAGGCTAATGAAAGTCTGGTTATCTCGATTTTGAAGTCCGGATCCCATGTGACGGCCTGTGCATCATAAGATTCCATATACTGCGTATAAAGTTTTCCGTCGGAAAGGCTGTCGACTTTCTTTTTTGACTGCCGCCACTCAAAGCTGGCATCCAGTTTGAGTGGGCCAGTAAGGCTGGTGTCGAAGTGGCTGCTATTGTTCGGTTTGACGCCAGTGGAACCTACATCAGCAAAATAATGTAGTGCCTCTCCATCTGAGTACGCTCCAGGATACCCAGTCCAACGTTGCTTACGACCTTGGTCTTCATGGTAAATTTTTATTTCGGGATTAAGCCAGTCTAAGAGGTTTCCATTATACTTTAGGCTGGTTACTTTGCTTTCCAGTTCTATTCTTACTGAACACGGGTAGTCGCACCAGCGGGCGCTACTATCCGCATCATCATCGATGAGGTACGTAAATGAACGGCTGCTGATTGGTTTCATATTTGGCGAAATTGGCTGTGGCAAACAGCTCCAGTCGATGGTTGTGGGCATCGTTTAAATAATGATGCAGACGTAAAATTTGCTCATCGTTTTTCTTCTGTGTGCCCAGTATCACTGGCTGCTTCTTTTAAGCTGCTTAACTGGAAGTCGGTGAACTGGCAGTTTCCGATTGCCGAGCCCATTCCGCACAAACCAGAAACCGAGTAACGGCGGCTTTGATTTGCATAGACGGAGCTAGTATTGCCGATGAGCGCATGTTCGATCCCTAGGCATCACGCAGCATGTCCCTCCCTGTTGAAGCTATAGCCGATACGGTAGGCATAGTTTTCGCTCTGAGCAATAACTAACAACATATCCCATCTCTCTGTATGCCCGCCTAGGAAGTTTGATCCAAAGGGCTTTTGGCCATTGGCGTATTTGCTGAATCCGGTAAAGCCACGAATCATGCAGTCGGAATTCTTTCCGGGGTGGAAGATGTTTTCTAGGTCCAGATAATTGATGTCGACGGAGCTTTCTAAACTGCCTGGTACTCCAGTTCTGGCACATCCTTCTCTGGTTGCGTCAGTGACTCTTAAAAGCTGCGTATCAACAAAGGTTGAGTCAGTTTGACCAATATTTCGAGTAAATGCATGAAAGTTTTCATTGATGCCTTTAAGGGATTGAGCTACACGCCCATATCCAGCAATACCCTGTACGCCAACAGACACTTTCGGTCTAGAGTAAAGGCTATTTATCGACGTGCCTAAAATCTGGTCAATCAGGTCGCTTATATAACTGGCACCGTGCCATTTAACATCTTCCTTGCTGGTCCCTGCGGTATTGCCGATCTTCTTTTCTTTTTCTTCAGCGGTGCCGATGATGGTCACCGCATCCAAAGTATAGACCGCGCTGCCTAGCTGTTCGGAAGAGACTTTCTCTTTATTGGTTTCCGGGGCTATTGCCTGGCCTGATGACAAGGGTGGTGCTGTCTGCGCTAGAGCAGCGTGGCTGCTTAGTACCAGGGTCATCGCCAGGTACAGATGCTTGGGCTGAAAATGCAAGCCGTCCCCGTTGCACACGCGCTCCGACCGGGCCCTCAGAGGCCTGTCTACGCGCCCATCCATCCTCAATATCATCTGCAGTTCCCCAAAATTAAATTCTAATAAAAGTAATAATGAGAATTATTTACTATATTGGCAAAAGAGCCCTGTTAGCCGGCCGAGCCTAGCCCTATTTAAGCCACAGCGCTCTGAGGTCGCCGGGCGCGCGAAACATGCACGTTGAGTGTATTCGCTCGCGAAGGCGCTTACGGTTCGCTGTAATCCCACTTCTCTGGCTCAATCATCGCCAGATTCCGCAAACCGTGCTAACGGTTTGCGGAAAAAATTTGACATATCCAGGATTTTTGTTGCTGCGTGGTCTTCGCGGGGGCGGGGTAGGAGCGCTTCGGGCGCGTCACAGCGGCCGTCGTTGCCACCACGAAGGTGTCGGCCGTGTGGTACGGCGGCATGCCTTGCCGTACGGCTCGAAGGATCAGAGCAAAGGCATGGAGGTGTCTTGCTGCGCGATGCGTGGGCTGATGCCCAGGGCGCATTGCTTCGGCGTGATGCCGGTGTGGCCGTGAAACATCCGGCTGAAGTGGCTGAGATTGGCGAACCCACAGCAAGCGGCGGTTTCGGTGACGCTAACGCCCCGCTTGAGCAGGGCAACCGCGGCGTTGAGTCGAATGCGCGTCAGGCAGGCATGAACCGGGTACCCGTAAAGCGCCTGGAAGCCTTGCTGCAGGCGCTTTTCATTCAGACCCACGGCGCGTGCCAGCGATTGAACGGTCCACTCCTGACCGTAGTTCTTCTCCAGCAGTGCCCGCGCTTCGATCAGCCGTTGCCGGTCGGCAGGAACGGGCAAGGGCATATCGGCCAGCTCCAGGTTTTCCTGCATGAAGCAGGCGATACCCTCCATCGCCTTGGCGCGCAGGTACAGGTCTCGGGACAGGCAGGGGGCGGCGTAGCTGCGGCCAAAACCGAGCAGGTCGCAAGCGACTCGCTGCATAGTGCTAGAGGACGGCACCACACCGAGAAAGGCATCGATATGCGACTGGTCGCCTGGCAGTGCGCGGGCGCGCCGGCGCAGCTCGTCCATGTGCAGCCCGGTCAGGTTGGCCATGGCCTCCTGCGGCAGGTGAATGCTAACCAAGCGGAAGGCACCGTCGGTCTGGCCGTCGAGCACATCCCAGCCGGAGGCAGGTTCGCCCGATGCCATTAGGATAGTTGAGCCGGCACTGACATTGACAACTGCGCCGTCGTCGAAAGCGGTCTGTATGCGGCCTTCGAGCAGGATGTTGATACTGAACGCTGCCGGTCCTTCCGCCTGGAAGGACCATGTGCCGCCGGGGCGGCCACTGATGCAATTGATGTAAAGGCCTTCGCAAGGCTGGTACGTGTGCACGGCATGCTGCCAATCCTCAGGTACGCCTTCAAGGCCGTCTTCTTGCAGTTTGCTCGGTTCAAGTACAGGTTGATCCGATCCTGACTTCGCGATCCCCGCCATAAATTTATCCTGAAAACATCAAATTTTTTCCGTAAACCGTTAGCGCGTTCTAGCTCATTTAGAAATGATAACCGTTATCAGTATAAGCCTAGGACGTGTCGCTGAACACCCGCAATCACAAAGTGAAATTGCGGTCAACCGTTGAACAACAACTCATGGCATCGGCCATTTCCGCTGCGGATTATTCTTGCATGTCAACGTCTTCTTCCACTCCACGCCGCCTCACGGCGACCCAAGTTCTGCCGGCCATTGCCGGTATCTATGTCAGCCAGACCATTATCACGGCGCTGACCACCCAGGCGCTGCCGTCACTGCTGCGCAGTGAGGGGGCTTCACTGACGGTCGCGAGTTTGGCCGCCCTGCTTTGGATGCCATGGGGGATCCGCTTTCTCTGGGCACCATGGGTGGAGCGCATGCGGCTACCCCCTGGGCGGCTGGAACGCCGGTCTCGGTCGCTGGTGCTGAAGGGCCAATGGCTGATGGCGGCCATCCTGGTGTTGCTGGGGCTGGTCAGCCTAGTGAGCCAGGTATCGCTAGACAGCTTTGCCATATGGCTGCTGGCCGGATTGTTGTTGGCGGCGATGGTGGCGGCAAGCACCGATGTGGCGTGCGATGGTTTCACGGTAGAGCAGTTGGCTGGGCAACAACGTGGCTGGGGCAACGCGGTGCAAGTCGGCGGCAGTTATGTCGGTGCCACGCTGGGGGCGGGTGGCTTTCTGCTGGTGGCGGGCAAGGCAGGGTGGCCGACGGCGCTGGTGGTCGTGGGGCTGGCCATCGTACTGCTGGGGCTGCCCATGCTGCGGCTGCGAGAGCCGCTGCGCGATCAGGCCCTGGCGGTCGATCATCGACCTGGCCTGTGGCATGCATTGCGGCGCCCGCAGGTGCGCATAGGTCTGCTGATGATATTGCTGTCGAGCGTCGGCGTACGGCTGACGCTAGGTATGTTCGGTCCTTTCATGCTGGATCGCGGCATGAGTCTGGAACAGGTGGGCTGGCTGTTCAGCTCGCTGCATATCGGCGCGGGGCTGACGGGTGCCGTGCTGGGTGGGCTGCTGGTGCGTATCGCACCGGGCTGGCGGGCGGTTTGGATCGCAGTCGGCCTCAAGGCTTGCGTGCTGCTGGTTTTGACGCTGGCGGCGCTGGCGGCTTCGCTGACGGTTTTGACGATTCTGGTCGGCCTGACCTTCGCGGTGTTGGGCTGCCTTTGGGTCGCGCTGTATTCGGCGCTGATGAAGCTGACGTCTCCGCTGCAAGCGGGGGTGGATTTCACGGTGTTCCAGAGCGCTGACGCACTGCTCGCCATGGCGGGAGGCGTAGCCGGCGGCTGGCTGGCCGAGCACCTGGGTTACCACTTCTGCTTTGGCCTGGCGAGCACGTTGATGGTCATTGCCACCGGGGTCGTGTGGCGCCATGTGTGCACCGAGAAAAGCGCACCCGTAGCCTCTCAAGGAGCCGTACATGCCAGATAAGCAACGCGCCGGGTCAGGCGCAAGTGTCTGGACCATCATGCGGCCAGTACAAGGCCAGATCCGGTTCGCCATGGTGCTAGCCGGTCTGGCCGCCGCCTGTGCGCTGGGGGCCTTGTCCGTACTGGCCTGGACGGTGCACGCCCTGCTTGCCGAGCCCGGCCAGTGGCCCTGGCTGCCACTGGGCCTGGTGGTCGTACTCACTGTGCTGGCCTTTGTCTTGCGACTGTCGGCATTCAATCAGTCGCACTACGCCGCCTTCCGCCTGGAGACACTGCTGCGTACCGATTTGGCACGGCATTTGGCGCGCGTGCCGCTGGGCTTCGTGCAGCAGACCGGCTCCGGGGCGCTGACCAAGGTGGTCATGGACGACGTGAAGGCGCTGCATGTATTCGTGGCTGACAGCACGCCTTTATACGCGCGGGCCTATGTGTCGCCGGTGCTCACGTTCGTGTTGCTGTGGTGGCTGGATTGGCGCCTGGCGCTGGCGGCCACAGCGGTGCTGGCGGTCGGCATGGCGGTGGTGTCGCTGGCCATGCGTGGCAGTGGTGAAATGATGCAGCGTTACCACGCCGCTGGTGAGCATGTGAGCAAAGCGGTCGTGGAGTATGTTCAGGCGATGCCGGTGGTGCGCACCTTTGATATCGGCACCACCACCTTCCAGCGTTACCAGCGTGCCCTCGATGAGTTTATGGAGGTGGTGTTGCAGTGGTATCGCATGGCCGGATTTTCATCGCGTCTGTCGATGGCGATCCTCAACCCACTGCCGACGCTGGCGGTGCTGGTGTGGCTGGGGGGGTGGCTGATCAGCCGTGATGCGCTGGACGCGGCCACCTGGCTAGCCGTCCTGCTCGTGGGCACCGGCATGGCCGAGTCGCTGCTGCCGCTGATGTCGCTCAAGCATCTGGTGACCAAGACGCAGATGAGCATCCACCGCATCCAGGAGGTCATGGCCGAGCCGGAACTGCCAGTGCCGCAGGAGCAGCAGGCCAGAACACCCGTGGATGGGTCGGTCTGTTTCGATCAGGTGGATTTTCGCTACACGAGCGACGGGCCCCTGGTGCTGCAGAACGCGAGCTTCAAGGTGCCGCAGGGCTCGGTGACGGCACTGGTAGGGCCGTCCGGTGCGGGCAAGACCACGGTGGCGCGGCTGATTCCACGCTTCTGGGATGTAAGCGCAGGGAGCATCAAGGTCGGGGGCGTGGATGTACGCGAGATGCTGCCCGATGTCCTGATGCAGCACGTGGCGTTCGTGTTTCAAGACACCTTTCTGTTCGCCGATACGGTCGCCAACAACATCCGCCTGGGAATCGAAGGCGCCACGATGAATGAAGTCATGGCCGCCGCGAGTGCCGCTCAGGCCCATGACTTCATCGAGCGCTTGCCGCAAGGCTATGACACGCCGGTCGGTGAGCGGGGGGTGTTTCTCTCCGGCGGGCAGCGCCAGCGCATCACCATCGCCCGCGCCATCCTGCAGAACCGGCCGATCCTAGTGCTCGATGAGGCCACGGCCTTTGCCGACCCGGAAAACGAGGCCGCACTGGTGGCGGCGCTCTCCAACCTGATGCGTGGCAAGACCGTGCTGATGGTGGCGCATCGGCTCTCCACCATCCGTGGTTCGGACCAGATCCTGGTGTTCGATCAAGGGCGGCTGGCCGAGCGTGGCCGGCACGATGCACTGGTGGCACAAGGCGGTGTGTATGCACGGCTGTGGAACAACTATGAAAAGGCGCAGGACTGGGCGCTGTTGGGAGAACAGGCATGAGTATTCCAGAATCCGGTCAGCGCATCACGCCCCTGCGTGAGACGTGGCGTCAATTGATGATCAGTGCCCGCAGCCGTGCGCCTAGGCTGCGCGCCAGCCTGATGGGCCTTGCGGCGGCCGCCATCGCGCAGGGCTTGGCGCTGGCGTGCCTGATTCCCCTCTTCCAGGCACTGATGCCAGATGCCCGCTGGTGTGCGGCGCTGCCGTGGCTATTGGCGATGACGGTGCTGGTGTTGACCAGCACGGTCATCCGCTGGTGGGCGCTAGGGTTCGATTATCGCGGCGATATGGTGCGCAGCACGCATGAACTGCGTTCCGAACTGGGCGCGCAATTGCGCCGCATTCCGTTGACAGTGTTACAGGACAAGCGTGCCGGCGGGGTCAATGCGACCTTGCTGGGGAACGTGGACGAGGCGCTCAGCTATATCCTGACGATCGCCAACATGATGTCCACTGCCCTGCTGACGCCGGTGACGGTGGCGTTGGTAGCGCTGTATTTCGACTGGCGCATGGGGCTGATCCTGCTGCTGGTGTTTCCGCTGCTGATTCCGCTGTACCGCTGGCGCCGTCCGGCGTATGGCCGTGGCATGCGTATGCTGGCCGATGCCAATGAGCGCGCCAGTGCGGATATCCTCGAATATGCCCAGGGTCTGCCGGTGCTACGTGCGACTTGCCGCACCGGGGAGAAGGCCGAGCGCCTGCATGCCAGCTTTCTGCACTTGGAAAAGATCCAGACCATCGGACAGCAGAAAGGAGCCAAACCCAACTTGATCCTGGCCACGGTGATGGAGCTGGCGATTCTGGTAGTGGTATTCCTCGGGGTGGTGTTCGTGGCGCAGAGCTCGCTGGATATTGCCGTGCTGGCGGCTTTGATGGTCATCGTCGTGCGCTTCAGCGAGCCGTTGGCAACCTTTGTGCTGTATTCCAAGGTGATCGACTTGATCGAGGCAGCGTTCGTCAAGATCGATGCCCTGCTCGGGATTGTCCCTTTACCGCAGCAGGTGCCGACACAGGTGCCCCAGTGTTTCGATGTCGCGTTGGAGGGAGTGTGGTTTGCCTATGCGTTGTCCGGCGAACCAATACTGCGCGATCTATCCGTCCGTTTGCCGCAGCGTAGCCTGACGGCGCTGGTAGGGCCGTCAGGCTCCGGCAAGACCACGGTAACCCGCCTGCTGATGCGCCATACCGACCCGCAAGCCGGGCGCATCACGATCGGCGGCGTGGACATCCGCACCATCGCGCCGGAGATGCTCAACAGCCTGATTTCGGCGGTGTTCCAAGACGTGTACCTGTTCGACGATAGCATCCTGGCCAATATCCGCATGGCCCGGCCCGATGCCACGGATGAAGAAGTTGAAGGCGCCGCACGTGCCGCGCGTTGCCATGAATTCGTCACCCGCTTGCCCGAGGGCTACCAGACGCGGGTGGGGGACATCGGCGACAGGCTCTCGGGCGGCGAGCGCCAGCGCATCAGTATTGCTCGCGCCATGCTCAAGAACGCCCCCATCCTCATCCTTGATGAGCCCACTGCCGCGTTGGACACCGAGAGCGAGGTGGCCGTGCAGGCTGCCATCGACGCGCTGGTGCGCGAACGTACGGTGATCGTCATCGCGCACCGGCTCTCCACCATTGCCGCCGCCGACCAGATTCTGGTGATTGATGAAGGGCAGGTGGTTGAGGTAGGCAAGCATGCCGAACTGCTGGCTGAAAAGGGCCGTTATGCGCGCATGTGGCAGGCCCAGCAGAGCGTGAAAAGCTGGCATGTGGCCTGTGACCCAGATCAAGACGTTGAGTTGGTAGGAGATTGAAACATGCAGCGTTTCAAGTTGCGTCTGCTCCCCCTTGCCTTGGTCTCGCTTCATTCCCTAACTGAAATGAGTACTGCGCAGGCACAGGATACAGTGCAAAGAAGTGAGGACGTTTATTCGCTGGCCCCGGTCGTAGTGTCGGGCAGCAAACGCGGCGAGACACTGGACAAGCTCAATGGCGCAACCAGCGTGGTGGATCGCCTGACGCTGGATGATGCCCAGGTCGACTCGACCATGGAATTAGACCGAGTGTTTCCCGAGTTGTATATGTCGCACAGTGCCACGTTCCTATTTCCGATCATTACCCTGCGAGGGGTAACGTCCGCTCAGGATTTCTACAACCCGGCGCTGACCGTTTATATGGACGGGGTTCCGCAGTTGCCGATCTTTGCCGCCCAGTCCTTGCTGGGTGTCGAGCAGGTGGAGTTGCTCAAGGGGCCGCAAGGCACGCTGTACGGCAAGAGCGCCCAGGGTGGCGTACTCAACGTCGTGACTCACAAGCCGAACGACATACCACAGTTTGCCGCCCGTGCCGGGGTATCGAGCCGCGATGGCTATCAGTTGCAGGCCGAGGGCTCAGGACCGCTGATCAAGGATCTACTGTATGGCTCGATCTCTCTTCTGGGCAATGACGCCAACGGCGATGTACGCAGCGATGTCATCGGTAGCGACAAGCTGGGTGGCATTCGTTCGCGCGCGGGCAATGTCAAGCTGCGCCTGACGCCGACGGGAAGCTCATGGGAGCTGGGCCTAAGCGCTGGCCGTGATTGTGCCAAGGGTGACCAGGAAGTCTATACGCTGTTCGATGATTACAAGTCCCGCAAGGCATATGTATTGCCGAATTTGCCCGAGGCCTATCGGGATTTCTACCAGAAACGCTGCGCCAATAGTTTCGCCGTCAACGGACAACATGATTTCGACCTCTGGCGTCTTAGTGTCATTGCCAGCAGCCAGCGGGTACGTACTACGCGCTATTGGCCGCTAGATGCTTATTTCCCGCAGTTCTCGGAACACTGGAAACAGAATACTCAAGAGGTGCGCCTGTCGACGCGAGCGGACCAGGAGGAGGCGTCTTCCCGAGCCTGGGATGCGGTATTCGGCCTGTACCGGCAGGAAGTGGATATGTCGCGCGGCTACCAGTTTGACATGGTGCTTCCCAATCTTTACCGGGTAATGGATTCTTCTTCCAGCAACCGGACCGAATCGCTGGCGGTTTACGGCGATATGACGTGGCACCTGACCCGCAAGGCCGATATCACCACCGGCCTGCGCCTCACGCGGGACGAGGTCAGAACCCGTTTTCAGGGGGACATGATGGGCAGTGCCTTCGAGGGGCGGGCTTCAGCCAACCAGCCGACCTGGCTAGGCCACCTTGCGGCAGGCTACCAGTTTTCCCCCAGTTGGCGCGGCTACGTCAATGTGGCTCAGGGCTACAAGCCACTGGGCTACAACTTGGCGCCATCAAGTGTAGACGATGCCGAGGGTTACGGCCGGGAACGCTCGATTAGTTACGAAGTCGGGGGGCGCTATTCAGGTCTCGACGTGCGCGCCAGCTTTGCCGTCTACCGCGTGGACAGCAAGGATGTGCAGCTCTATGGTGACGGCGAAATGGGCAACCAGACGCTGAGGAACGTAGGCGACACTCGTTCGGTGGGCATGGAGTTCAACACCGAATGGGACGTCACCCGGCAATGGACGCTGAGCGCGGGAGGCTTCATCAATGATGCAACCTTCCGCCGCTTCGAGGACTCCAGTGCCTGCACCGGCTGCAACCACAACGATGTGCCGCTGGCACCTAAATATAGCCTGACGCTGGCGCTCAAGGGCAATGTGCGCTTGGGCAGTTCCGTCTTGAGGCCACAGCTTTCCGTACGCCGCACGGGTGCGCACTATTTTGATAGCGCCAATACCCTGCGCCAAGGGACCTATACCCTGGTCGATGCCGGTCTGGGCTGGAGTCCGACCCGCAATCTGGAATTGATGCTTTATGCCCAGAACCTGACGGACAAGGACTATCGCACCTACGGATTTTCCTACGGTGCTACAGGAAACTTCGCACAGGTGGCGCCAGGCCGAACGGTCGATTTGACCGCGACTTACCTGTACTGAAAATCAGGCATACAAAAGCAAAAGCTTAGATGACAGGAATGACCGCATGGATACCTATCAAGTACTCAGGACGAATCAGAGCAATTGCGCTTAAGAGCGTCAGCCAGCACGGCGGGACGACGATTTCAAGAAGTGGAAGATGCCGTTTGCCAAGGCACTGCATATCGCGTCGATTTGCTTGCTTGTTGGCGTCCTCCTTGTGCTGACGCTCGCTCCTGTTTTTCAGGCAATGCTTGGGCCCATTGTCTGACTTCGGAAACGCCTTCGCCAAGCCCGGCGCCGTGGATGTGAAATGAAATGACTCAAGACAATACGATATCGACTGCAGTTGAAAGTGACGTTCTGGCGAGCAGGACTCGTTTCGACATCAGGCCGCTGATGGCGGCCTACATGATATGCACCATGGCGATGATGGCATTCGTGTCCTTGATTGGACCGATTGCGCGATCGCTCCATTTGGCACCCTGGCAGACCGGCGCGGTGGTCACCGTTGGCGGCGTGCTGTGGATGCTGCTGTCGCGCCCCTGGGGCGCACTGAGCGATCGGCGTGGGCGGCGAACAGTGCTCCTGATGGGGGTCGGCGGATTCATGCTCGCCTATTGGGCCATGTGCGCCCTGCTGATCGCATCTCTACAGGTGCTGCCTGCGGTGAGTCTGGTTTTTGCCGGGCTGCTCGTCAGCCGTGGAGCAGTCGGGGCGTTCTTCGCCGCAATTCCGGCGGCCAGCCAGGCGCTGGTGGCCGATCACGTCGCTCCCGATCAGCGTGCCGGCGCCATGGCGTCACTCGGCGCAGCCAACGGCATCGGACTGGTCGTAGGCCCGGCGATAGCAGCTGCGCTGGCCCAGTATGGCCTGGGTTTGCCGCTCTATGTGACGGCCCTGCTGCCCTTGTTGGCGTTTGCTATCCTGTGGTGCCTGCTGCCGCGCAATGAACAGATTTCCGGTACCGCTTCCATCGCTCTTCGCCTGTGCGACACACGGTTGCGCCAGCCAATGGTCGTTGCGTTCGCCGCGATGTTCAGCGTTACCATTGGACAAATCACTGTGGGGTTCTTTGCCATCGACCGGTTGGAACTGGAGCCCGAAGCCGCAGCTCGAGCCGCAGGTTTGGCGCTGACCCTGGTTGGTGTCGGCTTGATCGCCGCCCAGTCGATAGTGCGCAAACTGCACTGGACGCCGCAACGGCTTATCCGTGTTGGAGCCCTCGTCAGTGCCGTCGGCTTCGGTGCTGTTGCCTTGGTGTCGACGCAATGGGCATTGATGGTGTGTTTTTTCTTCGCTGCCGCAGGGATGGGTTGGGTATTTCCAGCCTTCTCGGCGATGGCCGCGAATTCAGTGCAGCCTCATGAACAGGGAGCGACCGCAGGGTCGGTGGGAGCAGCCCAAGGCTTGGGAATCGTGCTGGGACCGTTGGTGGGCAGCTCGCTGTACGAGCTTGGCCCCGGCATTCCCTACGTGCTAGTCGGTGTGCTACTGGTGCTGGTCGCGTCATTAACTTCGAGCGCTGCCTCAGGGAAAGTGACGCCGTAGGAGGCATAGGCATTCGGCCGTCACGGCCTCCTCAAACTGAGGCTCTTGGTTTAACCGCTGACCAGCTTCAGGTAAGGATTGCCGCTTCGATCATGATCACCATCGTCCAGGCGACCAGCATCTGGAACATCGGCGTCATGACCTCCGCCGCCCAGAACCTGTTGTCGCGGGGGTTCCTGGAGAAGCAGTTCGGCGCCGACCAGGCGCTGGCCTGGATCAATTAGCTGATCGTTAGCGCGCCCTGAGCGGTATCATGTCGGTCATCCTTTATTTCGTGGTGCGCAGGGTGTTGCCGCCAGAAATCGAGGAAATCTCCGGTGGCAAGCAGGCCATGGCCGAATCCTACAGAGCCCTGGGTTCCATGACGGCTCCTGAAAAGCGCCTGCTGGCGATTTCGCTTGTTCTCCTCGGACTCTGGGCGACGGAGAACAAGCTTCATTCGCTCGACACCGCCTCCAGCACAATCGCCGGTGTCGCCCTGATGCTGCTTCCCGGTATCGGCGTGATGACCTGGAAACAGACGCAGAAGCTGATTCCCTGGGGAACGGTGATCGTCTTCGCCGTTGGCATCAGCCTGGGCACGGGCTGCTCGATACCAAGGCGGCACAGTGGCTTTCCAGTTCCGTGGTGCAGGCTTTCCAGCTTGATACGCTGTCGCCCTTTGCCATTTTCGCCCTGCTGTCGGCTTTCCTGATTCTGATCGACTGGGCTTTGCCAGTGCCAGCGCGTTGACCGCCGCCCTGGTGCCGATCCTGATCAATGTGCTGGCCAGCGTGCCGGATCTGAACGCACCGGGCATCGCTATGCTGTTGGCCTTCACTATCAGCTTCGGTTTTATCCTGCCCGTGAGCGCACCTCAGAATATGGTCTGTCTGGGTACGGAAACCTTCACCACGCGACAGTTCACCATGGTCGGCCTCTGGCTCACGGTGGCCGGCTATGCGCTGCTGCTTCTCTTCGCCTTCACCTGGTGGCCCCTGCTGGGGCTGATCTGAAGGCGTCGGCCGATGCGGGTATCGGCCATGCCATGGACCTTCAGGCCAGCCAGGCGCGAGCCGGTGGTTTGGGAACTGAGCCAGGTCCGGGTGTCGGTCCGAAAGTGGAGTAATCGGTTGGGCGGATTCCTGTGCTTCCTTCTGCTATTGTTCTTGGCAGTGGGCTTTGCGGTTGTTCATAACCTTGCCGCGCCGTTCATGGTGCGCTTCGTGGAGGACGGTATGGCTCGGGCTCGTCGCCGAATGAATAGTGCTTCCAAGCAAGTAGTCGAGTTGGCAATGACTGTGCCGCTTGTCGTCGCGCAGCGCATGGCACGCATGGCCATGGCGGGGACGGCTCCGACCGCCAAGGACCGACGCGAGTTCCAACTGATGGGAACGGAAAAGGTGGCCGCCTTCGGTGAGTCCTGGATGGCCATGTACCTGCAGATGTTCCATGCCAATCAGGAGCTGGCCTTCTCGCTGATGAGGACGTGGAACCCGATGCTGGTCGGCAAGGATGCATGGTTCAAGTCGGCGCAGGCGGTTCAGTCCGCCATGCTGGATGTACTGGGCGAGGGGGTGGCTCCGCTGCATAGGCGGGTGGTGGGCAATGCCAAGCGCCTGAGCCGCTCCAGCTTTAGGCGATGATGGCGGTGGCTCCGGCTGGCCGTGGGTAACTTTTGCAGAGTTCTCGCGGTCCTTCGGAAATCTCTTCTGAACGATATACGTCTTTTCACTCGATCTTCCCCGCCGCGCTCCGCCCTCTGTTGCCGAGCCGCAGAATGATATACTCGCTTTCCGCGCCCGTGCCTGCAGGTCCCAGCGAATATGACCCACATTTCCGAACGCTTCCTCATCCAGGCCCATCTCGATGCCAAGCAGATCAGGCCGCTGAGCGCTGAGGAAGAAGCCCATTACCGTCGCGAGATCGCCGCTGAGTTGCGCAGGCAAAACGCTGTACTGGTCGCCCATTATTATTGCGACCCGGTGTTGCAGGCACTGGCCGAGGAAACCGGCGGTTGCGTCGCCGATTCTCTGGAGATGGCCCGCTTCGGCAGCCAGCATCCGGCCCGGACGCTGCTCGTCGCCGGTGTGCGCTTCATGGGCGAGACAGCAAAAATCCTCAATCCGGAAAAACGCGTGCTGATGCCGACCCTGGAGGCGACCTGCTCCCTAGATCTGGGATGTCCGGTGGAGGAGTTCTCTGCCTTCTGCGACCAGCATCCCGAGCGCACGGTGGTGGTCTATGCCAATACTTCGGCGGCGGTCAAGGCACGGGCCGACTGGGTGGTCACATCCAGTTGCGCTTTGGAGATCGTGGAAAGCCTCATGGACAATGGCGAGAAGCTCATCTGGGCTCCGGACCGCCATCTCGGTCGCTACGTCCAACGCGAAACCGGTGCCGACATGCTGCTCTGGGACGGCGCCTGTATTGTTCATGAGGAGTTCAAGGCCAGGCAGTTGCTCGACATGAAACAGCTTTATCCCGACGCTGCCGTGCTGGTCCATCCGGAGTCCCCGGAGGCGGTGATCGAACTAGCCGATGCAGTGGGCTCGACCAGTCAGTTGATCAAGGCTGCACAAACACTGCCCAATTCGACCCTTATCGTGGCTACCGATCGCGGCATCTTCTACAAGATGCAACAGCTTTGCCCGGACAAGCACTTCGTGGAGGCGCCCACGGCGGGGAATGGCGCGACCTGTCGTAGCTGCGCGCATTGTCCCTGGATGGCGATGAATACCCTGGAGCGTACCTTGGCGACGCTACGTAGAGGCATCAACGAAATTTTCGTCGATCCTGTTCTGATCCCGCGGGCAGTCAAGCCACTTGCACGCATGCTTGACTTCACCCAGGCAGCTCGCCTGAAGCTCGCCAGCAATGCCTGATGGAAAGATTGCCCTCTGAAAAGGAGAGGTCCGGCCAGATCTTCGGGGGCTTTTTCACAGATCAGTGCAGCATTTCCTCGATCATCTTCTTTTCTTCTTTCAGTTCCTGCTGCCGGGCATCCATGCGCGCAGCCAACTGGAAATTGCTGCTGGCGCGACGCTTGGCAAAATTCAATTGTTCGATGGCCTGGTCATAATTGCCGACCAAGGCAAAGTACTCGGCGCGGGCCTGGTGTACTCCGATGATGTCGCCGGACAGGCCGCGAACTTCCGCGGCCATGTACCAGACATCCGGGTCCTGAGGACGATTGGCGAGCAACTCGTTGAGTATTTTCTCCGCTGCTGCCGGCTGATTCTGCTTGAGCAAGAGGTCTGCCTGAGCTTGGCGCAACGGGTAGTTGTCCTGATACAGGGTGAGTAGGCGCTTGATCCGAGCTTCGGCTTCCGCAAGGCGGTTGGCGGTGATGTCCAGGGCAGCCGCGGCAAGATTGTAGTCGATGTCGTTGGGCGACGTGTTGAGTAGGGGCAGTAGCGTTTCCCTGGCTTCGTTGAGCTGGCCGCTCTTGGTCAGGGCCAACACCAGTCCATAGCGCGCGGACGTAGATGCGGGTTGTTCGTCGAGCATGGCGCGGAAACGCTTCACGGCCATGCCAGGGGTTTGCTCGTAGATGAGTTGCACACGGGCGCGCATCAACTGGTAGCGGTGGTTGTCCTGACGGCCGCCCGGGCGATACTGCTCTGCGCGGTTACGGGTATCGGCGATGCGCGATTCGGTGATCGGGTGGGTCAGAAGGAACTCCGGTGGTTTGGCGTCGTAGCGGTACTGACGCATCAGGCGCTCGAACATGCTCGGCATGGCGCGTGGGTCATAACCGGCCCTTTCCAGATTGAGCAGGCCGATGCGGTCGGCTTCCTGTTCGTTCTGGCGGGAAAAGCGCCGCATTTCTTGCATTGCCGCCGCCTGGCTGGAGGCGATTGCCGCCATGCCGGCGTCTCCGGCACCTGCAGCGGCAGCGATGATGCCGGCAAGCATGGTGGCCATCATGGGGAGCTGGAGGCGTTGCTGGGCTTCGAGCCCACGCGCGAAATGGCGCTGCGAGAGGTGCGCCAGTTCGTGGGCCAGCACCGCGGCGTATTCGGCTTCGGTCTCCGCGTAGAGAAAAAGGCCGCCATTCACGCCGATGATGCCGCCGGGGGCGGCAAAGGCGTTCAGTTGCGGGCTGTCGAGCAGGACGAACTCCAGGCGACGGTCCTGTACCTGGCTGGTTTCGCTCAGGCGATAGACACTGGTTTCCACATAGTCTTTCAGTTGTGCATCGGATAGGTGGGGAACCTGTCCGCGTAGCAGGCTGAGCCAGGCTCGGCCAAGCTGATGCTCCTGAGTGGGGGATACGATGGCCGAGCTAGCATCCCCCAGTGACGGCAGATCATTGGCTGCGCCAGGGAGTGCGAGCAGGCATGCGAGAGCGAAGAGGCCGGGGCGCAGGAAATTCATGCGGCAGGTTCTGACGTTCAAAGGCATTGCTGTATCCATTCAAGTCTAGGCGCCTCGGTGTCGGTAGGCACGCCGGGCAGGCGACTGGTCACTTCTCTATCGGCTTAGTTATCCTTGGGACCTTTTCTGGAGATTCCTATGACTGATGCCGAGTGGCAGGCCGATACCTGCGATGCCGAACTGGATGCCAGTGGCCTGAGTTGTCCGCTGCCTTTGCTCAAGGCCAAGCTTGAGTTGAACCGCTTGCCTTCCGGAGCGGTGCTCAAGGTGACAGCGACGGATCCTGGTTCGCAACGGGACTTTCATGCCTTCGCCCGGTTGGCCGGTCATCGCCTGCTCCATGAGGAGATCGAAGGAGATCGTTTCCGCTATTGGCTACGCAAGGCTTGACGTAGGCTCGTTGGCCGCCGGGCTCAGCGGGATTGCTGCAAAGCCCTGGCTGCGGTCAGCACGGCGTCGACGTGGCCTGAGACCTTCACGCCACGCCACTCCTGGCGCAGTACGCCATCCTCATCGATCAGGAAAGTGCTGCGATCGATCCCCAGATATTCCTTGCCATAGAGTTTTTTCAGCTTGATCACATCGAACAGCTGGCAAAGCTGTTCTTCCTTGTCGCAGATCAGCTCGAACGGGAAGGCCTGCTTGCTCTTGAAGTTCTCGTGGGATTTCAAGCCGTCCCGGGAAACACCGAAGACTAGGGTGTTGGCCGCCTGGAACTCGTCGTGGCGATCACGGAAGCCCTGGCCTTCGGTGGTGCAGCCCGGCGTGCTGTCCTTCGGATAGAAGTACAGGACCACCTGCCGGCCTCTGAGTGCGGCGAGCGAAACCGTCTGGCCGCCGGTGGCCTGGGCTTGGAAGTCGGGAACGGGCTGCTCGAGGGCGACGGGCATGGAGACTCCTTAGGGATTCTGGGGGCGCCAGGGCTCGATCAGGGCATCGAGGTTCAGGGCATCGGCGAAGTCGAGGAACTGGTCACGCAGCCAACTGATCTGGGTGCCGGCCGGCAAGGTGACGGTCAAGGTTGCGTTGAGCATGGTGCCACCGGTTTGCGGTGCCTGGTAGGTATCGCAGGTGAGGTTTTCCAGTTCGACGCGGTGGTCGATGAAGAACTGGCAGAGCTCGGCGAGAATGTCTGGCCTGTAGGCTGCGCTGACATAGGCAACGTAAGGCAATGCCTGCGGGCGATTGTCGAGGGGCTGGCTGCGGGTCAGGTTGTAGGTGAAGTCGTGCCGCTTGGCCAGCGCCGGCAGGCTTGCCTCCATGCGTGCCAATCCGTCCCAGCTGCCGGCCACCTGTACGACCAGGGCGCAAATTTCGCCGTGGCGGGTCAGGCGGGTGCTGACAACTGAGCAGCGGCTTTCCTGGCTAGCACGGCACAGCACGTTGGTCAGCTCCATGGGGGCGCCGCCGAGAACGCTGATGACGAGGAACTGTTCGCGAACGAGAGGGGTGGACATGCAGCTTTCCTAAACGATGAGCCGTCGTCGCAAGAGGCGCCGAACAAAGCCAGAAGAGTAACGAAAAGCAGCGTCGAGGGGAATGCTTGGGCTTTGTGGTCAACTTGTACAAGCCAGATGGCGACAGTACCATTACGACTCATTTTTCCGGCAGGAGTGGTTGCATGATTGCGGGCAGCATGGTGGCTCTGGTCACCCCCATGGATGCGCAGGGCGGTCTGGATTGGGACGGCCTGCGCAAGCTCGTGGACTTCCACCTGCAAGAAGATACCAACGCTATCGTCGCGGTCGGTACCACGGGCGAGTCCGCGACCCTGGACGTCGCCGAGCATGTCGAAGTCATCCGTCGTGTGGTCGATCAGGTCAATGGCAGGATTCCGGTGATTGCCGGTACCGGTGCCAACTGTACCCGCGAGGCGATCGAACTGACGGCAAACGCCAAGAGCGTCGGTGCCGATGCCTGCCTGCTGGTGACTCCCTACTATAACAAGCCGACCCAGGAAGGCCTGTTCCAGCACTTCCGCGCCATTGCCGAGGCCGTGGCGATTCCGCAGATTCTCTATAACGTGCCTGGGCGCACGGTCTGCGACATGTTGCCGGAAACCGTCGAGCGCCTTTCCAGAGTGCCGAACATCATCGGCATCAAGGAGGCGACCGGTAACCTGGAGCGTGGTCGGGAGGTCTTGGCGCGCGTATCTAAGGACTTCCTGGTGTATTCGGGCGACGATCCCACCGCTGTCGAACTCATCCTGATGGGCGGCAAGGGCAATATTTCGGTGACTGCCAACGTCGTTCCGCGCGCCATAAGTGATCTGTGCGCTGCGGCCATGCGTGGCGAGGCGGCCATCGCTCGGGCTATGAACGAGCGTCTGATGCCATTGCACAAGGCGTTGTTCCTCGAGTCCAATCCGATTCCCGTGAAGTGGGCGTTGTACGAGATGGGCTTGATTCCCGAGGGTATTCGTCTGCCCCTGACCCCGTTGAGCCCCGCTTGCCACGAGCCGCTGCGTCAGGCTCTCCGCCAGATCGGTGCGCTGGCTTGATCATCGGGAAGCATTGTGCATGAAGCGATTGGCCGGGCTCTCCGCCCTTGCCGTGATCCTTTCGAGTGCCAGTGGCTGTGGCTGGCTATGGGGAGAGCATGGGTATTTCCGTGACCGCGGCAGCGATTATCTCGAGGCACGGCAGACCGCTCCGATGCGCTTGCCAGCGGATGTCGAGATCAAACGCATCGATCCGTTACTGCCGGTGCCTTTGAATGTCGCCGATTTGCAACACGACTCTGACTTCGAGGTGCCGCGCCCCCAGGCGTTGCAGAGCGGGCAGGAGGTCAACGAGTTCAGCCTGCAGCAGAGTGGCGACTCTCGCTGGCTCGTGGCTCAGCGTGCGCCAGCGGAGGTCTGGCCGATGCTCCGGCAGTTTTTCGAGGATAACGGCTTCAGCTTCTCCGAGGAGCGCCTTTCCGCCGGTGAGTTCATCACCGCCTGGCAACCGCTCGACGCACTATCCGTACCTTTGGCGCGCCGACTGGGCGGTCGTGTCTCCGGGCAGGCGGGCGAGGTCCGGGTACGTGTGCGTGTCGAACCCGGTGTTCAGCGCAACTCCAGCGAGATTTTCGTGAGCAGTGCATTGCGTCCGTCCGGTAGCGGCTCCGGCGATGGAGCGGCCGGTCGTGCCGATACTGGTCTGGATGCAGCGTTGCTCGACGAGATGAATGCCAGTCTGATGCGTAGCGCCGAGCGTGGCAGTTCGGTTTCCCTGCTGGCCGCCCGCGACTTCGATGCGCCGAGCCGTGTCACCCTTTCGCAGGACGGCAATGGCAACCCTTTCCTGAACCTGGATGCCGATTTCGACCGGGCCTGGTCGAGCATCGGTCGCGCCCTGGAAATGGGCAATGTACGGGTCGAGGACATCAACCGCAGTCTCGGGGTGTATTACATCAACCTTGCTGAAAAGGCCGACAGGAATGAGAAGCAGGGGCTTCTCGGGCGCCTATTTGGCGGGAAGGAGGACCCGAAGGAAGTGGAGGCTCGCGCCGAACGCTATCAGGTACGCCTGACCCGGATTGCGGAGGGCATCCAGGTCACGGTGGAAAAGGACATGAATACCTTCGCTCCGGAAAGGGTGGCGCGCCGGGTGCTGAATATGCTCCAGGAACATCTGGGTTGAATGCTGCACGGCCCTAGGTCGCATTCTGTGACCGTTTCGGCCATGGCATGAATCGATGGGCGGAACCTTTCCGGTTTCGCCTATTTTGTTTGATAAAGGCGAAAAGACGCGATGACTACACCTACCAGCCTCAGCCTGAAGAAAATCTATTCGGGCAAAGTCCGCGACCTATATGAAGTCGACGCCAAGCGCATGCTGATGGTGGCCAGCGATCGGCTGTCGGCTTTCGATGTGATTCTCGCCGAGCCGATTCCGGACAAAGGCAAGATTCTCACTGCCATCTCCAATTTTTGGTTCGGCAAGCTGGCTGGCATAGTGCCGAACCATTTCACCGGAGATCGGGTCGAGGATGTGGTTCCAGCCGCCGAGTTGCCCTTGGTCGAAGGACGGGCGGTGGTTGTGAAGCGCCTCAAGCCAGTGGCGGTGGAAGCCATCGTGCGTGGCTATATTGTCGGTTCCGGTTGGAAGGAATATCAGAAGGGCGGTACCGTTTGTGGCGTTCCTTTGCCAACCGGGTTGAGGGAGGCAGCCAAGCTGCCGCAACCGATCTTCACGCCTTCTACCAAGGCGGCACTGGGCGCTCATGATGAAAACATCACATATGCACGCTGCGAAGAGATCATCGGCAAGGAGTTGGCGGCAAAAGTACGCGATGCCTCCATTGCCCTGTACAGTACCGCCGTCGAATACGCTGCCACTCGGGGCATCATCATCGCCGATACCAAGTTCGAATTCGGTCTTGATGAGAATGGTACCCTGACGCTCATGGACGAAGTGCTGACGCCGGATTCCAGCCGTTTCTGGCCGGCCGATAGCTATATGGATGGACGGAATCCGCCAAGTTTCGATAAACAGTTCGTGCGTGACTGGCTGGAGTCCATCGGTTGGAACAAGCAGCCGCCGGCACCGGCGCTGCCGCTCGAAGTCGCACGGAAGACGGCCGATAAATACCGTGAAGCACTGACCCGCCTGGCCTGCTGAGAAGCCGGGCCGTCGCTTTGCTGCAGTACTTGCCGGAGTTAGCCAATTACCTGAATGCACACAAAAAAATCCATGCGAGGGGGTTCGCCAAAGGCATTCGAGCTGGTATCATGCGCGCCGCCCAGGGGAGATGCCGGAGTGGTCGAACGGGACGGATTCGAAATCCGTTGTATCCGCAAGGGTACCTAGGGTTCGAATCCCTATCTCCCCGCCATATCCAGAGCCTTGCAGTTCTTGAGCTGCAAGGCTTTTTTTATGCGATCAAGTCTTTCGCCTTTTCTCGTGACGTTCGCACGACGATATATGTCGACCGATACCATTATGCCGACAGGCCTTGGTCCGAACAGTCAGCTGATCTTTTCACACTGGCGATGACAGGCCATCCGATGGCCTTTGAAAGATCTCTTCTGCTTACTCGCTGACTTGACGGACATCAAGCACGGCCCAGACTTCAAGTCCTTTCTTGCGTACGGCCTTCTCCGCTTCGAGCTTCGCTTCCAGGGTGCTGAGCGAACGAGACTTGTATTCGAACCGGAATGCCGGGCCACCAGTCAGTTTGCGTACACTCAACTCCACCAGAATGTAGCTGAATGGGTGTTTGTGCTTCTCGGGAGCGGGCTTTGTTGGGGCAAGGCCCAATGCCTCGCGCATTTCGGCTTCGGTGATTTGTTGTGAGCTCAATGGGCTTACCTGTCAATTTTGAATATTGAACAAGGAAAAGTTGCCATATGAATTTAAATGCGCATCCTGATCTATCGGATGGAGCGTAATTCCATATTCATGAGGCAACGAAGCTTCGACAGCGCACTTTCTCGTTATTCTAGACCGCTGTCAGGAAAGGAGCCCTTTCATCGTATGCCAGCCTGACTGGATTGTATCAATCTGCTTCTTGCCAGACCGGACAGTTATCGAAGAGGCTTCCATATTGTATACGAATCACGGCTGTCGGGTAGTTACCACAAGTCTCCTCTGCTTTCCAAGTAAAAATGTGCCACGGAAATGATAGCAGGCAATTGAGCGGGACAGACTCAAGCGGTTTCCGTCGTTATTGTATAACCCCATCGAGGATGGCGGGAGAGTGGAGCGCTGGAAGTCTTGCGTCAATGACCATTATAGAAAGCTTTTCAACCAGGATAACCAGCGACTGGTTGGAAGCTTCGAAGCGCGGGTTTCTATCGGCTCCCTGTCAACTTATCCTGGCCGGTCGGTCGGGCAAGAATGGTTGTGCGAACCTGAGAGTCCCGTCTGTTAGCGATACTCTTGCATCAGAGTCCTGGTTTGCGCCACACGCTGGCGAGCCAGGGTTGTTGCTCGCATGGAAGACCGGTGGGGCGATAGTAGTGTTCGAGTTCGACGAAGCCGGCCGCGTTCAGATAACGTCGCCAGGCGTCGAGGTCGTGATAGCTGCCATAGCGGTTACCATTCCAGCCCTCTTCGTTGTGCCCGCGTGGATTGGAGCTGAACAGCACGCCGCCAGGCTTGAGGGCTGCATACAGCTTGCCTAGCACCTGGGAGAGTTCCTGGCTGGGGACATGGAACAGCGAGGCGTTGGCGAAGATGCCGTCGAAACGTCCAGTCGGCAGATCGAGTCGCAGGAAGTCCTGCTGCCAGACCTCGCAGCCCGACTCGGTGCGGGCCATTTCGGCGAAGCGGGGACAGCCGTCTAGGCCTATCGGCTGATGGCCGAGAGCTCGCAAGGCCTTGAGGTCGCGCCCCGGACCGCAACCGAAGTCGAGAATAGTGAAAGGCGATGGCCCTTCGATGTGGCGCAGTAGAGCGTCGATGTTCTGGCGGACATCGTGATCGCGGGTACCTTCGCGGAAGGCTTCGGCAGATGCAGTGTAGTGTTGCAACGTGGTTGCGGTGATCTGCCGGAGGTCGTTCGCATCGAGTGCCGGTGATACTTCTTCGGATGGGATCATTTGCGTATCCACTTGCCGTTCAATTGGATGTACTGGCCTTTCGCGGTCTTCTCTAGAGCCTTCTGTCCGGCGATGGCTTCCACATCGCCTTGTTTGATGCCGTTCTCCCGTGCAAGACGCTGGTATTCGGTGCGTCGTGCCTGGTTGATCAGACGGGCGATTTCTTCGGCCTGATCGCCTGGACTGACCACGCCCAGATAGCCGTTGGGCATCTCGCCCAGTTGGCCGCGAGCCTTGGCGTCGGAGAGGGCTCCCATGGCTTCGTTGAGACTCATTGCCAGGGCTGGCAAGGCAAGGCCCAGCACGATCAGCAGGGTTGTCATGCGTGCGCGGATCTTCATGGAATCTCCTCAGAACAAGCCGCTGTCCTTGTCGATAATATCGTCCAGGGCCTCGTCCACCCTGACATAGACTTCGTGCCGGATCTTCACATTGAGGTTGATGTTGATCGGCTCGTCGGGGACGGCCAGTTGCACTGTGGGCGTGCAGGCAGCGGCCAGCAGGCCAAGCAGCGGGACGGCGAACAGATGGCGCAGGCGCATGGGTTCTCCAATCAGGGGGCGTCGGGGCTTTTTCGCAGTCGCTGCTGCACGCGTTGCCGAATCCTTTCGCTGACGCGATCGGAGAGCTGCAAGCTGGTCAGCAGGGCCGGAATATCCTCTTCCAGGTTGATGTTGAAGTGGATGGGCCGGCCTTTTTCCAAGGTGGGATTGCGCCCTTCGAGACGCAGCCCCATGCGCAGCTTGCCCTGCTCATCATAACCGAGGTCGCTCGATAGCCGGCTGAAGTGGAAGTTTTCCAGTGCGTCGGCCACCAGTTTCATGGCTGGATTGCTGCGGGCGAGGGTGCGGATTCTTTCGGAGCGGAACTGCAATATGCCGGGGCCGCGATTGTCCAGTCGACCTTGCTCGATACGCACGCCGGCCGGTCCGAAGAGTAGCAGCAGGCGTCCATCCAGGGTCCCTCGGCCAGCCAGTCCTTCGGCCGGGTAGAGGCGAAATAGCTCACCGAGCTGCAGCCCTTCGAGCTGAAGCGGAAGGCTTGCCGAGCCTGTCGACAAATCCCGGCTCGACGGAGGCAGCCAGGCGCGCCCGTCCAGCAGGGCGAGTTCGGCCTGTTGCCAGGCGAGTCGACCGCGCAGTGGCTGCGCCAGGCTTGCCGAATACTGGCCTCGCAGGCGCAGTGGGCCGAGCGGGAAGCCGGGGTTGAGATGTGTCACCTCCAACTCGGTCAGTTGCAATTCCAGATGCGATCCGCGCAGTCGTGCCTGAATTCGCCCGCTTAGACCGTCCAGTTCGCTGCGCTCATAGATTCCCGAGAGGCCCTGCGATTGCAGCTTCAACTCGGCTTGCCGTGGCTTACCGGGACTCAAGTACAGGTGGGCGCTGCCTTGCAGGTGCCCTTTATCCAACTCGAGCCGTGCGGGCCAGTCGCTCAAGGTCGCCGCCAGCGGGTTGCCGGCCTGCAGGAGGATTTCCGTCAGCCGGGCCTCCATGGCCAATGCACCGCCTGAGCTACGCCGTAGCTGCAGGTTCATGCCCAGTCCCCGCTCGCCCTGCAGCATGCCGCCGAGTTGCTGATGCTCGTCTCCGCCATCGAGACGACCTTGCCAACGCCAGCCCTGGGCATGCAGGCGGGGATGCCGCAGATTCGCTGTCTGCAGGTGCAGCGGGCCGCCCAGTTGCGAAACGCGCAGCCCTTCGCCGACAGGTTCGGCTGTGAGGTGCAGGCCAGCCAGTTGACCCTGCAATTCTTCCAGGAGCAACTCGGCCAGTGCCAGCCGCCCGAGACTGAAATGCGATCCTTCGTCCAGCGCCAATCGCAGGCGTTCGTGGTCGAGCTGACCGGCCATCCGCAAGCGAACGTTCAATCGCTCCAGGCGGTTGCCGGAAAACTGCAGGCGAGGTGCGTCGATCTCGAGCGTGCCGCCCTTCAGTTCGACGCACCAGTCGGGCAATTGAGAGGCGATATTCAGCTCGCCTTGAAACAGCGCCCGCAGCGGACCTTGGCTGTGCAACCGCAGGCTCATGGGGAAATGCGGCGTCTTGCTTGAGGTATTGATGGGGTGGGGGGCGATCTGCAACTGCAATGCTCCTGGCCGCAGGGGCTCGGGGATGCCCTCCAGCCAGGTGCCCTGTGGTCGAGTCAGGTGGAGATCGGCATGCAACTGGCGGGGTAGCCACTTTCCTGCGCTACCGACCAGATTCAAGTCCAAGTCGCCTTTCAGCAGGCCTATCCCCGGTGCCGGCCAGGCTTCGGGCAGGCTGGCGCGAAGGCGGGCTTCTCCCTGTGCCATCTTGCGCAATCTGGACAGCTCCAGTGGGCCCCGTGGCCACTGGAGCTGCCAGTCGGCTTCGAGTTTCACGGCCTGAAGGGCGGGACTGGCATCCGTTCGCCAGGGTTCCAGCCACTGTCCGAGCCAGTCCCGCAGCCAAGGGGCCTCGGGCAGACCCGGCATGGCCAGTTCCCCCCGCCAAGTCTGTTCCGTGTCGTTGCTGCTCAAGGTGCTCGATAGCCGGATGCGGGCCTGCCCGTTGAGCAGTATGCGTGCCTGCATTACCAGTTCCTGAAAGTCAGCCTGGCCGTCCAGGTTTGCATCCAGGATCAGTTGCCGTCCTTCATGCTGCAGTCGAAGGTCCAGATTGGCCGGCAGCAGGAGGGGGCCGGCATGCTGTGCCTGCAATGAGCCTTGCAGGAGGCAACGGCCATTGGTGCAGGGAAGCCTGGCAGTGAAGGTATCGATCGCCAGATGCCGGGGAAGAGCGGCCAGGCTGTGCGGATCGGGCGAGCCGGCCGAGGACGGTGCTGCTCCGATGCTCGGAGCTTGCCAGTCCACGTCCAGTCGGGCAATGCGCAATTGCGGCAAGTGCCAGCCCTGGCCATCGTGCGTCGGCCAATCGAGCCGCAAGTGCTCGGCGGTGATTTGCAGACGGCCGCCGCTGGCTTGCCGCTGTTCCAGTTTTAGATATCGCAGGACTGGACCGCTGGAGGTGAAGAATAGGCCCTGCCAGGAAAGTTGCTCGATGCCTCGGGCATGCAGAAACTGCTGCCAGCGATGATTGCCGTAGGCCAGGGTGACGATCAGGATAGCGCCAACCAGAACTATCCGCCTGGCGTTGTGCCATTTCGGATGGTAAGCCGCCACCCTGAGGTCCTTTGCACGAGCCCGGTTCCCGCGCAAAGGCGAGGCCGTGGGAGCGGGATCAAGTCATGGTTTTGTGTTTGATTGATGAAAAATGACAGCAAGATCAGTCCCAGAATGCGCCCGATTACCTTGTCGTCGGCTTCATGATGCATCTAAATAGATGAAAATCAAGAAGTTTTTTCTGGCCAAAAAAACACCAGTTCAAGCCGAGACCAGAAATCATCGACTCTTGGAAAGGTGGGAGGAATGTTGTCCACCGTGTTATCCACAGCTTCTGTGGATTTCCTTGTCGAGGCAGTGGAACCCCTTCGTCGCACTTTGACAAGTCTTTACTCCTCGGGAAAAAGGAGTACAGTGCGCGCCTTCTCAAAATGAGCCGCTGTTCGCTATGAGAATTCGTACCCAGTTCTCTTTTTTGCCTGCTACTTCCCCGACAAGCCTGCCGGTAAAGGTGGCTTCCTGGTTGCTGGACAGCCCTGCTATCGGCAAGACCCACAGCGCTAAGCGTTTTGCCGGACATCTGCTCAAGCAGGCCGCGCGCCAGGGCGTGGTGGCGGCGCAGAGCCGTCTTGGTCAACTGCTCTGCCGCGACTGTCGAACCCCTCGCGATCGCCGCTTCGGTCTTGAACTGTTGCGTCAGGCCGCACGGGCCGGCGATATCCAGGCTCAGTTGGAGCTCGGTCGCCACTGCTGCGAGGCGAGGCCGCTGGAGCTGCAGCAGGGCCGCTACTGGCTGGAGCAGGCGGCAGCCCAGGGCTCGGACGAAGCGCTGCGACTGCTCGGCTGCCTTGCCGCGCATTCCTGAGGATCGGCAGTCGTTTCAGCGAAGCCAGAGCGTTGCCAGCCCGGCAAGCAGGCTGCTGGCCATTACCGGCAGGCTGAGCAGGGCCAGGCGGCTCCCGCCGATCACGGCGATCAGCCCACCCTTGACCAAGCTGTTGCTCATGGCGGCGAGAAAGATGCCTCGCATTGCCACCTTGCTGCCCAACTCGCCCAGTGCGTTGCGCGCCAGTGGCAGGGTAATCGCATCGGCATCCGTCATTCCGGCCAGAAGCGCCACGAGATAGACCCCGGTATCGCCCAGCCAGTGGCGGCCAGCCTCCACCAGGAAGAGGATCAGTACCAGCAGGGCGGCAAAGCGCAGCGCCGAGTCCAGTTCGAAGGGGGTCTGCGGCAACGGTTCGCTCTCGGCGGCTGACTCCTGCCCGGAGCCGCGATAATGGAGGAGAGCGCCTCCGGCGTAGACTAGAGTGGCGACGCCCATCGGCAGAGCAGAGTGGCCAGCAAGCCGGGGTTGATCAGTCCGACCTCCAGCAACACCCGCGCAAACATCAGCGTCGAGGTGTCCAGGAGAACACAGGCGAGCAGACGGTGCATTCGTAGCGTTCGCTGCAGGCGAGACAGGGTTCATCGCGGTGGAGGACACTATCCCACCGAGTAGGGTTGTCAGCAGCAACCCATGGCGAGTGCCGACCAGGCGTATGACCATATAGGCGGCAAAGCCGATAGCTGCTATCAGGACTACCATCCACCAGGTCTCGTGGGGGCCCAGGGACCATAACCCCGGTTTGGCACTACCGGCAGCAATACCACGGAAATGAACAGTAGCTTCAGCATGCTGGAGAGCTCCTACGCTGTCAGTTGGCATAGCGCGGCGTGCAACTTCCTTGAGGCTTAGCAGCAGAGCCACCACCACTGCGCCGGCAGCGGCCAGCGTTTGGTGATCCGCGGTCAATGCCAGACTGCCGAGCAGGAAGTTCAGCAGCGTGGCGATCTCGCTGGTCATGCCCTGGTCGCCGGTATTGCGCAGGTCGCCGAGATAGCCGGCCAATACCAGCAGTCCGAATACCAGCAGCAGGGCGGTCCGGGCCGCCAGGCCTAGTTGCTGGCCGAGCAGCGCCGACAGGCGACCGAGTAGTCCGCTCAGTCCGAAGGTGCGGATACTGGCGACCTGGCGTGCATCATCGGTTTCGCGCGCGCTCTAGCCGCGTTCGGTGCCGATCAGCAGGCCGATGCCCAGGGCGATGGTCAGGTCGAGAAGAAGCTCGAAATTGCTCGGCATGGCGATACCACGGAAGGGAGGGGGCTGGACGTTCCTGTGCGTCGAAATGCAGCCGCGGGCGGAGCGCCCGTAGCCGAATCAGCGTAGGGCCAGATGGCGGTTGAGCAGGGCACGCAGGGCCGCTGGCTTGACCGGTTTGCCCAGATAGTCGAGGCCGGTGGCGTGGATCTTGGCCACGGTTTCGGGACGTGCATCAGCACTGATGACCACGCCTGGCAAAGGCTTGCCGAGGCGGGTGCGCAGCCAGGCCATCAGGTCGGTGCCGGTTTCGCCCTGATCGAGGTGATAATCCACCAGCGCCACCTGCGGACGCAGTTCGCCTTCCAGCAGTTGTTCGCATTCCAGGCGGTTACGTGCCGTCCATACCTGGCAACCCCAGCGTGAGAGCAGGCTGTGCATGGCCGTGAGGATGCTGTCCTCGTTGTCCACGCAAAGCACCTGGGCACCGGTCAGCGCATGGGTGTTGAGCGGCTGCGTACCGTCGGACTTGGCACTGACGACCTGCGCGATGGTGCGTGCCATCGGGACGGTAACGCTAAAGACGCTGCCCTTGCCGAGCCAGGAGCGTACCTCCAGGCGGTGGTTCAGCACGCGGCAGAGACCATCGGCGATCGCCAGGCCGAGGCCAAGCCCCTTTTCCGCACGAGTCTGGTGGCTGTCTAGGCGTTTGAATTCCTCGAAGATCTCCTGGCGCTTATCTTCCGGAATGCCCGGGCCACGGTCCCAGACCTCCAGACGCAGTTGATCGCCCTGGCGGCGCACACCCAGCAGCACATGGCCCTTGGCATAGCGGAAGGCGTTAGTGAGGAAGTTCTGCAGCACCCGGCGCAACAGTTTCATATCGCTGTTAATGCGCAGTTTGCTGCTGCGCAGGTGGAAGTCGATGCCTTGTTCCCGGGCTAGGGCCTTGAACTCGGCGCCGAGGGTGTCGAACAGATCGGCGATCGGGAAATTGGTGCGCTCCGGCGTGATGCGGCCGCTTTCCAGGCGAGAGATGTCCAGCAGATCGGTGATCAAGTCCTCGGCCGAGCGCAACGAGCAGTCCAGATACTGCATCAGTTTCTGCGCTTCCGGCGGCAAGGGTGGTTCCTGATGGGCAAGGGACGCAGCGAACAGGCGCGCAGCATTGAGCGGCTGCATCAGGTCATGGCTGACCGCGGCGAGGAAGCGGGTTTTCGACTGATTGGCCGATTCGGCGTGTGCCTTGGCCTCGACCAGCGCCTGGTTCAGCTTGGAAAGTTCCCGGGTCCGTTCGATCACGCGCTGCTCGAGGCCTTCGTTGGCCTCCTTGAGGGCGCGTTCGGCCTCACGGAACTCGGTGATGTCGGTAAAGCTGGTGACGAAGCCACCGCCGGGCATGGGATTGCCGATCAGTTCGATGACCCGGCCGTTGGGGAACAGACGCTCGAAGGTGTGCGGAGTGCCGAGGCGCATCCAGTACAGCCGCTTGCTGACATGTTCTTCGACGTCGCCCGGGCCGAGCAGGCCGCGTTCGGCGTTGTAGCGAATCAGGTCGGCGATCGGCCGGCCGACATAGATCAGGCCCTCCGGGTAGTTGAACAGCTTCAGGTAACGGCGGTTCCAGGCCACCAGGCGCAGAGAGCCGTCGATCACGCTGATGCCCTGGGTGATGTTCTCGATGGCGCCTTGCAACAAGGTGCGGTTGAACTGCAGTACTTCGGAGGCCTCGTCGACGATGCGCACGACATCCTCGACCTGCATCTCCCGTCCCTCGATGGCGGCCTTGACCACCGCCCGGGTCGAAGAGGCGCCGAGTACCCCGGCGAGCAGTCGCTCGGTGTGATCGATCCACTCGCTGGTCGCTGCCTGGTTGGGGTTGAACTCCTTGCCCTGGCGCTGGGCGAAGCGCTCGAAGCGCCGGCGCGCATGTTCTTCGCCGACGAAGCGTGCGGCGAGTTCGAGCAGGTCCTGTATCTGGACCGCGAGCAGGGAGCGGCCGCCGGAGCGGCGATTGATTTCCTGACCGACGAAGCGGCTAGCTTGCCAGTGCTCGGAAACACGGGTACGCGAGAGCATCGACACAGCGGCGAAAACCGCCCAGTTGCTGGCCAGCGAGATCAGCATTCCCAGGGTGATTAAGGTGATTGGCAGACCCAGCGGGCGGCTGGCCAGCCACTCGAGGCCAGGGAACTGGCCAAGCGGCCAGCCCACACGCTGAGCGATCAGCGGCAGCACCAGGATGTAGCTCCACAG
Organism: Azorhizophilus paspali; assembly: GCF_043587585.2. Classification (GTDB taxonomy): domain Bacteria; phylum Pseudomonadota; class Gammaproteobacteria; order Pseudomonadales; family Pseudomonadaceae; genus Azotobacter; species Azotobacter paspali. The sequence goes on from NZ_CP171449.1 coordinate 1,310,938, forward strand.
CAGTGCGCCGACGGCGAGTCCGGCGAACACGCCGCGACGGTTGGCCTGTTTCCAGTAGAGCGCGCCGAGCATGGCAGGAGTCAGTTGGGATATCGCGGCGAAGGCGAGCTGACCGATGGTCGCCAGGTTGGTGGTCGGACTGAGCAGGCGATAGATGACATAGGCCATCAGCAGGATGCCAATGATGCTGACCCGGCGTACGCTCAGCATCCAGTGGCGGAAGGCTTCGAAAGGCCGCTCGGCGTTTTTCCGGCGTAGCAGCCAGGGCAGCATGATGTCGTTGGAAACCATGGTGGAGAGCGCCACGCTGGCGACGATGACCATGCCGGTGGCGGCTGAGGCGCCGCCGATGAAAGCCAACAGTGCCAGTACGGGGCTGTGTTCGGCCAGGGGCAGGCTGATCACGAAGGTATCGGGAATGATTCCGGCCGGCAGGCGCAGTTGGCCGGCCAAGGCGATCGGCACCACGAACAGGGCCGCGAGGAATAGATATAGTGGAAACACCCAGCGTGCTAGACGCAGGTCCTGCGGTTCGATGTTCTCCACCACCGTGACATGGAATTGCCGTGGCAGACAGAGTATCGCCGTCATGGCCACGCCGGTCTGCACCAGCAGTGCTGGCCAGTTCGTGTCCTTGCTCCAGAACTCCGCCAGTTGTGGAGCCGTCCTGGCTTCTTCGAGTAGATGATCGAAGCCGTCATACAGACCGTAGGTGATATAGGCGCCCACGGCGAGGAAGGCGAGCAGCTTGACTAGCGACTCGAAGGCGATGGCCAGCATCATGCCGCGGTGATGTTCGGTGACGTCGAGGGTGCGGGTGCCGAACAGGATGGTGAACAGGGCCAGGCAGAGGGTTACCACCATCGCGGTGTCCTGCGCGCGCGTGCCGGTGCTGTCCGGACCCGCGCCGATCAGCAGGTTGACGCCGAGCACTATGCCTTTCAGTTGCAGGGCAATATAAGGAAGCACGCCGACCAGGCAGATGAGGGTGACCACCACTGCCAGTGGCTGCGACTTGCCGTAGCGCGCGGCGATGAAGTCGGCGATGGAGGTGATGTTCTCCTGTTTGCTGATCATTACCATCTTTTGCAGCATCCAGGGGGCGAATAGCAGCAGCAGAATCGGACCCAAGTAGATCGGCAGGAAGTCCCAGATCTGTTCGGTAGCCTGGCCGACCGCGCCGAAGAACGTCCAACTGGTGCAGTAGACGGCCAGCGAGAGACTGTAGACCCAGGCGCGCATGCGTGGCGACAAGGGCACGCTACGGCGGTCTCCATAGAAGGCGATGGCGAAGAGTATGGCCATGTAGGCCAGGGCGGCCAGGGCGATCACTCCGATGGACAGCGACATGTTGGCTCCAAACAAAATGGTAGCTCCCTGGACGGCTTGACCACACCAAGTGTTGGCTTGCCGAGCGTTTTCAGCAATGGTGAAAAATCATCCGGGAGTCGAGAGTCTTGCAGCAAAATACCCCGTGAACCGCGATTTGCGACCAAGGTAGCAAGCGACCTGCTGTCGCTTGCGGGGATCTGTCGCACCCCTTGAGTTTGCACCTGCCAAGACTTCTACATGGGCATTTTCATGGCTTTCATGAAACTGCGTCGCCTGTGTTCATTTCAGGCGTTCGATGGAGCGAGCCCTCGCCCGATCGCTGTTCGCATGCGGTGCCGGGGGGTGTTTCAGCCGCTCTTCCCGATCCGACCGCCAACTGCGTTCGATAACCTTTGCAAGTGCTCGCCATTGCTCGCGATCGTCCAGGCGATTGGTCTGCAGAGGGGGCGGGAATGTTGTGGGGCGAAGGCGGGCGACGTCTGGTGGGGATAGGGCTTCCTGGCCGTTTTTGACGGCGCCCTGGAGATGGGCCGGCGCACGGCTGGCGCCAGCCAACGGGGATCAGAGCCCCTGGGGGATTTCCTCCCCGCCGAGGGCCTCGAACAGGGCCGGCAGGTATTCGGCGAAGGTCAGCATCATCAGGGTGAAGCTGGCATCCATCTGGGCCAGGGCGTCATCGCCGCCATCCTGGGCGGCCTGTTCCTGCAGCAGGTCCTCGAAACGCAGCCGCTTGATTGCCAGCTTGTCGTCGATCACGAAGGACAGCTTGTCCTGCCAGGCGAGCGCCAGTTGAGTGACTTGCTTGCCGGTGCTCAGGTGCAACTGGATCTCTTCGCCGGTCAGGTCCTGGCGCTTGCAGCGAACCACGCCGCCGTCCTCGTGGGTATCGCGCAGTTCGCATTCGTCGAGCAGGTGGAAGTTTGCCGCGGCTTGCTGGGCCTTGACCCAGCCGGTGAGGGTGGCGCTGGGCGCAACCTTCACGCCTAGCGGGCGCACCGGCAGCGAGCCGATGGCCTCACGTAGGGTGGAAAGCAGATCCTCGGCCTTCTTGGCGCTGGCGGTGTCGACCAGGATTAACCCTTGTCTGGGCATGATCGCCGCGAAAGTGCTGGAGCGGCGTATGAAGGCCCGCGGCAGGAAAGTCTGGACGATATCCTCCTTAATGCGCTCGCGCTCCTTCTTGTAGACCTTGCGCATTTGTTCGGCCTCGATTTCCTCGACCTTTTCCTGAAGGGCGTCGCGCACCACGCTGCCAGGCAGGATGCGTTCTTCTTTGCGTGCCGCGATCAGCAGGAACTCCTGGCTGGCATGGACCAGGGGCGCATCCTCGCCCTTGCCGAACGGGGCGGCAAAGCCGTAGGTGGCCAGTTCCTGGCTGGCGCAGGGGCGGGCCGGCTTGGCTCCCAGCGTCGCCTCCAGTGTTTCGGCGTTGAAGGGCACATCCTGGGTGAGGCGATAGACAAGCAGGTTGCGGAACCACATGGGGCTGGCGATCTCCATTGCGCAAAGCGAGCATTATTCTCTCCCTGATCCTCGGGGCCAACCCTAACCCTTTGGAACATCTGAAAATTTTTTCAGCGAAGACTTGCCAAGGCGAAATTGCCTCTCTAGAATGCGCCCCACTTCGAGAGTGAACGGGTGGTTAGCTCAGCCGGGAGAGCATCTGCCTTACAAGCAGAGGGTCGGCGGTTCGATCCCGTCACCACCCACCATCTTGGAGTCAAGCGCAGCGGTAGTTCAGTCGGTTAGAATACCGGCCTGTCACGCCGGGGGTCGCGGGTTCGAGTCCCGTCCGCTGCGCCATATATAGGGTTGCCAAGCTGGACAGGGCAGGCAACCGGGGGAGAAAGCGGCTTAGGCCGCTTTTTTCGTTTGCATATCGCCTGTCTGACGTGTCGTCGAACGGCTCCTTGCCTCCTTCCAGCATTCCCTTGAAACCTGAACTTATTCACCGTCACCGGGCTCCTATCTCCGTAGCCAGTGGTTGCGACCGCCTGCTAAGCTCTCGCCTTCACTGATAGCCCTAGGGCGAACGAACAAGGAAACAGCATGAGACAACATCGGTTGGCCGCTGCGATGGCCTTGGTGGGTCTGGTTCTTTCGGGTTGCGATTCGCAAACCAACGTGGAACTCAAGACTCCCGCACAGAAGGCCTCCTACGGTATCGGCCTGAACATGGGTAAGAGCTTGGCCCAGGAGGGCATGGATGATCTGGACTCGAAAGCCGTGGCCCAGGGTATCGAGGATGCCATTGGCAAGAAGGAACAGCGCCTGAGCGACGAGGAGCTGATCGAGGCTTTCGCTGCCCTGCAGAAGCGTGCCGAAGAGCGAATGGCGGCCCTTGGCGAGGAGAATGCCAAGGCCGGCAAGAAGTTCCTTGAGGAAAACGCCAAGCGCGCCGGTGTGGTCACCACGGCATCCGGTCTGCAATATGAGGTGTTGAAAAAGGCCGATGGCGCCCAACCCAAGCCGAGCGATGTGGTGACCGTACATTATGAAGGCCGCCTGACCGATGGCTCGATATTCGATAGCTCCATCGAGCGGGGAAGCCCCATCGATCTGCCGGTCAGCGGTGTCATCCCCGGTTGGGTCGAGGGTCTGCAACTGATGCATGTCGGCGAGAAATTCAAGCTGTACATTCCCAGTAATCTGGCCTATGGCGAGCAAAGCCCGAGCCCCTCCATCCCTGCCAATTCGGTGCTCGTCTTCGAACTGGAACTATTGGGGATCAAGGATCAGCCGGCCGAGCAGCCCGGCGGTTCTGCTCCTAATGTGCAGCAGGGCGAAGCCCAAGGCGAGTAAGGTCGGATCCTCCAGAAAACGCCCCACTCCGCGTGGGGCGTTTTCATTTGTGTGGACTGCTTCCGAGGTACGAAATCATGCTCCCCTGGTTATTTGTCGCCCTTTCTTGAGAGCACTTCAATCTATTGAGCGTGGGCCTCAGGGTTTTGGTCCGGGTGTATTTTTACGAATCACCGACACAAGGAACTGTTTCGGGCCGAGCGGTCATGGGCTTTGCCCGATGGCATAGTTATCTTCGGATTTCATCGATAAACCGGAAAACCGCACACAGCGGAGGACGATCATGAAAGCACCTTGGTTTTTCTTTCGATTTCTTCGCCTTGCCCGATCCCTCTTGGCTAATGGTCGGCTGAGGGAGCTCTTGCTGGATGTGGCGCGCAAGAGGGAGCGCCGAGGGCTGTGGCTGGGCGGTTTCCGGGAGGAGCTGCGCTTGCTGCAATTGCTCTGCCTGGCTTGGTGGCGTGGAGAATACCGGCAGGTCAGCCAGCAGGCGTTGCTCGCATCGATCGCCGGGCTGCTGTATTTCCTATCTCCGCTGGATGCGCTTCCCGACTGGTTCCTGGGGCTGGGATACCTTGACGATATCGCTGTGCTGGCCTGGGTGGCGCGTAGTTGGCGCGGTGAGCTGGATGCCTTTCGTGCCTGGCTGGCTGCCCAGTCGCCACAGAGCTTGGCCGATCTGGAGCGCCTGCCGGCACCGGAAGGGCGTTGAGGTCTGAACGCCCGTTGTCCCTGGGAAGTGATGGCATGTGGGATGGGAGCTTTGGTGGAAGGTACGCTGTCCGTATATGGATAGGACCGATGCGCGAGAAAAGAAGTACGAACGTTCAAATGATCATGCGCGATGGGCAAGTGGAATATGCGGTGCTGCCCTGGGCGGACTACCAGGCCCTGCTAAGAGCGGCAAGGTGGGAGGGTGGTGAGGTATCGGAGGCACTTGGGCGTCCCATGGAGGCTCCGAGTCTTGCGGAACTGGCCACCTTGCGCGAAGCTCAAAACATGTCTCAGGAGCAGTCGGCCCGGGCCGTGGGCATCAGTCCGTCTTATCTGAACATGATCGAGACGGGTGAGCGACAGCCGGATTCCGCGATCCGGCGTGCCCTGGCACGAGCCTTGGGCATTGTGGAGTGGGAGGTGGACTCTTGACCATTCGCATCAGTCGCCAGCATTGGCAGGCGTTGCTGGGCGAACTGGACGATGCGCGCCAAAGTCGGCACTTGTTGACCTATCGTGCGTTGATCGAGCGCCTGCAACTGCCACCGCCAGCCATGCAGACGCTGACCGCCGCGTTGGAGCACCTGGCGGTCCTGGATGCGCGCGCCGAGCGACCATTGCGCAGCTCGCTGGTCATCAGCCAAGGGGCCAGTCGCCTGCCGCGGCCTGGTTTCTTCGATTGCGTGGCGCGGCTCGGGCGCTTTTCCGGGGCGCCCGATGGCGTCGCGGCGGCATCCTGGCATGCCGCGGAAGTGGTGCGGGTCTTCGAGTTCAGTTATGAGGAACGGTAGGGGGAGGAGTCGTGTTCGCGACCTCCTCTATCCTGTACGAGCGCGTAAGCATAAGAAAGGGGCCATGCGGCCTAATGCCAGTCAGTTAAGGTCGTCGCCTTGACCTTTGGTGGGCTGAAAGCAAAATCCGATGCCTTTTTTAGGCATCGGATTTTTTATGCGTCTCTCGCGTGCACTGGCCATCACTCACGATATTGCTGCTACGTCCCATGCACTCGATGGGCTGGGCGAGTTGCTTGACCCCGACCTGGTCAAATCCGCCTTCGAGACCGCTGGTGTAGCTACCCTGCGCAAGCGCCGCTTGCCTTTGCAGTCCATGCTCTGGTGCGTGATCGGCATGGCGCTGTTTCGCCGAATGTCGGCCTGGGATGTCGTCAACCAGATGGACATCATGCTGCTCGGGCAGCGCCCCTTGGTGACCCCCAGCGCTGTGGTTCAAGGGCGTCAGCGTCTGGGTAGCCAGGCTGTGCGTGAAGTCTTCGCGCTGACGCAGCAGCGCTGACATGCCTCGGCCAACCATCCGACCTGGATGGGGCTACGCCTGCTCAGTGTCGATGCGGTGGTCTGGCGCACGTCCGATACGCAAGAGAACCCTGAGCGCTACGGCAGCTCGGCGATACCGGTTTTCCACAGGTACGCATGGTGTGCCAGATGGAGCTGACCAGTCACCTATTGGTCAGCAGCAGCTTCGCCGGTTACCACGGCAATGAGATGAAACTGGCCGAGCAACTGGTTGTCAGTACGCCCGATCACTCGCTGATCCTGTTCGACCGTGGCTTCTACTCACTAGGTTTGTTGCACCATTGGCGGCAGGCCGGCACCCAGCAAGGGGGTATCCAGCGCAGCCTGACAGGTCGTGCCGCAAGAGCGAAAGCGCTTTCAGGCAACCCGGAGCCCGACTCCCGTTCAGAAGGCCGAGCGCAGGCGTCGCGTAGAGGGGCGAGCCGCGGGGAGGCGGCGAGAGTCGTACGAGGGGCATGGATGCCCCTTGTGCGACGACCCTCGGAGCGGCGTTGGAGCGAGGGAACCCCGGCGTAGCCGGGGCCGAATGACCGGGCGCGCTTTCTCTTTGGTTACTTTCTCTTTGCGCGCGCAAAGAGAAAGTGACTCGGCCGGGGGGGCCGAAACAGGAAGTATCCAGCCCCTCGGCAAGCAGCCGATGCACCGGATTTGAAGACCACGCCGGAACGACCAGGCACACAATCTTTCCAGTCCGGTATCGGAAAGACATTTCATGCGATTGCCCTGGGAGCCACCCCTGCGAGATGAGCTTCACCGCCTGCACCTGGGCGATCCTGGGGTTACTGAATGGCCTTTCCCTGCGGCATCCGGACAATATCCCCAAATACTTGGCAGAGTTGCATGCGTCAGCCATGCACTACGTACTGCCGCATCGGCGGGAAGATCGTTGCTACCCTTGCGCGGTCAGACCCAAGCCGTCCAAGTATCAATCCAGAAATAAAAATGCCAGTCAGCTTAACTGACTGGCATTAGCCATGCGGCCCCTTCTTCTTTCCTTGTTATCCCCGGCGGATCAGTGCTTGGCCACCGAGGCCCTCAGGCTCAAGTAATCGAGCAGGATACGCCCGGTTTCCGCCAGATAGGCATCGTCCTCGGGTTTCTTGTTCTTGTCGTCCGCCGAAGGCAGAGTATTTTCGTCCTCTTCCTTCAGCTTGGTCAGGAGCTCTTCGCCCTTGGCCTTGCGCCGCTCGTTTTCGATGGCCAACTGTTTGGACTCGATGGAGTTGTGCTGGGCGCGCCGCTTGCTCTCGTTGAGGCTGACAGTGGTTTCCTGCATCAACTGTCGGCTCAGATCGAGGCGGTTGCGGGTAAAGACGAAGTCGGGGTCCTGAGCCGTGCGCTGGTCATGACGGGTCTTGAGTTCGTTGAGGAACGGTTTGAACGGATCGACCTCCGGGCGAATCGCCGGGCGGATGCTATCCCAGGGCATGGCTTCCGGCAGGGCGCTCTCGCCGATTTCCTGCGTGTCGACTTCATCGGGATAGCTGATGTCCGGAATCACGCCCTGATGCTGAGTGCTTTGCCCGGAAACCCGGTAGAACTTCGCCAGGGTCAGCTTCAGTTCGCCATGGTTGAGCGGTTGAATGGTCTGTACGGTCCCCTTGCCGAAGGTTTGACCACCGATGATCAGGGCCCGGTGGTAGTCCTGCATGGCGCCGGCGAAAATTTCCGAAGCCGAGGCGGAGAGGCGATTGACCAGTATCGCCATCGGGCCGGTGTAATAAGTGCCACCATTCTCGTCGGCGAGCACGTCGACCCGACCGTCGTTGTTGCGCACCAATACGGTAGGCCCCTGGTCGATGAACAGACCGGTCAGTTCGGTGGCTTCCTGCAGCGAGCCGCCGCCGTTGTTGCGCAGATCGATGACCACGCCATCGACCTTCTCGGCCTTCAGTTCGCTGAGCAGGCGCTTCACGTCGCGGGTAGTGCTCTTGTAGTCGGGGTCGCCGGCGCGAAATGCCTTGAAATCCAGATAGAAAGCCGGGATTTCGATCACGCCGAGCTTGTAGGTGCGGCCTTCGTGGGGAAGTTCGAGTACGGACTTCTTGGCGGCCTGTTCTTCCAGTTTGACCGCCTCGCGAGTGATGGCGACCACCTTGCTGGTTTCGTCGTTGGGCGCGTTGCTGGCCGGAATGATCTCCAGGCGTACCACCGAGCCCTTCGGTCCGCGGATCAGCTTGACCACCTCGTCCAGGCGCCAGCCGATCACGTCGACCATTTCGCCGTTGGCCTGGGCGACGCCGACGATCTTGTCTGCGGGCGTGAGCTGCTTGCTCTTCTCCGCCGGGCCAGCGGGAACCAGACGGACCACCTTGACGTGCTCGTTGTCGCTTTGCAGAACAGCACCGATGCCTTCCAGCGACAGGCTCATGTTGATGTCGAAGTTTTCCGCGTTGTCCGGCGACAGATAATTGGTGTGCGGGTCGTAGGTTTGCGCGAAGGCGTTGATGTAGGTCTGGAAGATGTCTTCGCTGCGGGTCTGGTCCAGGCGCGCCAACTGGTTGCGGTAGCGCTTGATGAGCAGTTCCTGGATGGCCTTCGGCTCCTTGCCGGCGATCTTCATGCGCAGCACCTCGTCCTTCAGGCGCTTACGCCAGAGGTCGTCGAGGGCGGCCTTGTCCGGTGCCCAGGGGGCGTTCTCGCGATCGACCAGCAGGCTCTCGTCGCGCTCGAAGTCGAAGCTGTCCACGCCTTTCTCGAGCAGGCCCAGGGTGAAATCCAGACGCTCGGCCAGGCGGGTCAGGTGGCGCTTGTAGATGGTGAAGCCGGGTTGCAGATCGCCACTTTTCAGAAAGTCGTCGAACTGGGTGCGCCAGCGGTCGAATTCGGCGATGTCTGCCGCGGTGAAGTAGCTGCGGGTCGGATCGAGCAACTTGAGGTAGCTCTCGTAGATCTTTTCCGAGCGTGCATCGTTGAGTGGTGGTTTGCTGTAATGATGGCGCTTGAGGAGCTCCACCACGTTCAGGCTGGCGATCACCTGGTCACGGTCCGGTTGCAGGGTGTCCCAGTTGCCGGCGTCGGCCGTCTGGGCCAGCAGCGAAGCACTGAGGCCGAGGGTGAAGGCGAGGAGGGTGCTGGGGAGAAGGCGCTTCATGTCATTCGACTAGTGGGGAGTGATAACGCATATTAGGTCGTCAAGCAGGGTACCGGGTTCCTTTCTTGATGGAAGGAAACGGATTTGACGGTGAAATGGCTCAGGGACCTACTATGGAGGTAGCATGAAGGCATTGCAAGGCATCGAAGGCAGCGTGGAGTGGGTCGAGCGGCCTGCGCCTTCCTGTGACGTGGGACAAATCAGGATTCGTGTGGCGGCGGCCGGCCTGAATCGGGCCGATCTGTTGCAGCGTGCCGGGCTCTATCCGCCGCCGCCCGGCGCCAGCGACGTGCTCGGGCTGGAATGCGCCGGCGTGATTAGCGAGGTCGGGGCGGGCAGTCACTGGCAGGTCGGCGACCGGGTCTGCGCCTTGCTGGCCGGTGGCGGCATGGCCGAGGAGGTGGTGGTCGACGGGCGACATGCTTTGCCGGCTCCTGAGGAGTTGTCGCTGGTCGAGGCGGCGGTGCTGCCGGAAGTCTACGCCACGGCCTGGCTCAACCTGTTCAAGCTGGGCGCCCTCAAGTCGGGCGAGAAGGCGCTGATCCACGCCGGGGCCAGCGGAGTCGGTTCGGCGGGTATCCAGCTATGCAAGGCCTTCGGCAATCCCTGCTGGGTCAGTGTCGGTTCCGCAGAGCGCCTGGCCTATTGCGAATCGCTCGGGGCGCAGGGTGGAGTGCTGCGCACCCAGGATCTTGAAGGGCTGCGCGATTTCGCGCCTTTCGACGTGATTCTCGACCCGATCGGCGCGCGTTACGCTGCGCTGAACCTGGACCTGCTGGCCCGCGATGGTCGCTGGGTGATCATTGGCCTGATGGGCGGACGCGAAGCGGAATTGGATCTGGCCAAGCTGCTGGGCAAGCGGGTGCAGTTGATCGGCTCGACCCTGCGTAACCGGGACGACGCCTTCAAGGGCGAGCTGATCGACGAACTGCGCCGGCATGTCTGGCCACTGTTCGCCGAAGGGCGTCTCGAGCCGCGTCTGGAGCGCAGCTTCGCCGCCAAGGATGTCGACACGGCGTTCGAGACGTTGGCCAGCAACAACGTATCCGGCAAGGTGGCGTTGGTGATCGACGACAACCTTGTTTGATCCGGGGATTGCCGGCTTCGTCGGGGGCAGCCACCGGTCTCGCATTCGGCCGTTCTGGTCGGGGCGGCCTCAGGGCAGTAGTGGACTCGAATAGAAGGCGGTCAGGACCTTCACCAGATGCGTGAGGTCATGGCTGCCGGCCAGTTCGCGGATGGAATGCATGGCGAAGGTCGGCAGGCCGATATCGACGGTGCGCATGCCGAGCCGGCTGGCGGTGATGGGGCCGATGGTCGAGCCGCAACCCATGTCGCTGCGCACCACGAAGCTCTGTACCGGCACCTCGACGTCGAAACACAGATGGCGGAAGAAACCGGCGGTCTCGCTGTTGGTCGCGTAGCGCTGGTTGCTGTTGACCTTGATCACCGGACCGGCGTTGAGCTTGGGGCCGTGGTTGGCGTCGTGGCGGTCGGCATAGTTGGGGTGCACGCCGTGGGCGTTGTCCGCGGAAACCAGCAGCGATTGTTGCATGATCCGCACGAAAGCGTCGCCATCCGGCAGCAGGCGGCCGAGCACCTGTTCGAGGAAGGGGCCGTCGGCGCCACAGGTGGAGCAGGAGCCGATTTCCTCGTGGTCGGTGCAGACCAGCACGCAGCTTTCCCTGTCGCCAGCGGCGAGCAGGGCCTGTAGGCCGGCATAGCAGGACAGCAGGTTGTCGAGACGGGCGCCGGCGATGAAGTCCTGGTTCAGGCCGATCAGTGCCGCACCCTGGGTGTCGTAGAAACAGAGTTCGAAATCCAGCACCACATCGGCGTTGATCTCGTGCTCGCGCTGCAGTTGCTCGGCCAGCAGGGCACGAAAGTCGCCGCGTTCGTCGCCGGCGACCTGCGCGAGGATAGGCGGCAGTTCGTTCTGCGCGTTGATCGCCCAGCCTTGGTTGGCTTCGCGGTTGAGGTGGATCGCCAGGTTGGGAATGATGGCGATCGGCTGCTTGAAGTCAATCAGTTGGCTCTCGACGCGTCCGGCGCGGCGGAAAGTGACCCGTCCGGCCAGCGACAGGTCGCGGTCGAACCAGGGGGCGAGCAGGGCGCCGCCATAGACTTCCACGCCGAGTTGCCAGAAGCCTTGGCGATTCAGCTCGGGCTGTGGCTTGACGCGCAGACAGGGGCTATCAGTGTGGGCGCCGACCAGCCGCAGGCCACCCTCGAGCGGTGAGCGCCGGCCGAGCTGGATGGCGATGAGCGAGGAGTCGTTGCGGGTGACGTAATAGCGTCCGCCGGACTGGGTCGGCCAGGGTTCGCGTTCGTCGAGGCGCTGGTAGCCGGCCGATTCGAGGCGCTGGGCCAGGCTGGCGCAGGCGTGGAACGGGGTGGGGGAGGCCTTGAGGAAGTCGATCAGGCCCTGATTGAGTTCTGTACGCATAGTGGACTCCGGACAGCGTTGCAGCAAAGTGTATCGAAAAGAGCGGCAGGCTGCAGTCGAGTGTCCGGCGCGGCGGATTCAGAACGGTGCGGGGCTCTCGAAGCGCAGGCGCTCGCCGCTTCGCGGGTGGCCGAGGACCAGCAGGCTGGCGTGCAGGCACAGGCGTTCGGCGGCGGCCAGAGCTTCGCCGTGGGCATAGAGACGATCGCCCAGCAATGGGTGGCCGATGGCGAGCATGTGTACGCGCAGTTGGTGGGAGCGGCCGGTGATCGGGGTCAGTTCGATGCGGCTGAAACGGTTGCAGCGTTCCAGCACCCTCCAGAAGGTCAGGGCGTGGCGACCCTGTTGCTGATCGACCACATGGCGTGGCTTAGTTGGTGGGTCATAGCGCAGCGGCAGCTCGATGCGTCCGCTGTCGGCTTCGGGTTCGCCCCAGCAAAGCGCGGTGTAGGTCTTCTCGGTTTCCCGGTCGTGGAACTGGCGGGACAGTTCGCGGTGGCTGTCGGCGTCGCGGGCCAATACGATCAGGCCGGAGGTTTCCCAGTCGAGGCGATGCACGATGCGGGCTTCGGGATAGCCGTTCTCCTGCAGGCGGGTGACCAGGCAGTCCCGGTTGTCTTCGGCGCGGCCCGGCACAGAGAGCAGCAGAGTGGGTTTGTTGACTACCAGCAGGGCGTCGTCCCGATGGATAATTTCGATGTTCGACAGGGGCATGAAGATGTCCGGAAACGACGACGGCGACCGTCAAGCTTCGCGAAAGCGGTTGCGCTTCCACTCGGCCTGCCGGGCCGCCGTCGCTGCGGGGGCGAATCGCTTAGCGATCCGGCAGGGTGACGTTAAGCTCCAGGATCGAGCAGTTGTCCTGGTTTTCGAGGACCACCTGCACCTGATCGTTATCTATGTTGACGTACTTGCGGATCACTTCGATCAGCTCCTTCTGCAGGTCCGGCAGATAGTCCGGGGCGCTGCGCTGGCCGCGCTCGTGGGCGACGATGATCTGCAGCCGCTCTTTCGCGATGGACGCCGAGGTCTGTTTCTTGCGTTCGCGAAAGAAGTCGAAAATGTTCATTCGCGGCCTCCGAACAAGCGTTGCAGGAATCCCTTCTTGTGCGCATCGAGGAAGCGGTGCGGCGTCTCCTTGCCCAGCAGGCGCTCCACGGCGTCGCTGTAGGCTTGTCCCGCGTCGCTCTGTTCGTCGAGAATCACCGGGATGCCCTGGTTGGAGGCCTTGAGGACCGACTGGGATTCGGGAATGACCCCGAGCAGGCGGATAGCGAGGATCTCCTCGACGTCTTCCACGCCGAGCATCTCGCCCTTGTTCACGCGGTCGGGGCTGTAGCGGGTCAGCAGCAGGTGTTCCTTGATCGGCTCCTCGCCGTTCTCGGCGCGGCGCGACTTGCTGGCGAGCAGGCCGAGCATGCGGTCGGAGTCGCGTACCGAGGACACCTCGGGGTTAGTCACCACGATCGCCTCGTCGGCGAAGTACATGGCCAGGTGCGCACCCTTTTCGATCCCCGCCGGCGAGTCGCAGATGATGTACTCGAAGGATCCGCGCAACTCGTCCATCACCCGGCCCACGCCCTCGGCGCTCAGGGCTTCCTTGTCGCGGGTCTGGCTGGCCGCCAGCACGTAGAGGTTTTCCAGGCGCTTGTCCTTGATCAGGGCCTGGCCGAGCGTGGCGTCGCCCTGGATGACGTTGACGAAGTCGTATACGACCCGGCGTTCGCAGCCCATGACCAGGTCGAGGTTACGCAGACCTACGTCGAAATCGACGACGACGGTCTTGTGCCCGCGCAGGGCGAGGCCGGTACCGATGGCGGCGCTGGTAGTGGTTTTGCCGACGCCACCCTTGCCGGAAGTGACTACGAGGATCTTGGCCAAGGTTATTCACCCAAATTGAAGAAGAATGGGAGCGTTGAGCCGTGCGGGTGGTTTGGGAATCCAGTCCGTTAAAGCCCCTGGAAACGCGCGAGTATCCGTTAAAGACGAGTGATGTTCAACACATCGCCTGCCAGGTAAATGTGCACGGCCTCGCCCCAGTTCGGATCGTGCCGGAGGTCTTCGGCCACCTTGTAGTGGCCGGCGATGGAGATCAGCTCGGCGGCCAGCATGCGGCAGAAAATCCGCGCCTGGCTGTTGCCTTTGATACCGGCTAGGACCCGGCCCCGCATCGGAGCGTATACATGGATGTTGCCATCGGCGAGTAGTTCCGCGCCGGCGCTGACCGGGGCCAGGACTAGCAGATCGCCTCCCGGCGCGTAGATCTGCTGGCCGCCGCGTACCGGAACGTTGACCACCCGCGTTGGACGTATCGCCGGTTCGGCCGGCTTCTCGGGCTTTCTGGCCGAGGTCGGCGTGGCGGCCACGGTGCCGGGCACGATCGGCCGCTCCCGTGCGCTGGAGGGCGGTAGGACCGGCAGATCGAGCGCCTGGGCGGCGGCGATGTGTTCGGCCAAGCTGGCGCGGATCGCCAGGGTGCGCAGGCCGTGGCGCTGGCAAATCGCCAGCATGGCGCGCAGGTCGAGTTCTTGCGCGCCGGACTGGATCTTGTCCAGAGCCAAGACCAACGGCGTGTTCTGGAAGAAATTGGGGGCCTGCGCCACCTTTTCGCTCAATTGGTGGTCGAGACGGGCCAGGTCGTTGTATGCCAGTTCCAGCACGGTGATGGCGAGCATGCTGCCCTTGAGCTGGAACACGGGGGCTGGGTCGAGGAGGTCGGCTTGGCTCATGATCTACCCATTGCAATGAATGGCGGTCTTATAACGGGAAACGCCGCGTCAGGCTAGCCGGGTCGGGGAAAACCATTCCATGGGCCGACGATACGCCGTCTGGAGCACCCGTGGCGAGTTGCCGCAGGGGCTGGCGATGCCCTAAGAGCGATCCGCACGGTTCCCGTCGCGTCGCGCTAGTGACCGGCGTTTTCCCCTAGAATGCCGGCTTTTGCCGTTTTCGGGGCCGTCAATGGATCGTCCGCACTTTCGTGCCCATTTTCTCCATCCGCGTTTCTGGGGGCTCTGGCTGGCGCTGGGGCTGTTCTGGCTGGTCGCTCAATTGCCTTATGCCTGGCTGCTGCAGCTCGGCCGCTGGCTGGGTGCGTTGACCTATCGCCTGGCCGGTTCGCGCCGGCGCATCGCCCGGCGCAATCTGGAACTGTGTTTTCCCGAGTTGTCCGCCAACGAGCGAGAACGCCTGCTCAGGAAAAACTTCGCCTCGATGGGCATCGCCTTCTTCGAGATGGCCATCAGTTGGTGGTGGCCACGCCGGCGCCTGGCCCGGCTGGCGCACGTCGAGGGTCTCGAACACCTGCAGTGGGCTCAGGCCGAGGGCCGGGGCGTCATCCTCATGGCCCTGCATTTCACCACCCTGGAGATCGGCGCCGCCCTGCTCGGCCAGCGGCAAACCATCGACGGCATGTACCGGGAACACGACAACCCGGTCTTCGATTATGTCCAGCGATGTGGTCGCGAACGGCACAATGCCGATGCCACGGCCATCGAGCGCGAGGATATCCGCGCCATGCTCAAGGTGCTGCGCGCCGGACGTGCCATCTGGTACGCGCCGGACCAGGACTATGGGCGCAAGCAGAGCATCTTCGTGCCGCTGTTCGGCATCCCGGCGGCGACCGTGACAGCGACGACCAAGTTCGCCCGTCTGGGCAAGGCGCTGGTGATGCCCTTCATCCAGACCCGCCTAGCCGACGGTTCCGGCTACCGGCTGACGGTCCACCCGCCGCTGGAGGATTTTCCTGGGGAGAGCGAGGAGGCCGACTGCCTGCGCATCAACCGCTGGGTCGAGCAGGCGGTGCGCCGGCAGCCCGAGCAATACCTGTGGGCGCACCGGCGCTTCAAGAGCCGCCCGGACGGCGAACCGGGCCTCTACTGACGAGCGGCGGTCGCTATTCCTCGATCTGCAACTGGCGGGCTCGGGTGTAGACGTAGCGGATCTTGTTGTATTCGAACGGCGAGTTGAGCTGACCGTAGCGGAAGGGGATGCTGTCGCGCTTGTCGACGGCTTTCAGCGCAAAGATTTCCGGGTGGTCGTCGCTGGCCGTGGCGACGTTCAGGTAGTCGATTCGGTTGGCGGCCAGGAAATCCGCCAGTTGGCCGACTGCGTCGCGCAGGTTGGACGGCCCGAGGACTGGCAACATCAGATAGGAACCGGCGGGCACGCCGTAGACGCCGAGGGTCTGGCCGAAGTCCTCGCCCTGCCGGGGCAGGCCCATACGGCTGGCCGGGTCCCACAGGCCGGCGACGCCCAGCGTGGTGTTGAGCAGCAGACGGGCGCTGGTATCGAGGGCACGCCGGCCGCGCAGTTGCAGCAGGCTGTTGAGCAGGCTGGGGATTTCGGCGAGGTTGGCGAAGAAATTGCGCACGCCGCTGCGCACGACGCCCGGGGTGACGGCGCGATAGCCGCGCACTGCGGGCAGCAGCACCCATTCGTCGAAGCGGTAATTGAAGTGATAGACCCGCCGGTTCCAGCGCTCCCAGGGATCGCGGACGTCGAGGATGGCGAGGCTGGCGCGCTCGAATTCGTGCTGTTCGTGGCCGCTGTTGAACTGCAGGTGCTCCAGTGGACGCTTGAAACCGTCTGCATCGGCCGCCGGCTCGGCGGCCTGGGCCAGGCTGCCGAGAAGTAGCGCGGCGACGAGGGGCCAGAGCCGTTCAATCACGGAAGAACTCCAGTATGGCCTGGCTGTTGACCCGGTAATTGAAGTTGCCGCAATGCCCGCCGAACGGGTAGAGCGTCAGGCGTTCGCCGAGGGTGCGGCGCAGGAAGGCGAGATCGCCGGGGCCGAGGATGAGATCGTCGGCGTTGTGCATCGCGGCGATCTTGCGGCTGCCGGCCAAGTATTCCCGCAGGGCTTGGAGGCCGATCTGCCCGACCAGTTGGGACAAGCTGCTGCCGTTGTGGCCTCGGCGCCATTGGGGGATCAACTGCTCGTTCAGGTAGCAGCCGAAATTGCACTGCAGGGCGCGGATGAAGAAGGGGGCGAGCGGGGTGTCCTCCTCCACTGGATAGTCCGGCGGGGTGATCAGCCCGCGACGGTTGATGAGGTCCGAGGTGTAGGCGATATCGGCGGCGGCGAAACGGAACACCGAACCGATCAGCATGGCCATTTCTTCGTCCGTCAGGCGTTCCTTCGACTGCTGCAGATCGTACAGCAGGGCTTCGTTGAGATCGATGTGGCCACGCTGCTGGAAGTAGCGGGTCAGCTTGCCGAGGATCAGTTCGTAGAAGGTCAGGTTGCCGGTGATGCCTGGCACGTCGGTCTGCACCAGGCGGTCGAGGTTGCGGATCGAGTCGTAGGGGTTGACCGGCGGATTGAGCAGCAGCACGCGCTTGAAAGCGAAGCGCCGGCGGGTCTCGTCCAGTTGGCTGACGAAGGCCGCGTGGAGGGCACCGAGGCTGTAGCCGATCAGGTGGTAGGCGGTGACCGGCAGGTCCGCCTGCTGCGCCTGCACCGCCTCCATGACCCTGTACAGGTCGTCGGCATCCTCGCGGCTGAGGCCGGGCGTGGCCGTGCGCGAGGCGGCGGCCATGAAGTCGTAGCTGGTCGGCGAGGACAGTTGCACCACATGGAAACCGGCGCCGTAGAACAGCCGCTTCAGGTATTCGGTGTGACTGCTGGCGTAGTGCGCGCCGGTGCCGGAGATGATG
The DNA here is from genome assembly GCF_043587585.2 of Azorhizophilus paspali. Taxonomy (GTDB): domain Bacteria; phylum Pseudomonadota; class Gammaproteobacteria; order Pseudomonadales; family Pseudomonadaceae; genus Azotobacter; species Azotobacter paspali. The sequence continues at coordinate 1,328,297 of NZ_CP171449.1, forward strand.
AAGATCAGCGGCGCGGCATGCGCCTGTCGGGCTAGGCGGTAGCGTAGGTCGCGCACTTGGCGCAGGCTGCCGGGCAGCGCGAACGGACGGGCGGGATGCAGCGACAGGCTGTAGTCGCGCTGATCGATCTCGCTGTCGGGCGGCAAGTCGGGGCGCAATTCCGGTGGCGTGGTGACGATGGTCGCCTCGAAGGGATTGTGCAACGGAAAGCCGTAACTCGCCGGATCGATGTCGGCCGCCGGCAGGCGACTACAGAGCAGCAGGCCGCCGAGCAGAACGGCGATGGATGGCAGGCGGGGCATGCGGGATCCAACCTCTTGGGTGAGCGGGCCATAAGAGTGCTTGTAATGCAGGTATGGCCCCGATGGAACCCCTTCGTACCGGGTACGGCACTTGCTTCCGGGGCATTGCTGGTTATGCTGGCGGGCATTTGCCCTCGGAGATCCCCCATGTCCTCGCGCCTGCCTTTGATGCTCCTGCTGCTGTTCCTGTCGTTCTGGTTAGCGGCCAGCTATGGGGTGCGCTTCGCCCTGATGGAGGACAGCCAGTGGGTCGGTCTGTGCGTCGAGCAGGCCCAGCGCTGGGAATGTCAATTGCGCTCCGGCCTGGGGCTGATGATTCATTTCCGTCTGCTGGCCTGGGGCGCCCTGGCGGTGGCGGTAGTCGGTTTCCTGCTGCCCGGACGCGCCGGCTGGCGGCTGGCGCTCGCCGGATTGTGTCTGGGGGTTCCGGCCCTGGTGCTCTATACCGCCAGCCTGGCGGTATTCGCCGTAGTCATCGCCGGACTACGCCTGGTTCGCCGCTGAGGCGGTCTGCGCGGCCGAGGTCGTCGCGGCGCTCCCGCGCAGCAGCAGGCTGCGGCCGAGGGCGACCGCCAGCAGCAGACTGACCAGGGCCCAGCCGAGCGCCTGCCGGTTGAGCAGTGTCTCCTGATACAACTGCGGGAGGATGCCGGCCCCGATCAGCGCTAGCAACAGGGCGATCTCCCGGCGCGGGCCGGGCACCGGGCGGCAGCCGTAGAGCAGCGCGGGCAGTAGCAGGGCGGCGCTCGGGAAGCTGCGGTAGCGGGCATCGAACACCAGCGCGAGCATCATCACCGCTCCGGCGAAACCGGCGGCGGCCAGCCACCAACCGCCGCGCGCGTCCAGCCAGGCGAATAGCCGGGCCCGGAAGCCCTCGCGGGCCGACAGCAGCAGTACGCCGTGGAGCAGCACCACCAGGTTCAAGCCGATCAGCAGAGCGGCCCATAGCCACTCACCGGGATAGCGGCTGGTGACCCGCGCCAGTTCGCCCCACAAGCCGATGCAGGCGCCGCCGAGCGCGGCCAGCGACGGCAGCAGCAGAGCCGCGGCGGTGGAGGTCGGACGGCCGGCGACGAGCAGCGCAACGGCCATGATCAGCCCGCCGACGCCTAACCAGGCTGGCCAATGTGGCAAGTTGGAGACCGGTCCGGCAAGGATGTGCTTGTCTTCGCGGTCGGCGTCCAGTAGTCCCCAGTAGCCGCCCATCGCACCTTCGCTCTGGCGCTTCCAGGGCTGGTCGAACGCCTCGATCAGGTTGTAGCGCCAGCCGTGCTGCTCGGCCATGGCGACGAAGCCGCGGATGAACAGAGCCTGATTGACCCGGCTGGGCAGGGCGGTTTCCCGCTGGCGACCCTCGCTGGGCCAGCCGGTCTCGCCGATCAGGATGTCCTTGGGCGCGAAGCGCTGGCCGAATTCCTGGCGGACGCGGGCGACCTGGGCGAGCGCCTTGTCGATTCCGCTCGGGTCGTTTTCCCAGTAGGGCAGCAGGTGGATAGTCAAGAAGTCCACTGCCGGGGCGACTTCCGGGTGCTTCAGCCAAAACTCCCAGACGTCGGCGTAGGTGACCGGCTGCGGAATACTGCGTTTCACCCGTTCGATCTGCGCGGCCAGGTAAGTGGCGGTGACTTCCTTGCGCAGCAGGGTCTCGTTGCCGACGATCGCCGCCTCGACGATATCCGGGTTGGCCCTGGCCGCCTTGATCAACAGCGCGATTTCGGCCTCGGTCTCCAGCGGATCGGGGTTCACCCAGGCGCCCAGCATCAGCTTCAGGCCGTGCTTGCGGGCCAGGGCGGGAAGTGCCTCCATGCCAGTCATGGAGTAGGTGCGCACGCACTGGAAGCGTTCGGCGAGCAGCGCCAGATCCGCGTCCATGCGCGCCTCGCGCAGCACGAACGGCTTGTCGAAGGGCGACTGGTCCTTGTCGAACGGACTGTAGGACACGCATTGCAATTTGTGCGTGGGACCGACTACGTCGGTCAGCACGACCGGTTGGCCGATGCTGTACCAGAAGCCGCTCAGGGCCAGCAGGGCGAAAAGGGTAGCGAACAGATAGGGCAGTAGCGGAAAGCGCGGGGTGGCGGGCATGGTTCGAGATCATCTGGCGGCCGAGCCGCCATCTTAACCGCTTCCGCCCGCGCGTCGCACGGTCTCAGGCGTGGCGGTGCCGCCAACTGTGCTGCGAGGCTTCGGCCGTCTTGTCGCTGTTCCTGTCCAGGCGCTGCCAGATCCTTTTATGCACGTAGAAGACCTGCGCGTTGCACAGGGGCTCGATCACCGCCACCAGTCCACCCGTCGCGACGCTGCCGGTCAGCGCGTAGGCGATGCCGAAGGCAATGCAGAAGTGCATCAGCGTGAAGGTCAGGGTCTTGAGCATGCCACACCTCGCAGGGGGCTTTCCTCGATGGGTTCGAGATAACGACCGGATGGATAGTGCAAAGATGATCGCTTTGCATGGTGTCGATAGGTGTCGTCAATTTCTGGCGCGTCCCCCGGCCGGTGGCCTCCGTCGAATGGCCCGTACGACTTCGGAAGCGGGCGCCGGGAAGTCTTTCCGGGCCGGTTTTCGGGTTGGGTGGCGACTGGCTAAGACTAAGGTCGTTTGTTGTGCGTTCACGGGCGATCTAGAGTGTGCCTACCCCGCAATCCCGTGTGAGGATAATAAGACAAATGAACGACGACGGTATCTACAAGCGGATCGAACAAAATCCACGTTTCCGAGAGCTGGTGGCAAGGCGCGAGCGGTTCGCCTGGCTGCTTTCCGCCATCATCCTGGGCCTGTACTTCGCCTACATCCTGATCATCGCTTTCGTGCCGCAAGTCTTGGGTACCAAGCTCGGTTCCGACTCGGTGATTACCCTGGGCATGCCCGTCGGTGTCGGCCTGATCCTTCTCGCCTTCGGACTCACCGGTATCTACACCTGGCGCGCCAACGGCGAATTCGATCGCCTGAATCAGGAACTGCTCGACGAGGTGCAGAAATGATGAAGCGTTTTCTGACCGCTGCCGCCCTGCTGGCAGCTTCCCCGATGCTGCTGGCGGGCGAAGCCCTGACCGGCGAAGTGCAGAAGCAGGCGACCAACTGGACCGCGATCATCATGTTCGTGGTGTTCATCATCGGCACCATGGGCATCACCAAGTGGGCCGCCAAGCGCAACACCTCCACCGCCGACTATTACACCGCCGGTGGTAGCATCACCGGCTTCCAGAACGGCCTGGCGATTGCCGGCGACTACATGTCCGCCGCGTCCTTCCTGGGGATTTCCGCCCTGGTGTTCACCTCCGGCTACGATGGCCTGATCTACTCGATCGGCTTCCTGGTCGGCTGGCCGGTGATCCTCTTCCTGATGGCCGAACGCCTGCGCAACCTCGGGAAGTTCACCTTCTCCGATGTGGCCTCGTATCGCCTCGGGCAGACGCCGATCCGCATCCTGTCTGCCTTCGGCTCGCTGATCGTGGTGGCCTTCTACCTGATCGCCCAGATGGTCGGTGCCGGCAAGCTGATCCAGTTGCTGTTCGGCCTTGACTACCTGGTCGCCGTGGTTCTGGTGGGCATGCTGATGGTCTGCTACGTGCTGTTCGGCGGCATGCTGGCCACCACCTGGGTGCAGATTATCAAGGCGTGCCTGCTGCTCTCCGGCGCTTCCTTCATGGCCATCATGGTGATGAAGCACGTCGGCTTCGACTTCAGCACCCTGTTCACCGAGGCCGTGAAGATCCATGCCAAAGGCGATGCCATCATGAGCCCCGGCGGTCTGGTTTCCGACCCGATCTCCGCAATCTCCCTGGGCCTGGCCCTGATGTTCGGCACCGCCGGTCTGCCGCACATCTTGATGCGCTTCTTCACCGTGAGTGATGCCAAGGAAGCCCGCAAGAGCGTGTTCTACGCCACCGGCTTCATCGGTTACTTCTACATTCTGACCTTCATCATCGGCTTCGGGGCCATCCTGCTGGTCGGTACCGATGCGTCCTTCAAAGATGCCGGCGGCGCCATCATCGGCGGCACCAACATGGTGGCCATCCACCTGGCCAACGCCGTCGGCGGCAACCTGTTCCTCGGCTTCATCTCCGCCGTGGCCTTCGCGACCATCCTGGCGGTGGTCGCCGGCCTGACCCTCGCTGGCGCATCAGCCGTGTCCCACGACCTATACGCCTGCGTGATCAAACAGGGCAAGGCCAAGGAAGAGGAAGAGATGCGCGTGACCAAGATCACCACCCTCTCCCTCGGTGTGGTGGCGATCCTGCTCGGCATCATCTTCGAGAAGCAGAACATCGCCTTCATGGTGGGCCTGGCCTTCTCCGTCGCCGCGAGCTGCAACTTCCCGGTCCTGTTCCTCTCCATGTACTGGAAGGACCTGACCACCCGTGGCGCGCTGATCGGTGGCGCTCTGGGCTTGGGAACCGCGCTGCTGCTGACCATCCTCAGCCCGACCGTGTGGGTCGACGTGCTGCACAACAAAGCGGCGATCTTCCCCTACTCCTACCCGGCACTGTTCTCCATGATCGTGGCTTTCGTAGGTGTCTGGTTCTTCTCGATCACCGACAAGTCGAAGTCTGCCGCAGCGGAGCGCGAACGCTTCCTGCCGCAATTCGTTCGTTCGCAAACCGGCCTGGGAGCCAGCGGCGCAGTCGCCCACTGATCCTCTTCGGTAACATGGGAAAGGCAGCCTTCGGGCTGCTTTTTCATTTCCGGAACAGGGCCGGACGGATCTGTAGTGCTAAGGTAGTCGTGACAACGGGCCATCCAGGCGAAGCCGTGGGGGAGGGAGAGGGATGGAGGCGGGCCTGCTCCTGCTGCTGATCGCGCTCAACGGCGTGTTCGCGATGGCGGAGATCGCCGTGGTTTCCTCGCGCAAGGCCCGCCTGCAAAGGCTGGCCGATGAGCAGCGGCACGGGGCGCTGGTCGCCCTGGCGCTGCAGGAGGACCTTTCGCGCTTTCTATCCACCATCCAGGTCGGCATCACTACCGTGGGCGTTCTCAGTGGCGCACTCGGCGAAACCCTGCTGGCCCGGCCGCTGACGCAGCGGATCGCCGAACTGCCGGCGCTGGCGCCTTATGCCGAAGCCATCGCCTTGATCCTCACCGTGGCGGCGATCACCTATCTGTCCGTGGTGGTCGGCGAACTGCTGCCCAAACGCCTAGCCCTGCTCGCGCCGGAAACCATCGCCAGCGTGCTCGCACCGGCAATGCAACGTCTGGCGCAGATTGCCGCGCCGCTGGTATGGCTGCTGTCGTATTCCTGCAATCTGTTGCTGCGCCTGATCGGCATCGGACGTCGCGACGAACCGCCGATCACCGACGAGGAGATCCAGGTGCTGATGGAGCAGGGGGCCGAGGCCGGGGTTTTCCACGAGAGCGAGCAAGCGTTCGTGGCCAATGTCCTGCACCTGGACGAGCAGCCGGTCGGCGCGATCATGTCGCCCCGCCAGCAGGTCTACGCCATCGATCTGGACGATCCCCGGGAGGAGCAGCTCAGGCGGCTCGCCGAGAGCCCCTATACCCGTGTCCTGGTATGCCGGGGCGGCCTGCATCGGCTGGTCGGTGTACTGCATCGCGGCGATCTGCTCAAGCCGGCCCTGCAGGGGCAGCCGATCGATCTGCAGCGGAGCGTTCAGCCGCCGTTCTATGTGGAGGAAAGTGCGAGCAGTACCGGCCTGCTGGAGGATTTCCGCAGAACGCGCAACGAGTTCGCGGTGGTCGTCGACGCATTCGACGACCTGCAAGGTATCGTCACCCTCAGGGACGTGCTCACCGCGATCGTCGGCGAGATTCCCGATGCACTGCACGACGGCGAACCGGTGATCGTGCGCCGCGAGGACGGTTCCTGGCTAGTCGACGGTGGCATGGGTATCGAGCAGTTGAAAACCGCGCTGGACATCGACGCGGCGTTTCCGGGCGAGGCGGATAACGCCTATCGCACGCTCGCCGGTCTGGTCATGCATTGCCTGCAGCGCGTGCCGAGCGTTTCCGATCACTTCGAGCTCGACGGCTGGCGCTTCGAAGTGGTCGACATGGACCGTACGCGCATCGACAAAGTGCTGGTGATGTGCCCGAGCGCGCCGCCGGCCTGAGCGGGAAGCCCGCATGTCGTACCGGTTGGCCGCAGGCGCGCTGCTGGTGATGCACCTGCTGTTCATCTTCTTCGTGCTGTTCGGCGGCCTGCTGTCGCTGCGCCGGCGCGCCTTGGCCGTACTGCACCTGCCGGCGCTGGCCTGGGGCGCGGCGACCGAGTTCTTCGGCCTGCCTTGCCCGTTGACCGATTGGGAGAACGCCCTGTTGCGGGCGGCCGGGGAGTCCGGCTATGGCGGCGGTTTCATCGAGAACTATCTGCTGCCGCTGATCTACCCGGCCGGTTTGACGCCCGGCATTCAGCTCTGGCTGGGTGTCCTGGTGCTGCTGGCCAATGCGCCGGTCTACCTCTGGCTGCTATGGCGACGGCGCTGAGCGGTCGCTCAATCCAGCCATTCCTTCGGCACGTCCCGCTTCGCCACCAACTGGCACTGCTGGCTGTCCGGCTCGAAGAGGATCAGTGCCTCGCCGCGCTCCAGCGCTTGCCGGACGCGCAGCACGCGGCTCTCCAGCGGGGTTTCGTCGCCGTTGTCGGTGCCTTCGCGGGTCACGAAGTCCTCGATCAGCCGGGTGAGGGTTTCGGCCTCCAGCAAGTGGTGGGGAATGAGCATAGGTATTCTCCGGGCACGGGCGGGGCGCCCGCCTCAATTGTCGACCAGCGTCCGGATCGACAAATAGCGTTCCACGGTGGCATGCAGCAACTGCTTGTCCACCGGCTTGCCGAGAAAATCGTTCATGCCTACTTCGAGCCCGTACTCCCGGTGCTCGTCTAGCGTATGCGCGGTGAGGGCGATGATCGGCACCGCTGGCCACTTGCGCAGGCGCTCCAGCAGGCGGATCTGCAGGGTGGCCTCGAAGCCGTCCATTTCCGGCATTTCGCAATCCATCAGGATCATCTGGATAGAACTGGGCGCGCGGTGGTATTCGGCTACCGCCTCGGCGCCGTTGCCCGCCAGGCGCACGTTGTAGCCGCGCTTTTTTAGCAGTTCCTGGACCACCAACTGGTTCACCGGATTGTCCTCGGCGATGAGAATGCAGGGTATGTGGCTCTCGCCCGCGTGGTCTTCGATCGGCACCAGCGTATGGCCGGGCTCTATGTGCAGCTCCACCAGCTTCTTGCGCAGCGCCGCGACGCCGACCGGCTGGGGCAGGCCGAGTATGTGCAGGCTGCTGCGGCTGGCCGGCAACTGCCGGCACTGCTCCGGCGGGCAGATCAGCAGCAGCCGCTGGCCGGGCGCCAGGTGCGGATAGAGGGCATCCAGCCAGTGCTCGACGCTGCCCGGCCATGGCGCGATCAGCAGCAACAGCGGCGGCTCGTCGAAGCTGGCCAGTTGTTCGGGCAGTTTCTCCGGAATCCGGCAGCGCTCGGTATTCATACCCCAGCGGCCGAGCAGGCGGCCGATGGCGTCCAGCGCGAAACCGTCCAGCGAGGCGAGCAGCGCGGTGCGTCCGGCCAGCAACTGGAACAGCACGTCGTGCATCTCGCCGCCGCGCTGCAGAGGGAGATTGAACGTGAAGCGGCTGCCCAGGCCCGGAGTGCTTTGCACCTCGATGTGGCCGCCCATCATTTCCACCAGTTCCTTGCTGATCGCCAGGCCCAGGCCGCTGCCGCCGTAGCGGCGGGTGGTACTGGAGTCGCCCTGGCTGAAGGATTCGAAGAGCCGCGTCTGGGCTTCCTGGCGGATGCCGATGCCGCTGTCGCTGACGCCGAAATACAGGTGCTCGGAGCCATCGCTCTTGCGCCGGCGGCTGACGTCAAGGCGTACCTGCCCCTCGGAGGTGAATTTCAGGGCGTTGCTCAACAGGTTGGTCAGCACCTGCTTGAGGCGGGTCGGGTCGCCCTGGATATGGCGCGGCACGCCCTCGTCGAGGCTCATGTGCAGGCGCAGGCGTTTTTCCATGGCCTGGGCGGTGAACAGGTTGAGAGTGTCGGAGAGCATCTCCTCGAGATCGAACTCGATGTGTTCCAGGCTGAGCTTGCCGGATTCGATGCGCGCGTAGTCGAGGATGTCGTTGATCACTGCCATCAGGGTGCTTCCAGAACTGGCGATGGTATCGACGTAGAAGCGCTGGCTGTGGTCCAGGCGGGTTTCCTTGAGCAATTGCAGCATGCCCAGCACGCCGTTGAGCGGGGTGCGGATCTCGTGGCTCATCTTGGCCAGGAAGCGGCTCTTGGCCTGGTTCTGCAGTAGCGCCTCCTCGGCGGCCCGATGCGAGTACAGCCCTTCCCGGCTCAACTGCTGGAAGCGGTCGGCCAGACCGACGGCGAGGATCAGCAGGTTGCTGGCAATGCCTATCTTGGCCAGCATCGTCGCATGCTCGCCGAGCGGGTCCAGGCCCAGCTTGGCGAAGGCCTGGCCTCCCAGCGAAACCAACAGCAGCGCCCAGGCGGTGAGGTGGTAGGCGCCGGAGCGCAGGTTCTTGCGCCACGCATGGGCGCCGCAACTGGGCAACAGCAGGGCGCCGATTAGGGTAGCCAAGTGGGCGAGGGTGGTACAGGTCGACAGGCTGATCGGCGGGGCGGCGAGCAGCACGGCGCCGAGGCCCAGCATCCACAGGCGCAGGATGCGGTCGAGCAGGGGAAAGTACTGCGGGATGTTCAGGAAGTGCCGGGTGAACTGGGTCGCGGTCAGCCAGAAGCTGAAGATCAGCAGCAGTACGGTGATGTACTGCAGGCCGGGCGGCCACTGGAACAGATAGCCATCGAAGCTGAGGGCGAGCAGGATGGAGTTGAGAGTGTAGAGCAGATACCAGCCTTGGCTGGGTTCGCGCAGGAACAGGAAGAGGAACAACTGGCAGCAGAACAGGGCCAGCAGCACGCCGTAGAAGACGCCGTTCAGGCCTTCCTGGCGCTCGTGGGCGGCCAAGGTGGCTCCGCTGGTGCCGAAGTACAGCGGTATGGTGATGGCGCTACTGCTTTTCACCCGCACCAGAAGGGTGCTGGTGCCCGGCGGCAGTTCCAAGGGAAACCAGAGGTTGCGGATCGGTACCGGGCGCATGTCGGGAGGTCGGGTATCGCCGCTCTCCTGCTGCAGTTGCCGGCCGTCCGGGGTCAGCATGGTCAGCCGGACATCGTCGAGCAGCGGACAGTTAACCTCGAGAAAGCCGCCCAGGGACTGGTCGCGGGCGTTCTGCAGGTCAATCCGCAACCACCAGGCTGAGCGGCTCTGGGCGAAGTTGGCCCGGTCGCCCTCGACCGGCCGGAAGGCCGACTCGGGCATCGCCAGCACCTGGGCGGCGTCGAGGTCGGCGTCACGGTCTTCGAAGTAGAGGGTGTACGGTCCGAGGGACAGACGGACTTCCCGGTCGGCCAGTACGGCTGGCTGGACGGCCAGGGCCGACGCGCTACACGACAGTAGCAGCAACAGCGTCCAGACAATGCGCACCGTACCCATTCCACCCATTCCTCCGCCCGGGCGTGTCATCGATCGTTTCCCCGCTTGCGTTGCGCCGGAAATGGGACCAGGCCGGACCTCATTCGGCCATTCGGCAAGGCGCGGCTTGCAGGCAACGGCTATTATTTTGCCAAGGCGCCGCATGGCTTACCCCGGCCGGCCCTCATTCCCGGCGCAACCCGGCCGGTCCCGTCGCAATGGGGGAAACGATCGATGACACGTCCTCTGGCCTTGTCATCTCGTTATCGTACCGGTCGCTTTGCCGCCTGCCGGCGGACCGGGTCATTTTTTGGACAAAGACGACAATGCGGCTCCACCTGTTCCCTTCTCGATTTGGCCCAAAGCATGGGCCGGGAAGGGGCATCGGGCACGGGGCCGCGTTGTCCGTTGCTCCCTGGGAATGACCAAACCGCTCTTCTCATACGATCCTCGGGGAGATGTGGACGCAAAAAGCTCGCCGGGCGTGGGTGCTGCTTATTCCTGTGACGGACAGGAGCCCCGCGACACAGAAAACCTCGATGACGAGCCTGGCTATACGAGTTTCCCGGTTGGGAATTGCGTCTCAAGATGAGACTTTGCCTGGATACGGCGAGCGCTTCAAGCGTCCGGTTCGTGCTTGAGCAGGCTGTCCACGGCGGGAACCCGCGTTTCGCTTTCCATCTGGGCCGCATGTTCCAACTGGCGACTGAAGCGTTTCAAAGAGCCGCTCTGCGGTTTGGCATCGCTGGCGAACACCGGCGGGCTGAGCAGATAGGCACCGATCAGGCGGCTCAGCGCGGCCAGCCCGTCGATATGGGTACGCTCGTAGCCATGGGTGGCGTCGCAGCCGAAGGCCAGTAGAGCGGTGCGGATGTCATGGCCAGCGGTTACCGCCGACTGGGCGTCGCTGTGGTAGTAGCGGAACAGGTCGCGGCGTACGGGGATCGCGTGATGTTCCGCCAGGCGCAGCAGGTGGCGTGTCAGATGGTAGTCGTAGGGGCCGCCGGAGTCCTGCATGGCGACGGTCGCCGCCCGTTCGCAGGACTGCTGGCCGGGAGCGACCGGCGCGATGTCGATGCCGACGAATTCGCTGACGTCCCAAGGCAGTGCCGCCGCCGCGCCGGAGCCGGTTTCCTCTGTGATGGTGAACAGCGGATGGCAGTCGATCGGCGGCTCCTGGCCACTGTCGAGCACGCTCTTCAGCGCGGCGAGCAGGGCGGCGGCACCGGCCTTGTCGTCCAGGTGGCGGGCGCTGATGTGGCCGCTCTCGGTGAACTCCGGCAGCGGATCGAAGGCGACGAAATCGCCTACCGCCACCCCCAGGGCCTGGGTCTCGGCGAGGTTGGCGGTCATGGCGTCGAGGCGCAACTCGATATGATCCCAACTGATCGGCATCTGGTCGACTTGGGTGTTGAAGGTATGTCCGGAAGCCAGTAGCGGCAGCACGCTGCCGCGCAGTACGCCGCGGTCGCTGAACAAGCTGACCCGGCTGCCCTCGGCGAAGCGGCTCGACCAGCAACCCACCGGCGCCAGACCGATGCGGCCGTTGGCGTGGATCTCGCGGACGATGGCGCCGATGGTGTCGAGATGCACCGCGAGCGCCCGGTCCGGACTGTAGCGGCGTCCCTTGAGGGTTGCGCGGATGGTGCCGCGGCGGGTCAGTTCGAAGGGAATGCCGAGTTCCTCCAGTTGTTCGGCGACGTAGCGCACGATGGTGTCGGTGAAGCCGGTCGGGCTGGGGATGGCGAGCATTTCCAGCAGCACGCGCTGCAGGTAGTCGAGATCGGGTTCTGGAAGTGGGCTGGACATGGAGACTCCAAGGGCATGTTCGCGCATGGCGGATGTCTGTTGCATGCAAGTCGCCCGGATACCGCCCGGTGTCGGAGGGCACGAATCGCCGATAGATCCGTCCTGCCCCACGCCGCCGGAGTCCGGCAGGGACTGGCGGCGTGCGGCGCCGGGCGCGGGCGAGGTGTCAGGAGGACGATTTGCTGAGCGGGAACAGCAGATCGACGAAGCGCTCGGCGGTGGGCTGCGGCTCGTGGTTGGCCAGGCCGGCCCGCTCGTTGGCCTCGATGATCACGTAGTCCGGGCGGTCGACCGCCTCCACCAGCAGATCGAGGCCGACCACCGGAATATCCAGGGCGCGGGCGGCGAGCACGGCGGCCTCCATCAGCGCCGGGTGCAGCCGGGCGGTCACGTCCTCCAGGCAGCCGCCGGTGTGCAGGTTGGCGGTGCGCCGTACCGCCAGGCGTTGGCCCTCGGGCAGCACGCTGTCGTAGTCGTGGCCAGCCTGGCGCAGGGCGCGCTCGGTCTCGGCATCCAGCGGAATGCGGCTTTCGCCGCCGCTGGCGGCCTGGCGGCGCCGACTCTGGGCCTCGATCAGCGCGCGGATGCTGGTGCGGCCGTCGCCGATCACTTCGGCGGGATGGCGCAGCGCGGCGGCGACCACCTCGAAGCCGATCACCAGGATGCGCAGGTCCTGCCCGCTATGGAAACTTTCCAGCAGCACTCGGCTGTCGAAGCGGCGAGCCGTCTCTATGGCATGCTCCAGCTCCTCGAGCGTGCCCAGGTCGACGGCTACGCCCTGGCCCTGCTCGCCGTTCACCGGCTTGACCACTAGGCGCCGGTGTTCGGCAAGAAAGGCCGCGTTTTCCTCGCGGCTGCCGGCCAGGCGCTGGGCCGGCATGCGCAGCCCGGCACGGCTCAGCCAGCGGTGGGTCAGTTGCTTGTCCTGGCAGAGGGTCATGCTCACCGCGCTGGTCAGGTCGGACAGCGACTCGCGGCAGCGGATCCGCCGCCCGCCGTGGATCAGGGTGAACAGGCCGGCTTCGGCGTCGTCCACCTGCGCCTCGATGCCGCGGCGGTTGGCCTCGTCGACGATGATCCGCGCATAGGGGTTGAGTTCGGCGGCCGGGCCGGGGCCGAGGAACAATGGTTGGTTGATGCTGTTCTTGCGCTTGACCGCGAAGGTCGGCAATGGGCGGAAACCGAGTTTGGCGTAGAGATTCTTCGCCTGGCGGTTGTCGTGCAGCACCGACAGGTCGAGATAGGCCAATCCGCGGGACATGAAATGCTCGATCAGATGGCGCACCAGGGCTTCGCCGACCCCCGGACGCGTGCAGGCCGGGTCCACGGCCAGGCACCAAAGGCTGCTGCCGTGCTCGGGATCGCCGTAGGCTTCGACGTGGTTGAGGCCCATGGCGCCACCGATCAGCGCCTTGCTGTCGCTGTCCTCGGCCAGCCAGTAGACCGGTCCGCCGTCCTCGCGCGGGGTCAGCCGTGCGGGCTCCACCTGCAGCATGCCGCGGGTCTGGTAGAGGCGGTTGAGTCCATCCCAGTCCGCCTGGCTCTGTACACGGCGAATGGTGAAGCCGCGGAAGGTGCGCCGCGCCGGGCGATAGTCGGAAAACCACAGACGCAAGGTGTCCGAGGGGTCGAGGAACAACTGCTGCGGCGCCTGGGCCAGCACCTGGTGCGGCGCGGCCACGTAGAGCGCGATGTCGCGCTCGCCGGGCCGCTCCCCGAGCAGGTCGTCGGCCAGGCTGGCCGGATCGCGGTAGGTATGCCCGACCAGCAGGCGGCCCCAACCGCAGTGCACGGCCACCGGCAATTGCCGTTCGTTCTGGCCTTCCTCGGCCAGCAGTGCCCGCAGGCGCTCGTAGGAAGGGGGCTGGCCGCGCAGCAGGCGTTGGCCGTAGGCAGAGGTCTTCATAGCTAGAGTCCCTGTTCGTTGAGCCAGAGGTTGAGAGCCGCCAGTTGCCAGAGCTTGGAACCGCGCAGCGGCGTCAGTTGTCCCTGCGGATCGCTCAGCAGCCGGTCGACTTCGCCCGGATCGAACAGGCCGCGGTCCTGGCTGGGATCGAGCAGGAGTTCGCGCACCCAGTCGAGGGTCGCGCCCTGCAGGTGCTTGAGACCGGGCACCGGAAAGTAGCCCTTGGGCCGGTCGATGACCGCCGCTGGGATGACCTGGCGGGCGGCCTCCTTAAGCACGTGCTTGCCTCCGTCCGGCAGCTTGAAGCGCGGCGGGATGCGCGCCGACAGCTCGACCAAGCGGTAGTCTAAAAACGGTGTGCGCGCCTCCAGGCCCCACGCCATGGTCATGTTGTCGACTCGCTTGACCGGGTCCTCGACCAGCATCACGGTGCTGTCCAGGCGCAGCGCCTTGTCCACCGGGTCCACCGCGCCGGGCCGGGCGAAATGTTCGCGCACGAAGGCTCCGGCATGATCCTCACCATGCCACTTCGGCTGTACGGTGGCCAGGTATTCGGCATGCGTGCGGTCGAAGAAGGCGGCGCGGTAGGCGGCGTAGGGATCGCTGGCGCCTTCCAGCGCCGGATACCAGTGATAGCCGGCGAACAGCTCGTCGGCGCCCTGGCCGCTTTGCACCACCTTACAGTGGCGGGCGACCTCGCGCGCGAGCAGGTAGAAGGCGATGCAGTCGTGACTGACCATCGGCTCGCTCATGGCGCGGAAGGCTGCCGGTAGCTGCTCGATGATCTCCCGCTCGTCGATGCGCAACTGGTGGTGACAGGTGGCGTAGTGGCGGGCGATCAGGTCGGAATACCGGAACTCGTCACCGCGCTCGCCGCCAGCATCCTGAAAGCCGATGGAGAAGGTCGGCAGATTCTCCACGCCGGCCTCGCGCAGCAACCCGACCAGCAGGCTGGAGTCGACTCCGCCGGAGAGCAGCACGCCGACGTCCAGCGCCGCCCGCTGGCGGATCGCCACTGCCGCGCGCAGGCTCTCGAGCAGGGTGTCGCGCCATTCCGTCAGCCCGAAGCCGCGCTCGTCGTCCCGCGGGCCATAGTCCAGTCGCCACCAGGTGCGCTGTTCGCGCTCGCCGTCGGCACCAATGCGTAGCCAGGTCGCCGGCGGCAGCTTCTCCACTTCGGCGAGCAGGGTGCGTGGCGCCGGCACCACGGCGTGGAACTTCAGGTAATGGTCGAGCGCCACCGGATCGAGGGCCGCTCCAATGTCGCCGCCGGCCAGCAGGGCCGGCAGGCTCGAGGCGAAACGCAGGCGGTGGCCGTTGTGCGTCAGGTACAGCGGTTTGACGCCGAGCCGGTCGCGGGCGAGGAACAGCCGCTGGCGGTCGCGCTCCCAGATGGCGAAGGCGAACATGCCGTTAAGCCTGGGCAGCAGCGCCTCACCCCAGGCGTGATAGCCCTTAAGCAGCACTTCGGTGTCGCCGTCGGAGAAGAACCGGTAGCCGAGGCTTTGCAGCTCGTCGCGCAGTTCCGGGTAGTTGTAGATGGCGCCGTTGAACACCAGGTCAAGGCCGAGGTCGCTGTCGATCATCGGTTGGCCGGAGGCCTCGGCCAGGTCCATGATTTTCAGCCGGCGATGGCCCAGGGCGATCGGCCCCTGGGCGTGCACGCCCCAGGCGTCGGGCCCGCGAGAGGTTAGCTGATGGGTGATACGCTCGACCGCCGCGAGGTCGGCCGGACGCTTGTCGAAACGCAGTTCTCCAGATATGCCGCACATGGGTCCTTACCGGTTTTGCCGTTGGGGAGTCTGTCCGCGCCCTTCGGGGCGCGCTCGTTGCCGATGGATTGAAAAATCCGCGGCTAGTCGCAGACTTTTACACCAAAACAAAAAAATGCTTTGATGTCAAAAATTGGTTGCCTATGTTTACGACGCAATGACTGCAGAAAAAGTTTTATATCAAAGTGATATTTCGATCTTCGAAGTACCGTTGTTCCAGGCTATGCGGCGTCTGCAGCAGGCCGGGGAGATGCATGCCAAGCGGGTGGTGCGCTACGGTGGGCTGACCCCGATGCAACTGCTGATTCTGCGGGCGCTGGCCGACGAGGCGCGGCTGACGGCGAGCACGCTGAGCCGGCGGGTGAGCCTCACCGCGGCGACTTTATCCGTGCTGCTCGACCGGCTGGAGGAGCGCGGCCTGCTGCAGCGCCAGCGTGACCAACGGGACCGCCGCCGGCAGTGGCTGGTGCTCGCCGAGGCCGGCCGCGCCCTGCTCGCGGAGGCGCCGCCGCTGCTGCCGCCGGAGTTCCGTCTGCGCTTCGCCGCACTGCCGGAGTGGGAGCGACATGCCTTGACCGCGGCGTTACTGCGGGCAGCGGAGTTGTGTGGGGGAGAATAGGAGGAGGGGGCTTTTCGAAAACGAGGCCCGTACCCGGCTCTACATCGCGACCAAGGCTGTTCCCACCGGTGCGCAGCAGTTTCCTTACTTCCCCCGGATCAACCTCCGCAACCCGAACCGGTTGGGATGGCAGGCCTCCGCCACCGCCTTTGGCACCGGCAGCGGCTCGTCGTCCAGCCAGGCGGCCAGCAGTTCCCCGGCCAGCGGTGCGCTGAGCAGACCGCGCGAGCCGTGGCCGCTGCTGACGTACAGGCCTTCCTGCCAGGGACAGGGACGCTGCGGCACCTGCCGGGCGTCCTTGCCGAGCACGGCGTAGGCTTCGGCGAAGGCCGCGGCGTCGGCCAGGGGGCCGACGATCGGCAGGTAGTCCGAGCTGGTGCAGCGAAAGCCCGCGCGTCCGTCGAGAGCCGCCGGATCGAGACGCTCGATTTGCAGCCGCTTGGCCAGATCGGTGGAGATCTCCCGCAACAGTTGCAGGTTCTCCGCATGTTCCTCGGCGGTCAGCGCCAATTCGCTCGCCTCGAAACGGAAGCTGGCGCCCAGGGTGTGTTCGCCGTCGCGTAGTGGGGCGACGTAGCCCTCGGCGCAGAGCACGGTCTTCAGATGGCTGCTGGCGGCGGTCGCTGGCAGGCGGCTGATCTGCCCGCGGATGCGCTTGAGCGGCAGTCCGGCGGTCTCGGGGAAGCGGGCGATGTCCGCCGCGCCGCAGAGCACCGCGATCGGCGCTCGGGCAAGCGATTGATCGCCGCTACGGGCGCACCACTGGCCATTCTCGCGGCGCAGTTCCAGGACTTCCCGGTGGCTCAGCAGGCGGATATTCGGATGGTCGGCGAGCTGTGCGCAGAGCGCCGGCGGGTGCACCCAGCCGGCTTCGGGGTAGAACAGCCCGCCGCTGTCCAGGGTGATCCCGGCCAGGGCCTCGGCTTGCGCGCGGTTCAGGTTGTGCAGTAGGTCGCCGGGGAAGGCCGCCGCCAGTTCGGCCTGGCGCGCCGCTTCCCTGGCGTCGAAGGCCAGTTGCAGCACGCCGCAGGGAGACCAGTCATGGCCCGCTTCGAGGCGCTGCAGTAGCCGGCGGGTGAAGCCGAAGCCGGCGACGATCAGCCGCGAGAGCGCTGTGCCGTGGGCCGACAGCTTGAGGTAGAGCACGCCCTGCGGATTGCCCGAGGTTTCCTCGGCGACCCCGTCGCGGCGCTCCAGCAGGGTTACCCGCCAGCCGCGCCAGGCGAGGCTCGCCGCCGCGGCGCAGCCGGCCAGGCCGGCGCCGATCACCAGCGCCTCGCGGGCGCCTGCGGGACGCGGCGGGCGGGCGAACCAGGGTTTGCCGGCATCCGGCACGGCTCCTTCGAAACGTCCGGCAAGCATCTCGCGCTTATGGCCGAACCCCTTGACCCGCTGCATGGCGAAGCCCGCTCCGAGCAGCCCGCGGCGCACCAGGCCGGCGCTGGTGAAGGTGGCTAGGCTGGCGCCGGGAGCGGACAGCCGGGCCAGTTCGGCGAACAGTTCGGGTGTCCACATCTGCGGGTTCTTCGCCGGCGCGAAGCCGTCGAGGAACCAGGCGTCGATGCGCGCGTCCAGTTCCGGCAGACGCTCCAGCACGTCGCCGATCAGCAGGGTCAGCACTACCCGGCCGCCGGCGAAAACCAGGCGCTGGAAGCCCGGGTGCATGGCGACGTACTGCTCCAGCAGGGCCTCGGCGTAGGACGCCAGCTCCGGCCAGAGGGCCAGCGCCCGCTGCAGGTCGGCGCGGGTCAGGGGGTACTTCTCGACGCTGACGAAGTGCAACCGGGCGTCGGCCGGAGCCGTGCGCTCGAACAGTTGCCAGGCGCAGAGGAAGTTCAACCCGGTGCCGAAGCCGGTTTCGCCGATGTTCAACCGCCCGCCGGCCGGCAGGGCGGCGAAACGCAGCGGCAGTCCATTGTGGCCGAGGAACACGTAGCGGGTCTCCTCCAGCCCCGAGGCACGGGAGAAATACACGTCGCCGAAACCGCGCGACAGCGGTTGGCCTTGCTCGTCCCAGTCGAGCTGGGCGTAGGGGTGGTCGGTCATCGGATAGGACGGCTGGCGGAATGAGAGCGACATTCTAGCCGCCGTGTCGGGTGGCGTCAGGCCAGCGCCTCGGCCTGTTCCTGGCGATGGGCCGGCGGCGCCCAAACTTGCACGAAGCGGGGGCGGAACAGATAGCCCTGGACCAGGCCGATGCCTAGCCGGCGGGCCAGTCGCAGATGCTCGGCGGTTTCCACGCCCTCCAGGACCACCGCTTTGCCGCTCTGCCGGGCGAAGTCGAGGAGGCTGTGCAGCAGGGGCCGGTCATGCGGGCCGGACAGGCGATTCAACCAGTCCCGGGCCAGCTTCAGGTAATCGACCCGAGCCAGTACATCCAGGGATACCAGGCTGTCATGGGCACCGATATCGTCCAGGGCCATAGGGATGCCGGCGCTGCCGAAGCGGCCGAGCATGGCGATGCTCACCTGGGCATCGGAAATCGAGCTGTTTTCGGTGATCTCCACCACCGTGCGGGGATGTCCGGCGAGCAGTTCCACCAGGGGATGGCGGACTTCATCGAGGAAGGTGGCGAAGGCGTCCTGGTCGATGTTGAGGAACAGCAGGCCGCTCTCCGGCGCCTGGAGGATCTGCAACTTCTTGATCTTCAGCTCCAACTGGAACAGGCTCAGCGGACTGTCGTGCAAGGTGCAAAAGACCTGCTCGGGCTGCAGGTTGCAGCCGGCGGCGCTGCGGAATCGGGCCAGGGCCTCGTGACCGATGGCGTTGCCGCTGGCGACCTCGACGATCGGCTGGTATTCCACGCCCAGTCCCTGGCCTTCAAGCAGGGCCAGCAAGTGGGCTGGCGACGGAGTGGGCATATGCGCTCCGATGCATTTGGGATTGTTTCTCAATAGTACCCCTGCATTCCTTGTCGGGGGAATCTTCGCCGCGTTCCGCGAAGCTCTGTTCCGGGCTTTCGCCGGGCGCCGTGGAGGTCCCGCCGAGTTTGTCGTTCAATGATTTCCCGAGAGGCTACGTATGTTCGAATCCGCCGAGATCGGCCACCAGGTCGACAAGGACAGTTACGAAGCGGCCGTACCGGCGCTGCGCGAGGCGTTGCTGGCAGCCCAGTACGAACTCCGCCAGCAGGCGCGTTTTCCGGTGTTGGTGCTGATCAGCGGTATCGAGGGTGCCGGCAAGGGCGAGACGGTCAAGCTGCTCAACGAATGGATGGACCCGCGGCTGATCGAGGTCAGCACGTTCGACCAGCAGACCGACGAGGAGCTGGCGCACCCGCCGGCCTGGCGCTACTGGCGTCAGTTGCCGCCGAAGGGGCGGATCGGCATCTTCTTCGGCAACTGGTACAGCCAGATGTTGCAGGCGCGGGTGCACGAGCGGATCGACGATGCCCGCCTCGACCAGGCCATCGACGGCGCCGAGCGCCTGGAGCGGATGCTCAGCGACGAGGGTGCGCTGATCTTCAAGTTCTGGTTCCACCTTTCCAAGAAGCGCATGAAGGAGCGCCTGGCGCTGCTCAAGGACGATCCCTTGCACAGTTGGCGGCTGAGTCCTCTGGACTGGCAGCAGTCGAAGACTTACGGCAAGTTCGTGCGCTACGGCGAGCGGGTGCTGCGGCGCAGCAGTCGGGACTTCGCGCCCTGGTACGTGATCGAGGGCTCCGATGCCAATTACCGCAGCCTGAGCGTCGGGCGCATCCTCCTCGACGGCCTGCAAGCGGCCCTCGTGCAACGGGGTCGGCCGGCCCACCGCCCGCACGCGGCGCCGCTGGTGTCCAGCGTGGACAACCGCGCCCTGCTGGATTCCTTGGACATGACCCAGGTCCTCGCCAAGCCGGATTACCAGCGTCTGCTGATCGCCGAGCAGGCGCGCCTGGCCCTGCTGATGCGCGACAAACGCATGCGCCGGCATGCCTTGGTGGCAGTGTTCGAGGGCAACGACGCGGCCGGCAAGGGCAGCTCGATCCGCCGTGTCGCCGCCGCCTTGGACCCGCGCCAGTACCGGATAGTGCAGATCGCCGCACCGACCGAGGAGGAGCGCGCCCAGCCCTACCTCTGGCGTTTCTGGCGGCATGTCCCGCCGCGCGGCAAGTTCACCATCTTCGACCGCTCCTGGTACGGACGGGTGCTGGTGGAGCGGGTCGAGCGTCTGTGCAGCGAGGCCGACTGGCTGCGCGCCTACGGCGAAATCAACGATTTCGAGGAGCAGTTGAGCGATGCCGGGGTGGTGCTGGTCAAGTTTTGGCTGGCCATCGACCGGGAGACCCAACTGGTGCGCTTCAAGGAGCGCGAAGCGACGCCCTTCAAGCGCTTCAAGATCACCGAGGAAGATTGGCGCAACCGCGACAAGTGGGAGGACTACAGCGACGCGGTGGGCGATATGGTCGACCGCACCAGCAGCGAGATCGCCCCCTGGACCCTGGTCGAGGCCAACGACAAGCGCTTCGCCCGGGTGAAGATCCTGCGCACCCTCAACGACGCCCTGGAGAAGGCCTTTCGCCGCTAAGGCGCCGCTTTTTCCAGCGCCGTCCATCCGATTCCGGCCCCCGTTCGCGTGCCGATGAACGGCCAGCCCGTCTACCTACGATCAAGGCCGCTGGGCTGGCTCCAGCCAGCCAGTGGGACGCTCGTCCAACAACTATGCTTACGCGGGTTGACTGACGCTGGACATGGCGAGGCGATATCGCTCCGCCAGTGACTTGCCCACACGAGGTCGACGGACTGCCAGTCCGTGTCCGGGAGGATTTCCGGGAAAAGCCGGTGGGCTTGCCGCATTGCCCTAGCCAAGACCGCTTAGTCTGCACGGCTGGTACCCCCTCAACAGTCGGATGGATGCGAGAGGTGGCTAGCCATGCCAACCCGTCAAGTTCTGTTCGGGCTCGCCCTGCTCGGTGCCACTGGCACCGCTTGGGCGGATGATTCCAAATTCTCCGTCGCTGCCGGTCGCAGCGCCCCGGTCGCCGCCGGTTCCGGCGCTGCCGTTCCGCCGGCGGCCAATCCCGTCATGGCCGCCGGAATGGAAATGGCCGTGGCGAACGGCAGCGGGCAGGGTGCCGGCCGCCTGGTCGCCGAACCCGGACTGCGTGGACTGACCCTGCAGCCGACTTTCGCCTACCGGCTCAACGATGCGCTTTCCATCGGCATCGGCGCGCGCCTCGTCCAGGGCGCCGTGCTCCGTCCCGGCGGTGCTCCGGCCGATGCGCCGCCAACCTACCTGGATAGCGACACCGGCGCCGGCCTCAATCTGGGCCTGCTGTACCGGTTGAGCGACAGCACCTGGCTGGGGCTGGCCTATGCCAGCGGCTACGAACTGAATCTCGACGAGCGTGCCGGGGTCGCCGATCCCGTGGCGAACGTCACCCGCGGACGTCCGGAAACCAACCGGACGATCGTCGAGGCGCGGGCGCCGGACAGCGTCACCGCGAGCATTTCCCACCGGCTGGACAGTGGCTGGATGCTCTCGGCCAGCCTCGGCTGGATGGGCTGGAGCGCCCTGCAGCGGCCTGCGGGCGAGGCGCCGAGCCCGGCTGCCGCGAGCGTCGGTGGCGCACACCAGTACCGCGACACCTGGCGCCTCGCCCTGGGCGCGGAACAGCAGCTTGGCGAGCATCTGCATTGGAGCATGGGGCTGAGCTACGACTCGTCGCCTTTGCCCGGCGACCAGCGCAACCTGGACGACCCGTTGCCGGAAAACCTGCGCCTGGCCGCCGGGCTGAGCTACCAGATGGATCAGGGAGTGGAGTTGCAGCTCGGCTATAGCCTGATCTGGCTGGGCGAAGCGGAGTCGCGGCAGAACGGCCGGACGCGCAACGACGGCATCCTGTCCGCCGAGCCGCCCGGCAGTACCCTGCACGTCATCGGCGGGGGCATAGTTTGGCGTTTCTGAAGCACGACCGGAGCAGGCCGCCGGTGGTGCCGCCTTCCTGGCCACGGCGGCAAGACCGGCGCAAGCCGCCCGCGCCGGATCGGCAGCGTCTTTCGGCTCGCGATCAATACACCGCCGGCACGAAGATTTCCTTCGCCTGGGGGTTGCGCGCATAGTCCGGGTGGTAGACCCGTTCGGGCAGGATGATGGCCGGGCGCTCGATCTCGCTGTAAGGCACCTGGCCGAGCAGGTGGTGGATGCAGTTCAGACGCGCCCTTTTCTTGTCCACCGCTTCGACGATCCACCAAGGCGCCTCGGGGATGTGGGAGCGCTCCAGCATGACCTCCTTGGCGCGGGTGTAATGTTCCCAGCGGCGGCGCGACTCCAGGTCCATCGGGCTCAGCTTCCACTGCTTGAGCGGATCGTGGATGCGCATCAGGAAGCGTTTCTGCTGCTCGTCGTCGGTGATCGAGAACCAGTATTTGACGAGGATAATGCCGGAGCGGATCAGCATTCTTGCGAATTCCGTGACGCTGCGGAAGAACTCCTCGTATTCCTCGTCGGGCACGACGCCCGGGCCGCTAAGTGTCGGCGGGGCCGATGGGAAACGATTGGACATGGCTGCTCCATGTGCCGCGATGGCGAATAGGCTCGGCTGCCTGCGCCGGACCACGGGGGCGCGCGTAGCTGGCTTCCGGGCGTGTAAGGAAGACGTGGGATAGCCTATGACGGAGTAGTGACGAAATGATGATCTGCGCTGGGAGGAAGCGCGCCCCGCGGCGGCTGGAGCGTCCACGGAGCGCGGTCGCCGGGGTAGCTTCAGTCGTGCCGGCCGGCTTCCAGCATGTCCTGCGGACGCACCCAGGCGTCGAATTCCTCGCCGCTGAGGTGGCCGAGGGCCAGGGCGGCCTCGCGCAGGGTGGTGCCTTCGGCATAGGCCTTCTTGGCGATTTCCGCGGCCTTGTCGTAGCCGATGTGCGGGTTCAGCGCGGTCACCAGCATCAGGCTGTGCTCGAGGTGCTCGCTCATTCGTCGCGGATCCGGCTCCAGCCCTTCGATGCAGTGCTCGCGGAAGTTGCGGCAACCGTCGGCGAGCAGACGCACGGATTGCAGCAGATTGTGGATGATCACCGGCTTGTAGACATTGAGCTGCAGATGCCCCTGGCTGGCAGCGAAGGCGATAGTGCTGTCGTTGCCCATGACCTGGCAGGCGAGCATGGTCAGGGCCTCGCACTGGGTCGGGTTGACCTTGCCGGGCATGATCGAGCTACCCGGCTCGTTGGCCGGCAGGCGCACCTCGGCGAGGCCTGCGCGCGGACCGGAGCCGAGTAGGCGCAGGTCGTTGGCGATCTTGGTCAGCGCCACCGCCAGGGTCTTCAGGGCGCCCGAGAGGTGCACCAGCGGCTCGTGGCCGGCGAGGGCGGCGAACTTGTTCGGCGCCGAGACGAAGGGCAGGTCGGAGAGGGCGGCCAGTTCCGCGGCGATCGCTTCGGCGAAGCCGTGCGGCGCGTTCAGCCCGGTGCCGACCGCGGTCCCGCCCTGGGCCAGCTCGCAGACCGCCGGCAGCGCTGCGCGGATGGCTTGCTCGGCCAGGCCGAGCTGGGCGACGAAGGCCGAGAGTTCCTGGCCGAAGGTCACCGGCGTGGCGTCCATCAGGTGGGTGCGCCCGGTCTTGACCAGATGCGCATGGCGCTTCGCCTGGCTGTCGAGGGCCGCGGCCAGTTCCTCGACCGCCGGCAGCAATTCCCGCTGCACGGCCTGCACGGTGGCGATGTGCATGGCGGTGGGAAAGCAGTCGTTGGAACTCTGCCCGCGGTTGACATGGTCGTTGGGGTGCACCGGGCTCTTGCCCCCGCGCGGGCCGCCGGCCAACTCGTTGGCGCGCCCGGCGATCACTTCGTTGATGTTCATGTTGCTCTGGGTGCCGCTGCCGGTCTGCCAGACCACCAGCGGGAACTGCCCGTCGTGCTGGCCGGCGAGCACCTCGTCGGCGGTCTGCTCGATCAGCCGGGCGATTTCCGACGGCAGCTCGCCGATGCGGTCGTTGACCCGGGCGGCGGCCTTCTTGATCAGCGCCAGGGCATGCAGCACGGCGAGCGGCATACGCTCCTGGCCGATGGCGAAGTTGATCAGCGAGCGCTGTGTCTGGGCACCCCAGTAGGCTTCGTCGGGAACCTCGATCGGCCCCAGGCTGTCGGTTTCGGTGCGACTCATGCGACAAGTCTCTACGAACGTTGAAGTCCAACGAAGTGTAGACGCCGCTGGGGCTTCCCTTGAGCCCCCACCGGCTTGGGCGCAGAATGGGCCGGCCGAAGAGGCCCGGCCGCACGTCCCGGCCGACGGGCCCGTCGGGGGGCCTTCCCCCCCTTTTTTGCCTTGTCTAGAAGGATGTCCGAATGTCCCGTTTTCGAGTGCTCTGTGCCGCCAGCCTGCTGCTCTGCGTCAGCGGCCAGGCACTGGCCGACGCCGCCAGCCATGCCGCCGCTACGGAAAAGTTCCTCCAGGTGGTGCATGCCGACAAACTGACCGTGCCCGTCTATGCCCAGGTACAGCAGATGTTCGCCCAGCGCTTTGCCGAGGCCAAGGCGCCGCAGAGCAAGCAGTCGCTGCTCGAGCGCTACCAGGCCCAGGCCAACACCGCGCTGGACAAGGCGGTCGGCTGGGATAGGCTCAAGCCCGATATGGTCAAGCTCTACACCTCCACCTTCAATGAAAGCGAGATGAAGGAACTGCTCGTGTTCTATCAGTCGTCGCTGGGCCAGAAGGTTCTGCAGAGCATGCCGGCGCTCACCGCGCAATCGGCGCAGATGACCCAGGCGGCGTTGGAGAAGGCGGTACCGGAGGTGAACCGGTTGCTCGACGAAATGCACAAGGAGCTGGGAGGAACCAAGAAATGACCGCCAAGATCGAGCGCATCGAGAGCGCCCTGGCCACCTTGGAGCCCACCCATCTGCAGGTGCTCGACGAGAGCCACATGCACAGTCGCGGCCTGGAGACCCACTACAAGGCGGTGATCGTCAGTGCGCAGTTCGCCGGCCTGGGCGAAGTGAAGCGCCACCAGAAGGTCTACGCCGTCCTCGGCGAGCTGATGGGGCAGATGCACGCCCTGGCGCTGCACACCTATACCCCCGAGGAGTGGGCGCTGCGCGGCGGCGCACCGGACTCGCCGCTTTGCGCCGGCGGCAGTAAGCACGACCGCTGAGTAAGCGAGAGGCGGCAGTTTGCCGCAGTCCGCCCGGCCGCCTCCGCTGCGGTACACTCCAGCCTGCGCCGGCGTCCGCCGGCGCAGCCGTTTCCGAGTCATCGACAGCTTTTTCGCCGACTGCGGGCCATGGCCCCCGGTCCGGCTGGCTACGATCAAACCCATCCTCCGAAGCGCTACGGAGTTCGTATGAGTGAGCGCCTGCTCTATGTAATGGATCCCATGTGCTCCTGGTGCTGGGGCTTCGCCCCGGTGGTCAAGGACCTGGCCAGCCGGGCGACGCGGGCAGGCGTGCGGCTGGACTGGGTGGTCGGCGGCCTGCGCCGGGAAACTTCGCCGCTCGGCGAGCCGACCCGCACGCGCATTCTCGCCCACTGGCAGGCCGTGCACGCTGGTACCGGCCAACCTTTCAATTTCGACGCTGGGCTGCCCGAAGGCATGATTTACGATACCGAGCCGGCCTGCCGCGCGCTGGTGGTGGCGCGTCATCTCGCGCCGCGGCGGGTGGCGCATCTCGCGCGGCTGATCCAGCGGGCCTTCTACCTGGAAGGCCGCGACGTGACCCATGCCCGCGTCCTGCTGGAGTTGGCCGAGGCCGCCGGCTTCGCCCGCTGCTGCTTCGCCGAAGCCTTCGACAGCGCCGAGCAGCGGGAGGCCACCCGCGCCGATTTCGCCTGGGTCGAGCGGCTCGGCATCGCCGGTTTTCCGACCCTGCTGGCCGAGCGCAACGGCATGCTCGCGCTGCTGACCAACGGCCACCAGCCGCTCGAGCGCCTGGCGCCCCTGCTGGAGCGCTGGCTGGAGCGCGCCGCCCATGCCTGAAGCCACCGATCGCCTGGGCTGGGCGGAGATCCGCCGGCTCGCCCTGCACCACCGCAAGGCCTTGATGCTGGCCAACCTGGTCGCTGTGCTGGCGGCCCTGACCAGCGTGCCGATTCCGCTGCTGTTGCCGCTTCTGGTCGACGAAGTGCTGCTCCGGCAAGGGGATGCGGCGTTGCGCCTGATGGATCGGGTGTTGCCGGCCGCCTGGCAGGGCGCGGTCGGCTACATCGGCCTGATGCTGCTGGCGACCCTGCTGCTGCGTAGTGCCTCGCTGCTGTTCGGCGTGCTGCAGGCCCGGTTGTTCGCCCGGTTGTCGAAGGATGTCGTCTATCGCCTACGCATGCGTCTGATCGAGCGGCTCAAGCGTATCTCCCTGGGCGAATACGAAAGCCTCGGCAGCGGCACCGTGACCGCCCATCTGGTCACCGACTTGGACACCCTGGACTCCTTCGTCGGCGACACCCTGAGCCGTTTCCTGGTCGCCGTCCTGACCCTGGCCGGCACCTCGGCGATCCTGATCTGGATGCACTGGCAACTGGCCCTGCTGATCCTCCTGTTCAACCCCCTGGTGATCTATGCCACCGTACTGCTCGGCAAGCGCGTCAAGCACCTGAAGAAGCTGGAAAACGACAGCACCGCGCGCTTCACCCAGGCGCTCGGCGAAACCCTGGAGGCAATCCAGGAGGTGCGCGCTGGCAACCGCCAGGGCTTCTTCCTCGGCCGCCTCGGCCTGCGCGCCCGGGAAGTGCGCGACCGCGCCGTCGCCTCGCAGTGGAAGACCGATGCCTCGACCCGCGCCAGCGGCCTGTTGTTCCAGTTCGGTATCGACGTGTTCCGCGCCGCGGCGATGCTCACCGTGTTGTTCTCCGACCTGTCGATCGGCCAGATGCTCGCGGTGTTCAGTTATCTGTGGTTCATGATCGCCCCGGTGGAGCAACTGCTCGGCCTGCAATACGCCTTCTACGCCGCCAGCGGCGCCCTGGCGCGAATCAACGAGTTGCTCGCCCGCGCCGACGAGCCGCAGTACTCCGGCAGCGTTGATCCGTTCAAGGGACGCGCCACGGTCGGCATCGAGGTGCGCGATCTGCATTTCGCCTACCGCGACGAACCGGTGCTGGATGGTCTCGACCTGTCTATCGCGCCGGGCGAGAAGGTCGCCGTGGTCGGCGCCTCTGGCGGCGGCAAGAGCACCCTGGTGCAACTGCTGCTCGGCCTCTACAGCCCGCAGTCGGGGACTATCCGTTTCGGCGGCTCGACCCTGGAGGAGATCGGCCTGGAGCGGGTGCGCGAGCATGTCGCGGTGGTCCTCCAGCAGCCGGCGCTGTTCAATGACACGGTGCGCGCCAACCTGACCCTGGGCCGCGAGCGCAGCGACGAAAACTGTTGGCAGGCGCTGGAGATCGCCCAACTGGCGGCGACCGTGCGTGCCCTGCCGCAGGGGCTGGACAGCGTGGTCGGCCGTTCCGGCGTGCGCCTCTCCGGCGGCCAGCGGCAACGCTTGGCGATCGCCCGCATGGTGCTCGCCGACCCGCAGGTGGTGATCCTCGACGAAGCCACCTCGGCCCTCGACGCGGCCACCGAATACGCTTTGCACCAGGCGCTGGCGCGCTTCCTCAATGGCCGCACCACGCTGATCATCGCTCACCGTCTGTCGGCGGTGAAGCAGGCCGACCGGGTGCTGGTATTCGACGACGGGCGTATCGCCGAGGAGGGCGACCACCACCAACTGATCGCTGGGGGCGGCCTGTACGCCAAGCTCTACGGGCATTTGCAGCACTGACCGTTGCGCTCGTCGTTGCAGGCAAAGGCGCTCCGCGCCGCTGGCCCAGACGCTCGTCGCCCGGTCGAGCATCATTCACGAGGAAGAGCAAGTCCCAGGGGTCTGTATCAATGCCATGTTTATTTCGAAAAGGAAGACAGGCTCGGGGCCGCGGCGCTCAGGGACAGAGTGATCGGGGAACCGGATTGCATTGTTGATATATCGCCGCTCATATTCGAGCGCGTAGGACCTCATACGATGCCGATGTTCGAAATCGATATCGAGCCGGCTTCGGTGGATGCGGCGGTGGCGTGGCTGGATGCCAACAGGGGTGGATTTTCCGTCCTGGTACATCCGGTGCCGGAAGACTAATACGAAGCGCACACGAAACTCGCGATGTGGCTGGGCGATCGACTGGCGCTGGATTTGCAAAAGTCGTAGCGGGATAGAGCGGGCGCGATCCGCAGACGCTGGTGTGGCTCGGGGCAATCGCATGAAATACCCGCTCGATACCGGACTGGAAATATTGTGTGTCGGATGTTTCGGTGTTGCCTTCGACTCCGCTGCATGGGCTGCTTGCCGAGTAGCTGGAAAGTCCCTGTTTCGGCGCCCCGGCCGAGTCACTTTTTCTTGTCTGGCCAAGAAAAAGTAACCAAAAAGAAGGCTACCCCCTCATCCGGCCCTGCGCTTTGCTCTGGGTTCCCTCCCTCCGTCGTCGCTCCAGGGGCACGGCCCAAAGGGCCATCCATGGCCCTCGGGCCTTTCGCCGCATCCATGCGGCTCATCCCCTTGCGCGACGACTCCGCTCTGCCTCCTGAAGGGGGCATCCGGCGCGGCCTGACAGGCCATGCCACAAGCGCAAAAGCGCTTTCAGGCAACCCGGAGCCCGATTTCCGTCAGGAGGCCGAGCGCAAGTGCCGCGTAGAGAAGCCAAGCGCAGGGAGTCGGCGACGACTGCAGGGATGCAGGAGGTAGAGCGACGCAGGATGCCAAAGCCGAGAGTCGTACAAGGGTCGAGTAGCAGCCCCTCGGCCATTACTGGCCAGGGTTTCACACAATCTTTCCAATCCGGTATCGAGCGGGTATTTCACGCGATTGCCCCGCGGTGTGGCTCTAGGCACAGTCCGGCGAGTTTCGTGCCCCGATCGCTACCAGCCGCAGGCTTCCGGCGGGCGGACGAACCATTTTCCTGGTGCACCTTCGTAAAGCGTCACCGGCGTCAGCCCCTGGAAGACGGAGCCCATGTCGGTGCGGTCGCCACTGGCCAGGGTGCGGCCGTACAGTGTGCCGCCCGGCAGCGCCCGTCCACCGAACAGGTGCTCGAGGGGCGAGGCGGTGGCAGTCGCGCAGGTCGCCGCGGGTACATCCGGGTCTTCCACCAGTACCGTGCGGATCGCCTCGCTGCGTTTGCCGCGACGGTTGGTGGTGCTGTAGGTGCAGCGGTAGCGGCCGGCGCGGTGGGTGTCGACCGTGCAGTCGACACCGACCGCCAACTCGCCGTCCTGGGCACTGCCGGCGCGGGCGCCGGGGTCGACGAACGACTCGCCGAGCGGCAGGCGCAGCGGATTGGCGCCCTCGATGGTCACCCGCGGGCTGTCGTCCGGCTCCATGCCGTTGCGCGGATGGCGGGCGAAGAAATACCAGAGGATGTCCGGATGGCTGGGGCCTGGGCGCAGCGCGTAGGGACCTTCGCGTCCATATTCGCCACCGATCCAGTAGTGGCCGCGGTCGGTATCGTTTTCGTTCGGAGTTTCCAGCGGCCCCTGGTAGTAAAGGGTTTCCACCAGCGAGCGGCTGGCGCTGTTGCCGTCGGCGGTGTGAATCTCGTGGCGGCAGCCGTAGTCGTCGTCGCCGAACACCGGGATGCAGGGCCTCTGCGCCGCCAGGGTGGTGGCCGGGGTGTCGAAGGGTGCCGAGCCGAACGCCTTGAGGTGCGCGTCGCGCAGACGGCGCCCGGCACTCGCGACCACGGTGCAGTCGTTGTCGTTTTGGATGACCAGCAGCGGGATGGGGTAGGGATCGTCGAGTTCGGCGCGCATGTCGGCGACCACCCGCTCGACGCTGTGCAGGCTGGCATTGCTCAGCGGGCAGGCGGCCGAGGACACCGCTCGCGACTCCTCGCCGTAGGGCAAGCCGGCTACGCTGGCCGCCGCCGCCCAGTATTCGTTGTGGGCGATCGCCGCCACCACACTCATCGCTCCGCCCGAGGACAGCCCGGCGATGTAGCGGCGCGCCGGATCGGTGCGGTAGCGGGCCTCGACCGCCTGGGCGATGCGCAGCAGATCCTCCACTTCACCGCGCCCTTCGTGGCGCTGCCCGTCGATCCAGAAGCCCCAGCAGTTGGGTGCGCGCAGTTCGTCGTAGCCGCTGACGAAGGGCGCGACCAGGATGAAGCCGTAGCGGTCCGCGGCGGCGGTGAGTCCCCAGTCGCGCAGCACGTTGTCGTTGTCCATGAGGCAGCCGTGTAGCGCCATCACCAGGGGCGGCGTTTCGGGGCGCACGTCCGGCAGGTAGACCTTGTACTGGCGCTCGCGCGAGCCGGGATAGCCGGCGGCCGGCAGGCTGAACGATTCGAGGCTGCCGCCCCAGGCGAGCGGGGCCGGCAACAGGAGCAGGGAGAGGACAAACAGGCGGAAGGTCCATGTCCAGGGCATCGTGGCATTTCCTTGTCGAAGCAGAACGGCATCGCTTTGCTGCAGGGTAGATCGCTCCCGCAGCGCTGGCCAGTCGGCTCCGAAAAGACCGGCGGAACGACTCGGGGTTCCTTCAGCGCCCGTTTCTGCCGTCCCTGTCGTAGCCTTCACGGCGCTCCTTGCGGTCACGATCGCCATCGTCGCGACGCTCGTAGCCTTCGTGCCGGCCGTTGTCCCGGTGGGAGTCGGAACGATGGCGATGGTGGTCGTGATCGTCGTCCCACCAGTGCGTGCAGCCACCGAGCAGGGTGGTCAGGGCAAGCAGGGGGTAGCGGTGTTTCATCGCGTATCTCCGGAAAACGAAAGCCGCGTACATGGTCATACGGGACGGGGCGTTTCGCCCACCGCCGGGCCGGTCGTCGCCCAGTGGGCGGGCGGCGGCCATTCCTGGTCGATACTTCGTCCATTGTTCGCGTGGAGGCGACGGCCTTGAATGCCTGCGACCCCTGCCTAGCCGCATCATGGTCGAACCGGTCCGGAGGTGAGAAAGCTAGTGGCCTGTGCGGTCGGTCGATTCGCGTTTGGATGAGCGGGGCTCCGAGACGAGGTGCCGCGACGAGCCATGGCGGGGGCATGGCGAAAAGCGGCAACGTGGTATCGGGGCTTCGGAGGCCGGAAGCGATCGAGCGAACTTGCCAGACGGGCCACTGACCCGTGGCCGCGCTCATGCTGCTGTTCGCCCTGCTCGGAGGACCCGGCGCGAGCGATCCTCTGGCCGAGGCACAGGAACGCTTCCAGGCGCTGACCAGCTACCGGGTCACGGTGCGCCTGAACGCCGAGGGCAGCGAGCAGCATGTGCTGCGCTACTTCTACCGCAAACCCGGCTGGGTACGTATCGAGTTCATCCGGCCGCACCCGGGACTGGTGCTGATTTACAATCCCGCCAGCCGCCGGGTGCGAATCTGGCCGTTCGGCCTAAACCATCTGCCGAGGCTCAATTTGGCGCCGGACAACCCCTTGATCCGTGGCCCGCACGGTATCCGGGTCGATCAGTCGGATATTGGCGTGCTGCTGGACACTCTTCGCGAGTGGCAGGCCCGTGGCACGCTGGCCGCACTCGGCAGCGGGGAGGTCGCGGCAAGGCCGGTTGCCGGCTTCGAGATTCGCGAAGGGGGGCCGGGGAAGCCGTCCGGCGCGCATCACTACCGGATCTGGCTGGCGCGCGACAACCTGCTCCCGTTGCGGGTCGAGCGCTTCGGGACTGGAGGTCGTCTGCTCGAGAGCGTCGACATGGCCGATCTGGAGATCAACACGCCCTTCCCCGAGCGCTTCTTTTCTCCCTGAGCCGAAACGAGCCATGGCTGCGGCCAACTGCTTCCACCTGACCACCCTCTGGCAGTTCGACGCGCCGCTCGCCGCGGTATGGGACGCTATCGTCGAGCCCGAGACCTGGCCTGGCTGGTGGCCGGGTGTCGAGCAGGTCGTCACCCTGGAGCGGGGGCACGAAGAGGGCGGTCTGGGGACCCGCCAGCGATTCGTCTGGAAAGGGATCTTGCCCTACCGGTTGTCCTTCGTTTCCCGCGTGACCCGCCTTGAGCCGCTGCACCTGCTCGAAGGACGGGTCGAGGGCCAGCTCGAGGGCGTCGGCCGCTGGCGCTTCAATGAGGATGCCGGCCAAACCAGGGTGTGTTTCGACTGGCGGGTACGTACCACCCCTGCCTGGATGAACCTGCTGGCCCCGCTGGCGCAGCCGCTGTTCCGCTGGAACCACCGACTGTTGATGCATGCCGGCGGCGTCGGCCTGGCCCGGCGACTCGGTACGCGCCTGGCCTTCCAGACGACCTGGTCGTCCTGAGGGGCGTCATCGGGGCACGCGGGTCGTTCAGTGGCGATCCTCCGTCCGGCGCCGCTGCGCCTCGTAGGCCCGATAGTCGGCGCTTTCCTCGGCGCCGGGAGGCTCGGGCATCAGCCGGACCGCCAGGTCGCGGCTGTCCACCCGGATCACGCCGTGCACCGCGCCGGCCAACTGGAGGGCCCGATTGCGCCGCTGGTAATCGTCGACCAGGCCGCTCAGGAACACCTCGCCGGCGCGGGCCTTGACGTGGATGTCCTGGCCACGGGTTTCCCTGGCCAGGGCGAGGGAGGATTTCACGCCGGCGGTGAGCCAGGCATCGCGAACGGCGGCGCCGAGGCGCTGGGGAGCATGGTTGGACAATGGGGTTTTCATGGCGGCGAACCTCTGGAATGGAGCCGGCGCGGGCGCGTTCGCCCGGCAGGCCTGCGTTGATCGTCTCCAGCCGGTGAACCATCGGTGACAAGCGGAAATTATAGTTTTCGCCGCCGTCGGTGGCCGTATCCGGCTCCGGACGGTATTCGCCACTTGCCCGGCGGCGGCTCTTCGCCTGTGCTGAAAGGGTCAGTGCACGCTTCGCGAGGTAGCCTCATGAATGCCATACCGGAAAGCCCAACCTGCAACCCCATCGGCACCGACGGCTTCGAGTTCGTCGAATTCACCGTGCCGGACGCCGGGGGCATCGCCCGGCTGCGCGGGCTGTTCGTCGCCATGGGTTTCACCGAGACCGCCCGGCACCGTTCCAAGGAAGTCTTCCTGTTCCAGCAGAACGACATTAATTTCGTCCTCAACGGTAGTCCCGACGGGCCGGTGCGGGCTTTCGCCGAGGAGCACGGGCCGAGCGCCTGCGCCATGGCCTTCCGAGTCGGCAACGCCGTCCAGGCCGCCGACTACGCGCAGCGCCAGGGGGCGAGGTTACTGGGCAGCCACGCCAATTTCGGCGAACTGAACATCCCCTGCATCGAAGGCATCGGCGGTTCGTTGCTCTACCTGGTGGATCGCTACGGCGAACGCAGCATCTACGATGTCGACTTCGACTTCATCGCGGGGCGTACGGCGCGGGACAACGCGGTCGGCCTGAGCGTCATCGATCATCTGACCCATAACGTCGGGCGTGGGCAGATGGATGTCTGGGCCGGTTTCTACGAGCGCATCGCCGGCTTTTGCGAGACGCGCTACTTCGATATCGAGGGCAGGCATACGGGCCTTCTGTCCCGCGCCATGACCGCACCCTGCGGGAAGATCCGCATCCCGATCAACGAGTCGGCCGACGACCATTCGCAGATCGCCGAATTCATCCGCGATTACCATGGCGAGGGCATCCAGCACATCGCCCTGGCCACCGACGACATTTACGCCACGGTGCGCGCGCTGCGCGCCAGGGGCGTGGCCTTCATGCAGACCCCGGATACCTACTACGAGAAGGTCGCTACCCGGATTCCCGGCCATGGCGAGCCGCTGGAGTCGCTGCGCGAGCTGAACATCCTGATCGACGGCCGTGTCGGCCGCGAAGGGCTGCTGCTGCAGATCTTCACCCGCCCCCTGATCGGCCCGATCTTCTTCGAAATCATCCAGCGCAAGGGCAACCAGGGCTTCGGCGAAGGCAACTTCCGCGCTCTGTTCGAATCCATCGAGGAGGACCAGATCCGCCGTGGAGTGTTGAAGGGCTAGGAAGGCGCGGTGAGAAACGGCCGCAGGCCTTTCCCGTCGTGACCACTTCGGGCAGCGGGATCAGCCCTCGCCGAGGCGGGGAGGCGCGCCGGTCGCAGTGGCGGCGGCCGGGGAGGGCTCGCGGTGAGCGGCACTTGCCACTGCTGCAACTGGCGGGCCCAGTCCTCCAGGGGGATTCGCGCGTCCTGATGCCAGATGCGCCGCCACAGCAGGCCGAGATGTTCGAGGCGGCCGCGGTTCATCGGCAACTGCTCCGGTTCGGGGAGGAGTTGCCAGCGGTCGTCGCGTTTCGCGGCCAGGGCGAAGCGGAACGGGTGGGCGCCGGTCATGCCCAGACGCAGATCGGTGACCACCAGCTTGCCGTCGATCTCGTCGTAGCGCAGCCAGTCGTCGGCGAACCAACGCAGCCGCGCCAGTTGCGGCGAGGCGCCCAGTCCGGCGATCAGGGTGGTGCCGCGCGGCAGGCGGACCAGTTCCGGCGGCCGGCGGTCGAACCAGCCGACCAGCGCCTCGTGGTAATCCTCGCCGTCGCGCGCCAGTACCCGCCAGAGCAGGCTGTTGAAAGGCGTCGGCACGCTGAACAGGGCTTGGGCGCGAATCCCCTGGCGCGCCAATTCCGCCGCCACGCGGTTTTCAGCCATCTGTTTGCCGACCAGGGTCAGCCCCAGGTAGAGGCTCGACAGGCCGAGCGCCCAGTACTGCCAGCGCAGGGCTCGGCCGTTCAGGCGGTACAGGAAGCCACCCAGCACCGCGCCGAGCAGCGGCAAGGTGTACAGAGGATCGATGATGAACACGCTCGACCAGGCCACCGGCGGCATGTCCAGCGGCCAGAGCAGCTGGGTGCCGTAGCTGGTCAGGCTGTCCAGCAGCACATGGGTGGCCAGTACCAGCCAGAGGGTGAGGAACAGGCGCCCGCCACCGTATCCCGGATGCGGCCTGAAGCGCCGCAGCAACCAGGCCAGCAGCAGCGAGAAGCCGGTGAGGACGAACAGGGAATGGCTGAAGCCGCGGTGGCGGGTCATGTTGGCAACCGCGTCGCCGTAGTCGATCAGTACGTCGAGGTCGGGCAGGGTGCCGAGCAGGGCGCCGTAGAGCAGCGCCTTGCGTCCCTGCCAGCGCCCGAGCAGCGCGCCCTGTACGCTGGCGCCGAGCACGGCCTGGGTGAGCGAATCCATTGGAGCGTCCCGTAGAGCGGATAAGCGATTACGGTAGCCGAGGGAGCCGGGCGAATGGAAATGCCCGGCGGCGGGGCATCCACTTGGACCAGGCCATCGACCGTCCTGTTTGGAATTCTGTCGCTGCGCTTTCAGGGCTGTCGGCGGTTGTGCCACGAGTATGTCCATCCGGACGGGATGAACGGGCAGGATCGCAGGCAGATCTTGCGCTGATCGGGGGGCACAGGCCGGGGAAAGGCCGGTGGTCTTGCCGGGAGCGCTCTACTGGCGCGGCTCCAGATCGGCGTCGAAAACCGTCCGTCCGTCCTCTGCCGACACGGGAGAGATCGCCAAGGGAAGTCCGCTGTTCGAGATCTCCGCCGCGCCGGCTTCCAGGCAGACCTCGTTGGTTTTCTGCCGGATGATCACCTCGACCGCTTCCTGCATGATCCGCAGGGCGATCGCCGGACTCTCGTAGGCGAGCCGCAGGCTGTGCTTTTCCTTCTGTTCGACGATCGGCGCGAGGGCCGGATGCGAGGAGTAGCCGATCTGGATTCCTTGCGGAAGCGGCAGATAATCCTCCGGCTCGGCGGGCCAGAGGAGCTTGCCGCAATAGAGATAGCTGTCCACCGCTTCTTCCTCGACTGCGTTGCTGTGCCAGGAAGCGAGCAGCAAGCCGCAGGCGATCAGGGTTTTGCTGAGCGTATTGATGATCCGGTCCTCTCGTGGGTCTGGTTCGCTGGATCGGTATCGACAGTTGGATAGCCCGTGGCTCGAAAGTGACTGTCGTGACCGTACGTTTCCCCGACCGGCGCGCTTCGGCGGTTACCTGCGGCGCGCCGGCTACTTCCATTCAACGGTACGTTCCGGCGAGCGGCAGCCCGGGCAGGGCCTGTCGTCGGCCGGTCCGTTCAAGCGGTACTGTCCTTCTCCGCTGCCGATTCCGCTGTCGATGCGGGAGGCGGCGAGGCGGCCGGCTGCGACGCGGCGGTGGGCGCGGGCTCCTCCTCCGTTTCATGGCCCAGGTTTTCCAGGGTCCTTTGCAGCCAGATGTTGTAGGCCGAGCGGATCTGGCCGAGCGCGGAGGCATGTTCGCTGGCGTCGGCCTGGTACTGCTTGGCGATGCTGAGGCCGGCCTCCAAGTAAGAAGCCAGGATCTGCTGCGGGGTGCTGGCGCCCTGCATGGCTTCGGCGACCTGCTTGCCGGTGCCCAGGGTAGTCGTCAGGAAACGGATGTAGCAGTCGCTTTCCTTTTCCTGGGCGGCCAAGTGGATCTCGGTCAGCTCCTGGTAGGCGGAGAACAGGACTGAGGGCTTCAGCCAGGGCATGCCGGTGGGGCTCCAACCGCCGAACTGCATGGACTCCATGACCTGCCGGACGATCCGCAGGCTGTCGTTGACCGGTGTCATGGCCTCGAAGATGAGCCGTGCGTTCCGGCCGCTTTCGCTGGCGTAGTCGTTCCAGTGTTTGAGTGCCTCGGACAGCTTCGGATCGATCGTGGCGTTCGCGGTGTCGGCATCCATGGTCTTTCTTCCTATGTGCAGTGAATTGGCTCAGGATGGGGCTCGGCAAGGCGGGCGATCATTTTGTGGATGGCGCGCAGTTGAGGAGCGTTGCGGGTGAAGTAGTCCGGAGTCGGGCTGTCCAGCGAAGAATAGCCCCAGAAGTCCCAGCAGCCGTCGGGATTCAGCGGCGAAGCGCTGGATGGCCGCACCTGGGGGTAGAGCATGATGAGATTGTTGGCTTCCGCCAGCCGGTTGTAGCCGGTCCGGGCGTAGTATTGGTCGCCGGTGAAGCGCGAGCCTTGCCAGCAGCCGTGGAACACCACATGCACGGGGCAACTCTTGTCGCTCTGGCAGGCCGTCGGGACGTAGGCATAGGCCGTGTCGTCCATGCTGGTGTAGGGGGAGTCGATGAATTCCTTGTGGTCGAAGGCGATCAGGCTGTCGTCCCGGTGACGGGCGGGCGACTTCAGGCCTTGGTGGATCTGCTCGAGTATGGCGCCGGCCTGCGAGAAGTCGCAGTCATTGATGCAGGGCGCGCGGGTCAGCGCGCAGGCAGTATCTGTGTTGTCGTCGGTCAGGAAGGCATGACCGGCGGCGATGCTTTTGTCGTAGCGAATGGAGGCCTCCGGGATGCCGACGGCCTTGAAGAACTCCCTGGTCTGGTTCACGACGGTGGTCGTGATGATTTCGTCCCATGTGCCGCTGAAGATGTAGGTACGGTCGTCCTCGAGATTCTTCAGGGGCGCAATGTGGCCGTATTCGGCCAGCGTGGTCGCATATCTGGCCAGGCGCGGTGTATTCGGACCGCTCTCGACCGTCGGGGGATGCATGCGGGGGGGCGTGGCGTTCACCAGCAGGGAATTGCCCGCCCAGGACTTGGCGCAGAGATAGGGACCGCTGGCGACTATGCTGGCGCCCACCATGATCTCGGAAAACGCCAGGTAAAGCTGGGATGTCATGAAGGCACCGGACGACAGTCCCGACACCGAGGTCTTGCGGATCTCCGCGCCACAGGCGGGCAGTTTGACGGTCTGAACTTCGGCGCTGGCGACGCTGAGCAGCATCGTCATGGCAAGTCCTGTGCTGATACGGGCTCCCGGTATCCGTTTCATCGTTCCACGCGAGAGATTCCCGCCGTTCCGGGGCGGGGAGAGATAGCCTGGCCGCCTGGGCGCTCCCGTGCTCGCTGCCTCCTTTCTGGCTGGGTGCTCTGTCTGGATTGGGGTTGCCTTCGGCATAGTTCGGCGAAGGCCATTCGAGTATGGACAAAAGGTTCAATAGCGCAAGGCTGGCAGGATAAGGCCACTTTGCGCGGGAGCGGACGATTCGCGCCGGCGCCGCTAGCCGTGCGGTTCGGATTCGTTCGGCCAGACAGGCCGCGGGCTTCTGCCGTTTTTCTGTCTTCCGCGGGCAATTAACGGAATAATGCCGACACTATCGCCGCTTTTTTCGATCGGACGCACCATGCTGGAAATATCCGCCACCCTCCATCTGCCCGACGACGAGATCGAGCTGAACGCGATCCGCGCCCAGGGGGCCGGCGGTCAGAACGTCAACAAGGTGTCCAGCGCCGTGCATCTGCGCTTCGACATCCGTGCCTCGTCCCTGCCGGATTTCTATAAGGAGCGCCTCCTGGCCCTGCGCGACCAGCGTATCGGCGGCGAAGGCGTCGTCGTGATCAAGGCGCAGCGCTACCGCACCCGCGAGCAGAACCGCGCCGATGCCCTGGAACGCCTGGTCGCGCTGATTCGCAGCGTGGCCGGGACGGAGAAGACGCGCCGACCGACCCGGCCGACGCGCGGCTCGAAACAGCGCCGGCTGGAGGGAAAGGTCCGCTGCGGGGCGATCAAGGCCGGGCGGGGGCGGGTGGATTATTGATTGTCGGCACGCCGTGCGGTGACGAGATCGGACCTGCAGCGCGGACGAATCCGTGCCTGCGCGAGCGCAGGCGTGGATTTGCCGGCACTGTCAGGCGATGGCGCGGATGTCCATCCGGGGCTCCTCCAGCGCGCCCAGGAACTCGTCACCCCAGCGGCGGAT
Source organism: Azorhizophilus paspali (assembly GCF_043587585.2). Lineage (GTDB taxonomy): Bacteria > Pseudomonadota > Gammaproteobacteria > Pseudomonadales > Pseudomonadaceae > Azotobacter > Azotobacter paspali. The sequence goes on from NZ_CP171449.1 coordinate 1,366,649, forward strand.
ATCGTTGAAGGCGACGATGTCGAACAGCTCGCGTAGCCGCGCCCGCGCCTCGCTCTTGGGCAGGTTCAGCGCCAGATGGCAGTTCTGCACCAGGTCGGCGATATCGTGGGGATTGGTCAACAGGGCGCCCTTGAGTTCGGCGGCGGCGCCGGCGAATTCGGAGAGCACCAGCACGCCGCTGCCGTCCTGCAGGCCCTGGGTGGCGACGAACTCCTTGGCGACCAGGTTGAGGCCGTCGCGCAGCGGGGTGATCCACATGACGTCGGCCATGGCGTACCAGGCTACCACCTCCTCGAACGGCAGGCTGCGGAAGAAGAACTGCACCGGCGTCCAGCCGACCCGGGCGAAGCGGCCGTTGATGCGTCCCACGGCCTGTTCGATCTGCCCCTGCAACTCGTCGTAGACGGTCATCTCCCGCGCCGCCGGGACGCAGATGGTGGCCAGGGTGATTCTGCCCTGCAACTCGGGGTTGTCCGCCAGCAGCCGCTCGAAGGCCCTGAGTTTTTCCAGCACGCCCTTGGTGTAATCCAGGCGCTCCACGGCGAGGACCAGGCGTACGCCGTTCAACTCGCAACGCAAATGTTCTATTTGATTCTGCACGGAAGGGCTGGCCAGGGCGTTGCGCACCCGGTCGAGGTCGAGCCCCACCGGATGGGCGCCGAGGCGGACCTGGCGCATGCCGGTATCGATGGCGGTAGTCACGCGCTCCAGGCCGACCGCGCAGCCATAGGTGACGAAGCGCGGCGCGCAGTTCTGCTGGCCGAGCACCTCCAGCGGGGCCACGCCGCGAGCGACGTCGACGAAGTTCTCCACCTGGCGCGGGATGTGGAAGCCGATGTAGTCGCACTGCAGCAGGCTGCCGACGATCTGCCGGCGCCAGGGCACCACATTGAACACATCCGCCGAGGGGAAATGGGTGTGGTGGAAGAAGGCCAGCTTCAGGTCCGGGCGCAGTTCGCGCAGATAGGCCGGAACCATCCACAGGTTGTAATCGTGCAGCCAGACGGTGGCGCCCTCGGCGGCCTCCAGGGCGGTGCGCTCGGCGAAGGCGCGGTTGACCCGCAGGAACACCTGCCAGTCGTCCTCGTTGAAGGCGGCGCGTTCCCAAAAGGTGTGCAGGGTCGGCCAGAAGGCTTCCTTGGAGAAACGCTTGTAGAAGGTATCGATGTCTTCCTTGCAGAGCGGTACGCGGGCGGCGGTCAGGCGCGGATAGCGCTCGGCGTCCACCGTGGTGTGGCTCTCGAAAAAGCCCTCGCCTTCCTCGTGCTCGGCCCAGGCGACCCAGGAGCCCTTGCGCCCGTCGGCGAAGAAACTGAGCAGGGTGGGGATGATGCCGTTGGGCGAGCTTGGCCGGCGGCGTTGCACCTGGCCGTGCTCGCGGTATTCCTCGTAGGGCAGGCGGTGGTAGACGATCACCAGCTCGGCGTGCCCCGGCTCGGTCGCCCTGCGGGTCTCGGCGGCGAAGCCGTGCACGCCGAGGAAGCCGAAATGGGCGAAGGCCTGGATGATGCCGCCGCAACCCGGACTGTCGGCGTGCAGGACACGGGTACAGTGGCGCGTATGTTCGAGCAGGCTTTCCTCCGCCTGCCCGACGCAGACGCCCTTGAGGCCGCAGGTGAGCATGCTGAGGTCGTTCAGGGTGTCGCCGGCGACCAGCACCTGCTCGGGATCGAGACCAAGGTGCTCGACCAGGCGCAGCAGGCTGCTGCCCTTGTTCACCCCGCGCGGCAGGAAGTCCAGGTAGCGTCCGGCCGAGTACAGCAGGTCGCAGCCGAGGCGTTCGGCGATGACCTTGAGGGCCGGGTCGGCGGCACGTTCCGGGGTGCAGAAGTAGGAGCAGCGGCGCGCCTGGGGCACGTCCTGGCGCTGCAGGTCGGGAAGGCCGGCGAGAGCGCCGGCAATCTGGCTTTCGCCGGGCCAACGGGCGTCGATGTCGTGCTGCAGGGGTTGGATCGGCTGCAGGGTTTCACCGTGATAGAGGCTGGCGCCGACGTCGGCGATGATGTAGTCCGGCTGCGGCAGGGTAGGATCGGCCAGCAGCGGCAGAACAGCCTCGAGGCTACGGCCGGTGACATAAGCCAATTGAATATCGGGGTGGGCGGTGATGGTCTGATAGAGACTCAGGCGATCCTGCGGATCGCCGGCGAGAAAGGTTCCATCGAGATCGGTGGCAAGTAGCATGCGCTGTCTTCTCTCCAGTAGTGGGGTAAGTTGACGCGCCGACCTGGGCCGACGAGCGGTGTTGTCCGGAGCCTCCATGGCACCGGAGTCAGATACAGGTTTCCTCCCTGGTGGTGCCCGGCTCCGCCACGGCGGCGTCGGGGCTGGAATCGGCCGCGCTTTCCGAGACCTCGGGCATCAGTTCGAGCACGGTATGGCTGGTGCGCAGCATGGGGGTGAACTGGGCATGCGGCTCGCTGAGCAGATCGCTCGCCCGGTGTAAACGATGGAGGGTGTAGAGCGCCAGCAGGCCGAGTACCGCCGCGCAGTAGAGCGGCAGTCCGCGCGGACCGAGCAGGTGCATGGCTAGGCCGGCGAGCAGCGGACCGCAAGCCGAGCCCAGGCCGTTGACCAGCAGCAGGCCGCCGCAGCCGGAGAGGATCTCGTCCGGGTGCAACTGATCGACCATCCGCGCCATGGCGATGGAATAGATGGAGAAGGCCAGCCCGCCCCAGAGGAAGAAAGCACCGAGTAGCAAGCCACCGGTGGGCAGCAGGCTGATGGCCAGTGCCGTCAGCGCGGCCAGGGTCACCACGCAGAGCATCACCTTCGCGCGGTCGTGGCTGTCCGAGTAGCGGCCGATGGGCCACTGCAGCACGGCGCCGCCGAGAATGGTCGCCCCCATCAGCAGTCCCACGCCGGCGGCGTCGAAGCCGCTGTGGCTGGCGTATACCGGCGCAAGACCCCAGAAGGCGCCGAGGGCGAGACCGGACAGCCCGGCGGCGGTCACCGAAAGCGGCGCGATTCGCGCCAGTTGGCGCAGCTCGGTGGGCGGCGTGTCGGGCAGGGTCGGCTGTGCCTGGCGAGTGAGGGTGATGGGCAAGAGCGCGGCACAGATGAGGATACCGGCGATGGCGAAGAGCAGGAATTCCAGCGGACTAGCGAGGTTCAAAAGCTGCTGGGCGAGGGCCAGAGCACCAAGGTTGACCGCCATGTAGACGGCGAACACCCGGCCACGGCTGTCGCCGCTGACCCGGGCGTTGAGCCAGCTCTCGATGACCATGTAGAGGGTGACCAGGACGATGCCGTAGACCACGCGCAACACCATCCACACCCAGGGGTTGACCAGAATTAGGTGGAGCAGCGCGACGATGGCACCCGAGGCGGCGCAACAGGCGAAGACGCGGATATGCCCGATGCGGCGGATCAGCGGTACTGTCAGCCAGGTGCCGAGCAGGTAGCCGACGAAATAGCCGGACATCAGCAGTCCGAGCAGCCCGGTAGAGTAGCCTTCGGCGACGCCACGCAGGGTCAGCAGGGTGTTGAGCAGTCCGTTGCCGAGCAGGAGCAGTGCGACCCCGCCAAGCAGCGAACCGATGGGGGCAATGTTGGTCCACATGGCCACCTACCCTAAGGAAGTTGCCGACGAATGGCAACTCAAAATCCCCTCAAGGGGGCCGCTATACAGTATTAACCTATTGTTTTTAAAGGATATATTTTACCCGACGAAAGGTCTTCCGGTTTTTGCGTCGGAGCGCTGGCTCAGGCGCGCTCTTTGGCTCCTTTCGCCAACTCATCGGTGCGCGCCGCCATGATGAAGTCGTTGCGGTGCAGGCCGCGGATCTTGTGGGTCCACCAGGTCACGGTGACCTTGCCCCATTCGGTGAGTAGCGCCGGATGGTGCCCTTCGGCCTCGGCGAGCGCGCCGACCGCGTCGGTGAAGGCCAGGGCCTGGGCGAAGTTCTTGAAGGCGAAGACCTTTTCCAGTTGCAAGATGCCGTCGCGGTTTTCCACCTGCCAGTCGGGGATCTGCCGAATCAGGTCGGCGAGTTCCTGTTCCGAGACTTTCGGCGCGTCGGCGCGGCAGGCTTCGCAATGGGCTTGGGTAAGGGCGGTCATGGCGGGCTCCGGTTTTGCTGGTTACTGGTTGTGGGGGCGGCTCCGGGGGCGACGGTGGAAAACCGCTGCGCGGGTTTTCCATGCCGCGTCCGGGATCGGCGTTCAGGCCGCCTTCGATGGAAACTTCGGCGGATGCAGGCCGAGACGCATGGCCTGGCGCACCAGCGCCATGATGTCCTGGCAGGCCACTTCGAACAGGCGGCGCAGGTCCGGCAGCACGAAGTAGAGCGGTTGCAGGATGTCGATGCGATACGGCGTGCGCATCGCCTCGAGCGGATCGAAGGGCTGGTGTTTCGGCGTCCCGGACAGGCAGTGAAGGGTTTCCTTCGGCGAGGAGAGAATGCCGCCGCCGTAGATGCGCCGGCCCGCCGGGGTGTCGACCAGGCCGAACTCCACGGTCATCCAGTACAGCCGTGCCAGGTAGACGCGCTCCTCCTTGCTGGCCGCCAGGCCCAGCCGGCCGTAGGTGTGGGTGAAGGCGGCGAACCAGGAGTTGGTCAGCATCGGGCAGTGGCCGAACAGTTCGTGGAAGATGTCCGGCTCCTGCAGGTAGTCCAGCTCCTCCGGCCGTCGGATGAAGGTCGCCACCGGAAACCGGCGGTCGGCGAGAAGCTCGAAGAAGGTCTGGAAGGGGATCAGCGCCGGTACCCGCGCGACTTGCCAGCCAGTGGCGGATTCGAGTACGCGATTGATTTCGTCGAGCTGCGGGATGCGCTCCCGCGGCAGGCCGAGCCGCCGGATGCCGTCCAGGTATTGCACGCAGGCGCGTCCTTCGATGAGTGCCGATTGGCGTTCGATCAGCGTCCGCCAAACGGCGTGCTCAGCCTCGCTGTAGTGGATGAAGCCCCGCTCGTCCGGTTGCCGGGCCACATAGGGCGTCGCGGTCATTTCGGTGCCTCCTGCGCGGTTGCGCGCGGTTTACTGCTTATAGTTAAGACATAGCGCGGATGAAGCGGCTCTGCACGTCACGGCGGAGCCGCGCCGATCGTCCGGCATGCCGTCCCGAGCCCGAGCCGGGGGCGCTGATCACCGGGAGTCGGGCGCTGTTCTTCGCCTACACACATCAGCAGGAGAATGGATATGTCCAGCGTCGGTTATCACGAACTCGTTGAAGCGCTTTCCGCCGAAACCCGCGACATGCACCGGGCCATCGTTTCGCTGATGGAGGAACTCGAAGCCATCGACTGGTACAACCAGCGGGTCGACGCCTGCCGGGACCCGGAACTCAGAAGCATCCTCGTGCACAACCGCGACGAGGAGAAGGAACACGCCGCCATGGTGCTGGAGTGGATTCGCCGCAGGGACTCCAAGTTCTCGAACGAACTCAAGACGTATCTCTTCGGCGAGGGGCCCATCGATCACAAGGATGGGGACTGAGCGGGCGGCCCGGCTGTCTCCCGACGTTCGGTGGCAGCCGGGCGGATCGTCGCATTTGCGCATGTCGGGCCGGATAGGCCCCGGCCCGGTCAGGCTGTTCTAGTAGTAGTTCGACCGCAAATTGGTTTCGGCTTGAGCCGCCGCCTTCTCTAGTTCCAGCAACCGTCGTTCGTAAGCCGCGCATTCGTTGGGCAGTTCTTCGGCGGTGTATTCGGGGCGCGCGTTGCGGATTTCCCTGTAGATCTCTTTGGCCAGCCGTGGATCACCGTGGGTGAGCATGTGCACGTTGATGCCCAGTTCGCGGGCCTTAAGGTCGATTTCGTCCGGCGTGCAGGCGAGGCCGGGCAGAGTGGTCAGCAAGGTACTGGCGGCGGCGAGTCCGAGCAGGGCTTTCATGGGCTATCCAGTTCATTCGACGGTTTCCCGGTGGATTGCGAAAATGTCGGAAAAGTTCAGGAGGCTGCGCCGATCGGCGGCGAGACGGGCGTTATCGCTTCGCTCGAACTCGGTTGGAAAGGGCCTGTCACCTAAATGAGAGGAGGCGAATGAGAAGGCTGTTTTCCGACATTGCACCACCGCCAGCTCGTGAGCCGGTAGTAGCTAGCAGAGAAATCGAGGTGGATACGACTATGCCCAGACCTACTGAACACTCGCCACGATCCAATGGCCGAAAAGGTTTTCCGGCAGGCAATGTTTTCCAGGAGCCGCCGGAGGACGCGATCGACCCGGTGGCCGCTGAAACCGAACGGCAGGGTGGGAACAAGGACCCGCTGGAAAGCTATACCCGGAGTGCCGCGGATGAACTGGAAAGGATCGCCGAGGGCGCGCGTGCCGCAGCCTGTGAACTAGAGGAGCAGGACGAGCAGGGGCTATCGAACTATGTGCTGAGTGCCGCCGATCGTATGTTCAGGTTCGCCGACCAATTGCGTGGCAGGAGTGCCGAGCAGTTGTTCCACGACGCCGATCGCCTAGCCAGGGACAACCCTGGACTGTTTTTAGCCGGCAGCATCGCCGTCGGTTTCGGTTTGACCCGTTTCGCCCGCGCTTCCGGGCGCCGATCTCGGCAGGCGGAGGCCCGGCCGCTCCAGTCCGCTCCTGTCCGTAGCGACGAGCGGGAGGACGCCGCTACGGGGCCGGCCGGCGTTTTGGGCAGTCCGGATGTCGCCGGGACCAGGGGCACCACCACGCCGGACGGCACCACCGGCAGGACTGTCGCCAGCGGCCTGCCGCCCGTCGATCCCGGCCGCAGCGGTCCGGGCACGACCAGCGCCATCCAGGGCGGCACCGCGGCGCCGGCCGGCCAAAACGACAAAGGCTCGAATAGAGGAACGAAGCGATGAGCGAATCGACCGGCAACCGGAATTATCCGCCGAACCAGGCCAACTCCGACACGGGCCGGCCGGACCTGTCCCGACCGGATGCGGCCCGGCCCGACGCAACTCGACCAGATCCGCTGGGGGAGACGGCGCAAGCCGCGACGCCACGCCCCGAAGCGGTACGCACGGAAACGGAACGGCCCAGCGCAACCATTCACCGGCATACCGCTCGCGCCGGAAGCGAGGAGGGCGGCAACAGCATCATGGGCTTGCTCGGCCAACTGGGGCGGGAGCTGCCTTCGCTGGTCACCAAGGAATTGGCCCTGGCCAAGGTCGAGATCGGCGAGTCGATCAACGCCACCAAGGCCGGCGTCATGTCCCTGGCCGGTGGCGGTGGAGTGCTGCTAGCCGGTTTCATCATTCTTCTGCAGGCCTTCGTCTACGCCCTGGCTCAGGTGATGGATGCCTGGCTGGCAGCGGCGATCGTCGGCGTGATCGTGATGGTGATCGGCTATGTCATGGTCAAGGGCGGCAGGAAGAAGTTCGCGCCGTCCGCATTCAAGCCATCGCGCACGTTGCACGCCCTGCAGAAAGATAAAGCCGCCATCCGGGAGAATGCCCCATGAGTACGCAGAGCAGAATCGATCTCGAAGCGCAGAAGGGTCCGGAAACCCTGGAACAGGAAATCGACCAGCAGCGCGCGGAAATCAGCAATATCGTCCATGCCTTGGAAAACAGGCTGTCCCCCGGCGAGTTGCTGGACAGGGCCTTGGGATACACCAAGGGACATGGCGGCGAGTTCATGTCCAACCTGACCAACAAGGTGGCCGCCAATCCTTTGCCGACTGTGCTGACATCGATCGGATTGCTGTGGCTGATGACCAGCCAGAACCGGGTTCCGGCGAGTCAGGCCCATGTCGATGAGGCTTCGACGCCTCAGAGTGGGCCGTCCTTGACCGAAAAGGCCAGGCAGCGGGCGGCCGGTATTCGCGAGAAGGCCGGGCATCTGGGCGAGGGGGTGAGCGACACGCTGGGTTCAGCGCGGCAGCAGGTGAGCGAAAGCGTGGGGTCGGCCAAGCAGTACTTGAGCGACTCCGGCCACAATGCCGCCGAATCCCTGCGCCAACGGGCCCATCAGGCGCGGGGCGGCTTCGACACCTTGATGCATGAGCAGCCGCTGGTGCTGGGAGCGCTCGGCATCGCGGTGGGGGCGTTGATCGCCGGCGTGTTGCCGACCACCCGGCAGGAGGACGAACTGCTCGGCCAGGCCAGTGATACCCTGACCGACAAGCTTAAGGTGAAGGCCGAAGAGGGCCGCGAAGCCGCTACCGAGCTGGGCGTGGAAATGGCCGACCGGCTACGCGAGCGGGTCGCCACGTCGCAACCGGCCAGCGCCGAAAACCGGACCGGCCTGGGCGGGGCGCTTTAGGTCGGGCCTTCTCGCCGCGGCGGAGCGCCTGTTAGACCTTGGTTCAATGTCTGGCGCGGCGAGCCGTCGGCTATAAGGGAGCGGTCTTGGATTAGGAAATTCGATCCAAGTGTTTTGTTTGCATTCCTAGTGGAATGATGGGCGGGCGACTTCGGGTCGCCCTCTTTTTTTGGGGGGATGCGCTTTTCGCCCCCGCTTTTCCTTAATTTTTCCCGCGGTTTCCCGTTCCTTTATTCGTTTCTGCCTGCGGCATCCGCGATACGTCGAATGCGTTTCGATCATTCGATGCGTCGCCGGGTTCGGGCATCATGTCGTTTTCCCGTAACGATAAAGAAGCGAGAGGTCCATGCAGCCAGCCCCCATCCGTTCCGCCCTGTTCGTTCCGGCAAGCCGCCCCGAGCGGATTCCCAAGGCCCTGGCCAGCGGTGCCGATATCGTCATCGTCGATCTCGAGGACGCCGTCGAGGAGGCTCTTAAGGCCGAGGCCCGCGCCGCTCTGGACGCCTTTCTGAGCGATAATCGCCAGGTCCGGCTGCTGGTGCGCATCAATGGTCCGATCCATCCCCAGCAAGCGGCGGATCTGGAGTTGTGCGGCCGTCAGCCGGGCGTTCTCGGCGTGGTGCTGCCCAAGGTAGAGAGCGCGGTGCAGGTCAGTCTGGCGGTGGCGGCCGGCAAGCCGGTGTGGCCGGCCGTTGAGAGTGCCGTGGGGTTGCATGCCCTGCCGGCGATCGCCCGGGTTTCGGGCGTCGAGCGCCTGACCTACGGCGGCCTTGATCTGGGCCTGGATCTGGGATTGGACGCCGGCAGCGAGAGCGGCGAACGGATCATGGACCAGGTTCGCTACGCGCTGCTGCTGCAGTCGCGTACTGCCCGCCTGGCCGCGCCGCTGGAAACCGTCTTTCCCGCCATCCAGGACCCGACCGGTCTGGCGCGGCGTGCTCGACAGGCCCGCGACATGGGCTTCGGCGGTCTGTTGTGCATCCACCCGGCTCAGGTCGCCGTGGTCCACGAAGCCTTCATGCCGGACGCCGAGGAGTTGGCCTGGGCCCGGCGGGTCATGACCGCCGCGGCCTCCGGCGAAGGGGTTTTCGTGGTCGATGGACAGATGATCGACGCCCCGGTCGTAAGGCGGGCCCGCCGCTTGCTGGCCTGGGCCGGACAGGCGCCGGCCTGAGTCGCCGAGGCGCGCTGGCGTACATCACCGCATCGACGGCTTGCGGTGCGCTACCGGCCGACAGCGACGGCTCTACGGCGAGGGTTCGAGCACTGTCGCCAGCGTTCCGGGCATTGGTTCCCGGGAGCCGATTCGACTAAAGCAGCACGGCAGGTCCCCACCCTGCGTGGCACGATGAAAACACCCTGATTCTCACCCATGTTCCATAAGAACGCCGGGCAACCATCCAATTACAAAAATTTGTTTGGCCATCGAGCAATGAATGCGCAGGGGCCATACACGACATGTTTCAGGAGTCCCAATGTCCGCCCGCAATATTCTGGTGATCAACTGCGGTAGCTCATCAATCAAGTTCGCCCTGGTCAACGAAGCGCAGACGACCTTTCCCTTGCAGGGACTGGCCGAGCGTCTCGGTAGTCCGGAAGCGGTCATCCACTGGCAGTTAGGTGACGTCAAGGAAACTCTCAGCTTGCCGGGTGCCGACCATCAGGCGGTGCTGTGCAAGATCCTTCCTTTGGCTCAGGAGGCCGCCGGTGGCCAGCTCAGCGGTATCGGCCACCGCGTGGTGCATGGCGGCGAGCGCTTCACCGAAGCCCGCCTGATCGACGAGTCGGTGATTGAAGGCATCCGCACCAGCGCCCAGTTGGCCCCGCTGCACAACCCGGCCCATCTGGTCGGCATCGCCGCGACCCTGTCGCTGTTCCCCGACTTGCCGCAGGTCAGCGTGTTCGATACCGCCTTCCACCAGACCATGCCGCCCCACGCTTACCGTTATGCCGTGCCGGAATTTTTGTACAAGGAACATGGTGTGCGCCGCTACGGCTTCCATGGCACCAGCCACCGCTACGTCAGCAAGCGGGCCGCCGAGATGGCCGGCCTGCCGGTGGAGAACAGCGCCTGGCTGTCGGCTCACCTGGGTAACGGCTGCTCCACCTGCGCCATCGTCAACGGCGAGAGCCGCGATACCAGCATGGGCCTGACTCCCCTGGAGGGTCTGGTGATGGGCACCCGCAGCGGCGACGTCGACCCCAACCTGCACGGCTACCTGGAGCGCACCCTGGGCTGGACCATCGAGCAGGTCAACCGCATGCTCAACAACGACAGCGGCTTGAAGGGGCTGTCCGGTCTGTCCAACGACATGCGCACCCTGTCCGAGGCTTGCCTGGGCGGTCACCCCGGCGCCATCCTGGCTTTCGAGGTGTTCTGCTACCGCCTGGCCAAGTCGCTGGCCGGCATGGCCTGCGCCCTGCCCAGGCTGGACGGTCTGATCTTCACCGGCGGTATCGGCGAGAACTCGGCCGCCGTGCGCGAGCGCACTGTGGAGCACCTGAAGCTGTTCGGCTTCCAGCTCGACGCCGAAGCCAACGCCCGTTGCACCCGTGGCTTGGCTGGCGAGATCCAGGCGGCCGGCAGCCCGTGCGTCATAGTGGTGCCGACCAACGAGGAACGCCAGATCGCCCTGGACACCCTCGCCCTGCTCGACACCTGACCGAATACCTGTACAGGCGGGACGCGGCGCTGTAACGAAACCCGACAACCATCGCGGCGTCGGGTTTCGTCATCCTGACCTCCCGCCGGAATCACGTTTTCTACAGTCTGAGCAAGAGACCCATGCACACTCTATTTCTCGCTCCCACCGGCTACGCCGTCGGCCTCAACTCCATCAGCCTCGGCCTGATCCGTGCCCTCGAACAGGCTGGCCTGAAGGTCGGTTTCTTCAAGCCGATTGCGCAGCCCTTTCCCATCGATCAGGGCCGCGAGCGCTCCTGCCTGCTGGTCGAGCGCACCCTGGGCCGGAGCACGCCCGAGCCGATACTGCTGGATCAGGTGGAGCGCCATCTGGCCAGCGGCGAAACCGACCTGCTGCTGGAGGAAGTGGTCAGCCGTTATCAGCAGGCCGCCGCCGGCAAGGACGTGGTGATCGTCGAAGGTATGGTGCCGACCCGCGACAGCGATTACTCCGCGTACCTCAACCCCCTGCTGAGCAAGAGCCTGAACGCCGAAGTCATCCTGATCGCTGTCCAGGGCGGCGATGGTTTCAAGCAATTGGCCGAGCGTATCGAGATACAGGCCCAGTTGTTCGGCGGCATCAAGAGTCCGAAAGTACTCGGCGCGATCATCAACAAGATCGACAGCGGGGACGGCATCCCGGCTTTCGTCGAGCGCCTCAAGAAATATCTGCCATCGCTCGGCAGCGCCGACTTCCAGCTTTTCGGCGCCATTCCCTTCGCCGAGGAACTGAATGCCCTGCGCACCCGCGACGTGGCCGAACTGATCGGTGCCCAGGTGCTCAGCGCCGGCGAAGCCGACCGGCGCCGGGTGAGCAAGATCGTGCTGTGTGCCCGTGCCGTGCCCAGCACCGTGCCGCTGCTGCAGCCGGGCGTGCTGGTGGTGACCCCCGGCGATCGCGACGACGTCATCCTCGCCGCCAGCCTGGCCTCGCTCAACGGCGTGAGGCTAGCCGGCCTGCTACTGTGCAGCGATTTCATGCCGGACCCACGGATCATGGAGCTGTGCAAGGCGGCCCTGGACGGCGGCCTGCCGGTGATGAGCGTGACCACCGGCTCCTACGATACGGCCACCAACCTGTTCGCCCTGAACAAGGAAACGCCGGCGGACGATATCGAGCGCGCCACCCGCGTCACCGATTTCATCGCCGGGCATCTGCATCCGGAGTACCTGCGTTCGCGCTGTAGCCTGCCGCGCGAGCTGCTTCTGTCACCACCGGCGTTTCGCTACCAGTTGGTCAAGAGCGCCCAGGAAGCCGACAAGCGCATCGTCCTGCCGGAGGGCACCGAGCCGCGCACCATCCGCGCCGCCGCCATCTGCCAGGAGCGCGGCATCGCCCGCTGCGTGCTGCTGGCCCGCCCGGAAGAGGTCCGGGCCGTGGCGCACGAGCAGGGCATCACTCTGCCGGACGGCCTGGAAATCCTCGATCCGGAGAGCATCCGTGGGCAGTACATCGCGCCGATGGTGAAGATGCGCCAGAGCAAGGGCCTCACCCCCGAGATGGCTGACGAACAGCTCAGGGATACCGTGGTGCTCGGCACCATGATGCTGGCGCTGGACGAGGTGGACGGCCTGGTTTCCGGCGCCGTGCACACCACCGCCAACACCATCCGCCCGGCCCTGCAACTGATCAAGACCGCGCCGGGCTACAACCTGGTGTCCTCGGTATTCTTCATGCTGCTGCCGGATCAGGTACTGGTCTATGGCGACTGTGCGGTGAACCCCAACCCGAGCGCCGCCGAACTGGCCGAGATCGCCCTGCAAAGCGCCGAGTCCGCGGTGGCCCTCGGCGTGCATCCGCGCGTGGCGATGATCAGCTATTCCACCGGCGACTCCGGCAGCGGCGCCGAAGTGGATAAGGTTCGCGAGGCTACCCGTATCGCCCAGGAGCGGGCGCCCGGCCTGCCGATCGACGGTCCGCTGCAGTACGACGCCGCCTCCGTGGCCAGCGTCGGCAAGCAGAAGGCGCCGAACAGCCCGGTCGCCGGCCAGGCCACCGTGTTCGTGTTCCCCGACCTGAACACTGGCAACACCACCTACAAGGCGGTGCAACGCAACGCCAACTGCATCAGCGTCGGTCCGATGCTGCAGGGGCTCGCTAAGCCGGTGAACGACCTGTCGCGCGGCGCCCTGGTCGACGATATCGTCTTCACCATCGCCCTCACCGCGCTTCAGGCGGCCAGTATCGACAAGCAGGAGAAGCAGAAGGCGCTGGAGCACGGGCAGCCGGTCGGAGCCTGACGGGATGGGCGGAAGCGGGCTAGAGGAGCGCTCCGCCGATGCTGTCGGCGGGCACGCCGTGACGGTCCGCTTCGTGGACCGAGTGGCCCGCGCGGCTGCTCCGTCTGGCAACCGAAACGCCTGAAATGCCGTATCGGCCCTGGGCACGTCCAGCGCCGGCAGCGAAGGGTAGGGGGATCGGTACGCCTCTGACCGTGGCCGATAAAGGTATGGCCATGCCTTCCCGTCGCCGTGTCGGACAGCGCCCCATGCCTGGGGCCTGCGCCGAGAGCGTCGTCTACCGTCCGGGCGGGGTCTACTGGTGCACCGCCGACGTGGGCTGGGTCACCGGCCACAGCTACATCGTCTACGGTCCACTGGCCAACGGCGCCACCACGCTGCTGTTCGAGGGCATTCCAGTTACCTGGACATGAACCGGATTTCCAAGATCATCGACAAGCACGGAGTGAACATCCTCTATACCGCGCCGACCGCCATCCGCGCCATGATGGCCCTGGGCTAGGCGCCGCTGGAGGGCGCCGACGGTTCCAGCCTGCGCCTGCTCAGCTTGGTGGGCGAGCCGATCAATCCGGAAGCCTGGCACTGGTACTACGAGAACATCGGCCGGGAGCGCTGCCCGATCGTCGACACCTGGTGGCAGACCGAAACCGGCGGCATCCTGATCACCCCGCTGCCGGGCGCCACCTCGCTCAAGCCGGGTTCGGCGAGCCGTCCTCGGCGTGCAGCCGGCGCTGGTCGACAACCTGGGCAGCCTGATCGAAGGGGCGGGCGAAGGCAATCTAGTGATCATCGATTCGTGGCCGGGGCAGGTGCGCAGCCTGCATGGCGATCACGACCGCTTCGTCGACACCTACTTCAAGACCTTCAAGGGCATGTACTTCACCGGTGAGGGCGCCCGCCGCGACGAAGACGGCTATTACTGGATCACCGGCCGCGTCGACGACGTGCTGAACGTTTCCGGTCACCGCATGGCACCGCCGAGATCGAGAGCGCCATGGTCGCCCACCCGCAGGTCGCCAAGGCGGCGGTGGTCGGCGTTCCGCACGACGTCAAGGGGCAGGGCATCTATGTCTACGTCACCCTGAACGACGGGGTGTCGGTTTCCGAGGCGCTGCGCCAGGAACTGAAGGCCTGGATTCGCCGAGAGATCGGTCCGATCGCCACACCGGACATGATCCAGTGGCGCCCGGCTTGCCGAAGACCCGCTCGGGCAAGATCATGCGTCGTATCCTGCGCAAGATCTCCGTTGGCGAATACGACGGGCTGGGCGACATCTCCACCCTGGCCGATCCGTCGGTGGTGCAGAGTCTGATCGACATCCATCGCGGTATGTAGGCCGCCTGCGCCTGAGTTTCCGCCCCCATGGCCGGCTCCGGCCGGCGCGACGCCCCGCCCGGCTCCCGCCGTGGCAGAGTTCGTGTTTCGCGAGGGCACGTTCGTCGCGACCTACTCGAAAACCTCGACAGCCCCTAGAATGCCCCTTGTCTTTGCCGAAGCCCGCGCTGCCGGCGAAGCTCGTTCAACATCCGGCATCCGGAAGCTTCGTCGTCTGCCATGACTGTCCATCGAATCGGTTTTCTGCTCTGGCCCGGGACCAGGCCCCTGACCCCGGCCCTGGCCGAGGAAGCCCTGCAACTCGCCACCCACCTGCAGCCGCAGGCGCGCTACGAGTGGAGCTTCCTGCACGCCGAGGCGCCGCCGGAGGGAGAATGGTGTCCGCCGGGTGGGAGCTGGGAGGGACGGTTGGGGGACTTCGACAAGCTGTTGCTGCTGGCCGACACGCCGAGCGTCGGCGTGTCGCCGCCGCTGGCCGCCGCGCTCAGGCAACTGGGGCGCGAGGGCTATCAGCTCGGCGGGCTGTCCGCCGGGGTCTATCCGCTGGCCCGGCTCGGGCTGCTCGACGGCTACCGGGCGGCGGTGCACTGGCGTTGGCAGGAGGATTTCGCCGAGCGCTTTCCGCGGGTGGTCGCCACCGGGCATCTGTTCGACTGGGACCGCGACCGGCTCACCGCCTGCGGCGGCCTGGCGATACTCGACCTGCTGCTGGCGGTGCTGGCCCAGGATTACGGTTCCGAGCTGGCCTGCGCGGTCAGCGAGGAACTGGTGGTCGAGCGCATCCGCGAGGGGGGCGAGCGCCAGCGGGTGCCGCTGCAGAACCGACTCGGCTCCAGCCATCCGAAGCTGACTCAGGCGGTGCTGCTGATGGAGGCCAACATCGAAGAGCCTTTGACCACCGACGAGATCGCCCAGCACGTCTGCGTCTCGCGCCGCCAGTTGGAGCGCATCTTCAAACAGTATCTGAATCGGGTTCCGAGCCAGTACTATCTGGAGCTGCGCCTGAACAAGGCCCGCCAGTTGCTGCTGCAGACCGGCAAGTCGATCATCCAGATCGGTTTGTCTTGCGGCTTTTCCTCCGGGCCGCACTTTTCCAGCGCCTATCGCGGCTTTTTCGGCGTCACTCCGCGCGAGGACCGCAATCAGCGCCGTGCCGGCGGCCGCTTCGAGCCGACCCCGCCGGTCGAGCCGTGATCGGGCGCGATGTGACCGGTGCCGGGGAATTTTTCGCCGAGCCGCTTTTCCCGCAACGTGCAGCGTTTAAACTGCGCCTTCCCGATGCCTTCCGCGCCGTATGCCGGAAAGCGGGGAACCCTGCGGACGGGCGCTGCGGCTTGTCGTCGTCCGGCGTGGATACCTGCCGTGGGGGCGTTTCCAGAATCCTTCTTCGCTAGCCTATCGTGGCAGGAGTTTCTTGATGTCCGTTGAGCATGCTCAGGTGCAACGCGCTGATTTCGACCAGTTGATGGTCCCCAACTATGCCCCAGCCGCCTTCATTCCGGTGCGCGGCCGGGGCTCGCGAGTCTGGGATCAGAACGGTCGAGAGCTGATCGACTTCACCGGCGGGATCGCCGTGAACTCCCTCGGCCACTGCCATCCGCGGCTAGTGGCGGCGTTGACCGAACAAGCCGGGAAGCTCTGGCACGTATCGAACATCTTCACCAACGAGCCGACTCTGCGCCTGGCGAAGAAATTGGAGGAGGCCACCTTCGCCGACCGGGCGTTCTTCTGCAACTCCGGCGCCGAGGCCAACGAGGCGGCCTTCAAGCTGGCCCGGCGTGTCGCCCACGATCGCTTCGGTCCGCAGAAGTGCGAGATCATCTCCGCGCTGGACAGCTTCCATGGCCGCACCTTCTTCACGGTCAGCGTCGCCGGCCAGCCCAAGTACTCCGATGGCTTCGGGCCGAAGCCCGAGGGTATCACCCATGTACCCTACAACGACCTGGCGGCCCTGGAAGCGGCGATTTCCGAGCGTACCTGTGCGGTGGTGCTGGAGCCGATCCAGGGCGAGAGCGGCATCCTGCCAGCCCAGCAGGCCTATCTGGAGGGCGCGCGCCGGCTGTGCGACCAGTATGACGCGCTGCTGATCCTCGACGAGGTGCAGACCGGTGTCGGGCGTACCGGCGAGCTGTTCGCCTACATGCACTACGGTGTGGTCCCGGACATCCTGTCCACCGCTAAGGGGCTGGGCGGCGGTTTCCCGATCGGCGCCATGCTCACCCGCAGCGACCTGGCCAAGCATTTCTCGGCAGGCGTGCACGGCACCACCTTCGGCGGCAATCCGCTGGCCTGCGCGGTGGCCGAGGCGGTGATCGATGTGGTCAACACGCCGGAGGTGTTGCAGGGAATCAAGGCCAAGCATCAGCGCTTCAAGACCCGGCTCGAAGCGATCGGCCGGCAGTACGGTATCTTCAGCCAGGTGCGCGGTATGGGCATGCTGATCGGCAGCGTGCTGAGCGAGCCCTGGAAGGGCCGGGCCCGCGATGTGCTGGTCGCCGCCGAGCAAGAGGCCCTGATGGTGCTCCAAGCTGGTGCCGACGTGGTGCGTTTCGCGCCGAGCCTGGTGATCGAGGATGCCGATATCGACGAGGGACTGGAGCGTTTCGAGCGGGCCATCGTCCGGCTGGTGCGCGGCTGATCGACAAAGGCTGCGGGGTGGAGCCGGTCCGGCCCGCCCCCGAGGAGTGACGCCCCATGCTGGTGATGCGCCCTGCGCAAATGGCCGATCTGGCCGAGGTTCAGCGTCTGGCCGCGGACAGTCCGATCGGCGTCACTTCGTTGCCTGACGACCGCGAGCGCCTGGCCGAAAAGATCGCCGTTTCCGAGTCGTCGTTCGCTGCGGAGGTCAGTTTCAACGGCGAGGAGCGCTACTTCTTCGTCCTTGAGGAGCCGGGCAGCGGGCGCCTGCTCGGCTGTTCCGGGATCGTCGCCTCGGCCGGCTATTCCGAGGCCTTCTACAGTTTTCGCAACGAGACGTTCGTGCATGCCTCGCGCGAGCTGAAGATCCATAACAAGATCCATGTGCTGTCGATCTGCCATGATCTGACCGGCAACAGCCTGCTGAGCAGTTTCCATGTCGAGCCGGCACTGGTGCACACGCCCTGGGCCGAGCTTATCTCCCGTGGCCGCCTGCTGTTCATGGCCAGCCATCCCGAGCGTTTCGCCGATGCCGTGGTAGTGGAGATCCTCGGGCCGAGCGACGAGCAGGGCGACTCGCCGTTCTGGGACGCGGTCGGACGGCACTTCTTCGACATGCGCTACGCGGCGGCCGAACGTCTGTCCAGCCTGCGCAGCCGTACCTTCCTCGCCGAGTTGATGCCGCATTATCCGATCTACGTGCCGCTGCTGCCGGATGCCGCCCAGGAAGCCATGGGGCAGGTCCATCCGCGTGCGCAAATCAGCTTCGACATCATGACCCGCGAGGGCTTCGAGACCGAGCACTACATCGACATCTTCGACGGTGGGCCGATCCTGCACGCGCGTACCTCCGGCGTCTGTTCGATCGCCCGGAGCGCCGTGGCGCCGGCGACCATCGGCGCCGGCAGTCGCTCCGGGCGACTTTACCTGCTCGGCAACGGCGGCCTGCAGGATTTCCGCGCTAGCCTGGTCGAACTGGACTGGACGCCCGGTCAGCCGCTGCGGCTGAGCGCCGAGACGGCCGCGCTGCTGGGCGTCGGCGAGGGCGACAGCCTGCGTCTGGTGGCCTTGTGAACGGACGTGGCAGCGAGAGCCCCGTGGAGGAAACATGATTGTTCGTCCCGTGCGCAATGCCGATCTGCCGGCCCTGGTTGACCTTGCCCGCAATGCTGGCGTCGGCACCGGCCTGACGTCGCTGCCGTTCAACGAGGAGCGCCTGGCGCAGCGTGTCGCCATGGCGGAGCGCAGTTTCCGCGGCGAGGCCGAGAAAGCCGATGCCGACTACCTCTTCGTGCTAGAAACCGATCAAGAGCGGATCGTCGGCATCTCCGGGCTGACCGCGGCAGTCGGGTTGCGCGAGCCTTGGTACAACTATCGGGTCGGGCTGACCGTCACTGCTTCGCGGGAGCTGGATCTATACCGGGAAATTCCCACGCTGTTCCTCGCCAACGACCTGACCGGTAATTCCGAACTCCGCTCGCTGTTCCTCCAGGCCGACCATCGCGGCGGCCTGAGTGGCCGCCTGCTGGCCAGGTCGCGTCTGCTGTTTCTCGCCGAGTTCCGCTCGCTGTTCGCCGACAAGGTGATCGCCGAACTGCGCGGCGTGTCCGATGCCAGGGCCCGTTCGCCATTCTGGGAAAGCCTCGGCCGGCATTTCTTCCGCATGGAGTTTCGCCGGGCCGACTATCTCACCGGTGTCGGCAACCGTGCCTTCATCGCCCAGTTGATGCCGAAGTTTCCGCTCTACAGCTGCTTTCTTTCCGAGGAAGCACGCGCCGCGATCGGCCACGTGCACCCGCATGGCGAGCCGGCGCTGGCGATGCTGCGGGCGGAAGGATTCAGCTATCAGGGCTACGTCGACATCTTCGACGCCGGCCCGGTGGTCGAGTGCGAAACGGCGAAGATCCGGGTCGTGCGCGACAGCCAGACCCTGGTGTTGGCGATCGGCACGCCGGAAGAGGAGGCCGAGCCCTATCTGGTTCACAACCGTCAGCGCCAGGACTGCCGCATCACCGCAGCCCCGGCACGCGTGGCGGCCGGCACCTTGGTGGTCGATCCGCTGACGGCCAGGCGCCTGCAGCTCTGCGCCGGTGCGCAGGTGCGTGCGGTGCCGCTCGTCGCCCGGCCGCACGGAGCTGGGCGATGAGCGGGCGGCGAGCCCCGCCGGGCGCGGACGGGCAGGGCCTGCCCGATCCCTACTGGCACGCGACAGAGCCGGGCCGCTCGGCGATCGGCGTCGTCCATCCTTTTCAAGTCGACCGAACCTGCCGCCTGGAGCGGCCTACCCCTGGAGCTGAACCATGACCGATGCCCTGCAACTCGTTCTCGAAAACGCCGACGGCACCCAGTTGGAAACCGTCTGCACCCGTTTCGCAGTGATCTGGCAGGGCCGTGAGCTCTGGGTGCAGCAAGCCGATGGCCAACTGCTGATCGGTGTGGATGTGGAGGAGGGCGATAGCGAGTACGCCAACTTGCTGCTGCGTCCGATGGCCACCAACCTGGTCAGCCTGCAACTGGAGATGGAGCCAGCCGGGAGCGATGAGGATGGCCATGTGCATGGTCCCGAATGCGAGCATTAAGCGAATTCCGGGACTTGTTTCCGCCAACGGGCACGGGTGCCGCCAAGGCTCCCGGCCGGCGTTCCCGGTGCGTACCGCTTGAGGGGCTGTTTCGCAGCCGCCGTTGTTCGGGCGCGCCGATCCAGACGAGTGACGTGCCGGCTTCCGGTGTCGGCCGGTTCGCTCCGATGGCCAGTCGGGGCACGCTCCTCGCGATCCCCGGCGGTTTGTCCCGTTTCTTCTCCTATCCCGGCGCAAGACGCCGGAGTCCGCGACGGAAGAAAGCTCTACCGCGGTCGCACGGGGCCGATATAATGCGTCCCTTTGCCAATCTCGCCGTGGCCGCAGTTTTCCCTGGACCCATTCATTTATGAAAAGCGCAGAAATCCGTGAAGCCTTCCTCCGCTTCTTCGAAGAGAAGGGGCACACCCGTGTGGCCTCCAGTTCGCTGATTCCCGCGAACGATCCGACCCTGTTGTTCACTAACGCCGGTATGAACCAGTTCAAGGACTGCTTCCTCGGCTTGGAAAAGCGCGCCTATACCCGTGCCACTACCAGCCAGAAATGCGTGCGTGCCGGCGGCAAGCACAACGATCTGGAAAATGTCGGCTACACCGCCCGCCATCACACTTTCTTCGAAATGCTGGGCAATTTCAGCTTCGGCGATTATTTCAAGCGCGATGCCATCACCTACGCCTGGGAATTTTTGACTTCGCCCAAGTGGCTGAACCTGCCCGCCGAGAGGCTCTGGGTCACGGTCTACGCCAGCGACGATGAAGCCTACGACATCTGGACCCGGACCGTCGGCGTGCCGGCCGAGCGCATGGTGCGTATCGGCGACAACAAGGGGGCTCCCTACGCTTCGGATAACTTCTGGGCGATGGGCGACACCGGTCCCTGCGGTCCGTGCACCGAGATCTTCTACGACCACGGCCCGGAAATCTGGGGCGGCCCGCCCGGTTCCGCGGAGGAGGACGGCGACCGCTATATCGAGATCTGGAACAACGTATTCATGCAGTTCAACCGCACCGCCGACGGTGTGCTGCATCCGCTGCCGGCACCCTCCGTGGATACTGGTATGGGCCTCGAGCGGATCAGCGCCGTGCTGCAGCATGTGCACTCGAACTACGAGATCGATTTGTTCCAGAACCTGCTGGCCGCTTCCGCCCAGGCCATCGGCTGCGCCGACGACGGCGCGCCCTCGCTCAAGGTGGTGGCCGACCATATCCGTTCCTGCAGCTTCCTGATCGCCGATGGCGTGACGCCGTCCAACGAGGGCCGCGGTTACGTGCTGCGCCGCATCATCCGCCGCGCCTGTCGCCATGGCAACAAGCTGGGCGCCAGGGGCACCTTCTTCCACAAGATCGTCGGCGCCCTGGCCGCCGAGATGGGCGATGCCTATCCGGAACTGAGGCAGCAGCGGGCGCAGATCGAGCGGGTGCTGAAGAACGAGGAAGAGCAGTTCGCCAAGACCCTGGAGCAGGGCCTGAAGATTCTCGAGCAGGATCTGGCCGGACTGGCGGCCAAAGTCATTCCCGGCGATGTGGTGTTCAAGCTCTACGATACCTATGGTTTTCCGGCCGACCTGACCGCCGATATCGCCCGCGAACGCGATCTGACCATCGACGAGGAAGGCTTCGAGCGCGAGATGCAGGCCCAGCGCGAACGCGCCCGCTCCGCCAGCGCCTTCGGCCTGGATTACAACAGCCTGGTTAAGGTCGATGCCGATACGCTGTTCACCGGCTACGAGAAAACTTTCGACCAGGGGCAGGTGGTCGCCTTGTTCAAGGACGGTGCCACCGTCGAGCGGCTCGGCGAGGGCGAGGGGGGCGTGGTAGTCCTCGACCGTACCCCGTTTTATGCCGAGTCCGGCGGTCAGGTCGGCGACTGCGGCTACCTGAGCGACGCCAACGGCGTGCGCTTCGATGTACGCGACACCACCAAGGCCGGCGGCGCCCACCTGCACCATGGCGTGGTCGCCAAAGGCGGACTGCATGTCGGTCAGGCCCTGGAGGCTCAGGTCGATGGCTCGGTGCGTGGCGCCATCGCACTCAATCACTCGGCCACCCACCTGCTGCATGCCGCCCTGCGTCGGGTGCTCGGCGAGCACGTGCAGCAGAAGGGATCGCTGGTCAACAGCCAGCGCCTGCGCTTCGACTTCAGCCACTTCGAGGCGTTGACCACGGAGCAGATCAAGACCCTGGAAGCCCTGGTCAATGCTGAGATCCGCGAGAACACGGTGGTGGAAACCGAAGTCACCGATATCGACTCGGCGAAGAAGAAGGGGGCAATGGCTTTGTTCGGCGAGAAGTACGGCGACAACGTGCGCGTCTTGAGCATGGGGGATTTCTCCATCGAGCTGTGCGGTGGCATCCATGCCAGGCGTACTGGCGATATCGGTTTGTTCAAGATCATCGGCGAGGGCGGTGTGGCCGCCGGTGTGCGGCGGATCGAGGCGGTGACTGGCGCCGGAGCGCTGGACTACCTGAACGGCGCCGAAGAGCAGCTCAAGGAAGCGGCCGGACTGCTCAAGGGGAGCCGCGACAATCTACTGGACAAGCTGGCCGGCCTGCTGGAGCGCAATCGCCAGTTGGAGAAGGAGCTGGAGCAACTCAAGGCCAAGGCCGCTAGCGCCGCCGGCGACGATCTGGCCGGCTCCGCTATCGAGGTAGCAGGGGTCAAGGTGCTATCCGCCCGCCTCGACGGGCTGGACGGCAAGGCCCTGCTGGCGCTGGTCGATCAGTTGAAGAACAAGCTGGGCAGCGCGGTAATCCTGCTGGGTGGCGAGTTCGATGGCAAGGTGGTGCTGGTCGCCGGTGTGACCCAGGACATGATCGGCAAGCTCAAGGCTGGCGACCTGATGAAGCAGGCGGCGGCCGTGGTCGGCGGCAAGGGCGGCGGTCGCCCGGATATGGCCCAGGGCGGGGGAAGCGAGGCGGGCAAGCTGGATGAGGCGCTGGCGCTGGTCCGGCCGTTCGTCGAGCGGGCCTTGTAGTGGCAGTCTCCCGATCTCGGGCAGCGCCGGCCCTGGCAGTCGGCGTGCTTGAAATGTTTAATGGCGCCCTTCACGGGCTTAGGTGGCTTTTCAAATGGCGTTGATCGTACAGAAATTCGGGGGCACTTCTGTAGGCTCCATCGAGCGGATCGAGCAGGTAGCCGAGAAGGTCAAGAAGTTCCGCGACAATGGTGACGACATCGTGGTCGTGGTTTCCGCCATGAGCGGCGAAACCAATCGCCTGATCGATCTGGCCAAGCAGATCAGCGAGCAGCCCGTGCCGCGCGAGCTGGATATGATGGTGTCGACCGGCGAACAGGTGACCATTGCCCTGCTGGCCATGGCGCTGATTAAGCGCGGCGTGCCGGCGGTGTCCTACACCGGTAATCAGGTTCGCATCCTTACCGACAGTTCCTTCACCAAGGCCCGTATCCTGCAGATCGATGACCGGAAACTGCGTACCGATCTCAAGGCCGGTCGTGTGGTGGTGGTTGCCGGTTTCCAGGGGGTCGACGAGCACGGCAACATCACCACGCTCGGGCGCGGCGGTTCCGATACCACCGGGGTGGCTTTGGCCGCGGCCCTGAAGGCCGACGAATGTCAGATCTATACCGATGTCGACGGTGTCTATACCACCGATCCGCGGGTGGTGCCCAAGGCCCGGCGCCTGGATAAGATCACCTTCGAGGAAATGCTAGAAATGGCCAGCCTGGGCTCCAAGGTACTGCAGATCCGTTCGGTGGAGTTCGCGGGCAAATACAATGTCCCGCTGCGTGTGCTGCATAGCTTCCAGGAGGGGCCGGGCACCCTCATTACCATTGATGAAGAGGAATCCATGGAACAGCCGATCATTTCCGGCATCGCCTTCAATCGCGACGAAGCCAAGCTGACCATTCGCGGCGTGCCCGACAATCCCGGCGTGGCGTTCAAGATCCTCGGCCCGATCAGCGAAGCCAATATTGAAGTGGACATGATCGTGCAGAACATTGCGCACGACAACACTACCGATTTCACTTTCACCGTACATCGCAACGATTATCTGAACGCCATGCGCGTGCTGGAAAATACCGCGCGCGAAATCGGCGCGCGCGAAGTCATTGGCGACACCGATATTGCCAAGGTTTCCATCGTCGGGGTCGGCATGCGCTCCCATGCCGGAGTTGCCAGCCGCATGTTCGGAGCTCTAGCCAAGGAAGGGATCAATATCCAGATGATTTCGACTTCGGAAATCAAGGTTTCCGTGGTCATCGAGGAAAAATATCTGGAACTGGCGGTTCGTGCCCTGCACACCGCTTTCGAACTGGATGCTCCCGCCCGCCAGGGCGAGTGAGCGAGTGATCGATGAAGGTGCAGCCATGCCGCGTCTTCATCGTTTTGCCAGGGGGCGGTGGGCTTTCCTTTCGCCAGCCCTGGTCAATACTTGGGTGTATATTCCTCAAGGTAGAGTGGGAATAATGCCATTTTCATTTTTGCAGACTGTTGTCCTGTTGACTTCCCTAAAAGGAGAAAGGAATGCTGATTCTGACTCGTCGGGTCGGAGAGACCCTCATGGTGGGTGATGATGTGACAGTCACCGTGTTGGGCGTGAAGGGTAATCAGGTTCGCATTGGCGTCAATGCACCAAAAGAGGTCGCCGTTCACCGCGAAGAAATCTACCAGCGCATTCAGAAAGAAAAAGATCAAGAGCCAAGCCACTAATTTTTCTCAATTTTTGGCTTTGCAAACGGGGCAAAGGTGGGTATGATTCGCCCCGTGTTGCGGAGGGGTGGCCGAGAGGCCGAAGGCGCTCCCCTGCTAAGGGAGTACACCTCAAAAGGGTGTCGGGGGTTCGAATCCCCCCTCCTCCGCCATTCAAGCGTTATAGAGGCAGATCGTCTCGCTGTGTTCGGTTGATCGTTGGTCGGTCGGATTACAGCTTGAACACAAGCTCGATGGCACTATAATGCGCACGCTCGACGCACTCATAGCTCAGCTGGATAGAGTACCCGGCTACGAACCGGGCGGTCGGAGGTTCGAATCCTCCTGAGTGCGCCATTACACGAGCCATGCCGAGAGGTGGGTTCAAGCCAGGGGTGATCTGGCGCAATAAAGCACGCTATGCACTCATAGCTCAGCTGGATAGAGTACCCGGCTACGAACCGGGCGGTCGGAGGTTCGAATCCTCCTGAGTGCGCCATACTGGAAGGGCCTGCAGCGATGCAGGCCCTTTTTCATTTCCGGCTCTTCATGCTGACGCAGCCATATTCGTCGAAGTCGATCTGTCGCGTGTTGCCGTCGTTGTCACGGTAATGGTAACTGGTTCGACCGTTACGGCTGGAAATCCTGTCCGGTTTTCCGAAGGCACTTTCTACGTCCGCACGGGGCATGCCCAAATGCACCTGCTTTTTGAGCATCGCTTCGCGGCGTTCTCGTCCCGTGATGCGGTTGCCACAGCCGTCGTCTTGCTGGCCGACTATGGTTGGCTCCCAGGTGTTGTCCTGTCGCACCGTGCGAGGTGTACGTTTTGCAGATGGGATTGCGATGGGCGTTGGGCTGCTGCCGGGAAGGGGGGAGGCATTCTGCAGTTGTTGCTGCTGCTCCGCCGGACAGCCGTGGTGACTGAAGGTGATGTGCCCACCTGGAGCTGCGCAACGATAGATGGGCGAAGCGGCGAGTTGCAGCGAAGAGCAGAGCAGGAATGCGGTTGTCGAAGCCCGTATCGGCGATCCGTGCATGGGTGTCCTCCTCGGTGTAGGGATCAGGCTAGCGCCTGCCGATGGAGGCGGATGTGTCCTAAGTCTCTCTATCGTGACCATGCGGTGAGGAGTGAGCGTAGGTTCGCATCGCAAGCACTTGTTCTGACCGGCATTCTGACGAGTGCAAAGCTGTCGGTCAGTGTTATCATTGCGCTCGTCAGTCCCGCCGGGGCTCGTGGAAATCCACCATGGACTTACCCAGTAGTCATTTCAAAACAGATCCGTGCAATCGTGCATTGACTGATTGATGCCCTTGGCGCGTTCCGCTGCTGGGGGCGGAGCTTGCCATGACCGAAGTTGAAGCCAAAAAACAGCAGGAAAGCCTGCAGGAGCGTCTTGCTCAAGTTGTGGAGCTGCTGCACCGGCACAAGCTGGTCGAATACCTGACGCGTCGTCAGGAAGGGGCGCACCATGATCTGGTCGAGAATCTGGTGCATCGGCAGAATCTCGCAGAGTTGCAGCGCAAGCTCGACGAGCTTCATCCCGCAGACATCGCTTATATCCTCGAAGCTCTTCCCCTTGATGACCGCCTGAGTGTCTGGCAGTTGGTCAAGGCCGAGCGCGACGGCGACATTCTCCTCGAAGTATCGGACGCTGTCCGCGAATCCCTGATCGCCGATATGGACGATCAGGAGTTGATTGCCGCTGCCAAGGAGTTGGGCGCCGACGAGCTTGCGGACCTCGCCCACGAATTGCCGCGGGATGTGGTCCACGAACTGATGGAGTCCCTCGATGCCCAGCAGCGTGAGAGGGTGCGTTCGGCGCTCTCCTATGAGGAGGATCGGGTTGGCGCGCTGATGGATTTCGAGATGGTCACCATCCGCGAAGACGTCAGCCTGGAAGTGGTATTACGCTATCTGCGGCGCTTGAAGGAACTGCCTGGACACACCGACAAGCTGTTCGTGGTGAATTACAATGGCGTGCTGAAAGGCGTACTGCCGCTCAAGCGTCTGCTGGTCAGCGATCCGGAGCGGCAGGTCTCCGAAGTCATGGCGCTTGATCCCGTGCGTTTCCATCCCGACGAGGACGCCTATGATGCCGCTCAGGCTTTCGAACGCTACGATCTGGTTTCCGCGCCCGTGGTGGAGCGGAATGGCAAGCTGATCGGCCGCTTGACCATCGATGCCATGGTCGACCTGATCCGCGAGGAAGGCGAGAGCGAAGTGCTGAACATGGCCGGCTTGCGCGAGGAGGAGGATATCTTCGCCTCTGTGTGGAAGTCGGTCGGCAATCGCTGGGCGTGGCTCGCGCTGAATCTGGTGACTGCCTTCGTGGCCTCGCGCGTGATCGGCTTGTTCGAGGACTCCATCGAGAAACTGGTGGCCTTGGCGGCGCTGATGCCGATCGTCGCGGGCATCGGTGGCAATTCCGGCAATCAGACGATCACTATGATCGTTCGTGCCATGGCGCTAGGCCAGATCAATACGGCAAACACGGCGCGCCTGCTGGTCAAGGAGCTTGGTGTGGGACTGATCAACGGCTTGGTCTGGGGTGGAGTGATCGGTGTGGTAGCGGGCGTTCTTTACGGAAGCTGGTCACTGGCTGCGGTGATGACGGGCGCAATGACCCTGAATTTGTTGATGGCCGCTTTGATGGGAGTGCTGATTCCCATGACGCTGGCCAAGCTCGGGCGCGATCCGGCCATGGGGGCCAGTGTGATGATCACGGCCATGACAGACAGTGGCGGTTTCTTCATTTTCCTGGGGCTGGCCACCCTGTTCCTGCTTTGAGCGGGTACTCCTGACGGTGCGGGAGGAGGGGGCATGCGTCCCCGGCTGTCTGAACCCGGATGGACGGATAATTTCAAAGATGACGGGCTTCGTGGGTTGGATGACAATAGAAGGTGTATCGAGTGCGCTAATCGAATCGCTGTACGGCGGGCGCGCACGACCTCTACTTGAGAAACAGGCCTATGGGCATAGGCCTGTTCTCCGCATCGGTTTTTGGCGCTTCAGCCAAAATCTCTGGCTGAAGGCGGTGCATGTCGCTCATGCGGTTACTGCTCGGTGGTCGCGCCTTCGGTCGCGAGCTCGCTATCCTGCGCAATGAGGGCAACCAGGGCGTTCTGCTGGCGTCGGGTCAGTTGCCGGAAACGCTGCAACAGTTCCCGTTCGTGCAGGGAGAGCTCGGGGCTGTCCAGGCGCAGACTCAGGTCGTCGCCCAGGGCGTCTTCCTGAAGTAGGCTTTGCTCCAGACGTGCAATGATTTCCGAGTTCATGCTGCGGTGATGGCTGCGTGCTACATCCGCGATGCGTTCACGCATGCCATCGGGTAGACGAACGACGAATTTGTCAGCTGTACGGCTAGAGTAGATTGCCTGTTTCATAGGTTGCATAGTTTCGACCGGTGAGTTGTTATAGAGTGCTGGCAATTAGCTTGCAAGGGTGTTCTCGGTATGACATCGTCTTGCCCAAGTGGTTCACTCTTTTCAATATCTGAATCGATTAATCGCATGCAGTTGATTTGCACGCTCCACTGACGCCGGGATTTCCGGTGAGACGAGCCCAAGAATCGACTGCGCGAACACCTTGTTGTTCCGTTGTCGCTTCCTGTTTTTGTAAGCATGACAAAGGGCTCTTTCATGGCTACAATACCGCCTCATCGCCATTGGTCGATCGACTGATTGGAAGCTTGGCAAGAGTATCCCCGCGTAGGCGGGGTGTGAAAATCGATGGCTTTTTCGGCAAGTCCCCTTAGTTCAATGGATAGAACAAGCCCCTCCTAAGGGCTAGATGCTGGTTCGACTCCAGTAGGGGGCACCACCACCCTGATTCCGAACGCGCCCGAACACATCAAGATTCCCCTTCGAGCCCCGCCTATTGCAGGGTTTTAATGAGATGGTCACCCCCACACCCTGCAAAAGCTAACTTTCGCAGGGTGTTTTATTTTCGCAGACCATCGCCATGAGCACAGTCGCACTGGTAGGCATCGATCTTGGCAAGCACAGTTTCCATCTGCATGGGCAGGACAAGGCGGGGCGGGAAGTCTTCGACAAAAAAGCGACACGCCTACAGATGATGCGTTTACTGGGCAATCTGCCAGCCTGCACCGTGGCGCTGGAGGCCTGTACGGGGCTCACTTCATTGCGCGCCAACTGATCGCGACCGGGCATGAGGTGAAGTTGATCGCGCCACGGTTTGTCCGTCCGTTCGTCAAGAGCAACAAGAACGACTTCATCGATGCCGAGGCGATCCGCGAAGCGGCTTCTCGACCGACCATGCGTTTTGTTACGCCGAAGACAGAGGTACGACAGACGTTATCGGTGCCGCACCGCATACGCGACTCCTTAGTGCGCGACCGTACGAAAACCGTCAATCCGGTCCATGGCTTCTTGTTGGAGTTCGGCGTTAGCTTGCCCAAGGGGCTTTCGCTGATTAGGCGCTTGCCAACAACATTGGCCGAGCACGAGCTGCCGCACCGACTGGTCGTATTGCTGATGCGTTTGCATAGCCACGTCTGTTACCTGGACGAGCAGATCAGGGATTTGGACAAAGAAATGACCAACCAGCAGTTGGCCGATGATGACCTGGGGCGTCGCCTGATGACCATTCCCTGCATCGGTCCGATCACGGCGAGCTTGTTGTCGGCGCAGGTTGGGGATGGCAAGCAGTACGGCTGTAGCCGGGACTTTCGCCTCGGTCGGCTTGGCGCCACGGCAATACAGCACGGGTGGTCGGAGCAACCTGCTGGGCATCAGCCAGCGCGGTGACAAGAGCCCGCGACGGCTACTGATGCGGTGCGCGGGGATCATCTCGCCGATACTCGCGAACTGGACTCTGGATGGACTGGAGCAGGCCGCTCTCACCCGCGTGGCTTCGACAGAACGCCGGCGAAGGCCCTTCAAGGGCACTTCTAAAAACGTAGGCGAGGCAGTCAGCGCAAGGCAAAAACAGGCGAAAAAGCGGAGTTTACGCGCTGTAAATGAGCATTTTGAGCCTGTTTTTACGCAGCAGTGACCACGCAGGTAGTTTTTAGATGTGCCCTCAAGGTCCATGTCGTAAGGCATGCCGATGACTTCATCGTCACGGGCGCTTCGAAAGCTCTCTTGGAACATCAGGTACGACCGGCGATCGAGGCGTTCCTGAAAGAGCGGGGCCTGGAGCTCTCGGCGAAGAAGACGCACATAACGCCTAGCTCCGAAGGTTTCGACTTTCTTGGCTAGAACGTATGCAAGTACGCCGGCAAGCGGCTGATCACTCCAGCTCGCAAGAGGGCTTTAACAGTTTGATTTAAAAACCATCATAGCTGTGCAATACTACCCAATATGGATAGATTGGTGAGCATTGGTGAAGCCGCCAAGGCGCTGGGCGTGTCGATCACGACGCTGCGCCGCTGGGAGGCATCGGGCAAACTGGTTGCCGAGCACACGGCAGGCGGCCATCGCCGCTACGACCTCGCCAAACTGAAGCCTGAGCTGTTCCGTTCGGAGGCCGAGGCCTGCCGCAGGACGGTGGCCTACGCTCGCGTTTCCAGCCACGACCAGAAGGGCGACCTGGAGCGCCAGAAGCAGGTGCTGGAGTTGTACTGCGCCCGCCAGGGCTGGACGTTCGAGGTGATCGCCGACCTGGGCTGCGGCATGAACTACCAGAAGAAAGGGCTCAAGCGCCTGCTGGAATCCATCATCGAGGGGCAGGTCGGGCGGCTGGTCATCACCCACAAAGACCGGCTGCTGCGCTTCGGTGCGGAGCTGGTGTTCGCTATGTGCGAAGCGAAGAGCGTCGAGGTGGTCATCCTGAACCAGGGTGAAGACACTACCTTCGAGGAGGATCTGGCCAAGGATGTGCTGGAGATCATCACCGTGTTCAGCGCCCGGCTGTACGGCTCCCGTAGCCGGAAGAACCAAAAGCTGCTCGACGGCATGAAAAAGGCTGTGGAGGACTCGCAGTCGTGATCCTCGCCCACAAGATCGCACTCGCCCCCAACAACGCACAGGCGACCTACTTCGCCCGTGCCGCGGGCGTGGCGCGGTTTGCCTACAACTGGGCGCTGGCCGAGTGGGGCCGGCAGTACGAGGCACACAAGGCCGACCCGGCGCAGCCCAGGCCGTCGCAGGCTGCTCTGCGCCGGCAGCTCAACGCCATCAAGCGCGAGCAGTTCCCCTGGATGCTCGAGGTCACCAAGAACGCCGCGCAGATGGCCATCATCCAGCTCGGGGAGGCGTTCAAGAACTTCTTCGCCGGCCGGGCCAGGTACCCGAGGTTGCGCCGCAAGGGCGTGCATGACCGCTTCACCCTGACCAACGATCAGTTCGCCCTCGACGGCTGCCGCATCCGCATCCCCCATCTCGGCTGGGTGCGGATGCGGGAGGCGTTGCGCTTCTCCGGCAAGATCCTCTCGGCCACGATTTCCCGCGTGGCCGACCGCTGGTTCGCCAGCATCAGCGTGGATACCCAGGACCTGACCCACTTGCCCAAAGCCGAAAACCAAGGCGCGGTTGGTGTGGATCTGGGGGTGTCCGCCCTGGCCACGCTCTCGACGGGCGAGGTGATCGCCGGGCCGAAGGCGCATGCCGCCCTGCTCAAGCGCCTGCGCCGGCTGTCGCGCAGCCTGAGAGCGTGTTATGAACTTTGAAGAAGAGATGCGGCATTGCCGAGCATGAGGATGGTGAAGACGACGAAGTGCAAGCCAGCCAATGTTTCCGGTAGGCGCTCGTAGTCGCGAGCCAGGCGCCGGAACCGATTGACCCAGCCGAAGCTGCGCTCCACGACCCAGCGGCGCGGCAGAAGCACGAAGCTTTTCTTGGCTTCAGACAGTTTCACCACGTGCAGTTGGATGCCTTCTTCCTGGGCCGCTTGCGCCGGATCATGACCGGTGTAGCCCTGGTCCACGAAGGCGAGCTTCACCGTCTGGCCCGTGGCCTGCTGGACTTGCCGTGCCAGCGATCGCACCTGGGCACGCTCCTGCTCATTGGCTGGTGTGACGTGGACCGCCAGCAGGTGGCCGAGCGTGTCCACCGCCATGTGCACCTTGCTGCCCTTCTTACGTTTATAGCCGTCATAACCGGCCCGTGGCCCGCTCTCGCAAGTGGACTGCAAGGTGCGGCCGTCCAGGATCACGGCGCTGGGTTGGCCCTGCTTGCCTTGAGCGACACGCAACACCGAGCGCAGATCGTTGACCATGGCTTCGAAGCAGCCGGCCTGCAGCCACCGCTGAGTTTGTTGGTAAACCGCCTCCCACGGCGGAAAGTCGTTGGGAATCAGTCGCCAGGGAGCACCAGCCCGGGCCATCCAGCGCAACGCGTTGAACATCAGGCGCAGATCGTACCTGCGCTGCGGCGCTCGCGGATCCATCAGGGTCAGGTAGGGCGCAGCGAAGGCCCATTCTTCATCAGAAACGTCTGTCGGGTAAGGGCGTGCGGGCTTCATCCAACTACGATAGCTTCACCGGCACCAAGTTCATAACACGCTCTGAGCCGCAAGCAGAAAGGCTCGGCCAACAGCAAGAAGGCCCGCGCCCGACTGGCAAGGCTGCACGCTCGGATCGCCAACATCCGCCAGGATGCTTTGCACCAGCTTACCACGGGCCTGACCCGCCGCTTCCCGGTGATCGGGATCGAGGACTTGAACGTGGCCGGGATGATGAAGAACCGCCGTCTGGCACGCTCCATCGCGGACAGGGGGTTCTTCGAGTTCCGCCGCCAGCTCGACTACAAGAGCGAGATGCGCGGCGGCGAGGTGGTGGTGGCGGATCGCTGGTTCGCCAGCAGCAAGACCTGCTCGTGCTGCGGGCAGGTGCGGGAGAGCCTGCCGTTGGCGGTGCGTACCTGGACGTGCCCGGACTGCCAAGCCCGGCACGACCGGGACGGCAACGCGGCAATCAATTTGAAGCATTACGCCGTGAGTTCCACGGTGTCGGCCTGTGGAGGGGAAGGCGCTGGCCCTGGCGGCAACGCCAGGGTGAAACCGGCCCCGTCGAAGCAGGAAGTTAGCAAAAAGCTACCTATGGGGAGCTTTGGATAGGTCTAACAGAACGGTGAAAGCGCTCCTGAAGAAAGTCCGGGAAGTCGTGAACGCGAACAAGGCAGCCACACAGGCAAACCTGATCCTGAGCCTGAACCCGATCATCCGGGGATGGGCCATGTATCATCGCCATGTCGTTGCTGCCGCCCGCTTCGCATGGATCGACCACCGGATCTGGCGAATCCTATGGCGCTGGGCTGTGCGCCGGCATGCCATGAAAAATGCTCACTGGGTAAAGCAACGATACTTTCGCGTGGTGGGGCGACGACACTGGGTGTTTGCTGGCAAGGAAAGAAAGCATGGCATGAGCCAGCCCGTCTGGCTGTTTGCTGCGGCCAGTGTTCCGCTCATACGGCACGTCAAGAGATGCAGTGCGGCGAACCCGTTCGACCCTGCATGGACGCTTTACCTGCAGCGCAGGAGAGCACAGCGTTAGGTAGCTTGGTCACCCGGCTGCTGGAAGGCTTGAGCCGTATGGACTCTCATGTACGCTTCTCAGGGGAGGCAGGAGTGGTAATACGCTTGCCTTACCCGACTGAAGGCGCATATCGGCGTCAATGCCGAGTCGGGCCTAGTGCATCACGTGGTGAGCACGGCGGCTAACGTGGCGGATGTCACCCAGGTCGACAAGGTGCTGCATGGCGAGGAAACCCTCGTCAGCCTCGATGCGGCCTATGTCGGTGTCGAGAAACGACCGGAGTCTGCCGGACGGAACGTCGTCTAGCAGATCGCGGCTCGCCGCAGCACCTACCAGAAGCACAGCAAGCGCAGTGTCCTGTATCGCGTCAAACGTCGGATCGAGAAAGCCAAGGCGCAGATACGGGCCAGGGTCGAGAATCCGTTTCGGGTGATCAAGCGGCAGTTCGGTTACGTGAAGGTGCGCTTCCGTGGCCTGGCGAAGAGTACGGCGCAACTGATGACGCTGTTTGCCTTGTCGAACCTGTGGATGGCGCGAAAACATCTGTTGGTGGCAGGAGAAGTGCGTCCGTAATGCGGGGAGTCATCCAGGCAAAGTGCCTCGTCAAGGGCAAACCATGGATTTGCAAAGGGATATCGGCCTCAATTGCCACGGAACTGCCGTTTTTTTGAGCAATCGAGCGCTCGGCTAGGAAATGACGGGGGGCTAATTCAGACTTTCCTTGGCTTTATGACACAGTGAGATTAGGGGCGTTTGGGGATATTCTTGGTTCGGTAGTTGGCGTATCCCTATGGCGCGCACTGTCACCCCTCTGATGGACCCCAAATGCGAGGCTGCCAAGCCCCGTGAGAAGGATTACAAGCTATTCGACGGACAGGGATTTTACCTGTGGTGCCTGTCCCGACAGATGATCCCGTTCGCATTCCTGATGATGTCGACTGCCGCGATGGTTGAATGGAGTCTGGGTATTTCAGAAGATGCCGCAGCCTTCATTCAATACGCAGCTTCGATGATAGGCATGTCTGTCGAGCTGCGGTTTTCATCGTAATGCCGCGTGCATTCCTGAGCCTGTGCCGCTGTAGGGGGAGTGGTTTGACTTTCGACACGGTTTGGACTGCTTGAACTTCCCGCTGGCGGCTGCGTACTGTGTGCGGAGCGCCGTGGAAAGGAGAGGCACGCCATGCTCAAGCCCCAGCAACTGCTTGCTGACCGTCTGGCCGGTGTCGAGGAGGTCGAATGCATTACTCCCGACCTCAATGGGGTACCTCGTGGCAAGGTAATGACTCTCAGGGGCTTTCTAGAGGGGCAGCGCCTACAATTGGCGCGCGGGGTTCTACTTCAGTGCATCATGGGCGGCTATCCGCCAACTCGTTTTTATGGCGGTGACGATGGCGATTTGCTCCTCGTTCCCGACCTGCGGCAGCTCCATCTTATTCCCTGGTGCGAACGGCCCCGGGCTCTAGCGATATGCGATGCCGAGGAGTTGAAGGGTGAAGGCTCGCCATTGTCGACCCGCGCGCTGCTCAAGCGCATAGTGGCCGCTTATGCCCGCCAAGGTTGGCAGCCGGTGGTGGCCACCGAGCTGGAGTTCTTCGTCTTCGCCCCGCATGGCGATCCACAGATGCCGTTTCAGCCGCCGGTTGGGCTCGATGGTAGGCGCGAAGCGGGTTTTTCGGCCTTCAGCATGTCTTCCAGCAACGGCTTGCGGCCCTTCTTCGACGATGTCTATCGCTGCATGGCGGCGCTCGGGCTGCCGCGTGACACATTCATGCACGAAATGGGGATCAGCCAGTTCGAGATTAATCTGCTGCATGGCGACCCCTTGCAACTAGCCGACCAGACTTTTCTGTTCAAGCATCTGCTCAGAGAGGTAGCGCTTCGGCACGGGCTGACAGTGGTTTGCATGGCCAAGCCACTGGCCGGGGTTCCCGGTAGTTCCATGCATGTCCATCAGAGCGTGGTGGAGCAGGAAAGCAACAGGAACCTGTTCAGCGATGGGGATGGTGAACCGACTCCGACCTTCCGTCACTTCATCGGCGGTCAGCAACGGGCGCTGGCCGATCTCACCCTGTTGTTCGCTCCACACGTCAACTCTTTCCAGCGACTGTGCCACCCCTATGCTTCGCCGAACAACGCCTGCTGGTCTTACGACAATCGGGCGGCGGGGCTGCGCATTCCGGCCAGCCCGGCGGTCGCGCGGCGAGTCGAGAACCGGCTGCCGGGCGCGGATGCCAATCCTTATCTGGCCATTGCCGCCAGTCTGGCCGCCGGTCTGTTCGGAATGCTGCAGCAGGTGGAGCCGAGCGCGCCGCTGCAGGGCGAATTCCAGGTACCGGAAAGCCTGATCCTGCCGAGCAGCATGCCGGTCGCGCTGGCCCGACTCGAGCATAGCCGATTGGCGCGGGAGTTTTTCGGCGAGGAGTTCATCGAGGGCTATATCGCCAGCAAGCGACTGGAGTTGATGGATTTTCTCGACGAGATCACCCCTTGGGAACGGCGCATTCTGGCAGGTCAGGTCTGACTCCCGGACGGCTCTCCGTTTTGCCGCAAAAGGGCACTGCCGTCGATCAGCAGTGGCCAATGTCACACTGTGAAGACCGGGAAATCAGGCGTACTGTAGTTGGCGATACAGCGTTTGCGTTTGGCCTTGTGGCATGATGCGGCTACCCGATGGCCAACCGGGCGCACGAGGGGGAACCTGGCATGAGCCTGTCGATTTCCTTGCATTTGCTGGCTCACGCCCCGGCTCCCGGCCAGGTGAAGCCTCGCCTGATTTCCGCGTTGGGCGAAGATGGTGCGTGCGATCTGCAGCGCCTGCTGGTGGAGCGCGCCTTGCACCTGCCGGTGGATGGTTTCCAGGATCGCTTTCTCTGGCTCGACGAAGGGCCCGACGAGGCCTTGGGTGCCATGGCGGAGGCCTGTGGCTGGGCCGTCGTCGAGCAGCCGGCAGGCGATCTGGGCGAGCGGATGCGCCGCATCGCCACCCTCGGCCTCTGCGCCACCGACGCGGTAATCCTGATCGGCAATGACAGCCCGGCGCTGGACGGGGATTACCTGCAGGCTGCCTGCGAGGCGTTGCGCGAGCGGGATGTGGTGCTTGGGCCGGCCGAGCATGGCGATTATGCCTTGCTGGGATTGCGGCGGCTCGACCCGTCCCTGTTCGAAGCCATTCCTTGGGGCTGCGAGGACGTGCTACCCATCACCTGCGAGCGCCTGCGTCGGCTTGGCTGGAAGCATTGCCTGTTGCCCTGCTTATGGGGCGTGGAGGGGCCCGAGGATCTGTTGCGTCTGTCCGAGGTGGGCATTTGCTTGAGATAGCGGGTGAACGGCTGCGTCCCATGGGTAAAGCTATCGAGCGGCTGGCATCCTTTGTAGAATGTGGGTACTTGTTCAGGCGTATCCGGGATCGGGCTGGATTTTCCGGCCGCTCGTCCTGGATTTAGGGTTACCTCCCTGGCGCTTCGCTATCCGTTCTGTCGGAGCTCCGCCGTCGCGAGCGCAGGATGCGCTTTCCTCGATTCGATACCGTGGCAGTCCCGATAACGGTGGCACTGCACGCCGTGGTTTGCGACGACGCTTCCCGAAGCCTTTTCCAGCTCAGATATCCGGCATATGTGGCGTGACACAAAAATTCTCCTAATCGACGATGACTGTGGCCGACGCAGGGACATGTCAGTCATCCTCGATTTCCTCGACGAGCAGTACCTGGCCTGTGCCAGTGCGGACTGGCGAAGGCAAGCCGAGTCCTTGGGCTCCAGTCAGGAGCTCTTGTGCGTACTGCTGGGGACAGTCGAGACGCAAGGCGGGATGCTCAGGCTGATCAGGGCGCTCCGCGACTGGGACGAAACGCTTCCCGTGCTGCTGCTCGGTCGGCATCCCTCGCCGGACTGGCCGAAAGAGGAACGGCGCCAAGTGCTAGCCAATTTGGAGGCGTTACCCTCCTATAACAAGCTGCTCGATTCCCTGCATCGGGCCCAAGTCTACCGCGCGATGCCTGTCCAGGCGCGTGGCCTGTCGCGCGAGCCCAACCTGTTTCGCAGTCTGGTCGGCACCAGTCGTGCGATCCAGCAGGTTCGCCAATTGCTGCAGCAGGTGGCCGATACCGATGCCTGCGTGTTGCTGCAGGGCGAGTCAGGAACCGGCAAGGAGGTGGTGGCGCGTAACCTGCACTACCATTCCAGACGTCGTGATGCTCCCTTCGTGCCCTTCAATTGCAGCGCTATCGCCACCGAGTTGCTGGAGAGCGAGTTGTTCGGACACGAGAAGGGCGCTTTCAGCGGTGCCCTGGGCAGTCATACCGGGCGTCTCGAACTGGCCCATGGCGGTGTCTTGTTTCTCGAGGAAGTCGATGCCATGCCGTTGCCGGGCCAGGCTCGCCTGTTGCGTGTATTAAAGGAGGGCCTCTTCGAGCGCCTGGGCAGCACGTGCTCCCAGAGCGTCGATGTACGGATCATCGCGGCGAGTCACAAGAATCTAGAGGCGATGGTCGAAAAGGGCAGCTTCCGTGAGGATCTTTACTACCGGCTCAGTGTCTTTCCCATCGAGGTGCCGGCCCTGCGCGAGCGTGTGGAAGATCTTCCGCTGCTGTTGATCGAACTGATCGCGCGGCTGGAGCACGACAAGCTGGGCTCCATCCGCTTCAACTCGGCGGCGATCATGTCCCTTTGCCAGCACGACTGGCCGGGCAATCTGCGCGAGCTGGCCAACCTGGTGGAGCGGATGTCGATCATGCATCCCTGTGGCGTCATCGGCGTGCAGGAGTTGCCGAAGAAGTACCGCCACATCGAGGGAGAGGATGAGCAAGGCGAAGAGGGCGGGAGCTTCGAGGCCGGCATGCCGGACCCGGCCAGTCTCGCCCTGCTGCCGCCGGAAGGGCTGGATTTGAAGGATTATCTGGCCGCCCTCGAGCAGGCACTCATCCAGCAGGCGCTGGACGACTCCGCCGGTGTGGTGGCACATGCCGCCGAGCGCCTGCGCATGCGCCGCACCACACTGGTGGAGAAGATGCGCAAGTACGGCATGGGCCGGCGCGAGGACGGCAACGATCAAACGGCCCTGGAGCGCGCCGCAGGCTCCGGTCATTGCCCGGCGGTTGCCCTGCCGGGAGCCAAGTGTTAAATCTCGCTGCGGCGACGACACTTACCTGAGGAGCACCGTATGGCTATCACTTCGCAGCCTTCGGCAGATGGACAAGAGTTGACCATTTTCATCCAGGGGCGCTTCGATTTCGGTGCCCACCAGGAATTCCGAGATGCCTACGAACGGGTGAACGTCACTCCGAAGCGTTATGTCGTCGACCTGCAGGGGGCGACCTATCTGGACAGCTCGGCGCTCGGCATGCTCCTGCTGCTGCGCGACCATGCCGGCGGCGAACGGGCGCAGATCCGCCTCATCCACTGCAGTCCGGATGTGCGCAAGATCCTGTCGATCTCCAACTTCGAACAGCTCTTCCACATCGCCTAGGGTTTTTCCCGTGCAGTCGACCCTGTGCATCCTAATCGCCGAGGACAGTCCCGCGGACCGGATGCTGCTGGCGACCATCGTCGGTCGCCAGGGCTATCGTGTGCTGACTGCTGGCAACGGCCTCGAGGCGATCATGATGTTCGCCCGCGAGCGTCCGCACATGGTCCTGATGGACGCCTTGATGCCGGTGATGGACGGTTTCGAGGCCGCCCGGCGGATCAAGCAGATGGCCGGCGAGGAACTCGTGCCGATCATCTTCCTCACCTCGCTGACCGAGAGCGAGGCGCTGGTCCAGTGCCTGGAGGTCGGTGGCGACGATTTCATCGCCAAGCCTTACAACAGTGTGATCCTGGATGCCAAGATCAAGGCCATGGATCGCCTACGTCGGCTGCAGGCCACGGTGCTGGAGCAGCGCAACCTGATCGCCCGGCACAACGAGCATCTGCTCAACGAGCAGCGGGTGGCCAAGGCGGTGTTCGACAAGGTGGCCCACTCCGGCTGTCTCAATGCTCCGAACATCCGCTACATGCAGTCGCCCTATGCGCTGTTCAATGGCGACTTGATGCTGGCGGCCTTCAAGCCTTCCGGCGGCATGCATGTGCTGCTCGGCGACTTCACCGGACACGGCCTGCCGGCGGCGATCGGTGCCATGCCCCTGGCCGAGGTCTTCTACGGCATGACTGCCAAGGGCTATTCGCTGGCGGAAATCCTTCGCGAGATGAATGCCAAGCTCAAGCGCATCTTGCCGGTGGGCGTGTTCTGCTGTGCCGTGATGCTCAATCTGAGTTTTCAGCGACGGGTGGTCGAGGTCTGGAACGGCGGTCTTCCCGATGGCTATCTCCGGCGCGGCAGCAGCGGCGAGCGGATTCCTCTGCGTTCCCGTCACCTGCCGCTGGGTATCCTCGATGCTTCGTGCTTCGACGATCGCTACGAGATCTACCCCATGGAGGCGGGGGATCGCATCTTCCTGCTTTCCGATGGCGTGCTGGAGGCATGCAACCTGGCCGGCGACTGTTTCGGCGAAGGACGGCTGCTCGAAGTGTTCACTCTCAACCGTCAGCCCGACCTGCTGTTCAGTGAAATCCAGCAGGCGCTCAGCGCCTTCCGTGGCGAGGTGCAGGACGACGTCAGCCTGATGGAGGTCCATCTGATGGAGGCGGGACAGTTGCCGCATTCGCCGCTGATCTTCTCGGACTCCGGGCAGAATGCCTCGCTGGATTGGTCGGTCAGCTTCGAATTCCGTGCCGAAACCCTCAAACGCTTCAATCCGCTGCCCTATCTACTGCAACTGCTGCTCGAGGTGGAGGAGCTGCGCATACAGGGCAGCGTGCTTTACACGGTGCTCGCCGAACTGTATTCCAATGCCCTGGAGCATGGGGTGATGGGCCTGAATTCGTCGCTCAAGCGCGATGCCCAGGGGTTCGCCGAATACTACCGGGAGCGCCGTACGCGACTGGCGAACCTGTGCGATGGCTATGTGCGGTTCCATCTAGATCTGCGGCCCGAGGGCAAAGGGGGGCGCCTGAGCATTCGCGTCGAGGACAGCGGTCCGGGTTTCGACGTGCAGCGGATGCTGGAGCGGCACGCATTGGCCGAGCACTTGAGCGGGCGTGGCCTGAAACTGGTGCGCCAACTGGCCGACCGTTGCAGTTGGGCGCCCGACGGTCGCGGCGTGTGCGTGGAGTTTTCCTGGCCCGCTCGGCATAATCCCGCGGATCGCCCCTCGGCCCAGGAGTGACTTGGTGTGTCCGAACATCTCGATCCCAGCGTTCAGACGCTTCTGCGGGAAGTCATGGAGGACGAGTATCCGCTTCTGCTGGATACTTTCCTGAGCGATTCCGAAGCCCGCCTGCATGCCCTGCGCCAGGCCCATGACGTCCGGGATGCGGAAGCTCTGCGTCGAGCCGCGCACAGCTTCAAGGGCAGTTGCAGCAACATGGGCGCGCCGCGGATGACCGAATTGTGCCGGCTGCTCGAGCATCAGGCCCGCACCGGCGAACTGACTCCGGTGTCTGTCCTGCTGGCGCAGGCGGAGCGGGAGTTCGCCATCATCCGTACCTTGATCGAGTCCGAACGACAGCGTCATCCGTGACGCCCCTGCTGGAGAGAAAAACATGGTCATGACGATGGATGCGGTGCTGCAGCGTGCGCGTCCGGTGCTCCCGGTATTGGTGATCGAAGACGCCGAGCTGGCGGTGGATCTGGCGCGGGCGCTGCACGCAGGCGGCATCCAGGTACTCGAGGTGACGTTGCGCACCTCGCGCGCCCTGGATGCGCTGGCGGCGATCCGGCAGGCGCTGCCGAACCTGCTGGTCGGTGCCGGCACCCTGATCCACAGCGAGCAGTTTCTCGAAGCCCGCGATGCCGGTGCGCAATTCGTCGTCAGTCCCGGTTGTACCCAGCGCCTGGCGGCGGCCGCCGACGATTGCCGACTGCCTTACCTGCCGGGCGTGATGACGCCCTCGGAAGTCCTGCAGGCCCTGGAGTTCGGCTATCGATCGCTGAAGCTGTTCCCGGCTAACGGCACCACCAGCGTGGAAATGCTGAAGAGTTTCAAGGAGCCGTTTAGCGGCATTCGCTTCTGTCCCACCGGCGGGGTGACGCCGGACAATCTGCTGAGCTTCCTCGGTCTGCCCAACGTCGCCTGCGTAGGGGGGACCTGGGTCGCGCCCGCCAACCTGATCCGCGCCCGCGCCTGGGACCAGATCACCCAGCTCGCCCGCGAGGCCTGCGAACAGGCGGCCAGTCTGGAGCACCATTCTTGAGTTGGCGGTGGCCCGCGCCTTTCGTCATCGACATCGAGGTGCTGCCGGCGCACATCGACGGTCTCGGCCACGTCAACAACGTGGTTTACGTCGGTTGGCTGGAGGAGTGCGCCTGGCGCCATTCGCAGAGCCTGGGCCTCGGGCTGGACGAGTACCGGCGCCTGGACAGGGCGATGGCGGTCCTGCGTCACGAGATCGACTATCTGGCCAGCGCCCGCCTGGGCGAGCGCCTGCAGATGGGAACCTGGATCGTCAATGCGTATCGCGGCCTGAAGATGACCCGCCGGTTCCAACTGCTGCGTCCGGCCGACGGTGTCACCCTGCTGAGCGCGCAGACCATCTTCGCCTGCATCGAGCTCTCCAGCGGCAGGCCCCGGCGGATGCCGGAGGCTTTCGTGGAGCGCTACGGCAAAGCGCTGATCGACGCCTAGCTTTTCCTCCTTCCGTTCATCCTTGCCGG
Organism: Azorhizophilus paspali; assembly: GCF_043587585.2. GTDB lineage: Bacteria > Pseudomonadota > Gammaproteobacteria > Pseudomonadales > Pseudomonadaceae > Azotobacter > Azotobacter paspali. The sequence continues at coordinate 1,408,079 of NZ_CP171449.1, forward strand.
AAACCTCTCCCATGCGAATCGCCTTGGCCCCCATGGAGGGATTGGTCGACGAACTGCTTCGTGACCTGCTGACCCGCGTCGGCGGCGTCGACTGGTGCGTGACCGAATTCGTCCGGGTCTGCGACCGTCTGCTGCCGATCGTCCAGTTCGAAAGGCTGGCTCCGGAGATGCGGCATGGCTGGCGAACCCGGGCCGGCACGCCGATGCATCTGCAACTGCTCGGTTCCGATCCGGCATGCCTGGCCGAGAACGCGGCACTGGCGGCCGAATTGGGCGCGCCGGCGATCGATCTCAACTTCGGTTGCCCGGCGAAGACGGTCAACCGCTCGCGGGGCGGAGCGGTGCTGCTCGATGAGCCGGAACTGCTGCATGCCATCGTCCGCGAGGTGCGCCGGGCCGTGCCGGCGCATGTACCGGTGACCGCCAAGATGCGCCTGGGGTACGCCCGGCCCGAAGGCGCCCTGGACTGCGCCCGCGCGCTGGTCGAGGGCGGCGTCGCACACCTTGTGGTGCACGCACGGACCAGGGTCGAGGGCTACCGGCCGCCGGCCCATTGGGAATGGCTGGCGCGGGTGCGGGAAGTGGTTGCCGTGCCGGTCTATGCCAACGGCGAAGTCTGGACGCCGGCGGATTGGCTGCGCTGCCGGGAGATCAGCGGGGTGGAGGATGTCATGCTCGGCCGCGGTCTGGTCTCGCGCCCCGATCTGGCCCGGCAGATCGCCATGGCGTGCACCGGAAGCGCGCCCGAGCCGCAGGGCTGGGACGAGGTTCAGCCGCTGGTGCGCGAGTTTTGGCGGCGCGCCCGGCGGCGGATCGCGCCGCGCTACGCGCCTGGCCGGCTCAAGCAGTGGCTGGGCATGCTGGCGCGCAGTTACCCGGAGGCGGCCGCGCTGTTCGCCGAACTGCGCCGGGAGAACGACTGTGGGCGGCTGGATGCCCTGCTGGGGGTGGAGTTGCGCGGTGTTTTCCCGGATCTGTGTCCGGTGCTCTGAAAGGTGCCGACGGTCCGCTGTGGATCGGCCGGCATGCTCAGGTCGTCAGGCCCGCGGCCCGCATGATCAGGCGCAGCCCATAGGCGAGCATGCCCAGGCAGAGCACGCTGGCTGTCCAGATCGTCACGAGCCAGAGGAGCCGGCGCGGCCAGCGCGCATCTTGGTGGTGGCTTCGGAATTTCATCGGTGATCGCTCCTCGTTCTACGGCCGCTTTCCGGAATATTCAGTATGGCCGGATCGGATGCCGGGACAGGGCTGCTGCGGGTCCGGCGCGGAAATCCTCTTGGCATCTTTCCGTGCCTGACCGGTTTTCCTTCGAAAGACAGGTTTCGAAAGGGCGTTTCGCCCCTTGAAATTCACTGGATGAACTCCATCTGGGAGTCTGCGGGATGCCGGAGCCGGGTCCTGCGACAGAATGCTCGCTGATCTTTCGGGAGAATAACGATGTCCGCTTTTTCCATGGCCCCTCTGTTCCGCCAATCCATCGGTTTCGACCGCTTCAACGACCTGTTCGAGTCCGCCCTGCGCAACGAGGCCGGCAGCACCTATCCTCCCTATAACATCGAGAAGCACGGTGATGAGCGCTATCGTATCGTGATCGCGGCGGCCGGTTTCCAGGAGTCCGATCTGGACGTGCAGGTCGAGCGCGGCGTGCTGAGCGTCAGTGGCGGCAAGCGTGAGAGTCGATCCGAAGGCGTCGCCTATCTGCATCAGGGCATCGCCCAGCGCGCCTTCAAGCTGTCGTTCCGTCTGGTCGACCATATAGAGGTCAAGGGCGCCGAACTGCGCAACGGTCTGCTGAGCATCGAGCTGGTGCGCATCGTGCCGGAGGAAGCCAGGCCCAAGCGCATTCCGATCGGCAACGGCCGGCCGGCCCTGGAGAGCTGACCGCTATCGCGCAGAGAGGGGCGCCGCTGGCGCCTCTTTTTCGTCGTTCAGGAGGCAGGCGCCTCGCGCGCACCGTCGAGCAGCGCTATGAAGGCCCGCGCCGCGTTGGACAGGGTCCGCTCGGTGTGCAGGATGTAGCCGAGCTGGCGCGACAGGTGGATGCCGGGCAGCGTCAGGGATTTCACCTGATCGTCCAGCATGGTGCGTGGCAGCACGCTCCAGGCGATGCCGATGGACACCATCATCTTGATCGTCTCCAGATAGTTGGTGCTCATGGCGATGCTGGGCGCCAGTCCCTCGCGTTCGAACAGGCGCCGGACGATGTGATGGGTAAAGGTATTGCCGCCGGGGAACACCGCCGGATGCCGGGCCACGTCAGCCAGGCTCACTTGGACGTCGCGTGCCAGCGGGTGCTCGGGAGCAGCGACGAAATCCAGCGGATCGTCCCAGACCTTCACCGCTCGCACCGGCGGCGCCGTCTCCGGTGCCAAGGTGATCATCGCCAGCTCGGCGCGGCCGTGCAGGATCTCCTCGTAGGCTACTTCCGAATCGAGGAAGCGGATGTCCAGCGCTACCTGCGGATAGGCGCGGGTGAAGGCGCGCAGCAGCGGCGGCAGTCGGTGCAGGCCGATGTGGTGGCTGGTCGCCAGGGTCAGCCGACCGCTGACATCGCCGTTGAGGTTGTTCAGTGCCCGCCGAGTGTCCTCCAGCACGCTGAGTATCCGGTAAGCTCGCGGCAGCAACGCTCGCCCGGCCTCGGTCAGCTTCACCTCGCGGCCGAGGCGGTCGAACAGACGCACCTGAAGCTGCTGCTCCAGTGCGGCGATACGTTTGCTCACCGCTGGTTGGGTCAGGTGCAGGCGTTCGCCGGCTTCGGAGAAGCTGCCGGTTTCGGCGACCGCGATGAAGGCATTGAGGCTGGCGAGATCCATCCGAGCGGTTTCCAGGTGGGAGAGAGTGGTCCGAGCGGGTACCTTTGCATTCCTTATGGGAATGAAGCGAATAAAAAATATGAATTTGAGTTATTCCCTGCAAGTCCCTAGCATCCCCCATCGCGGATGGGGGCGGATCGCCTCCTGCAGAACAAAATTGATGAGGAAAGTCCGATGGCCGGCAAAACGCTCTACGACAAACTCTGGGACATGCATGAGGTGAAGCGGCGCGACGATGGCTCGTCGCTGATCTACATCGATCGCCAGATTCTCCACGAAGTGACCTCGCCGCAGGCCTTCGAAGGGCTGCGCCTGGCCGGGCGCAAGCCGTGGCGCGTGGATGCCAACATCGCCACCCCGGACCACAACGTGCCGACCACCCAGGATCGCCAGTCGGGTGTAGCCGCCATCGCCGACGAAACCTCGCGCATCCAAGTGCAGACCCTGGACGAGAACTGCGACGAGTTCGGCATCGTCGAGTTCAAGATGAACGACCCGCGCCAGGGCATCGTCCATGTAGTCGGCCCGGAGCAGGGCGCTACCCTGCCGGGCATGACCGTGGTCTGCGGCGACTCGCACACTTCCACCCATGGCGCCTTCGGCGCGCTGGCCCACGGCATCGGTACCTCCGAGGTGGAGCATGTGCTCGCCACCCAATGCCTGGTGGCCAAGAAGATGAAGAACATGCAGGTGCGCGTGGAGGGCGAACTGCCCCTGGGCGTCAGCGCCAAGGACATAGTGCTCGCCGTGATCGGCAGGATCGGCACCGCCGGCGGTACCGGTCACGCCCTGGAGTTCGCCGGCAGCGCCATTCGCGGCTTGTCCATGGAGGGCCGCATGACTCTCTGCAACATGGCCATCGAGGCCGGGGCCCGGGTCGGCATGGTGGCAGTGGACGAGAAGACCATCGACTACGTCAAAGGCCGCCCCTATGCGCCACAGGGCGCCGACTGGGACAAGGCGGTCGCCCAGTGGCGGGAGCTAGTGTCCGATGCCGATGCCGAATTCGACACTGTCGTCGAACTGAAGGCCGAAGAAATCAAGCCGCAGGTCACCTGGGGTACCTCGCCGGAGATGGTCCTGCCGGTCGACGAGCGCGTGCCGGACCCAGCTTCCGAGAGCGATCCGGTCAAGCGCGATTCCATCGTTCGCGCGCTGAAGTACATGGGCCTCGCGGCCAATCAGCCGATCGGCGAGATCAGGGTCGACCGCGTGTTCATCGGTTCTTGCACCAACTCGCGGATCGAGGATCTGCGCGCCGCCGCCGAGGTGGCCAAGGGGCGCAAGGTTGCCGCGAGCGTCAAGCAGGCACTGGTGGTGCCGGGCTCCGGGCTGGTCAAGGAGCAGGCTGAGAAGGAGGGGCTGGACAGGATCTTCATCGAGGCCGGTTTCGAGTGGCGCGAGCCGGGTTGCTCCATGTGCCTGGCGATGAACCCGGACCGCCTGGAGAGCGGCGAGCACTGCGCCTCCACGTCCAACCGCAACTTCGAAGGCCGTCAAGGCGCCGGCGGGCGTACCCACCTGGTCAGTCCGGCCATGGCCGCCGCCGCGGCGGTCGCCGGCCATTTCGTTGATGTACGCCAATTGCTCCAGGCCTGAGGAGACAACGGATGAAAGCCTTTACCCAACACACCGGCCTGGTCGCTCCCCTCGATCGCGCCAATGTCGATACCGATCAGATCATTCCCAAGCAATTCCTCAAGTCGATCAAGCGCACCGGCTTCGGTCCCAATCTGTTCGACGAGTGGCGTTATCTGGACGTCGGCCAGCCGGGCCAGGACTGCTCGGCGCGTCCGCTGAACACCGGGTTCGTGCTGAACCTGCCGCGCTTCCAGGGTGCCAGCGTACTGTTGGCCCGCGAGAACTTCGGCTGCGGCTCGAGCCGCGAGCACGCGCCCTGGGCGTTGGACGAATACGGTTTCCGTACGGTCATCGCGCCGAGCTTCGCCGACATCTTCTTCAACAACAGCTTCAAGAACGGCCTCCTGCCGATCATCCTGCCGGAAGCCGAGGTGGACGAACTGTTCAAGCAGTGCGAATCGACCGAAGGCTACCGACTGACCGTCGACCTGGCCGCGCAGACCGTGACCCGCCCGGACGGCAAGGCGCTGTCCTTCGAAATCGATCCGTTTCGCAAGCATTGCCTGCTCAACGGCCTGGACGACATCGGCCTGACCCTGCGGGATGCCGACGCCATCCGCGCGTTCGAGGAAAAGCACCGGCAGGTCAGCCCCTGGCTGTTCGGCGCGATCAAGTAATCCCTTTCCCGCCGGAGCGGGGATGACCCGCTCCCGGCTTCGCTATTCAAGGATATGCAATGAGCAAGCAGATTCTGGTTCTTCCGGGCGACGGTATCGGCCCGGAAATCGTGGCCGAGGCGGTCAAGGTCCTGCAGTTGGCCAACGAGAAGTACCAACTGGGCTTCGTACTGAGCTACGACGAACTGGGCGGGGCGGCCGTCGACAAGTACGGCGTGCCGCTGGCCGACGAGACGCTGGAGCGCGCGCGCGCCGCCGATGCCATCCTGCTCGGCGCCGTTGGCGGTCCGAAATGGGACGCCATCGACCCGGCTATCCGCCCGGAACGCGGCCTGCTGAAGATCCGTTCACAATTGGGGCTGTTCGGCAACCTGCGCCCGGCGTTGCTCTATCCGCAACTGGCCGAGGCCTCCACCCTCAAGCCCGAAGTGGTCGCCGGCCTGGACATCCTCATCGTCCGCGAACTGACCGGCGGCATCTACTTCGGCGCCCCGCGCGAGAGTCGGTTGCTTGCGAACGGCGAGCGCATGGCCTACGACACCCTGCCGTACAGCGAAAGCGAGATCCGCCGCATTGCCAAGGTCGGTTTCGACATGGCGCGCGTGCGCGGCAAGAAGCTGTGCTCGGTGGACAAGGCCAACGTACTGGCCTCCAGCCAACTGTGGCGCGCGGTGGTCGAGGAGGTCGCCAAGGACTATCCGGATGTCGAGCTGTCGCACATGTATGTCGACAACGCGGCCATGCAACTGGTGCGTGCGCCCAAGCAATTCGACGTGATCGTCACCGACAACATGTTCGGCGACATCCTGTCGGACGAGGCTTCCATGCTCACCGGCTCGATCGGCATGCTGCCGTCGGCTTCGCTGGACGCCGACAACAAGGGCATGTACGAGCCGTGCCACGGCAGCGCGCCGGACATCGCCGGCAAGGGTATCGCCAATCCGCTGGCCACCATCCTCTCGGTATCGATGATGCTGCGCTACAGCTTCGGCCAGATCGAGGCGGCCAACGCCATCGAGCAGGCGGTCAGCAAGGTGCTGGACCAGGGGCTGCGCACCGGCGACATCTGGTCGGACGGCTGCCGGAAGGTCGGTACCGTCGAGATGGGCGATGCGGTAGTCGCAGCGCTTGCCACGTTGTAAGCTTCCGGTTCGCCTTTAATGCGGGCCACTTCCATACAGGTGCAGTTGCAATGAAACGTGTAGGTCTGATCGGTTGGCGCGGCATGGTCGGTTCCGTGCTCATGCAGCGAATGCTGGAAGAGCGGGACTTCGACCTGATCGAGCCGGTGTTCTTCACCACCTCCAGCGTGGGTGGCCAGGGGCCGGCGATCGGCAAGGAAACCGTGCCGTTGAAGGATGCCTACAGCATCGAGGAGCTGAAGAGCCTCGACGCGATCATCACCTGCCAAGGCGGCGACTACACCAGCGAAGTCTTTCCCAAACTGCGCGAAGCCGGCTGGCAGGGCTACTGGATCGATGCGGCCTCCAGCCTGCGCATGGCCGACGATGCGGTCATAGTCTTGGACCCGGTCAACCGCCGGGTGATCGACCAGTCCCTGGACGCCGGGGTCAAGAACTACATCGGTGGCAACTGCACCGTCAGCTTGATGCTCATGGCCCTGGGCGGTCTCTACGAGACCGGTCTGGTCGACTGGATGAGCGCCATGACCTATCAGGCCGCTTCCGGCGCCGGCGCGCAGAACATGCGCGAACTGATCCGCCAGATGGGCACGATCAATGCGGCGGTGGCCGCCGAACTGGCCGATCCGGCCAGCGCCATTCTCGAAATCGATCGCAAGGTCGCCGAAACCCAGCGCAGCGCCGAGTTCCCGGTGGATCATTTCGGCGTACCGCTAGCCGGCAGCCTGATCCCCTACATCGACAAGGAGCTGCCCAACGGCCAGAGCCGCGAGGAGTGGAAAGGGCAGGCCGAGACCAACAAGATCCTCGGTCGTATCAAGAACCCGATCCCGGTCGACGGCATCTGCGTGCGTGTCGGTGCCATGCGCTGCCATAGCCAGGCCCTGACCATCAAGCTGAACAAGGATGTGCCGATCGCCGATATTGAGGGGCTGATCAGCCAACACAACCCCTGGGTGAAGCTGGTGCCGAACCACCGCGAGGCCAGCATGCAGGAGCTGAGCCCGGCGGCGATCACCGGCACTCTGACGGTCCCGGTCGGACGTCTGCGCAAGCTCAACATGGGCTCGCAGTACCTCGGCGCCTTCACTGTCGGCGATCAGTTGCTGTGGGGGGCGGCCGAGCCGCTGCGGCGCATGCTGCGTATCCTGTTGGAGCGTTGACGGCCTTCCTGTTTTCACGATGGACGTAGAGCGCCGCGGCACTACCGCGGCGCTCTGCATTATGGCGCCCCGACTGCCTTGCCACGGGCCGTTATCCGCCTGTTTTCCTTGCCGACCCACTCCCGGGCGTGCTTTCGTTTCAGGAGACTCCTCACTCATGAGTCCAGCCATCGATATAGCCATAGTGGGTGCCACCGGTACCGTGGGGGCAGCGATCGTCGAGATACTCGAAGAGCGCGATTTCCCGGTCGGCCAGTTGCACCTGCTGGCCAGTCCGGCCTCGGCAGGCAAGTCGGTGTCCTTCAAGGGGCGCAACCTGCGGGTCAGGAGCATCGAAGCGTTCGATTTCGCTCAGGTGCGCCTGGTCTTCTTCGCCGCCGGCCAGGCCGTGACCCGCCAATATGCTTCGCAGGCCAGGACCGCTGGCTGCATGCTGGTCGACCTAAGCGGCGCTCTGCCGCTGCAGCAGGCGCCGCGGGTGGTGGCGGAGGTCAATCCTCAGGTGCTGGAGAAACTCGAGACTCCCTGCCAGGTGACCAGTCCCGCCTCCCAGGTGGTCGCCCTGGCCTTGGCGCTGGCTCCGTTGCGTCCACTCGTGCGGTGGCGGCACCTGGGGGTGACGGCTTGTCTGCCGATATCCAGCCTGGGCCGTGAAGGGGTGGCGGAATTGGCTAGGCAGACGACTGAATTGCTTAACGGGCGTCCGCCCGAGCCCCGCTTCTTCGATCAGCAGATCGCCTTCAATCTGTTGGGACGGGTCGGGGAGAGCGACACAGCGGGACACACTGGGCTGGAAAGACGTCTGGTCGAGGAGTCGAGGCAGGTCTTGGACGCTCCCGAATTAAAGATTTCCATTACCTGCCTGATGGCCCCGGTATTCTTCGGCGACAGCCTGAGTCTCGCCGTTCAAGCGTCGCAGGCGATCGATCCATCGGCCGTGCGAGCTGCCCTGGGGCGGGCGCCGGGCCTTGAACTGATCGAGCCGGATGATTGTCCGACGGTGATCGGCAACGCAGTCGGGCAGGATGTGGCTTACGTCGGTCGAGTACGCACCGGCGTGGACGATGCGTGCGAGCTCGATTTGTGGATTGCGTTAGATAACGTTCGGAAAGGTTCCGCACTCAATGCCGTGCAACTGGCCGAGTTATTGATAAGACAAGGTCACTAAAAGATACTGGCTAAAATTCAAAGACTTATGATCGCGTGGCTCGACCGGGAGCGGCTGGCGTGCTCCGGGGGCGACAGAGTGTGCGGGTATCAGCTTTCAGATTTCTTTTTCCGCTCGAGAAATCACTCAAGGGATGCGTTATGGTTCGGGTTCGCAAACTGGCACTGGCAATCGCAGCGGCCTCGGTGCTGTCTTCGGGCATGGCCCATGCATTGGGCCTTGGAGAGGTGACCCTGCGTTCCGCGCTGAATCAGCCTCTGGTTGCTGAAATCGAGCTGCTGGAGGCGCGCGATGTCGGTGTGGAGGAAATCGCCTCGGCCCTTGCCTCTCCCGATGCGTTCGATAAGGCGGGGGTTGATCGACAACACTTTCTGAACGACCTGAAGTTCACGCCAATAATCGGGCCTAACGGCAAGCGTGTCATTCGGGTGACCTCGACCAAACCGGTGCGCGAGCCTTATCTGAATTTCCTGGTGGAAGTGCTTTGGCCCAATGGCCGGTTGTTGCGCGAATATACGCTGCTGCTCGATCCGCCGCTGTATTCGTCGCAGACGGCCATGTCCGCCGCGCAGAAAACCTTGCCCGAACAGCGCTCCGGTGCCGTCCCGCGTGCTCCGGCGGTGGCTGCGGCGCCCCGGCCGAGCGCTGCGCGTCAGGAGGTCACCAGCGCAGCGGCCAGGAAATACCGGACTGTCGCCAACGACACCTTGTGGGAGGTCGCCGAGCGCGTGAGGACCTCGGGCACCATCCATCAGACCATGCTGGCGATCCAGGATCTGAATCCGCAGGCCTTTCTCGATGGCAACATCAATCGTCTGGCGAGAGGGCAGGTTTTGCGCCTGCCGGACGAGGCGCAGATCGGTCGCCGCTCGGCAAGCGAGGCGCTGGCCGAGGTCGCCGCGCAGAACGCGGCTTGGCGCGAGCATCGTGCCCGCCCAGCCGTCGCTTCCGCCCGGCAGTTGGATGCGACCCATCGTACCGAGGCCGGCGCGGCGCCGGCGCGCGTGGAGAGCGGCGATAGCCTGCGCCTGGTCGCTGCCGATGGTGGCAAGGCGACTGCCGGTAGCGACCTGGGGGCGGATAGCAAGGCGGCTGCCGACAAGCTAGCAGTGGCCAAGGAAAATCTCGATGCGACCCAGCGCGAAAATGCCGAGCTGAAGAGCCGCATGAATGATCTGCAGAGCCAATTGGACAAGTTGCAGCGCCTGATCGCTCTCAAGGACGAGCAATTGGCTAAGCTGCAGGCGAACCTGGCGCAATCGGACGACGCTGGTGGAGGCGCTTTTGCCGATCCGGCCGCCGGCAATCCGGTGCAGGAGCAATCCGCTGCCGTCGACGCACCGGTAGCCGGCCAAGCGGAGTCCGCGAGCGACGTTCCCGCACAAATGGCGGTTACATCCTCCGACGTGGAGGCATCTGTGCCCGCCGTGCCGCCGGTCGTCGTCCCCGAGCAGTCCGAAGCCGTCTCCGCCGTTCCTGTCCCGCCCTCCGCTGTCGTCGCGCCCTCCGGGCCGCCAGTGGCCGAACCGGCCGCCGATACCTCGCAGCAGCCCGCACCGACCGAGCCGGCGGCTCCCCGGCCGCCGCAGTCGACAGTCGCATCGGGGCCGACCGCTCTGGTCGACTCCATTCTGAGCAATCCGCTGCTGCTTCCGTCACTGGGCGGCGGTGCCGCCGCCGCGCTGCTGCTGGGCTTGCTGGTGACCCGTCGACGTGCGGCGAAGAAGACCGACCTTCAGGATCAAGATGACGAGGGCGGCATGACCGATACCCGGCTGGATGCCGGCTTGTCGCGGCTGCCCGTCGAGCCCATCCTGTTGAACGGGTTCTCCGGGGCAGGGCCGAAGCGGGATGCGGTGACTGAAGCCGAAGAGCATATTGCCTGCGGCCGCTTCAAGGAGGCTGCCGAGTCGCTGGAGACTGCCTGCGCCGCCGAGCCCAGGCGCAGCGACCTGCGCCTGAAGCTGATGGAGGTCCGTGCCGAGCTCGGCGATCATGAGGGGTTCGCCCGTCAGGAGCGGGCGCTGCGCGAAACCGCTGGCGCCCAGTCACAGGTCGATCACCTGAAGATGAAGTATCCGGCCATGGCCGGTTTCGCCACCATCGCTCTGGCAGGTTCCGCCCTGGCAAGCGGACCGGAGTCGTCCGAAGAGGCGCAGGAGCGGCCTTCGCTGGCGGAAGAGTCCGAGCCGCCCCAACTTCTTGCAGCCGACATTGGCCTGAAGCTGGATGATCTGGAGGCCGAGCTGGAAAGGGATCTCCAGCATTCCGCCCAGGACGCTGCTACATCGACTCCGGGCGACCTGACGCGGGACGGAGCGCCGCGGTTGGCGTCGCCTGTGGAGGAGCCTTTGATCGAGGATTTCTCCTTCGACCTGGACCTTCCCGATGAGGCTATCGATTTTGAATTGGACGAAGATTCGGAGGGTATCTCCTTGGCTCCGCTACCGCTGACCGGACCCGCAACCGGGGACAAAGCGTTCCCCGCGCTCGACCCGGGCGCCCCCGAGCTTCCCGTCGCTGCATTGGGCGAGACGTTTTCCCCGGAGGAGGCGTTTCTTCTCGACGAGGGACTGTTCGACGGCTTCGAGCTGCCCGTGGACGACGATTTCTCCATCGCCCCCACTCCGAAGGCTTCGGGATTCGAGTTGCCATCGAGCGATGGTGCATCGAAGGACCAGGGGAGGTCCGACCTGGTGGCCCAACTGGATGAGCTGGATGTCGAGCTCAAGCGACTGGCCACCGAGCTGGGCGAGGGCGATACGCGGCCGGCGGTTCGTTCGCAAGGTGATCCGGTGGAGAGCGAGGATTTCGATTTCCTGGCCGATGCGGACGAAACCGCCACCAAGCTGGATCTGGCTCGCGCCTATATCGACATGGGCGATACCAAAGGCGCCCGCGACATCCTCGAGGAAGTATTGAACGAAGGGAATGAAGTTCAGCGGCAGGAGGCGCGTGAAATGTCCTCCCGCCTGATCTGATCGATGAGCGAAGAAAACGTGTCGACCGCGGCAGCCGAAGTAGCTGCCGCTGGCTTTTGCAGGGTGGCCCTAGGACTTGAGTATCGGGGCGCCCGTTACCATGGTTTCCAGCGTCAGAACCCCAGGGTGGCCTCGATCCAGGCGGCGCTGGAATCAGCCCTGTCCAGGGTCGCTGGCGGCGCTCCATTGAGCGTGGTGTGCGCGGGACGCACCGATGCTTTGGTGCATGCCAGCGGTCAGGTGGTGCATTTCGATACCCCGATCGAGCGCAGCATGCATGCCTGGACCATGGGGGCCAACATGAACCTGCCTGCGGACATCAGTGTGGCCTGGGCCCGGGAAATGCCGGCGCATTTCCATGCGCGCTTCAGTGCGACGGCCCGGCGTTACCGTTATGTCATCTACAACGACCCGATCCGCCCGGCACACATGGCCGAGGAGGTCACCTGGAACCACCGGCCGCTCGATATCGAGCGTATGCGCCAGGCTGCTCGGCCGCTGGTTGGCTGCCATGATTTCAGTGCCTTTCGCGCCAGCCAGTGCCAGGCCAAGTCGCCGATCAAGACGGTTCATCATCTTCAACTGATCCGGCACGGTCGTTTGATCGTGCTGGACATTCGGGCCAATGCTTTTCTGCATCACATGGTGCGCAACATCGCCGGCGTGCTGATGACCATAGGGGCGGGCGAGCGTCCCGTCGAATGGGCGCGCGAAGTGCTGGAGGGCCGCCAGCGTCGCAAGGGCGGAGTGACGGCGCATCCCTATGGCTTGTATCTGGTGCAGGTCGATTATCCGCAGGAGTTCGAGCTGCCGCAGCGCTACCTGGGGCCGCACTTTCTGTCGGGCCTACCGGATTGCCGGCTAGGTTGACCCCCATCGCCGGAGGACAAGGCAATCGCATGAAGCGCTCGCCTGATACCAAACTGGAAAGATTGTGTGATCCTTGGCATGGCTGCTTGCCGAGTAGCCAGACAGTCCCCGTTTCGGCCGGGGGGCCGAAACAGGAAGTATCCAGCCCCTCGGCAAGCAGCCGATGCACCGGATTTGAAGACCACGCCGGAACGACCAGGCACACAATCTTTCCAGTCCGGTATCGGAAAGACATTTCATGCGATTGCCCTGCGCGGGAGGACGATCAGGCTTGCAGCGGATGCTTCTTTTGTTACCATTTGAAGCCTTTTCCGGGGTGTAGACAAATTGGCAGCCGTTCGCAGCAAAATTTGTGGGATTACCCGGGTCGAGGATGCTCTCGTGGCCGCCGAAGCGGGCGTCGACGCCATCGGCCTGGTGTTCTATCCGAAAAGCCCGCGGGCCGTGACGTTGCTGCAGGCGAAGGCGATCGTCGCTGCCTTGCCTCCGTTCGTGACCTCGGTCGGGCTTTTCGTCAATGCCACTCGTGGCGAAGTCGGCGGAATTCTTGACGAGTTGCCACTGGATCTTCTGCAATTTCATGGCGATGAAACGCCTGCCGATTGCGAGGGACATGGTCGCCCCTACATCAAGGCATTGAGAGTCCGTCCTGGAGAGGACATAGCCGCCCGCTGCCTGGAGTACTGCAATGCCAGCGGCATTCTTCTGGATGCCTATGTTCCCGGAATGCCGGGAGGAACCGGCGAATCCTTTGACTGGTCAATGGTGCCGCGGGGCCTGCCCAAGCCGGTGATTCTGGCCGGTGGGCTGAGCGTACGGAACGTGCGTGTCGCGATCGCCCGGGTCTCTCCCTATGCGGTGGACGTCAGTGGCGGTGTCGAGGCGGAGAAAGGCGTGAAGGATGCGGAGAAGGTTCGCGCCTTCATCCGCGAGGTGCGCAACGCCTGAAGGGCAGGGGCTGTGCTGCTCGGGTTGCGTGGAGAAGATGTCGTGCGCTGCCATGTGACGGTGAACGATTCGGCACCGTCCATTAGTAAGCTGCCGCTGCCGCGAGACTGCCTTTCGCTGCATATCGGCTCTGCTTGCTGTTCATGACGGCACCATCCGGTGCTCGTCGCTCAGGTAACCGCTGGTTGGTGCGGCAGTGGCGTTCGGCTGGGCGGAAGATCGCCAGGCTCCGGACCCCACCGGCAGGCGGATATATTCGTGAATTTGCTTAAAACGGGCGTGGGGCCATGGGGCGCCGTGCGTCGGGTCCCCAAAGCTGCGGAGAACATAAAGCATGAGCAACTGGTTGGTAGACAAGCTGATCCCCTCGATCATGCGTTCCGAGGTGCGGAAAAGCTCGGTACCGGAAGGCCTCTGGCACAAGTGTCCGTCCTGTGACGCGGTGCTGTACAAACCCGAGCTGGAAAAGACCCTGGAGGTTTGCCCCAAGTGTGATCACCACATGCGCATCGGTGCGCGCACTCGGCTGAACATCTTTTTCGATGCCGAGGGGCGCGAGGAAATCGGCGCGGAACTGGAGCCGGTGGACCGCTTGAAGTTCCGCGACAGCAAAAAGTACAAGGATCGCCTTGCTACGGCGCAGAAGCAGACCGGTGAGAAGGACGCACTGATTTCCATGAGCGGTACCCTGCAGGGCATGCCGGTAGTTGCCTGTGCCTTCGAGTTCTCCTTCATGGGCGGCTCCATGGGGGCGGTTGTCGGCGAGCGCTTCGTGCAGGCGACCAATGTGGCCCTCGAGCGGCGTTGTCCCTTCATCTGCTTCGCGGCGTCCGGCGGGGCACGCATGCAGGAGGCGCTGATCTCCCTGATGCAGATGGCCAAGACGTCGGCAGTCCTGGCGCGTTTGCGCGAAGAGGGTATCCCGTTCGTCTCGGTGCTGACCGATCCCGTCTATGGTGGCGTTTCCGCCAGCCTAGCCATGCTCGGCGATGTCATAGTCGCGGAACCCCAGGCGCTGATCGGCTTCGCCGGTCCGCGGGTGATCGAGCAGACCGTGCGCGAGAAGCTGCCCGAGGGCTTCCAGCGCAGCGAGTTCCTGCTGGAGCATGGCGCCATCGACCTGATCGTTCCACGCCAGCAGTTGCGTCCGCGCCTGGCTCGTCTGCTCGCTCAATTGACGCATTGGCGCGATCACGTGGACACGACTCCCGAGACGGAAGAGGACTCCGCGACCGAGATCGACATAGTCATGGATAATGTCACGGCATGATCGAACGTAGCCTTGCCGACTGGCTCGCCTATCTCGAGCGCTTGCATCCCGTGTCCATCGACATGGGGCTGGAGCGCTCGCGCGAGGTGGCGCGCCGGTTGGGCCTGGGGCGACCGGCGCCACGGGTGGTGACTGTCACCGGGACCAACGGCAAGGGCTCCACCTGTGCGTTTCTCGCTGCGCTGATGGGGGCACAGGGGCTCAGGGTCGGTGTCTACAGTTCTCCCCATCTGCTGCGTTACAACGAGCGCGTGCGGATCGATGGCGGCGAGGTCGACGACGCCGGCTTGTGCCAGGCCTTTGCCGCGGTGGAGGCAGCGCGCGGCGGGATCACCCTGACCTATTTCGAGATGGGCACCCTTGCCGCTTTCTGGTTGTTCGAGCGGGCCGGGCTGGACGCCGCCGTGCTGGAGGTAGGCCTGGGAGGGCGGCTGGATGCGGTCAATCTGGTCGATGCCGACGTGGCCGTGGTTACCAGCATCGCCCTGGATCATGCCGAGTGGCTGGGCGATACTCGCGACTCGGTGGCTTTCGAGAAGGCTGGAGTCTTCCGTGCCGGCCGGCCGGTTGTTTGCGGCGACCCTGATCCGCCGATGCCTCTACTGGAGCAGGCCGCTTCTTTGGACGCGCCGCTTTACAGACGGGGGCCGGATTATGAGCTGATTTCCGGCGAGGGCGCCTGGAGCTGGCGCGGTTGCGGCGCCAGGGGCGAGCGGCTCGAACTGGATGGGTTGCCACTGCTCGACCTGCCGGTCGAGAGCGCGGCGCTGGCGTTGCAGGTCCATGCCCTGTCCGGTCTGCCCTGGGAAGCCGGGTCCATTGCGCGGGCGCTGGGCACTACGCGCCTGGGCGGCCGTCTCGAACGGCGCCGGATTCGCTGGCAGGGCCGGCGTCTGTCGTTCCTGCTGGACGTCGGACACAATCCCCATGCCGCAGCCTATCTGGCCCGGCGCCTTGCCGCCCGTCCGCCTGTAGGGCTGCGCCTGGCGGTTTTCGGCCTGCTCGCCGACAAGGATCTGCCCAGCGTGCTGGAGCCTCTGCTGCCACAGGTCCGGCATTGGGCGGTAGCACCGCTGCCGACGCCGCGAAGCCTTCCGGCCGAGGAGCTGGCAGCCACCCTGCGCGAGCGCGGAGCGTCGGTTGCGGTGTGCGTCGATGTCGCCGAGGCGCTGCGGGTGCAGTGCCAGCGGGCCGTCGAGGGTGATGAAATTCTGGTATTCGGTTCTTTTTACTGTGTGGCCGAGGCGCTCGAGTGGTTGAGCCAGCAAGAGGAGAAAGGGGATGGCCTGGCTGGATAAGAGGCTCAAGCAGCGGATAATCGGTGCCTTGGTAATGCTGGCACTGGCGGTGATCTTCCTGCCGATGCTGTTCACTCGTGAGGACGAGGTGCGGCAAGTGGTGGTCGAGGCGCCACCCATGCCAGAGGCCCCGCCGGCGCCGAAAGTCGAACTGGAGCCGGTTGCGGTTCCGGAGCCGGTGGTTCTGCCGGAGGAGCCGCAGTCCGTTCCGGTGGTGGCTGGCACACCAGCAGCATCCGTACCGAGCACTCCCCCGGCGGCCACAGCCCCGGCTGCTCCGGCCGTTTCCGCCAATGCGCCGGCCAAGCCTCAGGCTGCCGCTTCCGCGCCGACTCCGCCGCCAGCGCAAGCCAATGCGACCGAGGCAAGCCGCCTGGATGCCAACAGCCTGCCCGTCGCTTGGTCGATCCAATTGGCCAGCCTGTCCAACACCGCCAATGCCCAGGCCTTGCAGAAGACCCTGCGCGGTCAGGGTTACAACGCCTATATCCGCCATGTTGATGGGATGAACCGGATCTACGTCGGGCCGGTCGCCGAGCGGAGCGAAGCCAACCGTCTGCGCGACCAGCTCAAGCGGCAGCACAGTCTCAGTGGCTTTGTCGTGCGTTTCCAGCCCGAGCGCGGCTGACTCCGTCTCCATTGGCTGGGCTGCGGGCGTCCGGGGCCAGACGGCCGATGGGGTCAGGTTCTTACTCGAATGGAAGGGGCTCTGCTAGAATGCAGGGCCTTTTCCATTCATGGGTTGAGCCGTGGCATTCACCTGGGTCGATTGGGCGATCATCGCGATCGTCGCCGTTTCCAGCCTGATCAGCTTGACACGGGGTTTCGTCAAGGAAGCCCTGTCGCTGGTCACCTGGATCGTCGCCGGCGTCATTGCCTGGATGTTCGGTGGAGCGCTTTCGCAGCATCTGGTCAGCTACGTTGCCACCCCCTCGCTGCAGGTCATGGCCGCTTGTGCGATTCTTTTCGTGGCGACCTTGCTGGTCGGTGCGTTGGTCAACTTCCTCATCGGCGAACTGGTGCGCGTCACCGGCCTGTCCGGTACGGATCGCGTGCTCGGCATGGTTTTCGGTGCCGCCCGGGGCGGGCTGCTGGTGATATTGCTGGTCGGCCTGCTCAGTCTGGCGCCCGTGCAGCAAGATGCCTGGTGGCAAAACTCGGTCCTGCTGCCGCACTTTCTGATAGTCGCCGACTGGTCGAAAAATCTCATTCTGGGATTTTCCAGCCAATGGTTCGCCAGCGGGATAAGCGTGCCGCGCTGAGCCTCCGAGAGACAGAGGGGCCGGCCTCCGGCGGGCGCCCGGAATTAGCCTGAACTACTAGCAGGGGTTGCGTCACATGTGTGGCATCGTCGGTATTGTCGGTAAGTCCAACGTCAATCAAGCGCTGTACGACGCGCTTACCGTCCTTCAGCATCGGGGCCAGGACGCTGCCGGTATCGTCACCTGTTATGAGGGACGGTTGTTCCTGCGCAAGGACAACGGCCTGGTGCGCGATGTGTTCCAGCAGCGGCACATGCAGCGCCTGGTCGGTCATATGGGCATCGGTCATGTGCGCTATCCCACGGCCGGCAGTTCCAGTTCGGCCGAGGCCCAGCCGTTCTACGTCAACTCGCCCTACGGGATCACCCTGGCGCACAACGGCAACCTGACCAACGTCGACCAGTTGTCCCGGGAGATCTACGAGTCCGACCTGCGCCATGTGAATACCAGCTCCGATTCGGAAGTGCTGCTCAACGTCTTCGCCCATGAACTGGCGGTGCGCGGCAAGCTGCAGCCGACGGAGGAGGACGTGTTCGCCGCGGTTTCCGGCGTGCATCGCCGTTGCCGGGGTGGCTATGCCGTGGTGGCGATGATCACCGGCTACGGCATCGTCGGGTTCCGCGATCCCAATGCGATCCGTCCCATCGTCTTCGGCCAGCGCCAGACCGACGAAGGGGTGGAGTACATGATCGCCTCGGAAAGCGTCGCCCTCGACGTGCTTGGCTTCAGCCTGATCCGCGATTTGGCGCCGGGCGAGGCGGTTTACATCACCGAGCACGGCAAGCTGTTCACTCGCCAGTGCGCGGAAAGCCCGAAGTATTCGCCGTGTATCTTCGAGCATGTCTACCTGGCGCGTTCCGACTCCTTCATGGACGGCGTGTCGATCTACAAGGCACGGCTGCGCATGGGCGAGAAGCTGGCCGAGAAGATCCGCCGCGAACGGCCCGAGCACGACATCGACGTGATCATCCCGATTCCCGACACCAGTCGTACTTCGGCTCTGGAGCTGGCCAACCATCTGGGCGTGAAGTTCCGCGAGGGCTTCGTCAAGAACCGCTATATCGGCCGTACCTTCATCATGCCGGGACAGGCGGCGCGCAAGAAGTCGGTGCGCCAGAAGCTCAATGCCATCGATCTCGAGTTCCGCGGCAAGAACGTCATGTTGGTGGACGACTCCATCGTGCGCGGCACCACCTGCAAGCAGATCATCCAGATGGCCCGCGAGGCCGGCGCCAAGAAGGTCTATTTTTGCTCGGCGGCGCCGGCGGTGCGTTATCCCAATGTCTATGGTATCGACATGCCTAGCGCCCATGAGCTGATCGCGCATGGCCGCAGCACCGAGGAGGTGGCCGAACTGATCGGCGCCGACTGGCTAGTCTATCAGGACCTGTCCGACCTGATTGATGCGGTGGGCGGCGGCAAGGTGAAGATCGACAATTTCGACTGCGCCGTCTTCGATGGCAAATACGTCACCGGCGATATCGACGAGGCTCACCTGGATCGCATCGAGAAAGCCCGCAACGATGCCAGCAAGGCCCGCAGCACCGCGGTCAGCGCCATCATCGACCTGTACAACAACTAGCGGCAGGTGAGAAGGTTCGAGATTCCGGGCGGTATCGCCGCCCTCATGCGAAGGAAGGAAAGGCTATGACGATCGAGTGGGATGCCGGGCGGCTGGACAGCGACCTGGAGGGTGCCGGCTTCGATACCCTGGCGGTGCGGGCCGGTCAGCGGCGCACTCCCGAGGGCGAGCACGGCGAGGCCCTGTTCATGACCTCCAGCTACGTGTTCCGCAGCGCTGCCGATGCCGCCGCCCGCTTTGCCGGCGAGCAGCCCGGCAACGTTTACTCCCGCTACACAAATCCCACGGTGCGTACTTTCGAGGAGCGCATCGCCGCCCTCGAAGGGGCTGAGCAGGCGGTTGCCGCGGCTTCCGGCATGGGCGCCATCCTGGCGATGGTGATGAGCCTGTGCAGCGCCGGCGACCATGTGCTGGTGTCGCGCAGCGTATTCGGTTCGACCATCAGCCTGTTCGATAAGTATTTCAAGCGTTTCGGCATCGAGGTCGACTATCCGCCCCTGGCGGATCTGGAAGCCTGGGCCGCCGCCTGCAAGCCGAACACTCGGCTGTTCGTCGTCGAGTCTCCATCCAACCCCCTGGCCGAGTTGGTGGACATCGCCGCGCTGGCCGACGTCGCCCATGCCCGTGGCGCTCTGTTGGCGGTGGACAACTGCTTCTGCACGCCGGCGTTGCAGAAGCCGTTGGCGCTCGGCGCCGATATCGTCATCCATTCGGCAACCAAGTACATCGATGGCCAGGGGCGTTGCCTCGGCGGTGTGGTGGCCGGTAGCGCCAAGCTGATGCAGGAGGTGGTCGGCTTCCTGCGTACCGCCGGCCCGACGCTCAGCCCCTTCAATGCCTGGCTGTTCCTCAAGGGGTTGGAAACCCTCCGTGTGCGTATGCAGGCGCATTGTGCCAGTGCCCAGGCGCTGGCCGAGTGGCTGGAGCAGCAGCCCCAAGTGGCCAGGGTCTATTACGCCGGTCTGTCCAGCCATCCGCAGCACGAGTTGGCCAGGCGCCAGCAGAGTGATTTCGGCGCGGTGGTCAGCTTCGAGGTCCGGGGCGACAAGGCGGCCGCCTGGCGGGTCATCGACAATACCCGGATGATCTCCATCACCACCAACCTGGGCGATACCAAAACCACCATCGCCCATCCGGCCACCACTTCTCACGGACGCCTGACCCCGGAGGCGCGGGCGGCGGCCGGGATCAGCGACAGCCTGATCCGCGTAGCGGTCGGCCTGGAGGACATCGAAGACATCAAGGCCGATCTTGCCCGAGGATTGTCCGCACTGTGATCGACCTGACCCTTGAGCCCAGCAAGCAGCAGACCAACGGCAAAGTCGCCCTGGTTACCGGAGCCGTGCGCGGCATCGGGCTCGGCATCGTTGCCTGGCTGATCGCCGAGGGCTGGCAGGTGGTACTTGCCGATATCGACCGCAAACGTGGTTCCAAGGTGGCCAAGGCTCTGGGCAGCAATGCCTGCTTCGTCGCAATGGATGTCGCTCAGGAAAATCAGGTGGCGATGGGCGTGGCCGAGGTACTCGGCCAATTCGGCCGCCTCGATGCCCTGGTTTGCAATGCCGCGCTGGCCGATCCTTACAATAGCCCGCTGACCGAGTTGAAGCTCGGCTACTGGAATCAGGTGTTGGGCGTGAATCTGACCGGGCCGCTGCTGCTGGCCAAGCACTGCTCGCCCTACTTGCAAGCGCATCGCGGCGCCGTAGTCAACATCGCCTCGACTCGCGCGCACCAGTCCGAACCGAATTCCGAGGCCTACGCAGCCAGCAAGAGTGGCTTGCTGGGACTCACGCACGCGCTGGCGGTCAGTCTCGGACCCGATGTCCGGGTGAATGCCGTTAGTCCCGGCTGGATCGACTCGCGCAGCCTCGGCGAGCGTCAGCAGGCACGGCTTTCCGCCCGGAGTCATGCCCAGCATCCGGCCGGTCGCGTGGGAATGGTCGAGGATGTGGCGGCTCTAGTCGCCTGGTTGTTGTCGGACCGTGCCGGCTTCGTGACCGGCCAGGAATTCATCGTCGATGGTGGCATGACGCGCAAGATGATTTATCTGGATTGATGCGCCGTTTCGGTGCTGTCTCGTCATGTTGCATCGTTGCGTTTTGCCAAGGCGTCTGCTGGAGCCGACTCGCCTCATTCCGGCATTTTCCGCTTCGCTCCATCGAAGAAAAAATCAGGCTGGCTGTTGACTTAGCTTCGATTCGTGGGTAAATTGCGCGCCACCTCGCAAGGCGATGGCTGATTAGCTCAGCTGGGAGAGCACCTGCATCACACGCAGGGGGTCGGCGGTTCGATCCCGTCATCAGCCACCAGAGGTTTCAAGCAAGAACGGACGTAAGTCCGACCGACGCGCAGCGGTAGTTCAGTCGGTTAGAATACCGGCCTGTCACGCCGGGGGTCGCGGGTTCGAGTCCCGTCCGCTGCGCCATACATGAAAGCCTCCAGGCAGCGATGCCTGGAGGTTTTTTCGTTGAACCGCATTTTAATTTTATGGTCATCCGATTCGTCTAGGCTTCTTTGGCATGGACTTTGTCTGTCGTCTTTCCAAATAACCAGTCGATCAGGAGCTTTTCCATGGATGACTATCAAGAGGAACTTCTCGAATTCCGCGCTGCCGAGCAGGATCCTGCGGAGCCGGCGGAAGACGCCACGGAAATGTGAGTGTGCTGTCAGCGGTTCTCTGCCGGAAGCTCCGCGAAGGCGGGCGATGATACGCGCTGGGTGCTCAGCAGATGGCTGCCGGACCCCAGACTTTCTGGGCCGAAAGCCGATGCTTTGCAGCAGTCCGTCAGGTCCTCGAGCGGCCACAGGCGGCCCCGGAGGAAGAGTGCTATCCCGTTCCGCATGCCGGCCAACTTCACCAGACTGGGTGAGCGGCATCCCTCTCGGCTGACCAGCACCTGCATGTCTTTTGTGTGAACTTCCTGAACCGTGACCGCTCCGGCGCCCCTTGCCGCACAGGCTTGTATCTGAGGTACGCCGAGCAGGTTGCCATCCGGACCGAAGACCGGCGCGACGTTATAAAGCCGCCCTTTGCCCGTATGCAGTACGCCGTTCTCCACATGCGGTTCGGGCAGGAGCAGAGAGCCGGCTAGCAGGGTGATGCGGTATTCCCTGGCCAGGGAACCGAACAACTGCTGATAGTCACGGGCCATTTCGTTCGCCTTCATACGCAGCAGGGTTTCTCCCAGTCCGGGGAAACCCTCGCTCTGCAGCCAGGCCTGGGCCAAGTGGCGCGGATTGTCCAAAAGCAGCCATGCCTGCGCTTCGGGAAGGCTCCGGGCACCGTAAAGCTCGTTTCGCTCGCCGCCGAGTAGCAACCAAGTGCCGATCTGGTCGGGCAGGGCGACCACGCTGCGTTCGTTGAGCAGGTTCTTGTCCCGCGCCCGGTCCAGAATGGCGGCGAGCTTCAGGCGCAGATGGCCGGGGCTCCGGTAGTCGCTGGGAAACAGCTCGGGGCGCACGATCAGCAGGTTGGCCCTGGTTTCCACCATTCCCTCTTCGTGGATGAGCGTGCTGCGCAGGTCGGCCAGGTAATGTCCGCCCGAGCGTGGCGCGCACCAACTCGCATAGAGGCCGAGAAGAACGACGAGAGTCAGCAGGAGCGGAACGAGCTGAAATTTGCGCATGATCGGAGGCGGGACGGAAAAATCCGTTCAACGTAGGGGGAGATGCCGGAAATGCCAAGCCATTGATCGATGTCTGTGAAGGCGGGAAGGCGATACTATGCCGGAAGGCCATTTCTGGCTCTTCTTTCCTGCAGCCATCGGGCGCGGGCGTCGAGTCGAGCGACTGTCGATCGTGTCATGTGGCGCCTGGCTTCTGTTACTCGGATTTGGCGTATCTTGTGAGCCGGCGGAGATACCCTATCTGCGAGCCGGAAAAAACACGGTAAGGGACCTGAGTCGTGCGGAAAACACCGAAAAGGATCGAGGCCGTGCCGTTCTTCGGCGAGTGGGGCGTCTATCGGGAAATACGCTTGCCGGAGTTCGAAGCCGTATTCGAAAGAGGTGACGGTCTGTCGGCTCTGGCCGATGGGAAGAAAGCTGACACCCCCCTGTACTGCAAGGAAGGGGAGGAACTGGCCGGTCTGGGGTTGATGTTCGTAGCCTGCCGTTCCGAGGGGCTCCCGGCCATTTCGCGGCAGGGCACCGCTCGCTATCGGAAAAATCCCGCCGCTTGTGCTGCGGCCAAAGGCTCGACTGGCGAAAAGCGCCATCGCCATCGCTCAAGGCGTCCGCAGCAAACGTTCTGCGAGTGCGAGCCCTCCGGCGGCAAGCGTTGTGTATTGCCGATAGGCAGGGCTTGGCGACCCCGGCGCTTCGTCGCGAGCGAATCCGACCACTGTTCGCGGCACAGGTCGGGCAGCCGCCTGTGCGACGCCGGTTGAACCCCGTGCTGGATATCCACTGGGCGCCTTGGGCGCCGCTTCAGCCCCTAGCGCTCGGCTGGCTGGCCACGGCCGGTATCGAGGTCGGCGTACTGCGGCTCGATCTGGTTGATACGCTGATTTCCGGCAACAAGTGGTTCAAGCTGGCACCTCATCTGGCAGCGGCCGCGCGTCAAGGAGCAAGGGGGCTGATCAGCCTGGGCGGTCCCCATTCCAATCACCTGCATGCACTGGCGGCGGCCGGACGGCGCTTCTCCTTCCCCACGGTGGGGCTGCTGCGTGGCGAGCCCAGGGAAACGCCCACCGTGCGCGATCTGCGGGACTTCGGCATGCGCCTGCACTGGCTCGGCTACGGTGGTTATCGGGCGCGTCACCAGCAGGGGTTCTGGGATGCGTGGCGCGATCGCTATGCCGATTTGCATCCAGTGGCGGAGGGCGGCGGTGGCCTCGCCGGCGCGCAGGGATGCAGGGTTCTGCGGGAAATGCTATTGCTCCAGTTGCGCTCGCTCGGCTGGGCCGATTACCACGGTTGGTGGCTGGCTGCCGGCACTGGGACCACGTTGGCTGGTCTGGTCCTCGCCGAAGCCGGGGCGCGTCCGGTACACGGCGCCCTGGCGGTGCCGGCGAGCCACGGCGTGGCGCCACGGGTCCGGGCGATCCTCGCCGAAGCCAGAGTGGCCGATGCCGGCTACCGTCTGCTGGACGCCAGCCGCGGTGGGTTTGCCCGGCTCGATGCGGAGCTGGCGCGCTTCATCCTCGCCAGCGAGCGGGAAGGTGGCATTCCCCTGGACCCCGTCTATACCGGCAAGGCCCTGCTGGCTCTGCGCGAGCAGGTCGCGCAGGGCGGCATTCCCCGTGGCAGCCGGCTGGTTTTCGTGCACACCGGCGGGCTGCAGGGGCGGCGGGCGATGGCCGAGTGTCTGCGGGAGTTGGGCGCGCGGCTGACGCCAATACCTCGAGACAGATCCTAAAGCGGAGCCGGCCAACGGTCATCGACCAGGAATACCCGTTCCGCCTCGACCCATTCGCCAACCCCGTCGGCCTCCAGCCGGACCAGCAGATGCGCCGGTGTGGCGGGGTCCAGTCCCGCATACCAGGCCTGCAGGGTTTCCCGGGGCCAGAGATCCACGCTTTCGAAACGGGCCGGCGCCAGCCAGGCGTGATAGGGCAGGGGCTGCCAGCGGCCGGCGGGAGCGCCGGCGAGAAATTCCGGCCAGTCGCGTCGCCTCACCCAGCATCCGCGCAGGTGTGCCGGATTGGCACCGGCCGGAGCCGGACAGCCATCCGGCCAGGGATAGAACAGATAGCCTCCGAGCCAGCAGGCGGCTTGCGGAGCGGCGAGGCCGAGCCGCTCCAGAATCGTCCGCGCCGGCGGGGCGTTCGACAGGGGCAACTGATGTCGCTCCAGCCGCTCCAGCTTGTGGTCGAGCCGGTCATGCCGGCCAGGGCCGATCCAGCGGGCCGGATGCCGTTCGGAATTGTCTGCCGAGCCGAGGTAGAGCTTGACCGCCAGCTCCAGGTGATGCGTCCCCTCGGCATCCTGCAGCAGCAGGTCCAGCTCGCCTAGGGTATCGCTGCCATGCCGGATCGGCAGGTTGGCGGCGAGTAGGCGGACGCCCGGTGCCTGCTCCAGGGCGAACTGCCAGAGCCGCTCGTAGTAGATACCTAGGCGGCGCGTCGGATGCCGTGCCAGCCAGGCATTCAGCGGGTCACTGCAGGCATCCAGGGTCCGCAGCCAGTCGGCCAGGCGGGCCGGCTCGCTTGCCCAGTGGCTCGCTGCCAGCGGATGGCGCTGCGGCCAGGCGGTGACGGCGATCAGCGGCGACGACAGCAAGGCCCAAGCCAGGTCGCGTACCTGTGAACGGCGCAGGCGCGCGGGGAGGTCGGCGAGGCCGCCGAAAGGCCCCGCCTGCCCCCCTCGGGGGGTGGTTTGCCGCGTTGTTCGGCTTTCCCGCATAATCGCCCCTCGCCTGTAATCGCCGCCCCCGCAGGAGCCCCATGGAGCACTTTCGCAATATTGGCATCATCGGTCGTCTGGGTAGTACCCAGGTGGTGGATACCATCCGCCGGCTGAAGAGGTTTCTTCTCGATCGACACCTGCATGTGATTCTTGACCAGGGGATTGCCGAACTTCTGCCCGGACATGGCCTGCAGGTGTCCTCGCGCAAGCAGTTGGGCGAGGTCTGCGATATGGTCGTCGTCGTCGGCGGCGACGGCAGCATGCTCGGCGCGGCGCGCGCCTTGGCCCGCTACAAGGTGCCAGTGCTCGGCATCAACCGCGGCAGCTTGGGCTTTCTCACCGATATCCGTCCCGACGAGTTGGAAACCCGGATCGCCGAAGTGCTCGACGGCCAGTACACCGTGGAGAGCCGCTTTTTGCTCGAAACCCAGGTGCGCCGCAAGCTGGAGCCGATCGGCCAGGGCGACGCACTGAACGATGTGGTGCTGCATCCGGGCAAGTCGACGCGGATGATCGAATTCGAGCTTTACATCGACGGGCAGTTCGTCTGCAGCCAGAAGTCCGACGGACTAATCGTCTCCACACCGACCGGTTCCACCGCCTACGCCCTGTCGGCCGGCGGACCGATCATGCATCCCAAGCTAGATGCCATCGTCATCGTGCCCATGTATCCGCACACCCTGTCGAGCCGGCCGATCGTGGTCGCCGGCAACAGCGAGCTGAAGATCGTGGTATCGCCGAAGATGGATATCTATCCCCAGGTCTCCTGCGACGGGCAGGACCATTTCACCTGCTCGCCCGGCGATATCGTCACCATCAGCAAGAAGCCGCAGCGGTTGCAGTTGATCCATCCGCTGGACCACAACTATTACGAAGTATGCCGCACCAAGCTGGGCTGGGGCAGTCGTCTGGGTGGTGGAAGCTGATGCTGATCGATCCGTTGCGCAGTTACGATCTGATCGGCGACGTGCATGGCTGCGGCCATAGCCTGGAGATCCTGCTCGAACGCCTCGGCTACCGGCGCCAGGGGGGCGTGTGGCGCCATCCGTGGCGCATGGCGCTGTTCGTCGGCGATATCGTCGATCGCGGCCCACGCATTCGCGAGGCCCTGCATCTGGTGCACGACATGGTCGAGGCCGGTCAGGCGTTGTGCGCCATGGGCAACCACGAATACAACCTGCTCGGCTGGTCCACCGAGGCACCGCCGGAAAGCGGCCAGCGCTACGTGCGTGAGCACACGGTGCGCAACGAGCGGCTGATCCACGAAACCCTGACCCAGTTCGCCGATCAGCCGGGCGACTGGCAGGCCTTTCTCGACTGGTTCTACGAGCTGCCGCTGTTCATCGACGCCGGCCGCTTCCGCGTCGTGCATGCCTGCTGGGATTCCAACCTGATCGAGCCGCTGCGTCGGCAGTACCCGGACGGCCTGATCGACGAGCCCTTCCTGAAGGCTTCCGCCTTGCCCGATACCTTCGCCCACCAAGTCTTCGAGCGGTTGCTGCGCGGCATCAATATGCGCCTGCCCCATGGCATGACCCTGACCGGCCGGGACGGCTTCGCCCGCGAGACCTTCCGCAGCAAGTTCTGGGCGGACGCACCGCGGATCTACGCCGACATCGTCTTCCAGCCGGATGCCTTGCCCGAACCCGTCGCGCAGATGCCGATCTCCTCCGTTCACCGGGCCGAGTTGCCATTCTACGATGCCGATCAGCCACCGCTGTTCGTCGGCCACTATTGGCGTCAGGGGCAACCGTCGTTGATCCGTTCCAATCTGGTGTGTCTCGACTACAGTGCGGTGATGTTCGGCAAGCTGGTGGCTTACCGGCTGGACCAGGAAACCCGGCTCGATCCGGACAAGTTCGCCTGGGTCGAGGTAAAGCGTCCGGAGGCCCCTCATGAATACAGCAATTGAGGTCTTGCGCCTGCCGCTGGGGACCGATCTGAGCGGCTTCGTCGGCCTGTTGCGGCGCCTGGACGTACCTTACCGGGTCAGTGAGGAGGGTGGCGAGCAAGTGCTTTGGGTGCCCGATCCCCGTCTAGCCCAGGAGGTGAGTCTGCTCTATGCGCGCTTTCCCGAAGGCGATCCGCAGGGCCTCGTCCCGGCCGCGCCACGCCGCGCCTCCAGTGTTTTCCGACAATTGCGCCACAGCCCGCTGACCTCCCTGATACTGCTGGCGACCCTGCTGGTGGCGGCCCTGACCCTGCTCGGGGAAAACCTCGCCACCGTCGGCTGGCTGACCTTCCAGGAGTTCCATGTCCGGGGCGACTACCTGTATTTCGTGCCGTTGTCCGAGACTCTGGCCGCCGGCCAGTGGTGGCGCCTGCTGACGCCGATGCTGATCCACTTCGGCTGGCTGCACCTGGCGATGAACGGGCTCTGGTATTGGGAGCTGGGACGGCGCGTCGAGGCCCGCCAAGGCGGTTCGATGCTGCTGTTTTTGACCCTGCTGTTCGGCTTGGCATCCAACGTCGCGCAGTATCTGTTCGGTGGTCCGGCGTTGTTCGGCGGCCTGTCCGGCGTGCTCTACGGCCTGCTCGGCCACTGCTGGATCTTCCAGCGCTTCGCGCCCGGCGCCGCCTATCGCCTGCCGCCGGGCGTGATGACGATGATGCTGGTCTGGCTGCTGGTTTGCCTGTCCGGGCTGATCACCGCTCTGGGGCTGGGCGCCATCGCCAACGCCGCGCACGTCGCCGGGTTGGTCGCCGGCTGCCTGACCGGTGCCATCGGTGGCGCCTGGGCCCGCAGCCGGGATCAGGGATAGTCGAGCGGGTAGTCGACGAACAGCCAGATCTCGTTCAGGTCCTGGCTCAGGTCGCGGCTGGCCCGGTAGATCGAGCCGTACAGGTTGATCGACAGGTCCTTGGCCACGCCTTCCGGCACCACGTACTGGAGCTGGTTGTAGAACTCCCGCTCGCTCGCCGTGCCGTCCCGGCCGGTGTCGATCTTGCTGCCATGGACATAGGCGGTTCTCCAGGTCAGGCCCGGCACGCCCAGATCGGCGAAGTCCAGTTCGTAGCCGATCTGCCAGGAGCGTTCGTCCTTGCGGTTGAAGTCGGAATAGAAGGCATTGGCCAGGTAATTGGCGTCGCCGCCGTCGCCGAAATCGAAGTCGTAGCCGTGGGTGACCGGCTGGCCGTCCTCGTCGAAATTCTCGAAGCCGCCGATGGAGCGCTGCCAGGCGAGGATGAAGGCATGAGGCCCCCGATGATAGGTGGCCATCAGGCTCCAGATGCTGTTGTCCTCGCCCTTGCCGGTCCGGGTATAGTCCCGGTCGTAGCGGGTCCGGTAGAAATCGAAGTCGAACTCCAGGGTGTTTTCTTCGGCGAGCGGCAATTGCCAGGCGATATTGGCGTAACGCTTTCTGGCCACCTTCTCGATATCGGAAAAGTACAGGGCAACGCTCAACCGCTCGTTGAAGGCATAGCTGGCGCCGACGAGTTCGATCGAATCCAGTTCCCGTCCCGGAACGTCCCTGCCGCTGTGGTTGTTGTCGTTCTGCGCCGTGAAGCGCCCGGCGTGCAGGGTCAGGCCGTCGATCTCCTCGCTGCTGAGCAGCACGCCGCGGAAGGTCTGCGGCAGCAGGCGGGAGCTGTCGTAGGACAGCACCGGCAGGGCGGGGAGCTGATCGCCGTATTGCAGCAGCGTATTAGAAATCCGCAGTTTGAAGGCAATCCCGAGTTCGCCCAGATCCTCTTCGGTGTCGCCGTCGCTGTCGGTGGGAAAGTAGGCGATATCGCCGTCGTCGCGACTCTTGCCGGTGTCGAGCCGGATGGCGAAAAGGCCAAAGGCATTCAGGCCAACGCCAACAAGACCGCGGCTGAAACCGGAGTCGAAATTGGCGATGAACGCCTGGGCCCAGCGCGATTGGTCGCGCACGCCGTCCTGGTTGTCACGGTACACGTATCCATTGCGTAGCATCAGGTTGGCACTGGCCTCTTCGGCGAATCCCCGCGCCTCGGCCTGCGGAGTGGCCATGGTCGGCTGGATGGATGCCGTTGACAGAATCAAGACCAGCGCGCACCAGCTGCACGGTGTATATGTCGACATGAGGGCTCCGGATTGCCTGCGGTTGTCGGCCGGGCGGCGAACAGCAGGGACCGGGACGCCAGGACCCATCCCTGTGCCGGGTATTGTGTCTCGGATATGAATTCGAATCAGATGCATTAAATTTAGCGTCCATATGGGTGCTCCGGCTGCCAGGTGATGAGTGGCAAGGAGCCTGTTCGAAGATGGAGTCGTGCTCAAGCCTTCGGAATCGTGCGCTTTCGCTTGGCAGCCGACATGCCGGCTGGGGGCGATGATCAAGAAGCGCGGCATACCCCGTACTTTTAGTGCGGGGAAGGATAGCGCGGACGGCGTAGCCGTCCCTTCATCGGGTAAAATGCCGGCATGAAGCAGACCAAGACCCTGCACGTTCGCGTTCGAGACAAGCATGCTCCGCTGCTGCGCCAGATGGCCCGCGGCGTCAACTTCGTCTGGAATTACCTGAACGAACCGAGCCAGCGCTCGATTCGCGAGCGCGGGGTCTTTCTGTCCGCCTATGACATGCATCCCTACACCAAGGGCGCCGGCAAGGATCTCGGTCTGCACAGCCACACCTTGCAATGCGTGGCTGCCGAGTACGTCACCCGGCGCGGGCAGTTCAAGAAGGTCCGGCTGAATTGGCGAAAGTCGGGCGGTGCCCGTCGATCCCTCGGCTGGGTTCCTGTCAACACCGGAGCGGCAAGCTGGAAGAACCGGCAGGTCTACCACAACGGGCACTACTTCAAGGTCTGGGACAGCCACGGCCTGAGCCAGTACGGGTTCCGCTCGGGCAGCTTCAGCGAGGATGCGCGGGGCCGCTGGTACTTCAACGTCGCCGTGGAGATAGAGGCTGAGCTTTCGCCAGGGCAAGGGGCGCTCGGCATCGACCTGGGCCTCAAGGACGTGGCGACCTGCAGCGATGGCACGAAGTTGGAGAGCGGCCGCTTCTACCGCGACCTGGAAGCGAAGCTGGCCATTGCCCAACGCACCGGCAAGAAGGTCCGCGCCAGGGCGATCCATGCCAAGATCACCAACCGCCGCCAGGACGCCTTGCACAAATTCAGCCGGAAACTGGTCAGCCAGTACGGCGAAATCCACGTGGGCGATGTGTCGTCCACGAAACGCGTGAAGACCCGGATGGCCAAGTCGGTGCTCGACGCCGGCTGGGGCCAGTTGAAGACGATTCTGGAATACAAGTGCGCACACGCAGGCATTGTTTTCAAGGTGGTCGACGAGCGCTACACCACCCAAGCCTGTTCGAATTGCGGCTGCCTGCCCGGTTCGAGGCCGAAAGGTATCGCGGGCCTTGGAATAAGAGAATGGATCTGCTGTGAGTGCGGTGTCACTCACGACCGCGACGTGAACGCGGCCAGGAACATTCTCGCGGCCGGGCATGGTCGTCCAGCAGTGGGAATTCCCGTCCTTTAGGGAGGATGTCAACAACATGGGAAGGACGTGTTCGTTCGGTCATGCGCCGCCTGCAATCAAGGCCCGAACGAATTCGCTCGTACTTCAGGCACCGCAAAATCGCCTATGCGGCATGATTTGAGGTATTGGATTGCCGGATTAATACTTATCGCATATCGACAGCGTGTTCGAAGCTGTTGCGCCAGGGCAATCGCATGAAATGTCTTTCCGATATTGGACTGGAAAGATTGTGTGCCTGGTCCACTCCGGCCTGGTCTTCAAATCCGGTGCATCGGCTGCTTGCCGAGGGGCTGGATACCTCCTGTTTCGGCCCCCCGGCCGAGTCACTTTCTCTTTGCGCGCGCAAAAAGAAAGTAACCAAAGAGAAAACGCGCCCGGTCATTCGGCCCCGGCTACGCCGGGGTTCCCTCGCTCCGGCGCCGCTCCGAGGGTCGTCGCACAAGGGGCATCCATGCCCCTCGTACGACTCTCGCCGCCTCCCCGCGGCTCGCCCCTCTACGCGACGCCTGCGCTCGGCCTCCTGAACGGGAGTCGGGCTCCGGGTTGCCTGAAAGCGCTTTCGCTCTTGCGGCACGACTTGTCAGGCAATGCCGGATGCCCCCTTCAGGAGGCCGAGCGGAATCGTCGTGGAAGGGGTCGAGCGGCAAGGATGCCGCGAGAGCCGCGATGGGCCATGGCATGGATGGCCCTTCGCGGCGAGCCCCTGGAGCGGCGATGCAGGGAGGGAACCCGGAGCGAAGCGCAGGGCCGGATGAGGGGGTGGCCTTCTTTTGGGTTACTTTTTCGTGGCCAGGCAAGAAAAAGTGACTCGGCCGGGGGGCCGAAACGGGGACTATCCGGCTACTCGGCAAGCAGCCATGCCAAGGATCACACAATCTTTCCAGTCTGGTATCAGGCGAGCGCTTCATGCGATTGCCCTGGCTGTTGCGCATGCCTCGACGACTCCTTATGGTAGCGTTGTCATCGCCATTCCAATCCATTTCTTTCCCCGTATCGCCGCCGTGACCTCGTCAGCCAAGTCCCGCCGCACACGCGCTACCCCGGTACAAGGCAAGCCTGTGACCCTCAAGGAAGTAGCCGATGCCGCCGGGGTCGGCGAAATCACCGCTTCGCGCGCGCTGCGCACGCCGGACATGGTTTCGCCAGGCCTGCGCAAGCGCGTGCTGGCCGCTGTCGAACGGCTGGGTTATGTCGCCAACCGGGTTGCCAGCGGATTGGCTTCCGGTTCCAGCCGAGTGGTGCCGGTGCTGATCCCGACCCTCGCCCACACGGTCTACGTACCCTTCCTGCGCGGCGTGCACGATGAGCTCGACCGGCACGGCCATGAAGTGCTGCTGGCCACTACCGAATACGACCAAGACAGCGAGGCGCGGCTGGTTTCGACCCTGCTCGGCTGGTTTCCGGCCGGACTGCTGCTGGCCGGTGTGGATCCCTGCCGGCCACGCGTCTGCGCCTGCAACAGTCGGTTGCGGCGGGAATGCCGGTGGTGGAGTTCATGGACCTGGCCGAGGAGCCGATCGACATGAACGTCGGCTTCTCGCACCGCGCCGTGGGCGCCGCCGTCGCGGCGCATTTCGCCGAGCGCGGCTACCGTCATATCGCCTACGCCGGCACCCTGGCCGCGCGCGACCGGCGCAGCGCGCGGCGGGCCGAAGGTTTCCGCGTCGAACTCGCCGCGCGTGGCCTGCCCGACCATTACGAACTATGCAGCGAGGAGCCGTTCTCGATCGGTCTGGGCGGACGCCTGCTGGCGCAGTTGCTGGAGCGCTACCCGCAAGTGCAGGCGGTGTTCTTCGCCAACGACGATCTGGCCACCGGCGCGCTGTTCGAGGCCCAGCGGCGAGGTCTGCGGGTGCCGGAGGAGATCGCGCTGATGGGCTTCAACGACACCGAGACCGCCGCTGCGGTGCGGTTGGCAATCTCCTCCGTGGCGGTGGACCGCCATGGCATGGGCCGGCGCGCCGCTGCGCTGTTACTGGAGCGGCTGGCCGGCCGGGAACTGCCGCAGCGGGTGATCGACACCGGATTCGAAATAGTCGTGCGTGCCAGCACCGGCACTTTGCTACAGGCGCTATGAGCCTCTGTCTTCGCCTCGTTCCAGCACTTCGCCAGCCGGCCATCGGGGGCCTTGACGCTTCGGCGTGCGGCCATCGGCATCCGCGCCAGCGCTTTACATCTGTACCTGATCCTCGAACGGCCGCCTGGCTTCCACGGCGACCGATACCTGTACCGAGCGGTACGTGCGCCCATCGTCGGCGCCCGGTCCCATGCCCTCTGATTTTCCCCAAGGAGACTTTCCATGTCTAACGAACTGCGTGTCGTCGCCATCATCCAGGCCGCTCCCGGCAAGGAGCGGGCCGTGGCCGAGGCCATCGCCGCCTGCGTGGCGCCCAGCCGCGCCGAGCCGGGTTGTCGCGAATACGTTCCCCACCGCGACCTGCAGCAGCCGGGCCGCTTCGTTTTCGTCGAGCGCTGGAGCAACCGCGCCGCGCTGGCGGCGCACGAGCAGACCGCGCACTTCCAGACCTTGGTCAAGGCGCTGACACCGCTGATCGAAGGTGAATCGCAGGTCTTGCTGCTGGAAGAGCTGGCCTGATCCGCCCCGTTCCTGCGCATTTTCACCGCGTCGCACCCTCCACCCGGACTTGAGGAGCTCACGATGAACACACGCCGCCATTTCCTTGCCGCCGCCGCCGTCGCGCTGGCTGCCGCGCCCCTGCTGGCACAGTCCGCTACCGGTCCGGGCAGCGTTCTACCCACGCAAGGTAGAATCGATCCGCGTCCTCTACCGGGCAATGCCCCCCGCGTTGGCGGACGCTACCGTCCCCCTATCCGCCTGGGCCTGGGCGGCGTGGCGATCGGCAACGGCTTCGCCCCGAGCAGCGACCAACAAAGCGAGCAGACCCTGGAGGCGGCTTGGGCCGCCGGCGTGCGCTACTTCGATACCTCGCCCTGGTACGGCCTGGGCCTGAGCGAACGCCGTTTCGGTCATTTCCTGCATAATCGCGCGCCGGACGAATACGTACTCTCCACCAAGGTCGGGCGCGTGCTCAGTGCCACCCGCACCCCGCCGAAGACGATGTGGCACGCGCCTTCGCCGTTCGCCTACCGTTACGACTACTCGGCCGCCGGCGTGCGCCGCTCGGTGGAGGACAGCCTGCAGCGGCTGGGCGTTTCGCAGCTCGATATCGTGTTCGTGCACGACCTGGCGCCGAGCAACGGCGATATCGGCGAGCGCTGGCCGGAATACTTCGAGCAGGCCGCCAAGGGGGCCTTCCCGGAACTGACCAGGCTGCGCGAGGAGGGCCTGATCAAGGCCTGGGGCATGGGCGTGAACGATCCGGAACCGGCGTTACGCTGCGTAGCCGAGGCCGACCCGGACATCTTCCTGCTGGCTTGCCAGTATTCATTGCTGGATCACCAGCGCGCCCTGCACGAGACCTTCCCGAAGCTGGCCGAGCGCGGCATCTCGGTGGTGGTCGGCTCGCCGCTGCTGGCCGGCTACCTCGCCGGACGCGACCGCTACCTCTACGCCGGCAGCGTGCCGGACTGGGCACCGGCCAAGCGCACCAGCGTGCAGGCGGTGTGCGACCGCCACGGCGTGGACCTGCGCACCGCCGCGCTGCAGTTCGCCAACGCGCCGGAGGTGGTGTCGGCGATCATCCCCGGCGCTCGCACGCCCGAGCAGGTACGCGCCAATGCCGAATCGCTGTCGGTGAAGATTCCGGCCGACTTCTGGGCCGAACTCAAGCGACTCGGGCTCATCGATGAACAGGCGCCGCTGCCTGCGACCTGAACCGGCTCCGCCGGTCGCGTGCCTCGCTTCGCGCCCCGGCGGTTCCCGCCCGCATCCAGGAGACTTGCCATGCGACTCTCCTCTTTGACTCCAGTCGTTCCGGGGCGTGGCATGAGTCCGCTCGTCCGTTCCATCCCGCCCCGTACCTTATCCGGCATTTCCGCCATCGATCCCCGGTATCGGGCGAAACACAGGAGGCAACCATCATGAAGGTAGGTTTCATAGGCTTGGGCCGCATGGGCTCCGGCATGGCCGCCAACCTGCTCAAGGCTGGCCACACTGTCACCGTCCACAACCGGACGCAGGAGAGGGCCGAAGCGCTGGTACAGGCCGGGGCCGGGCTGGCGACCGACGTGGCTCACGCCTGTCGTGACGCCGACACCGTGTTCTCCATGCTGGCCAACGACGAAGCCGTGCGCGAAGTGGTATTCGGCGAGGGCGGCGTCCTCGCGGCATTGCCCGAGGGGGCCGTCCATGTCTCGTCGAGCACCATCAGCGTGGCCCTGGCCGGAGAGCTGCAAAGCGCGCACGGCGAAGCCGGCCAGGGCTACGTTTCGGCGCCGGTGTTCGGCCGCCCGGACGCGGCCGCGGCCGGCAAGCTATTCGTGGTCGCCGCCGGCGCCGACGACGCCGTCGCCAAGGTCGCTCCGCTGCTCGAGGCGATCGGTCAGAAGACCTTCGGCGTTTCCGCGACGCCACAGGCCGCCAATCTGGTCAAGCTCAGCGGCAATTTTTTGATCGCCTCGGTGATCGAATCCCTCGGCGAGGCGATGGCGCTGGCCGAAAAGGGCGGTATCGATCGCCACCAATACCTGGACATCCTCACTTCCACGCTGTTCGGCGCACCGATCTACAAGACCTACGGCACGCTGATCGCCGAGCGGAAATTCCAGCCGGCGGGGTTTGCCGCGCCGTTGGGCCAGAAGGACATCCGGCTGGTGCTGGCCGCCGCCGAGGCGCTGCAGGTGCCGTTGCCACTGGCCAGTCTGCTGCGCGACCGCTTCCTGTCGCTGCTGGCCCACGGCGGCGAGGAGTTGGACTGGTCGGCCATCGGCGATCTGCCCGGACGCGACGCCGGCCTGGATACCGTCACCTCCGCCGGCTCGCCTGGCTTCCTGTCCACTACTCGGGAGAATGCCGGATGACTCCCTTCGACAGACGACGCTTCAAAGCCCAACTCACGGGCCTCGCCGCCACCAGAGCCTTGCCGCCCGCGCCTGCGCGCAAGGCGACTGCGGCCGAGCCAAAGACGCTGCTGCTCAAGCGCAACGCCTGGATGCCGAACAATCCGCGCCTGCCGGTGCTGCTCTATCGCGGTGCGATCCCGGTGTCCGATCGCGATCCGGCGGCGGCCTTCGAGGCCGCCTTCGACCGCAACGGCTGGCCCTCGGCCTGGCGCAACGGCGTCTATTCCTTCCACCACTACCACTCCACTGCCCACGAGGTGCTCGGCTTCGCCCGTGGCAGCACGCGGCTCCTGCTCGGCGGGCCGGGTGGGCGCGAAGTCGTGGTCGGTGCCGGCGATGTCGCCCTGCTGCCGGTCGGCACCGGCCATTGCCGCCTGGAAGCGAGCGCGGATTTGTTGGTCGTGGGCGCCTATCCGCCGGGCCAAGATCCCGACCTGTGCCGGGAGGCGCCCACGGCGCGAATGCTCGCGCATATGCAGAGCCTGCCGTTTCCCGGAACCGACCCGGTCTTCGGCACGGCCACGCCGCTGACCAGCTACTGGAAGGCCGGATGAGGACAGGGCCTCGGGCGGACGGCGCATGGAGAGGCGAGTCGCCGCCGCCTGGCCGCGACTCGGGCTTCGCATTGGCGGCACGCCATGGTTTCATCCCTGCGCTTTGAGTGCCTGCCGGTTCCGACGGGCTTCGCGTCGTTCGACGAAAGCCCGTACCAGCACGAAGAATACCGGGGTCAACAGCAGGCCGAAGAGCGTCACGCCGATCATCCCGGAGAACACTGCTACCCCCATGGCATGGCGCATCTCGGCGCCGGCCCCGGAGGACAGCACCAGCGGCACCACGCCCATGATGAAGGCGATGGAGGTCATCAGGATCGGCCGCAGGCGTAGGCGGCAAGCCTCCAGCACGGCGGCGATGCGATCCAGGCCCTCCGCCTGCCGGTCCTTGGCGAACTCGACGATGAGGATGGCGTTCTTGCAGGCCAGCCCGACCAGCACGATCAGGCCGATCTGGGTGAAGACGTTGTTGTCTCCGCCGGCGATCCTGATGCCGACGATGGCCGACAGCAGGGTCATGGGCACGATCAGGATCACCGCCAGCGGCAGGCCCCAGCTCTCGTACTGGGCGGCCAGGACTAGGAACGCCAGCAGCACGCAGAGCGGGAAGACGAAGATGGCGGTATTGCCGGCGAGGATCTGCTGGTAGGTCAGCTCGGTCCACTCGAAAGTCATGCCGCCCGGCAGCTCCTCGCGCAGCAGCCGCTCCATCGCCGCCTCGGCCTGGCCGGAGCTGTAGCCGGGGGCGGCGGCGCCGTTGATCTCGGCGGTGAGAAAGCCGTTGTAGTGCATCACTCGATCGGGACCGGCGCTGCCTTCGATCCTGACGAAGGTCGACAGCGGTACCATCTCGCCACGGTTGTTGCGCACCTTGAGCTGGCCGATCTGTGCCGGCTCCAGGCGAAACTGCTGCTCGGCCTGGACATTGACTTGATAGGTACGGCCGAAGCGATTGAAGTCGTTGGCGTACAGCGATCCCAGATACACCTGCAGGGTGTCGAAAATGTCGCTGATGGCCACGCCGTGGGTCTTGGCCTTTTCCCGGTCGATGTCGGCGTCGACCTGCGGCACGTTCACCTGGTAGCTGGTGAACAGACCGGCCAGCTCCGGCACCGTGCGGCTCTTGGCGATGACGTTCTGCACCTGCCGATACAGCTCCTCGTAGCCGAGGCCGCCACGGTCCTGGACCTGCACGCGGAAGCCGCCGATAGTGCCAAGGCCTTGTACCGGCGGTGGCGGGAAGATGGCGATGTAGGCGTCCTGGATCTCGGCGAACTGGCGGTTCAGCTCGGCGGCGATGGTATCCGCCGACAACGACGGGTCCTGACGTTCCTCGAAGGACTTGAGGGGGGTGAAGACGATGCCGCTGTTCGGGCTGTTGGTGAAGCCGTTGATCGACAAGCCGGGGAAGGCCACGGTGTTGGCCACTCCCGGATGCCGGCCGGCGATCTCCGACATGCGCTGGATCACCGCATCGGTGCGGTCGAGGGTGGCGGCGTCCGGCAACTGGGCGAAGGCGACCAGATACTGCTTGTCCTGCGGCGGTACGAAGCCTGTCGGGGTGTTGGAAAAGCCCAGCCAGGTCAGGCCCATCAGCCCGCCGTAGACCAGCAGGGCGATGGCAGTGCCGCGCAGCACGTGGCGCACGGTAGCGACATAGCCGTGACTGGCGCGCTCGAACAGGCGGTTGAAGGGCTCGAACAGCCAGCCGCCGAGCAGCCTATCGAGCACCCGGGAAAAGCGATCCTTGGGCGCGTGGTGGTCCTTGAGCAGCATGGCGGCCAGGGCCGGCGACAGGGTCAGCGAGTTGAATGCCGAGATCACCGTGGAGATGGCGATGGTCAGGGCGAACTGCTGGTAGAACTGTCCGGTCAGGCCGGAGATGAACGCCGTCGGTACGAACACCGCGCAAAGCACCAGGGCCGTGGCGACGATGGGGCCGGTCACTTCCTGCATGGCCTGGCGGGTCGCCTCCAGAGGCGGCTTGCCGAGGGCGATGTTGCGCTCGACGTTCTCCACCACCACGATCGCGTCGTCCACCACGATGCCGATGGCCAGCACCAGGCCGAACAGCGATAGGGCGTTGAGCGAGAAGCCGAACAGGTGCATCACCGCGAAGGTACCGATCAGCGACACCGGTACCGCCGCCAGGGGAATGATCGAGGCGCGCCAGGTCTGCAGGAACAGGATCACCACCAGCACCACCAGGACGATGGCCTCGAACAGGGTGTGCACCACCGCCTCGATGGAGCCGCGTACGAACACGGTTGGGTCGTAGACGATGGAGTAGTCGACGCCCTGCGGAAAGCTCTGCTTCAGCTCGGCCATGCGCGCGCGCACCGCGTCGGAGATGTCGATGGCGTTGGAGTCGGGGCGCTGGAAGATCGGCATGGCCACGGCCGGCCGGTTGTTCAGTTGCGAGCGCAGGGCGTACTGGCTGGAGCCCAGCTCGATGCGGGCGATGTCCTTCAGGCGGGTGATCTCGCCATCCGCACCGGTGCGGACGATGATGTTCTCGAACTCCTCCTCGCTGACCAGGCGGCCCTGGGTGTTGATCGATAGCTGGAAGCCGGTGTCGCCCGGTGCCGGCGGTGCGCCGAGGGAGCCGGCGGCGACCTGGCGGTTCTGCTCGCGGATGGCGTCGACCACGTCCATGGCGGTGAGGCCGCGCGAGGCCACCCGGTGCGGATCGAGCCAAACGCGCAGGGAGTAGTTGCCGAGGCCGAACAGTTGCACGTCGCCCACGCCATCGAGGCGCGCCAGCTCGTCCTTGACGTTGAGCGTGGCGTAGTTGGACAGGTAGAGCATGTCGTAGCGTTCGTCCGGCGAGGTCAGGTGAACCACCATGGTCAAATCCGGCGAAGCCTTGTCGACGGTCACGCCGAGGCGCTGCACCTCGGTGGGCAGGGTCGGCATGGTGCGGGTCACGCGGTTTTGCACCTGCACCTGGGCGTTGTCCAGATCGGTGCCGAGGGCGAAGGTGATGGTCAGGGTCAGTTTGCCGTCGGAGGTGGCCTGGGACGACATGTAGAGCATTCCCTCGACGCCGACGATGGCCTGTTCGAGCGGCGAGGCGACCGTTTCGCCGATCACCTTGGGGTTGGCGCCCGGAAAATTGGCGCGCACTACCACAGTGGGCGGCACTACTTCCGGGTATTCGCTGATCGGCAACTGGAACAGTGCGATGGCGCCACCAATCAGGGTCAGCAGCGAGAGCACGGCAGCGAAGATCGGCCGGTGGATGAAGAATTGCGAGAAGTTCATGGGCGCCCGTCCTCGACCGCGCTCGCGCGACTCGCCACGCGGGATGCGGCATCGCCTTCCAGCGCCCGGCGCTGGCGGGCCAGGGCGGCAAGGGTATCGGCATCGGCCATGGGCACGTCCTGCGCTTCCACGGCGCTGCCGGGCAGGGCGCGCTGCAGGCCGTTGACCACGATCCGCTCGCCCTTGGCCAGGCCCTGGCGGACGATGCGCAGGTTCTCCAGCTTCGGTCCCAGCTCGACGGTGCGATAACTCAGAATGTTGTCCGCGCCGAGGACCAGGACGAATTTCTTGCCCAGGTCGGTGCCGATCGCGGTGTCCTGGATCAGGGTGGCGGCATAGGTGTCGCTGCCGACCAGCCGGACGCGTGCATACAGACCGGGCGTGAAGCGGCCATCGGCATTGTCGAGCACCGCGCGGCCGCGAATGGTGCCGGTGCGCGGATTGACCTGGTTGTCGAGAAAGTCCAGTCGGCCCAGGTACGGATGACCATTCTCGCCGGTCAGGCCGAGGTACACCGGTGCGGCGGCGCGGGCATCGCCGCCGTTGCGCCGGGCCCGCTCGGCGTATTTGAGGAAGATGCGCTCGTCGGCATCGAAATAGGCGTAGACACGATCGGTGGATACCACCGTGGTCAGCAGAGCCTGGCCGGCGTTGACCAGGTTGCCGGCGGTGATTTCGGCGCGGCCGGCGCGGCCGTCGATGGGCGAGACGACGCGGGTGAAGCCGAGGTCCAGGCGGGCATTGTCCAACTGTGCCTGAATCGCGGCGAGCGCCGCGCGAGCCTCCTGGGCGGCGCTGGCTCGAGCATCGGCCAGTTCGGTGGAGATGGCCTTGCTGGCACGCAGGCGCTCGCCGCGCTCGGCCTCCTTGGCGGCGCGGGCAAGGCCGGTGCGGGCCTGCTGCAGTTCGGCCTCCAGGCGCTTGACTTCGGCCTCGAAGGGGCGCGGGTCGATCTGGAACAGCAGTTCGCCCTTCTTCACCAGGCCGCCTTCGACGAAGGCGACCCGGTCGATGTAGCCGGACACCCGCGGGCGGACTTCCACCGACTCCGGCGCCTCGAGGCGTCCCGAGAGTTCGTCCCATTCGTTGATCGGCTGTTCGATGACTTTTGCGACGCTGACCTTGACTGGCGGCGCCGACGGGGCGGTTTCCGGGGCTTTGCGGCAAGCGTTCAGGGTCAAAAGGGCGATGATGGCCAGAGCGAGATGCCGGGGCCGGGATAGGAACGGTTCCATGTATGACTCCGCCGGTCGTATGTATGAGTGCGCGGAGTCTGGGATGCGTGTCCGGCGGCGACGAATCGAATGTCGCGAAGTTGATTATCAGTCGGAGTGATGGGGCGGGTCTGTCCGGACCAGGCTGTCGGGATCGCCGCAGAACATCTGGATGCGCGAACGCAGCCAGCGCTCGGCCGGGTCGTTGTCCTGGGCGCCGCGCCAGACCATGTGCAACTCGAAGGCGGGTGTCGCCAGAGGCAGTGCCTCGGCGCGCAGGCCGCCGACAGCGGTCAGGGCCGCGGCGGTGTAGTCGGGCACGCTGGCGACGATGTCGGTGCCGGCGAGCAGAGTGCCCAGACCGTTGAATTGGGGAACGGCTAGTACCACGCGACGCGTACGGCCCAGCTTGGCCAGTTCGTCGTCGATGAAACCGCAGAGGTCGCCGGCGAAGGACACCAGCGCATGGGGCCGTGCGCAGTAGTCGTCCAGGCTCAGCGCGCCGGGGATGGCATCGGCCCGCAGCAGGCGCGGCATGCTCCGGCGCAGCACTCGGCGCTTGGCATTGGCCGGCAGCGCCTCGGTGTAGCCGACACCCACCGAAATCTCGCCCGAGGCCAGTAACTGCGGCATCAGCAGATAGTTGGCGCGGCGCACGACCAGGGTGATGTCCGGTGCCTCGGCGCGCAGGCGGCGCAACAGTGGCGGCAGCAGGGCGAATTCCACGTCGTCGGAGAGACCGAGACGGAACACTGCCGTGCTGGTCGCCGGGGCGAAGTCGGCCGCCCGGCTGACGGCAGTGGAGATCGAGTCGAGGGCGGGGGAGAGCAGGGCGAAGATTTCCAGCGCCCGGGTAGTCGGCTCCATGTTGCGGCCGGTACGGACGAAGAGCGGATCGTCGAATAGGTTGCGCAGGCGTGCTAGGGCCGCGCTGATCGCCGGTTGGCCGAGAAAAAGCTTCTCTGCCGTGCGGGTTACGCTGCGCTCGTGCATCAGCGTCTCGAAGACGATCAACAGGTTCAGATCGAGACGGCGCAGATCATTACGGTTCATTCGTTTCGTCCGTTGGCTGGGGCAAAGGTGCAGGCCGGGCCGCTACACGTCAAGGGCAGGGCCCGTCGGCACGGGAGGGCCGCGAATCAACGACGTGCATGTCGACTATCGAAGGCGGTTAGGTGGAGTTGCCCGGCCAGCCCGGCTAGAGTCGGGGAGGATGACTTCGAGATGAGGTAAGCGATGTCCCGCATGATCCGTTTCCACGCCTTCGGCGATGCTGACGTGCTGCGTCTGGAGGAGCTGCCGACCCCGCGGCCCGGACCGGGCGAAGTGCTGGTGCAGGTGGAGGCGTTGGGTCTTGGCTGGCAGGATGTGCTGTGGCGGCAAAACCTCGCTCCGGAACGGGCGCGACTGCCGGCCGGCCTGGGTTACGAACTGGCCGGGCGCGTGGCGGCGATGGGCGAGGATGTCGCCGATCTTGCGCCGGGCATGCCGGTCGCCAGTTTCCCGGCACACTCGCCGAACCGCTATCCGGCCTGTGGCGACCTGGTACTGATGCCGCGTACCAGCCTGGCGGTCTATCCCGAGGTACTCTCGGCGCGAGAGGCGGCGGTGTACTACACACCTTACCTCTATGCCTACTTCGCCCTGGTCGGCCTGGCCCGGCTGCGCCCCGGCCAAAGGCTGCTGGTCACCGAGGCCGGACACTGCCTGGCGCCGCAGGCAGTGCAACTGGCCAAGGCCCTGGGGGCCGAAGTGATCGCCGCCACCAGTCATCCCGCGAGCCGGGAATTCATCCGCCGGATGGGGGCTGACAAGGTCATCGTCACAGAAGAGCAGGATCTGGTGCTGGAGGTGCAGCGCTATACCCGCGGCGCGGGTATCGAGGTGGTGCTGGACCAGTGCGGCGGGCCGCAGATGAAGCTGCTCGGTGATCTGGCCGCGCTGCGCGGCAAGCTGATTCTCTATGGGCTTAATGGCGGCAACGATGCGAGCTTCCCGGCCTGCGCGGCCTTCCAGAAGCATCTGCAATTCTTCCGTCACTGCATCCTGGATTTCACCGGCCATTCCGAACTGGGCATAGAGCCCGACCGCGAGGCTGTCCGGGCAGCACTGCAGCGGATCGACGAATTGACCGTGCAGGGATTGCTGCGCCCCCCTATCGACCGGGTGTTCGCCTTCGAGGATTTCGTTGCAGCGAACCGCTATCTGGAAAACGATCCCGGTCGTGGGCGTGTGGTGCTCGAGTTGCCGGCCGGCTGACTCGTGCCCGCCAGGGCACATCCTGTCGGCGCGGATGGCCGTGGTGCGACAGGGCTATCAGGCTTCTATCTGCGCTTCGGTTTCGAGGCCTCGCTTGCTCGTGAACAGCGGTTGGCGAGGAAGTCCGGGAAGAGCGTCAGGAAAATACTGGTGCAAGGAGCGCCATGTCTGGCGTGCTTGTAAGGGACGCCGCTGACTGTCTATCGATATGCATCTGGATTTTTCCACGCTCTACATCGTCGTTGTCCTCGTCTCTTTTGCGCTCTACGTCATCTGGGTGGCGATTGCCTGGCGCCATCGACCGTTTTGCCGCACGCATCTGGTTCGCCGCCTGTTCCCCAACCGTGTCGGGCGGCGTGATTCTTCCTTTTCGGCACCTGAGTGCAGTACCCGTCATTCCCGCGGTGGCCGGCAATGGTTTGGTCATCTTCGGTTTCTGGCTGTTCCGGGTCGGTGCGCGGCGTTTCCACACAGTTTTCGGAAGCTGGCTGGCGGCCCGATCGGGCAGCAGCCTGTGCGTGCTGCTGACGGTGGCTTTCTTCGGCGGTGGTGAGGCGCTTGCGCTCGTCTATGCCGTCGGCCAGTCGGTCCGCATGGTGCTGAGCCTGGTCTTTCTCCTCGACAAGCGACAAAGATCGCTGGGGGCGGTCATTCGGCGGCGCTCGCAGCTACTTCATGCCCGGCATCGTGGCCGACTCGAAGTACCCGAGCTAGAGGGGGCGCCGCCAGGACAGCCGCGACCTGACCGCGAAGTGGCTCGCCAAGTATCCGCAGTCCGCTTATGTCTGGAACAAGGCCGGCTTCGACGCGGTGAACCCGCAGCAAACCAGGCACCTGCTCGGCCTCTTCGAGCGTTCGCATATGCGCTACGAAGCCGACCGCAAGCACGACACTGCAGGCGAACCCTCGCTCGCCGAGATGACCGAAAAGGCGATCAAGCTCCTGCAGCAGAACAAGTCGGGCTTCTACCTGATGGTCGAAGCCGGTCGCATCGACCATGCCCACCACGCCGGCAACGCCTATCGCGCGCTGACCGATACCGTGGCGCTGGCCGAGGCACTGGCAAACTCGCCCTAGCCCCGCCCGGACCAGTTCGGCTACGAAGTCATCGATTTCGCGGACATCGGCGACCGCGAGCGCGGCCCCTTCGTGATGCGGATACAGGCAAGCGTGCATCGCCACTGACGGCGATCACGGCTCCTTTTTAGCTGTCTCGGCCTGGGCACCAGGGCAATCGCATGAAGCGCTCGCCTGATACCAGACTGGAAAGATTGTGTGATCCTTGGCATGGCTGCTTGTCGAGGGGCCGGATACCTTCTGTTTCGGCCCACCGGCCGAGTCACTTTTTCTTGCCTGGCCAAGAAAAAGTAACCCAAAAGAAGGCCACTCCCTCATCCGGCCCTGCGCTTCGCTCCGGGTTCCCTCCCTGCATCGCCGCTCCAGGGGCTCGCCGCGAAGGGCCATCCATGGCCCATCGCGGCTCTCGCGGCATCCTTGCCGCTCGACCCCTTCCACGACGATTCCGCTCGGCCTTCTGAAGGGGGGCATCCGGCATTGCCTGACAAGCCGTGCTGCAAGAGCGAAAGCGCTTTCAGGCAACCCGGAACCCGACTCCCGTTCAGAAGGCCGAGCGCAGGCGTCGCGTAGAGGGGAGAGCCGCAGGGAGGCGGCGAGAGTCGTACGAGGGGCATGGATGCCCCTTGTGGACGATTCTCGGAGCGGCGCCGGAGCGAGGGAACCCCGGCGTAGCCGGGGCCGAATGACCGGGCGCGCTTTCTCTTTGGTTACTTTCTCTTGGCGCGCGCAAAGAGAAAGTGACTCGGCCGGGGGGGGGCCGAAACAGGAGGTATCCAGCCCCTCGGCAAGCAGCCGATGCACCGGATTTGAAGACCAGGCCGGAACGACCAGGCACACAATCTTTCCAGTCCGGTATCGGAAAGACATTTCATGCGATTGCCCTGGCCTGGGCACAGGCCTGTCGCG
Source organism: Azorhizophilus paspali (assembly GCF_043587585.2). GTDB lineage: Bacteria > Pseudomonadota > Gammaproteobacteria > Pseudomonadales > Pseudomonadaceae > Azotobacter > Azotobacter paspali. The sequence goes on from NZ_CP171449.1 coordinate 1,452,890, forward strand.
GACAGTCGCCGCCCGAAAGGGCGGTAAGGGAGCATTCCTAGCGTATTCGGCCCGTCAGGGTCGACTCACCTTCTTTTCCGTCCTGAAAGGGGAGGCTTGCCGCGCACCGGGTCGACCGGGCTTTCGCAGCCCGGACACTGGCGGCAAGCCAGTAATTGGGCTGCAATCCAGAGATCGCTAACGTGAACGCTGGCGCCATCGTCCGGGGACGTCCGCTCGGGGCTTCGGGCTGCCGCGTGCCGATCGTGCCGCCATACGAAAACGGGAACAGGAGTTCCTCCATGAGCGCATCCCCCATCGTTATCCTCGGCGCCGGTCTGATGGGCATCGGCATCGCCACCCACCTGGCTCGCCACGGCCATGCCGTCCTGCTGCGCGATCCGGCGGCAAAGCTAGAGGCTGTCCGCAGGCTGCTGGCGGGGATGGAGCTGGAGGCCGTGGTGCTCGACAAGGTTATCCCTGGGTTCATCGGCAACCGCCTGCAGTTCGCCGTGCTGCGCGAGGCGCTGCACATCGTGCGGAGCGGCACCGCCAGCGAGGAAACCGTCGACCGGGTGATGCGCGCTTCGCTCGGCCGTCGCTACGCCATGCTCGGCCCGCTGGAGGCGGCCGACATGGGCGCTCTGGACACTTTCTTGGATATCTTTCGCCACCTCGTGCCGACCCTGGCCGATGATGAGAGTGTGCTGGTCCTTCTCGAGGCGAGGATCGGCGAGGGCCATACTGGCCTGCGCAGCGGCGAGGGCTTCTACCGCTGGGACGAAGCCCGTCGCGCGCGGGTTCCGCAGCGGCGCGCCCGCCAGTTGCGCCATGCCCTGAAGCCCTGAGCGGCAACGCCGGGGGACGCTCCGCCCACGCCGCCGCCGGGACTTGCGCGGCAACGGCGAATGTGAAAAACCTGGCGTGGCCAAAATGGGGAAAGCGGCCGGTGCTGGCTGCCGAAAAACAACAACGACCGACAAGGAAAAACGTCATGGCAACCTGTGCCGAAGACCGTCGCTACATCGAAGAAGACAGTCGCTACGCCCGTTTCGCAATCAATTGTTCGAACTGGGCCGAGCGTTGGTTTCCCGATTCCTGGGTATTCGCCGTGCTGGCGGTGATCGTCGTCGCGCTGGCGGCGCTGGCTATGGGCGCGCGCCCGGCCGAGACCGCCAAAGCCTTCGGCGATGGTTTCTGGAGCCTAATCCCGTTCACCATGCAGATGGCCTTCGTGGTCATCGGCGGCTATGTAGTCGCCAGCTCGCCGCCGGCCTCCCGGCTAATCGGCCTGCTCGCGGCCGTGCCGAACAACGGTCGCTCGGCGGTCTGCTGGGTGGCCTTGATCTCGATGCTCGCCTCGCTGCTGAACTGGGGCCTGAGCCTGGTGTTCGGCGGCTTGCTAGTGTGCGCACTGGCGCGCCGCGAGGAGCTGCGCATGGACTACCGGGCGGCCGGCGCCGCTGCCTATCTGGGTCTGGGCGCGGTGTGGGCGCTCGGCCTGTCGTCCTCGGCGGCGCAGTTGCAGGCGAATCCGGGCAGCCTGCCACCTTCGATCCTGTCGATCACCGGCGTCATTCCCTTCACCGAGACCATCTTCCTCTGGCAGTCCGGCGTATTGCTGGTGGCGCTCGTGCTGGTGTCGCTGCTGGTCGCCTATGTCACCGCGCCGGGCGCCGCCAGCGCGCGCACCGCGCAGGCCTGCGGGATCGACCCAGGCTTCGCGCCGCCGCCACCGGCGCAGCGCACGCGCCCCGGCGAGTGGCTGGAATACAGCCCGCTGCTGATCATCCTGCTGGTTGTGCTCGCCGCCGGCTGGCTCGCTCAGGAGTTCGCCAGCAAGCCGGCTATCGAGGCGATTTCCGGGCTCAACACCTACAACCTGCTGTTCCTGATGCTCGGCGCGCTGCTTCATTGGCGGCCGCGCAGCTTCCTCGATGCCGTGGCGCGTGCGGTGCCGGCCACCGCCGGGGTGCTGATCCAGTTTCCGCTGTACGGTTCCATCGCCGCGATCATGACCAAGGTCGCCGGTGACGATGGCCAGACCCTTGCCCATTACATTTCCACGTTTTTTGTGCAGGTCGCCTCGCACGACACCTACGCTCTGCTGATGGGGGTGTATTCGGCCGTGCTCGGGTTCTTCATTCCGTCGGGGGGCGGCAAGTGGATCATCGAGGCACCTTACGTGATGCAGGTCGCCAACGAACTGCGCTACCACCTAGGCTGGGCGGTGCAGATCTACAACGCCGCCGAGGCACTGCCCAACCTGATCAATCCGTTCTACATGCTGCCTCTGCTGGGTGTGCTGGGACTGAAAGCGCGCGATGTGATCGGCTTTTCCTTCGTCCAACTGGTAGTGCATGCGCCGCTGGTGCTGGTACTTCTCTGGGCGTTGGGAACGACGCTGGAATACCGACCGCCGCTTATGCCCTGATTGGCGCGAGGGCCATGTCGACTCCGCCAGTCGATGGCCCTGGGCGATGTCGGTGGGTGTGGGGCGGCGCGAAGCTTGTGCCGGCCCGGCCCGACGAAGTTTAAGCTGCGTATGTTAGCGCCAGTCCTTGACCACTTGTCCGCCGGCTCTAGGGCAAATCAGGGCTACAAGCGGATCTCGACAGCCCAGGGACCCGCCTCGCCGATTTCGATGCGAACGTCTTCCTATGCCTCCGGTGTCACGTCGGCTCCAGCGCAGCGGCGGAAGACTTTCTTGAACGCCAGCGGCAGATCCAGCCCCAGGGCCAGACCGATGGCGCCCTCAGCGGCGGAGAACAGCAGCCTGTAGTGGCCGTGGCTGGCAAAGAACAGCGCCGAATAGGCGTAACCGGCCAGCGCCTGGAGGCTCGCGAAGGACATCGTGGCACGGCTCCAGGTGGCACTCTGCCGGTGATGTCCGGCAACCAATTGCCGCACACGGGCCAGCGCCAGCAGCACCGGTGTGACCAGCCGAGGTACCGCCGTTTGCCCTGCTACATCCTTGGCAGATGGCATACCCTCGGAGGACGCCCAGCGGTCAAGTGCCGATGACTTTTTGGACTATAGTCCAAGTGCTTTGACTTTTCGGAGGATTGTTTCATGCCTCGACCTACAGCCGTACATGCCTTCGCCGGGCTGCTACTGGCCGGTGTCTTGTTCGATGTCCGGGCGGCGACCGTGGTTCCACTGAAGGGTCAAAGCTCGCAACAGATCCAGGCGGACGTCACGGCCTGTCAGTCGCAGGCCGGCGCTCAAGCCGATTCGTCCAGTCAGAGCAATGACTCCCGGGGCGGTGGGCGCGTGCGTGGCGCGGCGAGCGGGGCCGTGGCCGGTTCAGTGGCTGCCGAGGCACGCGGTCGACAGCATGAGAATGTCTATGATCGGGCCGACGACGAACTCAAAGAAGAATACCGACAGGAGCAGGCCCGTCAGGCAGCCGCCGCCGGCGCTGCGGTCGGTGCGTCCCGGCAGCGTCAAGAGCGCCGCCAGGAGCGGCGTACGGAGCGGGATAGCGAGCAAAGTAGCGCAAGCGTCGAACAAGCCTATAGCAACTGTATGAGCGCCCGGGGCTATTCAATCAGCCCCTGACTCCGCTCGATTGCCGCGCAACTGTCCTGCTACGCGGTACGCGAAGATCCCAGAAATGGCTGGATGCCACGCATGGCGGGCGAGATCGACGTCAGGCCCTTTGCGTTCGCGAAAGCGTGCGAACAGCGCCGTGCCCTTGATCTCCTCGATATCTCGATGTGTTGAGCGGACCGCCGTGCGCAACGGTCTCCGGCCGCGCTGCGGGTCGGTCCTGCGCGAACAGGCGAGTACGACGCCATGTTCGTGTTCGGGATATTCGCGACAAGCTGGGCCTGCATTCGGGCGATCCGCTCGACCTTGACCATCTGCCACAGGTTTGGCTCAACGTTCGGCCCGCCGTTCGGCGCTCTGGCGATAGGCCCGGTCCAGGCGCACGCGCACCTGCCTGGCCCAGTCATCCAGGGCTTGGTAAGTGTCGTTGGCGCTAGCCTTGACGGAAGGCGAGATTTCGTTGCCGCTGGCAGCGCTGACCGATTGGGCAAGGAGTTCCCCTGTTCTGGCATTGCGGATTTCGGTCTCGAAAAAGATTCGTACCTGTTGGTCACGCACACCGGTGAGCTGCATGCCGGCACCGATAAGAAAGCCGATGGGAACGTACTCGGTGGGCTTCAGGTCGCGGGCGTTGCGGATCAGGCCGGTGATCGCCGGGCGCAGGCGCAGGCTGCGCGTATCGTCGGATTTCACCAACTGGTAGCCGCCGGCCTGCAGCTCGCGGCGAATAGCCTGGTCGAGATGAGCGAGGACCTTGGCGGTTTCTTCGCCGCGCTCGGCAATCAACTTCTGGGTGGCGGAGTCGACGTAGTAGCGGGCGGGTTCAAGGACGATCCGCTTGTCGTAGTCCTGGCGCAGCTTCAGGTCCGGCTTGACCCAGTATTCACTGTTGTCCCAGTACGGGTCCTTGACCAGCCTGCTGTAGTCGCCGAGAAAGCCCGAATGCCGGCTCTCGGAGGAGGGTACGTTGCTGCACGCGACGCCGGCGAGTGCCAAGGCGACGATCGTGAGTCTCCAGAAGCACATGCTCGATTTTCCTTGGGAGCTTTTAGAAATCGAGTCTAGACCGTCCCCTGCCGGTGTCGGGCAATTCCGACAGAGTGTGCCCGTTAGCACAGTTATATATTGCATTGGGATAGCCTGATTTCGGCAGACAGTCTCGATTGCTACCATCAGTGATCGGGAGTGAAACATGATCAGAAACAGTTACCCAGAGAGTTCCGCGCCGAAGCGGTGAAGCTGGTCCTCGAACAAGAACTCAGCCGTAAAGAGGCGGCCAGCCGGTTGGCATTCCCAAGGGAACGCTGGCCACTTGGGTGGCGGCTGCCATGGCAGGCAGTGAGAAACCAGCCCCAAGGGCGAGAACCGTTGCCGAGCGGGAGGCGGAGAATGCTCGTCTGCGCAAGGAGCTCGCCGATGTCCGCACGGAGCGGGATATCGTAAAAAAAGCAGCCGCGTACTTTGCTCGGGAGTCACTGCCCGGTACGCGTGGATAGAAGAGCATCGGCACCTGTTCCCAGTAAGGGTGGCTTGTCAGGTGCTGGGCGTGTCACGCGCGGGCTTCTACGACTGGCACGCGCGGGTCCCCTCGGCGCGAGACCGGGAGAATGAGCGGTTACGGGTGGCTATCCGGGCAGCCCATGGCAAAAACCGGGAGACCTAGGGTATCCGCCGCTTACGCCAGAACTTGCTGCGATGGGCTTTGCTGCCGGGCGCGACCGTATCGCTCGCCTGCGCCGTGAAATGGGCCTGCGCGGCCGGCAGAGGCGCAAATTCAAGGCGACCACTCACCCGTCGCATACGTTGCCAGTCGCCGAGAATGTGCTGGGACAGGTGTTCAGGCCGAACCGGCCGAATGCGCTGTGGACGGCCGATATCACGTATATCCCGACTGGGGAGGGGGCTGTACCTGGCGGGCGTGAAGGATGTGTTTACCTGCGAGATCGTTGGCTACGCATTCTCGGAGCGGATGACGACCGACTGGCTGAGCAGGGCTCTGTTCCGGGCACTCCAGCAGCACCGTCCACCGCCAGGCCGCATCCATCGTTCGGATCGCGGCAGTCAGTACTGCGCGAAAGCTTACCGTGATTTGCAGGAGCAGTTTGGCCTGCAGCGTTCGATGTCAGGCAAGGGGAACTGTTTTGATAAGGCACCGATCGAGAGCTTCTGGGAAACGCTGAAGAACGAGCTCGTTCATCACCGGCGCTACGCCACGCGCGCAGAGGCTGAAAGCTCGATCAGGTAATACATCGAGATGTTCTATAACCGCCAGCGTCGTCACTCGCGACTTGGCTATCTGGCCCCCGCTGAATTTGCCAAGCGATATCGAGATTCAGTGAAGGCCGCTTGAAACGAGGCTGTCTGGTCTTGTCAGGATACCCCACCTCGACGCGGTAGTTATTTTTGAGGCTGTCTTCGATCAGGGTGTCGTAATTGGTTGTCCAATATGTCCTGATGGGAAGCCGCGAAATGATATTGTGAGCGTCAGAGAGTTTTGCCTGATCCGAAAATTCTTCAAGGATTTTCCAAGTCAGGCCGTTCGAGCTGTTCTTCTTGTTGATATGGTATTGTGCAACTGAAATAAGGTTATGCTCCAACTCAACTTTTAGACCCAACTCTTCAGTGATTTCACTGAGCAGCTTGCTCCAATTAACGAAGCCGCAGTTTTTAGGGAGGCCGGCGCCGGCGAAAACAGCGGTAACTCCATCCTCAATATCTTTCACATACGTTCTGATGAACGCTTCAATTTCAGCTAAAAACTGACCGATCATTCCCGAAACTTCTCTGAAAATGGCTACTGGCCAGCATGCGAAGAGAGAGACCATTGTCAATGCAGCCAAAAGGTGACTTCTATCTCCATTGACGCACAGCTGCTTTTTTCTGGATCTGAGCGGCCTGTGACCCTACTTCAGCACCGATCTGCTGAGCGGCTTGACCTGCCCTTGGCTTAGTTCCCAAAGCAATGTGCCAGTCTGCAATGGATGTTCTGAGTCTGTCGAGCAGTTTTTCGAGCGCCGAATTCATCGTCCAGGACCTCCGGCAGAACGCCTCGAATTGCACTTGTATCACTGCAACGGTTGTTGTTGAATAGGCGCGAGTCGGACAAGCGCTTTGCGCCATTAAAGCCCTTTCAAGTCCTTGAGTGCGCGACAACTTTGCCGCGGAAAATGCGTTCTATTGCATACTAAATTTGAGCGTGCTCCGCTATTGCCATTGCCCCCTACTATGCATATGGATATGGATTAGTGAGGATTTAATGTCCGAGGCAGAAATCAGCAGGCGGAATGGAAACCTAGATAATTCCGTGCGGGCTGACGAATTTCGGCAGATGGCTCCAAGCATTCAGTTGCCCAAGGGCGGGGGAGCAATTCGTGGCATGGGCGAGAAATTCGGCGCCACCCCCGTCACCGGCACCGGGTCGATGACGGTGCCGATCCCCACGAGCCCCGGCCGCGCGGGGTTCGGGCCGCAGCTCTCGCTCTCGTACGACTCGGGGGTGGGCAACGGTCTCTTCGGATTCGGGTGGTTGCTCTCCCTCCCGTCCATCACGCGCAAGACCGACAAGGGGCTACCTCAGTACGACGACGCCCGCGAGTCGGACGTCTACGTCCTCTCCGGCGCAGAAGACCTCGTGCCCGTTCTCGAGGCGGACGGCAGCAGGAGCAAGGACGAGGTCAGCACTCCAGGCTTCATGATTCATCGCTATCGCCCGCGGGTAGAGGGACTCTTCGCGCGCATCGAGCGATGGACCGACCGAGCCACGGGAGAGGTCCACTGGCGCTCGATCACGCCCGAGAATGTCACGACCCTCTACGGCCACGACAACAACTCCCGCATCTTCGATCCAGCAGACCCTGATCCAGCGCATCCGACGCGCATCTTCACTTGGCTCATCTGCGCAAGCTACGACGACAAGGGCAACGCGATCGTCTACGAGTACGCGGCCGAGAACGATGCCGGGGTGGACCGGTCGCTGGCCAACGAGCGCAATCGCACCCGCACGGCCAATCGCTACCTGAAGCACGTCAAGTACGGCAATCGCGTCTCGCGCCTCGTTCAGCCGGACCTCTCCTTGGCCACCTGGCTCTTCGAGGTGGTGTTCGATTACGACGAAGGCCACTACGAGGAAATTCCTCTCGCCCAGGGGCAACCGGCAGACGAGCAACACCAGCTCGTTCACGCTTCGTGGAAGACAGACGGCACGTGGGCATTACGACCCGATGCCTTCTCATCGCATCGAGCCGGTTTCGAGGTGCGCTCGTACCGCCGCTGCCGTCGCGTGCTGATGTTCCACCGCTTCCCGGAGTTGAACCAGGACCGCCTTGCAGAGCTTGGCGACGAGCCCTGCCTCGTTCGCACCATCGAGTTCGAGTACAAGGACCTCGACTACTCGAAGTCTCCGACGATCGACAACGAGCTGGGCCACCAAGGCAGCTCGCGATTCGCGTCGTTCATTCAATCCATCACTCAGTCCGGCTTCGTACGTGACGGCCAAGCAGTCATCGAACGGGGCGGCGTCAAGTACATCACCTATCTGAAGAGGGCTCTTCCGCCGCTCGAGTTCGAGTACAGCAAGGCAAAGGTCCAGGATGAGATTCGGTACCTCGATGCCTCGGCAACTGAGAGTCTTCCCGTAGGCGTCGACGGCTCCACTTATCAATGGGTCGATTTCGACGGAGAAGGCGTTTCGGGAATTCTGACGGAGCAGGCTGGGGCGTGGTTCTACAAGCCCAATCTTGGAGAGGGTCGTTTCGGAGCGCTGCAGGTCGTTCCCACCAAGCCGTCACTGTTCGCGATGGCGAGTGGCGGGACGCAGCTCCTCGACTTATCGGGTGACGGTCAGCTCGACGTTGTCTCGTTCAGTGGACCAACCCCCGGCTTTTACGAGCGGACTCTGGAGGAGAGCTGGGAGACCTTCCGCACGTTCCGCAAGCTGCCGAACCTCAACTGGAACGAGCCCAATCTTCGTTTCATCGACCTCGACGGCGACGGCCATGCGGACATCCTTATCACCGAGGACAACGTCTTCACCTGGTATCCGTCCCTCGCGGAAGACGGATACGGTCCCGCGCGTAAGACTCATCATCCGCGCGACGAGGAGCGCGGGCCGCGCTTGGTGCTCGCTGATGGTACGCAATCCATCTACCTCGCCGATCTCTGCGGCGATGGCCTCACCGACTTGGTGCGCATCCGGAATGGTGAGGTTTGCTATTGGCCAAACCTCGGGTACGGCCGCTTCGGCGCCAAGGTCACCATGGACAACGCGCCATGGTTCGACAACCCGGACCAGTTCGAGCAGCGGCGCATTCGGCTGGCCGACATTGATGGCTCGGGAACGACCGATATCATCTACCTGCATCGCGATAATGTGCGCATTTACTTCAACCAGTCGGGCAACCGCTGGAGTGAGGCGCGCCATCTTCCGACATTCCCGCGCATCGACAACCTAACGTCGATATCGACAGCCGACCTGCTGGGCAACAAAACCGCATGCTTGGTCTGGTCATCGCCGCTACCCGGCGATGTGCGACGTCCGCTTCGGTACATCGACCTGATGGGCGGGCAGAAGCCCCACCTGCTCGTCCGCTCGACGAACAATCTCGGCGCCGAGACGAAGGTCGAGTACGCGTCCTCCACGAAGTTCTACTTGGAAGACAAGCGTGAAGGCAGGCCGTGGATCACGCGGCTGCCGTTCCCGGTGCACGTTGTCGAGCGCGTGACCACGTTCGACCATATCAGCGGCAATCGCTTCGCCACCTCCTACAAATACCACCACGGCTACTTCGACGGTGTGGAGCGCGAGTTCCGCGGCTTCGGAATGGTCGAGCAGCGCGACACCGAAGAGTTCGCGACCTTTGCCGCAGGTGCGCAGCCGGGCACGACCAACGTCGATGCCGTTTCGCATGTGCCGCCGGTTTTGACTAAAACCTGGTTTCACACAGGCATCTATCTCGGGCGAGACCACGTCTCCGATTTCTTCGCCGGCCTCCTTGATGACAAAGACGTCGGCGAGTACTACCGAGAGCCGGGGCTCACCGATGACGAGGCGAGGGAGCGGCTACTTCCGGACACCGTTCTGCCCGAGAGTCTGACCCTCGACGAGGAGCGCGAGGCGTGCCGTGCGCTCAAGGGCATGATGCTGCGCCAGGAGGTGTACGCGCTCGACGCCAATGACAACTCCTCGCCCGAGGAGAAGGAGCGCGCGGCCACACCCTACACGGTCGTCGAGCAGAACTTCACGCTTGAGCGACTTCAGCAGCGGCTCGGCAATCGCCATGCGGTCTTCTTTGCCCATCCCCGCGAGGTCCTGAGCAACCACTACGAGCGCAATCCGGCCGATCCACGCATCAGCCACACTTTCACGCTGGAGGTCGACCCCTTCGGCAACGTCTTGAAGTCTCTCGCTGTTGCCTATGGTCGTCGCACGCCGTCCACGGACGCGGCGCTGATGGTCGAAGACAAGGCGAAGCAATCCCAGTTGCTCATCACGTACAGCGAGAGCAGCTACACGCAGAACGAGATTCCCCCGGCTGTTCTGGTGGCAGGGCATCATCGCGCACCAATCCCAGCCGAAGCCCGAACCTATGAACTGACGGGGTTCACGCCCGAGAAGGGCGCACGTTTCAGCTTCGAGGAGTGGTCTCGGAACAACTTCGCCCTGCTCGCGTCGGCCGCGGAGATTCCGTACGAGGTCGAGGCCGACGTCACCAAGAAGCAGAAGCGCCTCATCGAGGATGTGCGCACGCTCTATCGCAAGGACGATCTGAGTGCCCTGTCGGCACTTGGCAAGGTTGAGTCTCAGGCCTTGCCGGGCGAGACGTACAAATTGGCCCTGACGCCTTCGCTCCTCGCTCTGGTCTTCACGCGAAGGCAGGCAGGTCAGCCCGATGAAGCACTGCTACCCAATCCGAACGCGCTGCTCGAAGGAAAGGGCAGCGATCAAGGCGGGTACGTTGCTTGGGACGGCAACTGGTGGATACCGTCCGGCAAAGTCTTCTTCGATTCGGGAGCGAACGCGAGCAATCCAGCGCTCACCGCCGCCATCGAGCTGAGCACCGCGCGCCAGCACTTCTTCGTTCCGCGGAAGGTCGCCGATGCCTTCGATCAGACGACTGTGGTCGAATACGACGTTTATGATCTGCTCGTCACCCGAACCACGGATCCGGTAGGCAACTCGGTCGCGGCCGCGAACGACTACCGGGTGCTCCAGCCTCGAGAGGTCACGGATCCGAACCGCAACCGCTCAACGTTGGCCTTCGACGAGCTCGGGATGGTCGTTGCGACGGCGATCATGGGGAAGCCGGGGCAACCATTCGGCGACTTGCTCGAAGGTTTCAGCGCGAATCCGACGTTGGCCAAGGTGCGCGCGTTCATCGCGGATCCTCAGGCCGAAGCGGCATCCCTTCTGGGTAAGGCCACGACCCGCATCGTGTACGATCTCGATCGCTACAGACGAGTTGGGCAGCCTCCGTTCGCCGCCACGTTGGCGCGTGAAACTCACTTCGAACCGGCACGCGACGGCCAGACCAAGATCCAGCTCAGCTTCTTTTTCTCCGACGGGTTCGGTCGCGAGATCCAGAAGAAGATTCAGGCAGAACCGGGGAAAGCCCGTAAGCGCCAAGCCCCCGTGGCGTTGCCCTCCGGCGACATCGAGCCCGGCAAGCTTGAGCCGGGAGATACAGATGTTCCCCGTCGTTGGGTCGGCTCAGGGCGGACGGTCTTCAACAACAAGGGCAAGCCCGTCAAGCAGTACGAACCTTTCTTCAGCGCGACGCACCTCTACGAGAGGGAGCCCGAGGTTACGGATACGGGCGTCAGTCCTGTACTCTTCTACGACCCGGTCGAGCGTGTCGTCGCTACGCTGCATCCGAATCACACTTACGAGAAGGTCGTCTTCGATCCCTGGACGCAAACGACCTTTGATGTGAACGACACGGTCGCCGCAGCGCAGGGCCAGCAACAATTCGCGACTCAAGACGAGACCGGCGATCCCCGGACCGATCCCGATATAGCGGGCTACGTCCGCGAATACTTCAAGACGCAGCCCAACTGGGAGACGTGGTACGCGCAGCGAATCGGCAGCGCGATGGGCACCGCCGAGCGAGACGCGGCCCGAAAGGCCGAAGCGCACGCGAACACGCCGACCACCGCCCACCTCGATGTCCTCGGCCGCGTGTTCATCACGCTCGCGCACAACAAGGTGGTCTGTCCCAGCCACGCCTTGGACGGCACGGTTGGCCGTTTCGCGACGCGGGTAGACCTGGACATCGAGAGCAACCAGCGAACGGTGCGCGACGCCGTCAAAAGGGGCGTCGACCCGCAGGGCAACGCGATCGTCGACGAGCTCGGGCGCATCGTCATGCGCTACGACTACGACCTCCTCGGCAACCGCATTCACCAGGCCAGCATGGAGGCCGGCGAGCGCTGGATGTTGAACGATGCCGTCGGGAAGCCCGTCCGTGCGTGGGATAGCCGGCTCTTCTTGCGCCGCATGACCTACGACGAGCTTCGCCGACCGACGGGCCTCTTTGTGACGGAGAACGGCGCCGAGCGGCTCGCCGAGCGCACTGTCTACGGCGAGGGCCAGGGTGACGCTGCCAACCATCGTGGTCAGATCTACCAGCGCTTCGACGCTGCGGGCGTGGTCACCAACGCCGCCTACGACTTCAAGGGCAATCTGCGGGAGCACCGACGCGATTTGCTGCCGGACTACAAGGTCGCGGTGAACTGGTTGCAGAACCCTGCTGCCACCGACGGCACTTTTACCAGCATTACGACGTTCGACGCACTGAACCGGCCGCTCACCGTCACCTCGCCAGATGGAAGCGTCTACCGACCGACCTTTAACGAGGCCAACCTTCTCGACAAGGTGGACGTGCGGCTTCGCGGCGCCGGCGTAGCCACGTCTTTCGTGATGAACATCGACTACAACGCCAAAGGGCAGCGCGAGAGGATCGACTACGGAAACGGCGCGAGCACCACCTACGAATATGACCCGCTCACGTTCCGCCTCTCGCGTCTAAGAACCACGCGCCCCGCCAACCCCGACGCGACTGCATCGCAGCTCTTCGACGTGCCTTCCGTGGTGCAGGATCTGCACTACTCATACGATCCAGTCGGCAACATCACGCGGATTGAAGACGTTGCGCTCAAGACCATCGTCCACGCCGGCCAGAATGTTGAGCCGGTAGGCTCGTACACCTATGACGCCGTTTACCGTCTTATTGAGGCGAAGGGCCGCGAGCACATTGGTCAGAACGCGTTCAATTTCAATCCGCCGAATGGTGATTGCCGCGACTACCCGTTCGTCGGGCGAGCACATCCGAACGACCTGCAGGCGCTGCGCAACTACACGGAGCGCTACGAATACGATCCGGTCGGTAATTTCGAGGCGCTCGCCCACCGCTTCAACGGCACGGGTTGGACGCGTCGCTATGAGTACCGGGAGGACAGCCTGCTCGAGGCCGGCAAGAAGAACAACCGGCTGACGAGAACCACCGTGGGCAACGGGTTCAACCAGGTCGAGCCCTACACGCACGACGCACACGGCAACATGACCTCGATGCCGCATCTCGCGGCGATGGTCTGGGACTTCAAAGACCAGCTCCAGCAGGCCGACCTCGGAGGTGGCGGCACAGCCTGCTACATCTACGACGGCGGCGGTCAGCGCGTTCGGAAGGTCATCGAATCGCGGAACGGCGTAAGGCAAAAGGAGCGGCTGTACCTCGGTGGATTCGAGATCTACCGCGAGTACAACGGCGCTGGGATCAGTCTTGAACGGGAATCGCTGCATGTTCTAGACGACAAGCAGCGCATCGCGCTGGTCGAGACCCAAACTGTCCAGAACGGGAGCGTGGTCAACGGCCCGGTGCCGCTGCAGCGGTATCAACTCGCAAACCACCTGGGTTCATCGAGCGTCGAGCTCGACAAGGATGGCGCGTTGATCGCCTACGAGGAGAACCACCCGTACGGAACGACTTCGTTCCAGGCCGGCCGCAGCGCTGCCGAAGTAAGCCTCAAGCGATATCGATATAGCGGCAAGGAGCGCGATGAGGAGACCGGGTTCTGTTACTTCGGTGCGCGGTACTACGCGTGCTGGCTAGCCCGTTGGCCTACGTTTGATCCCAAAGGAGTTGAGGCCGGAATTAATCCTTACGCTTTCGTTGTCAACAACCCGATTCGGCTCTTTGATCCGGATGGACAGGATTGGCGCGACTCGCTCAGTTGGACTCAACGTGCTGCTCTTTGGGTCGACGACAGGATTCAAGAGAGTCCGATTGCAAAAGGGATCGTAAACAACCTCGACAAGCGAGGCGAGGCTTTGATGAAGGCACCGGGAGCCATCAGGGACCTCGCTGCCAAGGAGGGTGCCACCGGTATGGTGAAGGCCATGGCAACCGGGGTGGGCCACCTCGTCAAAGACACGGGGGAGGCGCTGGGCGATATCGCTTTTGAGGCTACCCACTACGAAGGTGACAAGAGCAAGGAGAAGATTGCTAGCCGGGCACTCGACGTCGTCCTCAATACGGCGGATATCGTCACGCTCGTAGATGGTGCCGGCGCAGCGAAGAGCGTCGCTGTCAGCGGGGGAAAGACGCTTGTGCAAGGCGGCAAAGTTGCGCTTGAGACGGTCAAGGAAGGCTTGGAGGTCGCAGCCCAAGGAGGCAAACTGGCCCCCGCCATGGGTGTAGCGTCTGCTGGAGGCGGCACTCTGGCAGCCACTGGTCCCGTACTCGCTCCGCTTGAGGTTGCTGACGTCGCCAAGACAGGCGCGCTGTTAGCGGTAGCCGCAAAAGAAGGCGGCGGTTCGTCCGCGCCCAAGCCGAAGGTTCCAGAACCCGGAGAGGCAGCGGCTGCTCCGAAGAAGCCGAACTTGAACAACAACACGTCGACTTCAAGGTTTGGGGTATATGAGGTTGAAGTCGGCGGTGACCTCCACAAGATTGGCAAGGCCGACCTGAATCGGGTTACCCAATCGTCCGGACTTCCTACCAGGCTCCATCAGCAAGTCCGAAAGCTGGAACAGGCGGTTGGGAAGGGCAATGTAGTGGGCGAAGTTGTAGAAGACCTTGGCGAAACCACAAGTGCTCAGGCGAAGGCAGCCGAAACTGCTCGTCTAAGAGCGTACTACGAGAAGACCGGGAAGGTCCCCCCAGGCAACCAGAGGAGCTTCAAGCCATGAAAGTATTTTTCGGTCAAATCTACGGAGAGGCAGGCGTCAGTTTTCCGTTCTCGCACCATATGCAAGCATGGTTGGGGGCTCAGCTTTCGGAGTTGGCCACACCCAACACCGAGTTTCTCAATATGTATGGAGCGGACTTCGCCCTCATGGTGCGCATCAGTGCACGTACAAACTGCACTGAGAACCAGATCAAAGGTCCGACGGTCTTCAAGAAGACCAAGGACGTCGAATACACGCTATTTCTTCCCTACGACGCTATCGTCGCGGCCGACGAGGGGTGCCGTGCTGCCGTGCGCTTCTTGCTGAATGGTATTCAGCAAATATTCACTCTGGCGCATATTGACGCGGCTGACTTCGAGTCGAGAATGGCCTTCATTGAGGAGCAAGTTTGTTCTGATGAAGCCATGCTGAAGAAACCGTGGTCGGTTGCTTTTCCGAAGCGGGGGAGCTCGTCGACATGACGGCAACGCATCGCACAAGCTCGGGATCATCTGCCGAATCAGATTCAGGGCAACACCCGAGTTTGAGGTGCGAATCCGCGCCTCCATTTTCGCCTTGGACTGTTGTCGACGGTGGTTTGGGAGTTCGACAGCATGGCTGAGCACAGCCTCTTCTACTACCCCTACGCGTCCCTCACGAACGAGCAGCTCCCACTACTCAAGGTCGCGGCGCTCTACTTCGACAAGCTGATCATTCTCGACCCGGTCGGCGCGAGCTGGGCGACAGTCGGTGCTGATCACGTCGCCCGCGACGCGATCACGCTTCTGAAGGGCGCCGGCATCCTGGAGGTCGTGACGCCGGCCGACGTGCTTGCGAAGTACGCAGGCCCGGTCACCGAAGCCGTCCGCCGCGACATGGCCGATCGCGAGTTTCTGGAACTCTGCGACGCGCAAGTCCAAGCCACCGGCAAGCAGCGATCGACCCTCGCGCTCGCCAAGGTCCCGCAGCAACCGCAGACCGATCAGGCGATCCGCCACTTGATGGGAGACTTCGCCCGTGAGGTGGCGAAGGACTCTGGGCACTTCAGAGAGCATGCCGGCGGGAACCCAGGCGAGTACTACGAGTACGCCGAGCGCGGGCAGGCATTCGACGAATACCGCGAGGGGTACGGTGGCAACGTCGAGTACCGCTACGCGGACTTCCCGCTCGCGCTCGGCGAAGCGATCATGATGAACCACGCATGTTCATTGGCCTCTTGCACTCTGGAGCCACGCCGATCACCGACGATGCGTTTCACAGCCAGGTCCTCGCCCACAAGCTCCAGCGGATCGCGCAGGAGCCGGCCATTCGCTAGGCAATCGCCAGTCGCGCGGATCAGCGAAAACTCAAAGCCGGAACCCTTGCCGCAGCGGCACTCACTGACACCGAGGTCAAGCTGCCCATCCTGGCCCCCGCGGTGCCGCTGGCTGAGGTTCTCGAGTACCGGCAGAAGAACCCAGATGCCCTCGCCAAGGTTCGCGAGATGCTCGGACTGATGGCAAGGCGCATCGAGGCCGAACCGTGGAGCGCCGACTTCGCCAACGAGATCGAGACCAAGACCGTACCGGAGCTCATCGGCCAGCTTGCGGACGTGGCCAAGGCTCGCGATGCCTGGCTCGGAACGGCGACAACCAAGAGCTGGCTCGAGGCGGCCGGCATCGCCGTCGGCGCGGCTTCAGCCGTGCTCGCTGTCGTGACCCCGGTTGCGTCGCCATCGTCGGGCTCGGGATCGTCACCGGCACCGCGATTCCCGGCGCCGAGTGGCTGCTCGATTGGCACGACGGCAGGAAGACCATCCAAGAGAACGAATTCCACTACCTGCTGCGAGTGTAGGGGTTCCCGCTAGGAGCGACCAGATCATGAACAACGTTACTTTCCCTTTGAAACCGCATATGAAAGGCCGCGACGTGGCCAATCTGCAAGAAGCGCTGGGGCAGCTTCTCGAGCGAAGCGCTGTCCTTTGCGACAACGAAGTGGCTTGTCGCGAGCTTGCAAATGCGCTGAAGGGCGAGCGTGAGGCTCAGATCTTCGGAGAGGCCACTCGCAAGCTGGTTGAGATTTTCCAGAAGGAGCGGCGCATCGCTGGCGATGGTGGTGTGGTTGACTCGGCAACGGCCGCTGCGCTGAACGAGCTCTTGCGGGAGTGGAGTCTTCTCGACCAACTGAATGGACGAGTCGCCCAAGTCGTCAGCGGCGAGGTCCGTCGAGAGGACGGTGCACCCTTGCGGGGCGTACGAGTCCGCGCTGTCCACGGCGTGGACGGGCACTCGGTTCGCCTCGGTGAGGACACGACGGACAACGACGGTCGCTACACCATTCGCTATGATCTTCTCCCGGAGCTGCGACGTATCGACCTACGCGTCACCGTTGTCGGCGACGACGGCAAGATACTCGCCAGCTCCGTCGTGGTACCCGGCGCCAAGCCGTTGGAGGTCATCGATCTCAAGGTGCCGGTTGTTTCGGCCCCTTCGGTGCAGCGACTCGAGGGTCGAGTTGTGCTGGAGCACGGCTTGCCCGCCGAGAAGCTGACGCTCCGGTTGTACCGACGCGACTTCGGGGGCAACGCGACCAAACTGGACGAGACCACCACCGTTGCAGGGGGACGCTACTCGTTCGCATATGACTCGGTTGGCAAGGCGTTGAGCTTGGAGGTTCGTGCCGTCGATGGTGCTGGCAATGAGATACCGCTTTCGAAGCCCGTGAACGATCTCCCCGGCGAGGCGCGAGCGGCGTTGAACCTCGCTGCCCCCGCTGCCCTACAGCCGTTGGCGGCCGAGTACAAGCGGCTCACGGACGATGTGAAGCCGCTGGTTGGCGACCTGAAGAGGCTCGCCGTAGCAAAGGAGAATGCCGATCAGCAGGACCTCACGGTTCTGAACCGCGCCAGCGGCTGGGATGCGCGGCTGCTGGCCTGCGCCGCGACGGCCCAGCGCTTGAGCGCGGATGGAGACGTGGGGCTCTCTAGCGAAGCGCTGTACGGGCTTCTTCGTGCCGGTCTGCCATCGGACAAGTTGCTACTCGCCCACGTCGGTCCTGACGTTGCGGAGCGTGTGCTCAAGACGGTTCGCGATGCCGGGATCGTCGCGCTCGATGACCCGGCGGTGGCGCAATTCAAGCAGCAGTTCACGATTTTCGCGAACAAGGTGCGCCTTTCCATCGCTGTGCCGGGGTCGCGGTCGACGTACGCGCAGATACTCCGGGTGTCGGGTCTCAACGACCAGGATCAAGAGAAGTTCGCAACCGCGTATCTTAACCATCGCGGCTCGCCTGCTGACCTATGGGACAGCGCACGCAAAGCCGGGCTCGACGATGTGAAAGTCCGCAAGCTTCAGCTCCAGGGCAAGGTGTCGTTTCTCACAGGAAGCAGTGAGAAACTCACGGCCCGAATCCAGCAGGCTTTGGACAAGAGCGGTCCAGCGCAGCTCGCCGAGAAGGATTTGGATCGCGCCAGCTCGTGGGTCGACGAGATCCACGCTGCTGTCGGGATCCCGGCGAATCGCCGCGATAACCTCACCGACGCCGACAAGAAACAGCTCGAGGCCTTGATTCCGCCTGCCTTCGGCGGTGCGACCGTCGAGGCACGGCGCAACCTGTGGGCGGAGGACATGGCCCGCAAGGTGCGGCTGAGTTACCCGACCCAGGTGGTTGCGCGTTCGATCGAGCGCGACGGGACCGATTCGTTCAAGCTCGGCGCGGCGCGGGACAAGACCGTGCAGTTGCTGAAGGACGCCGCGTCACAGGGCTTCCGACTGGGGCAGACACCCGCAGCATCCTTCTTCAAAACGCACGCTGGGGCCCGGGCAGGGTTGACGGATGCCGAATTCGGCACGGTCGAGAAGCACGTCACGGCGCTACAGCGTGTCTACCAGATCACGCCGAACAATGAGGCGATGCCCGTTCTGTGGGCCCTCGGCATGACGTCCGCCTACGATGTGATGGCCTATGCCGAATCGGAGTTCATGGCGCTCTACGCCGCCAAGTATCGGGAATTGTATAAGATCGCCCCCACGCAAGCGGAGTCTCGTCTCGTCTACCGGAAAGCGACGCAAGTAAGCAGCGTTACGTACAACCTGTTCAGTATCGCCAAGAAGCTCGACAGCGAGCTACCGGTCTTCGGCATATCCTCACCCACGCAGGTGCGCGAGAACGCCAAGAACGAACTGATCAAGCACTTCCCAACCATGGAGTCGCTGTTCGGCTCGATGGATTTCTGCGAATGCGAGCACTGCCGCTCGGTCCTCAGCCCCGCGGCATATCTCGTGGATCTCCTCCAATTCGTCGATGCCGAGCCGGAGGTGTGGGGGAACTTTCTGGCGCGCTGGAAGGATAACCACGGCGGACAGGACTACACAGCGAAGTACAAGAAACCCTACGACGCTCTCGTTGAGCGCCGCCCCGACCTTCCGTACATCCCGCTCACCTGCGAGAACACCAACACCGCGCTCCCGTACATCGATCTCGTCAACGAGATCCTCGAATACTACGTCGCTCACGACAAGCTGGAAGCTGCCGCCGCGCACGATACTGGAGATGCGACAACACCGGAGCTTCTCGCCGAGCCTCAAAACATCATCCGAGAAGCGTACGACAAGGTCCGCGACGCGCGGTATCCACTCACGCTGCCCTTCGACCTGTGGATCGAAACCGTGCGTGCCTTCTGCGACTACTTCGAGGCGCCGCTGTGGAACGTGCTCGAAGCGCTCCGCGCGAGCGACGACCTCTTTGTACCGACGCAGGTCTACGATCGCGCAACGATCTTCTTGGAGTCGTTGCGGCTGTCGCCGACCGAGATCGACCTGTTCACGAATCCCGACCCGCTGGCGAAGTGGTACGAGCTCTACGGGTTCAAGAATGCGGCCGAGGCGACGACGGAGGCAACGGATGCCGTCACGAAACAGCGGGTCGATCTCAACTCCGCCAAGGTGCTCTCGCGAAGGCTCGGAGTGACCTACGAGCAGCTCGTCGAACTCCTCCAGACGGCTTTCGTCAACCCGAAGCTCAATCAGCTCGTCTTCCTGTACAAGCTCGGCGTGAACATCAGCAGCGTTCGGTTCTGTCGCGACGCGCAGAACAAGGCTCTCTACGATCAGAACCAGGATCTTCTCGATCCCGCGTTGCCACTCGGGCAGCGACTCCCCAAGGAGCGGGCGGCGCTGTCCGCTGCCGATCAGGCGCGCTTCGATGCCTTGTCGCAGGACGACTGGCAAACGATCAATGAGATCGAGGCTTTCGAGGGGCGGCTCGACGAGTTCAGCAAGAAGTTTGGTCTGCCTATTGTGCAGATCAACGCGGAGCTGCAGGGCATCCCGTTCGATCAGGTCTTGGTGCTTGCGGATCCGAACGCCGGTTGTGACTTCGACGCCACGATCTTGCGCTACGCTGGCGGGCAAGCGGCGGACGACATCGCCTTTCTGAAGCTCAACTTGTTCGTGAGGCTTTGGCGGAAGCTGGGATGGACCATCGAGGAGACCGATCGCGCTCTTTATGCTTTCATGCCTGCAAACGCGCCTTTCGAGAAGGCGACGCTCGATAAGCGCCCTTTCCTGACTGTGCTGATCTACCTAGCGCACCTCAGGGCGCTGGATGACACGATCCGCGTCGGCAAGCAGAGCCGCGTGAAACTGACGACGCTGTGGGCGAGCCTTCCGACCACCGGGAAGAAGTCGCTCTACGAGCAACTGTTCCTGAATCGCGCCGTTCTGAAGAGCGACGACGTCTTCGACCACCCGCTCGGGCAGTACCTGTCAGCGGCATGGATCTCCGCAGCGGCACAGAAGCGCCAGTTCGAAGCCCGGCTCCAGAACGTCAAGGCCGCGGATAAGATCGACCCGGCGCCCTTCGCAGGTGAGCCGAGAATCCAGATCTCGTACGACGCGCTCGAGGAAGTCCAGCATCTCTCGTTCCAAGGCGTGCTCACCGATGCCGATAAGGCGGCGCTGGTCGCGCTGTCGCCGAACCCCAACCTGCCTGAGCTTCTCGACGCCGCGCAGGCGAAGGGCAAGGAGTTTTCGCTCGTCAAGGGGCACTTGTTGGCGCTGCAGGGCGCGCTGGGACTCACCGCAGACAACGTACGGCGCATTCTCGAAGATGCCGGGAAGTCACTGGATACGGCCGCGCTGTCGCTCGACCACGTCTCGCTTCTGTACCGGTACGGGTTGCTCGCAAAAGGGTTGAATTTGTCGGTGCGAGAGCTGATTGCTCTCAAGCAACTCTCCGGCCTCGACCCCTTCAAGGCGCTTCATCCCGATCCCGTGACGAAGCTGGAGGAGGACTATCCCTTCTCCCAGACGCTGCGTTTCGTGGAGGTCGTCGAGAAGATCAAGGACACCGCGTTCAAGGTGGACGATCTCGAGTACCTGCTCAGGCACCGCTTCGACGAGACCGGCAAGTATCGCCCGAACCGGGAAGGCACGCTGACGCTCCTGAAGACGCTGTCTGATGGCATTCGAGCGATACGTTCCGACAACGCTATTCCCGCTGACCCCGGTGCGATGGGTGAGGACGTGCTCCGGCAGAAGCTCGGTCTGATTCTGCCTTTCGATGTGGTCGAACGTTTCCTGGCGATGATGAACGGCACGGCCGAGTTCACGGCCACCAAGTTGCTTGTGGCGCCCGCCGATCAGCTGAAGGTGCAGGAGTTCAGCGACGAACCCGCGTTCCGGGAAGTCGTCTACAACGGAACGCGGCAAGAGCAAAAGCTCACGTATCGCGGCGTGCTGCTCGACCCCGTCGAGAAGGCGGCGCTGCTGGCCCGGTTACCGAAACCGGTGCCACCGAACCTACATGTGCCATCGGCGGTTCTCAGCAACTTGCTGGACGACGTGGAGAAGCAGGCGCGTGCCTTCTTCGAGAGGCATTTCCAAAAGCAAGCCGCAAATGTTCAACCCGCGACCGGCTTTCTTGACGCGGCGGACTTCGCCTTGCTGTTCGCTCCAGTAGCGGTAGGTCTGATTGAGGTCCAACTCAAAAACGTCAAGACGGCCGACAAGATCGACCCAGTGCCGTTCGCAGATGAGCCGAGAATTCAGATCTCATATGACCCCATCGGGGAGGTTCAGCATCTGACATTTCAGGGTGTGCTCACTGATTCCGAAAAGGCAGCGTTCGTCTCGCTCTCACCGAACCCCAACCTGCCTGAGCTTCTCGACGCCGCGCAGGCGAAGGGCAACGCGCGGCTACAGGACAGCCTTCGCCAACAACGCACGCGGCTTGCGAACGCCTTCTTGCCGTTCTTGCAAGAACGCCTGATCCGACAATTCTTGCTCCAGACGCTGACCGCGTACACAGCGGCCGATCCGGTGCTCGCCGAATCGCTGCTGACGGACGTGCGCCTTCTCGGTTTGGTTCCGTCGGGAGGTAGCGCAACGCAGTCTCTGGTCACGGCTCTGTCTGCGTCCAGCGACCGCGGGCTGAGCGTGGACTTCTTCGCCTCGACGGACGGGACCGGTGCAGTCCTTCATTCACTTGTCTTTCCCGACGCCGACACCGGACTCAAGGACAGGAACAACAATCTGATTCGGCCCGCGGCGGCGAGAAGCGCGATGTTCGATGGCTACGTCGAAGTACCTGCCGCTGGCGCGTACCGCTTCTTCGTCGCGCTCGACAAACAGAACGCAACCGTCGAGGTCCGCTTCGATCATCTGCCTGCAGGCCTGTTTTGGAGTGGTACGGCCGCAGCCGACGGAGCGGTACTGGGCGACAAGCCGAACGAGTACATCGAACTGAAGCCAGGGGTTCCGTACCGATTCACCGTCAAGCTGCGAAACCTGGGAGGCGGCGACGCGCGAATCCTGGTGCAGGGGGAAGCGAGGCCGAAGGACAGCCTGTCCCAGCTTGCGCTCTATCCGATCACTACGCTTAGCGGTGCCGAGCGCGCCGTGACCTTGCTGACGAAAGGCCTGGCTCTCGCACAGGGCTTTGGTCTGAACGAGCGCGAACTGCGCTACCTGCTGACCCACGCGGGTGACTTCGGCAACTTGGACCTCAAGAAGCTGCCCACTATGGTCGGAGATGATTCTCCGGCTGGGGCTACTGCCCTGTTCAGCCAGTTCTTGCGGCTGCTCGAGTACGTGAGGGTCAGGAGTGCGATCGCCGAAGGCACGGACGACCTCATCGGCGTGTTCGAAACCAATCAGACCGGTGACATCGACAAGGTCTACTCGGCAATCGCCAAACTTGCCCGTCGCGACGACGTCACGGTGAAGGCTGCAGCGAGGGTACTCACCGCAGCGCCGGCTTTCGCCAGTGATGCGCTCCTGGGGCGCTTGTGGGATGCGCTGGAGGTGATTGAGCGGTTCGGCGTCCCGGTGGAGTCGGTGGCTAGCTGGACCCAAATCGTCGGCGCTGGGGCGAGCCCAGAGCAGCGCTTCGCGATCGCGAGGGACCTGAAGGAAGCCATCAAGGCGCGCTTTGAGCCCGAGGTGTGGCAACGCTTGGCACAGCCGATCTTCGACAAGCTTCGCCAGTGTCAACGTGACGCCTTGGTGAACCACGCGATGCATCAGCGCGGCTTTGCGCGCATGGAGCAGCTCTATGAGTACTTCCTCATCGACCCCGGCATGGAGCCGGTCGTGCAGACCTCACGCATTCGGTTGGCGATCGGATCCGTGCAGCTGTTCATACAGCGGTGCTTGCTTAACCTCGAAGCGAATGTTCCGCCGGCTGCGCTCATCAATGCCAAGCAATGGGAGTGGATGAAGCGCTACCGGGTGTGGGAGGCGAACCGAAAGATCTTCTTGTTCCCGGAGAACTGGCTGGAGCCCGAATTCCGCGATGACAAGACCCACTTGTTCACCGAGTTGGAAGGCGCGCTGCTGCAAAGCGACGTATCCAACGACCTCGTGGAGGACGCTTTCCTCACCTACGTGAGGAAGCTCGAGGAGCTCGCTCGGCTGGACATCGTCGCCATGCACCTCGAGGATAAGGCGGACCCGGCGCAGAACACGCTGCACGTCATTGGCCGAACTCACGGCGAGCCGCACAAGTACTTCTACCGCCACTACGCACACCAGATGTGGACGCCGTGGGAGCCGGTGAGCGCGGAGATCGAAGGCGATCACCTCGCTCCGGTGGTCTGGCGCGATCGATTGTACCTGTTTTGGGTCACCTTCATGGAGAAGGCAAAGACCAACGAGTCCTCGCAGCAGGTCCAACTGCCCGCCACCATCCCCGCACTGCAGAAGGAAATGGAGGCTCAGCTCCACTGGAGCGAGTATCTGGAAGGAGAATGGACGACGCGGGAGTCAAGTGGGTTCGCGCCTCCAGATGCGCAGAAGCTCAAAGCCATTTCCGTAGACCCGAGGAAGGTGTTCATCCATGTGTCGAAGGAGCCCTACGAGAACGGCGAAGAGCGCGGGGTGTACGTGCATCTAGGCTGGCCCTTCAACCAGGCCTTCTACCTCGCTGGCCGAAACAGCACTCCGGAGAAAGCGACGTTCAGCGGTGCGCCGGCGAATCCGTATAGCGCGAGCACCGTGAATGCGACCCAATACGCCGGAAGCGGGCGCTTCAAGGTTACTTTCAACAGTAGGATCGCAACTGGGCAATCGGGTTCCAGTCCGAGCCCTGAAACGCCAAGCATCCTCGATCAGAACGGCGGTTCGTACACAATCCTGCCCTGTAACAACAACATTACACTCGGCGCTCCGGACGTCGCCTCCATCGCTGCGAGCGATCCGGCAGCGGTCAAGGCTGCGATCGAGAGCGGGTTCGCCGAGATTGCCTCGTTGATGAAGCCGCTCTTCTACCAGGACAACAGGCACACGCTCTTCGTCGAACCGAATGTCACGGAGAGGACGATCGAGGAGTGGCAAGAGTGGGTGACTCGGGCGCCTCAACCAGAACCCGGGTGGATCGATCCCGATTGGTGCAAAGAAATCCCGGTCAACCCTGAAATCCCTTGGAAGTGGCCGCTTCCCACCCCAGGCGACCCGCCCTCGTTTGACTCGATCGATCACGCGTCGCTCGTGAAAGTGAAACCGGGCGAAGACTGGTTGGTGAACCCTGCAACGGGCCTGCTGTTCGATGGTGAGCTGGTCGGACCAGGAGGTCGGTTGGACGTGACGATTCTTCCGGCCAGCGAAGTCGGAGCTGCGGTTACCATGGGTGGCTTGACGGTCGATGTCCATCCGGGAAGCAGTATCGGCTCAGGAGCCACGTCCGTCCTCCTCGGCGCCGGCGGCGTCGAGAAAGCCGGTCTGAAGCGGGTCCAGGGCGGCCTAAACGTCATCGGCGGCGCAGGCCTGAACTCGACGCTCGTACAGAACGTCGACGCGCTCGCCCGTTCGGGCTTCACCGCGAATGCCATGGGCCTCGATGCTGGCCCCATTGGTCGCTGAACTGCTGGAGACATAGCCTATGAAACCCAAGACCATCGACCAGATTCAGAAGTTCCACGGGCATTTCGACATCGAGACCGTGTTCATCCCCAGCCGCGTCAGCGTCACGAAGGAAACCAAATATTTCGTCATTCAGGAACGTGAGGTCAGCTATCGCTTCTACCCGCATTTCCATCCCTATGTCGGACAGCTTGCCCAAAGGCTGCTTCGCAAGGGGACGCCGGGCCTTCAGGCGGCTGACACGGAGTACGTGGGTGGCGGCGTTTCTCTCCCAGGTAGCCTCGAAGTTGCGCTGGCGAAGAATACCAACATCACCGTAGCGGCTGGTTCCGGCATTTCACTGCTCGCGGACGTTCAGGCGCAAACCCCGGGGGGACTTATCGCGCTCTCCGCCAAGATGCAACTCGAGGTCGCCGGTGTCACGCCCGCGGCCTTGCCCGACGGCGCGACGGCGACCTTTGTTGACGGAGTGAGCGAGACGCCGCCCGCGGGCTCATCGTTCACGGTGTCGCAGAACAAGGCAGCCGTCTTTCTAGGCGACGCAAAGATCGATCTGCCGGGAGCCACGGCAATCAAGCTTTACGATGGGAGCTCTGCGACGCTTCCAGCCGGCACCTCGGTCGTATTGGCCAGCGGAGCGCAACTCACCGTTGCAAATGGAACGCAGGTTACGCTCGTCAGGAGCAAGCCGCTGCCGGTTCTCTACACCGACATCTTCTCCGCGACGAAATACAACCCTTCGACGCTCGTCACGCGGCCCTACCCGGTCAAGGATCTGGACTTCACTTCGGGCGGTGCCTATTCGGTCTACAACTGGGAGCTCTTCTTTCACGTCCCGCTCACCATTGCCATCCATCTGAGCAAGAACCAGCGCTTCGCCGAGGCACAGCGGTGGTTTCATTTCCTCTTCGACCCCACCGACGACAGTGATAGCCCGACTCCTGAACGTTTCTGGAAGGTGCGGCCCTTCCAGCACACGGACGTGAAGCAGATTGAGGACATTCTCGTGAACCTCGCTACCGGCGGCGATGAGGCGCTGCGAAACGAGACCATACGAAGCATCGAGGCGTGGAAGGACGCCCCTTTCCGACCGCATGTCATCGCGAGGTACCGGCAGCAGGCGTACATGTACAAGACGGTGATGGCGTACTTGGACAACCTGATCGCCTGGGGCGACTCGTTGTTCCGCCAGGACACGGGCGAGGCCATCGACGAGGCGCTGATGGTCTATGTGTTGGCTGCCAACATCCTCGGACCGCGTCCTGAGGCGGTGCCCAAGAAGGGGGCCGTTCGCGCTCAGACGTACGCGAATCTAAGGAATGATCTCCAGCAATTCGGAACCGTCATGCGCGACGTCGAGGCGGATGTTCCTTTCGATCTGCTGCCGTTCCCCGGAGAGACGTCGGAGGAGAGCGATCGCCTGGCGACGGTGCGCAGCCTGGGCAAGGCGCTGTACTTCGGAGTTCCGCGCAACGACAAGCTGCTCGGGTATTGGGACACGGTCGCCGACCGCCTCTTCAAGATTCGCAACAGCCTGAACATCCAGGGTATCTTTCGTCAGTTGGCGCTGTTCGAGTCGCCCATCGATCCCGCCATGCTGGCTCGAGCTGCAGCCGCGGGCTTGGACGTGGGAGCCATCGTCAACGGCCTCAATCAGCCATTCCCGCTCGTGCGCTTCCAGGTCCTCGTGCAGAAGGCCGGCGAAATCGTCCAGGAGGTTAAGGCGCTCGGCAACAACCTGCTCTCTGCAATGGAGAAAGAGGATGGAGAGGCGCTCGCCGTTCTGCGGTCCAAGCATGAACGCTTGATCATGGAGATGGTCGAGCACGTGAAGTATGGGCAGCTACAGGAGGCCATCAAATCGAAGGAGGGGTTGCTCAAGTCTCTGGACCTCGCCGTTCAACGCTACTCCTACTACGAGCAGCAATTGGGGAAAAAGGCGGACGAAATCAAGAAGGCGATTCCCGCGCTGGGAGACCTGGACGCGGAGAGCCTCGGGAAGATGAAGTTTGCAATGACGGAACCCGAGATAACTCTGCACGACATCGAGATCGACATCGCCACGGATGCATTCGCGCAGGCAGCGCAATTTCTCATGGGCGGCAAACTCCTCAGCTCTCACGAGGTGCGAGAGACCTTGTTTTTGGAGGGCGCCCAGATTGCAAGTGACAGCGGTAGTGCCCTGAACGTGGTCAGCTCTATCGCCGCGGTGGTCCCACAGTTTGAGGCCAGCGCTGAACCTTTGGGGGTGGGGGGGGCAACGAATGTGGGTGGGCAGAACGTGGCTTCTGGAATTACCGCTGCCGCGAACGCGGCACGTGGGATCGCTGAGCGTCTTAACTTCGAAGCTCGGCGCGCCAACCGGATCGATTCGTTCGCACGTCGGGAGCGCGAGTGGACGTTTCAGAGTAACCTCGCCGCCGGCGAAATCGCGCAGATCTTCAAGCAAGTGCGCGCCGCGGAACTTCGTCAGGCGGTGGCGGAGCAGGAGTTGAAGAGCCACCGGAAGCAGATGGAGCACGCGGCGGAGATCGAACGTTTCCTGAACGAGGAGGGAACCCAAAAGTCGGGCAAGAAGACAAACAAGGCGCTCTTCACGTGGATGAAGCGGGAGGTGAAGGGCCTCTACGCGCAGTGCTTCCAGTTCGCGTTTGATGTTTCCAAACGGGCTGAGCGCGCATTGCAGCACGAGCTCGGCAGTCGCGAGCTGACGTATCTCCAGTTCGGCTACCTCGCCGGGAAGGAGGGCCTCCTCGCGGGCGAGAAGCTCTATCTCGACGTCAAGCGCATGGAGGTTGCGTACCACGAGCTGAACCAGCGCGAATACGAGATGACCAAGCACGTGAGCCTGCTCCAGGTGGCCCCGCTCGCGCTGCTCAGCCTGCGCAGAACCGGGCGCTGCACAGTGACGCTCCCTGAGTCCCTCTTCGACATGGATGGCCCCGGCCACTACTTCCGCCGCATCAAATCCGTGGCTCTCAGCATCCCTTGCGTGAGCGGGCCGTATGCGAGCGTCAACTGCACCCTGAGCTTGCTCAAGAGCGGGATTCGCAGAACGCCGGTGCTTCGCGACGGCGCTTACGCGCGCGAGGATGCAGAGGACGATCGGTTTGAAGACTACTTTGGGAGTCTGCAATCGATCGTCACGAGCTCGGCGCAAAGCGATGGTGGTCTCTTCGAGACGAATCTGCGCGACGAGCGCTACCTGCCATTCGAGAACGCGGGAGCCATCAGCGAATGGCAGCTCGAGCTGCCTGGAAACCCGAGCAAGGGAGATCCGGTCCAGTTCGACTACGAGACGATCAGCGACGTCATTCTGCACATCCGCTACACGGCGCGCGAGGGCGGGTCGTTGCTCCGTCAAGGAGCAATCAGCAACCTGAAGACCTTGATCGACAATGCGAAGGCGGTGGGGTCTGTTCGACTGTTTTCTGTTCGAGACGAGTTCCCAAACGAGTGGGCGAAGTTCCAGGCGCAAGTCCCTGGCGCCAACCAGCGCTTCGCACTCAAGCTACAACTTCGTGCGGAACACTATCCATTCTGGAGCAAAGATCGCCTGGTCAGCGTGACCCAAGTGGTCTTCTTCGCGCGCAGCAGCAAGCAGGTAACGCCCCCGAGTGTCGACGTCTTCGACAAGGTGGACAAGACCGACCTTGATACAAAGCACGACACTCTCACGAAGGACACGACCCTGGGGAACTTGCTCGGTGGAAAGTTCACCAACATTGCGTTACCTGCAGCGCCTGAAGGCAATATCGAGCTTTTCTTTAACGAAAGAGAACTTGAAGACCTTTGGCTTGCTTTGACATGGGGTGGCTCGTGATACATGTCTTTCGGCAACTCGAGCATTTTTTGAAAACACGAATTCGACATACAGGGGTTGCTCTTCCTGGTCATTTCGGGCCTCCTCTCCCGCTCAGACAAGGAGACTAGAATGGCTCGAGCATACAGTGCCGATCTTCGCCGACGCGTCGTCGACGCGGCCATGGGCGGGCTGTCGGCTCGGCAGGCCGCCGAGCGATTCGACATCGGCACGGCGACGGCGATCGTCTGGGTACGGCGCTTTCGGGAAGGTGGGGAGCTCGTCGCCCGCCGACAGGGCAAGCCCCGGGGCTTGCGGCTCGATCCCCATGCGCACTACCTGCTCGGCCTGCTCGAGCAAACCCCCGACCTGACGCTGGCCGAACTCGCCGCAACCCTCGAGCGGGAGCGCGGTATTCGGGTCAGCCTGGCGACGGTATGGACGTTTCTCGACCGGCACGGCATGACGTTCAAAAAAAGACCGCGCCTGCGGCCGAGCAGCAGCGGCCGGACGTCCAGGCAGCGCGACAGGAGTGGCTCGAGGAACAACCCGGCTTCGACTGGCGCAAGCTGATCGTCGTCGACGAAACCGCCGCCGCGACCAACCTGGCCCGCCTACGAGGCTGGCCCCCTCGCGGCGAGCGCTGCCTGGCCGCGGTCCCTCACGGTCACTGGAAAACCACGACCTTTACCGCCGGCCTGCGCGTGGATGGGCTAACTGCTCCGCTGGTGCTCGACGGCGCCATGAACGGCCCGGCCTTCCTGGCCTATGTCGGGCAGGTTCTGGTTCCCGAGCTGACGCCCGGCGCTATCGTGGTGATGGACAACCTGCCGGCCCACAAGGTGGCGGGGGTACGCCAGGCCATTGAAGGCGCAGGAGCCACACTGCGCTACCTGCCTCCCTATAGCCCCGACCTGAACCCGATCGAAAGGGCATTCTCCAAGCTCAAGGCGCTGCTGCGAAAGGCGGCGGCGCGGACCGTGCCGCAGCTGTGGCAGAGCATTGGCGAGGCGATTGCGCAGTTCTCGGCGCAGGACTGCAGGCACTACTTCGAGGCAGCCGGATATGAATCGGGATAAGGTAAAAATGCTCTCGCTCTGGGGGCGGCCCATGTGAGCCGCTGAACCGCCCTGGGAATCTCGGAGGCTCGTTGGTGTGAGTCATGCCGCCAGGGCTGACTCGTAGAGTTGTCGATAATACGCCGCTTCAGCTTCCGCCGGCGGGATGTTGCCGCAGGGCAATCGCATGAAGCGCTCGCCTGATACCAGACTGGAAAGATTGTGTGATCCTTGGCATGGCTGCTTGCCGAGTAGCCGGATAGTCCCCGTTTCGGCCTCCCGGCCGAGTCACTTTTTCTTGCCTGGCCAAGAAAAAGTAACCCAAAAGAAGGCCACCCCCTCATCCGGCCCTGCGCTTCGCTCCGGGTTCCCTCCCTGCATCGCCGCTCCAGGGGCACGTCCCGCAGGGTCATCCATGGCCCATCGCGGCTCTCGCGGCATCCTTGCCGCTCGACCCCTTCCACGACGATTCCGCTCGGCCTCCTGAAGGGGGCATCCGGCATTGCCTGACAAGCCGTGCCACAAGAGCGAAAGCGCTTTCAGGCAACCCGGAGCCCGACTCCCGTTCAGAAGGCCGAGCGCAGGCGTCGCGTAGAGGGGCGAGCCGCGGGGAGGCGGCGAGAGTCGTACGAGGGGCATGGATGCCCCTTGTGCGACGACCCTCGGAGCGACGCCGGAGCGAGGGAACCCCGGCGTAGCCGGGGCCGAATGACCGGGCGCGCTTTCTCTTTGGTTACTTTCTCTTTGCGCGCGCAAAGAGAAAGTGACTCGGCCGGGGGGCCGAAACAGGAAGTATCCAGCCCTTCGGCAAGCAGCCGATGCACCGGATTTGAAGACCAGGCCGGAACGACCAGGCACACAATCTTTCCAGTCCGGTATCGGAAAGACATTTCATGCGATTGCCCTGGATGTTGCCGATCGGTTCCAGCAGTCGACGGTGGTTGTACCAGTCCACCCAGGTCAGCGTGGCCAGCTCCACGGCCTCGCGGTTCTTCCAGGACTGGCGATGAATCACTTCGGCCTTGTAGAGTCCGTCGATGGTCTCGGCCAAGGCATTGTCATAGGAGTCGCCCACGCTGCCCACCGACGGCTCGATCCCGGCTTCGGCAGCGGATCGAGACAGACTGCACCCCTCTATCACTGTGATCGAGCAGCCCGCCCTGTACCGGCTGATGGGCATACAGCGCCTGCTCCAGGGCATCCAGCACGAAGTTGGTACGCGCCGAACCGGAGACCTTCCAGCCAACGATCCGCCGGGCGAAGGGCGGTGATCGTCGATGAAGGCCTTCATCGCTTGAAGCGGCGGTCGAGCTCCGCCTGGGCAAAATACGCCGAGGCCTTGCGCAGGTTCTCGTTGGCTTGGCGCAGCTCACGCACTTCCCGCTCGAGCGCCTTGATCCATTCACGCTCGGGCGTTGTCCGCCCCTCGCGCAGTCCGCTATCGCGTTCGGCCTGCCTTACCCAGCGGCGCAGCGTTTCGGCCGTGCAAGCGATCTTCGCCGCGATGGAAGTGATCGCCGCCCACTGCGACTCGTGCTCGTCCTGATGCTCAAGCACCACACCAACCGCCCGCTGCCGGACTTCAGGGGAATACTTCGTTGCTGTATTCATGGCTCCATCCTCTCAAGAGTTGGAGCGTCCGAGAAACCTGGGGCGGTTCAAGCTGCCCGCCCAGGGCCGCACCTGTGGGAAAGCGCCGTTTACGTTTGTCGGATACTCAGCTTCGGAGAAACTCAACTGGATCATGCGCTCGGGTTCGGCTCACCGAAGGCCTTATTGCAGCAGATAGACAGGGTTTTCTGGAGTTTCAGCCGCTCTTAAATAGTTCGGTCGGTAATGCCGAATGAAAATTAGGGATATCCCGGTAGTTGCATTTCACCGCCGTGGTCGTTCCGACGCGAAACCGTATTGCGGTGTTACTCTGGCGATGCCATACTCGTGCCATTATTGAGGGTTATAAGCTTATGCCTGTCTGTCCGTAAGCCGGATTCGAACAATTTTTTCGTTATTGTCCGGCAGGATGCGGAGAAAACATGGAGTAACGACTCGAAAAGTCTCTAAATCGGTTTGATCCGGGCAGGATGGCCGAAAGCTGGGCTCCATGGTCGGCAGCGTCTCTCGCTGAGGGTTTCCATTCATTCTTTCATATGCAAACTTTCGGCATGGCGCTCAACCGCGCACTCCATTTCAAACTTCTCTTCATAACTTCATATTTAAGAAAAATTGAAAATGTTCGACGTATTGGACGAGCGGTCGGCTGTTGGCGGAGCTATATCCGAGTCATACCCTTTGACCGGGTTGCAGCACGCTTATTGGGTTGGTGAGCAAAAGGTTTACAAGTTTCACACTGTCCCGTTTCTTTATTTCTGTTATTTCATCGAGAACCTTGACGTTCCTCGGCTCGAAGCGGCACTCCAGACGGTTCTCGAGGCTTACCCGGAGTTGTCCGTGGAGTTTTTTCCCGATGGCACCCAGAGTCCGGCGCGGGAACCGATCGGGAAGATTTCCCTCGATCTGACCGACTGGCGCGACCGGCCGACGATCGGTGTGGCGGAATTGCAGGAGCTGCGCAAGCAGGACATGGAAGCCAAGCTGGCACTGCTCGGCGACAAGGTACAGGTCACCGCATTCCTGGATCGCGTCGCCGATGGTTACTACGTCAACTTCGCTTTCCGTCTGATCTCCTTCGACGCCTTTTCGGTCCGCTTGTTCTACAACGCCTTGGTGCGGGTCTATACCGGCATGGGCCTGCCCGAGGAGCCGCGCGCCTTCTTCTCCGAGTTCACGGCCAAGCGCCGGGCGATCAAGGAGGGCAGCGCCTTTCAGCGCTCCATGCAGTACTGGCAGGACAGGATCGTTACCTTGCGCAACGTTCCCGAACTGCCCGTGGTCGACCACGAGCGCATGCCGGAGGAGTCCCGTTTCCGGCGTAACCGCCTGGTGTTCGGTCCCGAGCGGGCCGCCCGTCTCAACGAGCAGGCGCGCAAGCTGGGTATCAGTCCCAGCATGCTGTTCTGCACCGCTTATACCGATGTGCTGCGCCTGTGGTCGCGCAATCGCGCCTTCACCATCAACATGCTGATGAGCCACCGCCCCTCGGGCGATCCACGCTTCCAGCGCGCCTTCGGCAACTTCGGCAGCACCCTGCTGCTCGAGTGTGCGGACAGTCCGGGGCTGTTCGTCGAGCGGGCCAAGGTGCTGCAGCGTCAACTGGCGCGGGACGTGCGCCATTCCCGAGTCGAAGGCGTCGATGTGATTCGCGCCATGGGCAGCACCGGCACCGGCATGCCGGTCATGCCGGTGGTGTTCGCCAGTTCCCTCGGCCTCGACCTGCCGGAGGGGCTGCTGCTGCCCAACGAGTTCGGCCTGAAGAACATGGGCGGCGGCCTGCATACCCCGCAAGTCTGGCTGGATTGCCAAGTCTACATGTACCTCGATGAGATGGTCCTGAACTGGGACTACGTGGAGGGACTGTTCCTGCCCGGGGTCATCGAGAACATGTTCGAGGCCTTCGAGCAGCAAATCGAGGCCATCCTGTGGCACGAGACGCCTCAGGAGGCGCCGCTGCTGCCCCGGGTTCCGCCGAAGGCGCTGCTGGCGCGCCAGGCGGCCAACCGGACCGAGCGCGAACTGCCGACCGGTCGGATGGAGCGCTTCGTCGCCGAAGCCTGTGCCCGTTACCCCGAACGGACGGCGCTCATCGCTCCCGATCGCGTCATCGACTACCAGAGCCTGTGGGGCTGGAGCAGCAACCTTGCCGCCCGGTTGCGCCAGGTCGGCGTCGGCAGCGACGATCTGGTCGCCGTGGTGGCCAAGCGTGGCTGGCGCCAGGTGACGGCCCTGCTCGGGGTGGTCCAGTCCGGCGGCGCTTACCTGCCGATCACCAGCGAGCAGCCGGTGGCGCGCAAGGAGTGGCTGATCTCCCGCCCGGGGGTCAAGGTCGTGCTGATCGAACCCGAACTGGCCGTCGACCTGACACTGCCACCGGACGTTCGCGTGCTGCTGCTGGACGAGGTGCTGCCCGACGCGCCGCCGCCGGCGGTGGCGCTGGAGCCGGCGCGGGGCGAGCGCGATCTGGCCTATGTGATTTTCACTTCCGGCTCGACCGGCCAACCGAAGGGCGTGGCCATCGATCATCGCGGGGCGGTGAACACCATCCAAGACGTGATCGCCCGCTTCGGCCTGACCTGCGAGGACCGGCTGATCGGCCTGTCCAGCTTCAACTTCGACCTGTCGGTGTACGACATCTTCGGCGGTCTGGCCGTGGGGGCGGCCCTGGTGCTGCCACCGCATAGCGAGACGCCGGCGCCCGACCAGTGGGCCGCCTGCGTACGCGACCACGGTGTGACGGTGTGGAACACCGTACCGGCTTCGCTGGAGATGCTGATCGAGTTCCTCGGCCCGCAAGCTGCCGCCCACATGCACAGCCTGCGGCTGGTGATGCTCAGCGGCGACTGGATCCCGATCACCTTGCCGGAGCGGCTGAAGAAGGTGGTGCCGGGGGTTACCCTGATCAGCCTCGGTGGCGCTACCGAAGCCTCCATCTGGTCCAATTACTTCCCGGTCGAGCAGCTCTCGCCGGGCTGGAAGAGCATTCCTTACGGCTGGCCGCTGTCCAATCAGAGCTTCCATGTGCTGACCCGGGATCTCGAGCCGGCCCCCAACTGGGTGCCGGGCGACCTGTACATCGGTGGCATCGGTCTGGCCCGCGAGTACTACGACGACCCGCAGCGCACCGCTGAAAGCTTTATCATCCATCCGCAAACCGGCGAGCGCCTGTACCGCACCGGCGACATCGGCCGCTACTTCGACAATGGCTGTCTCGAGTTCCTCGGCCGTCTCGACGGCCAGGTAAAGATCCGCGGCTTCCGCATCGAACTGGAAGAGATCGACGCCAATCTCGCCCGCTGTCCGGGGATCCGCGCCGCCACCACGGTGGTAGTGCGCAGCGGCGAAGACAGCCGTCTGGTGGCTTTCTACCAGCCGGCGGCCGAACCGCTGGAGGCCGAGACGATCCGCGCCCACCTGGCCGCCAACTTGCCGTCCTACATGATTCCGTCCCAGGTTATGGCGCTGGAGACTCTGCCGGTCACCGCCAACGGCAAGGTGGATCGCAAGGCGCTGTCGGCCATGGCCGACGCGCTCGGCCCGGAAACCCGGACCCGGCGCAGTCCGACCAGCGAAACCGAGCGGCGTCTGGCCAGCCTGTGGAGCCAACTGCTCGGCGTGGAAGCCCTGGGCATCGACGATGAGTTCTTCGAACTGGGTGGCACTTCGTTGCTGGCCGTGCGCCTGATCAACGAGATCGCCCGCGAATTCGGCCAGACCCTGCCGCTGGTGTCGCTGCTGCGCCACGGCAGCATCGCCGCCCAGGCCGTCATGCTCGATGCGGCCGAGCACGCCGGCCACCAGCGTACCCCGCTGGCGGTGATGCGCGAGGGCGGGCAGACCACCCTGGTTCTGGTCCACCCGGTGGGCGGCAACATCCTCTGCTACCGGGAACTGATTGAGCTGCTGCCCGCCGGCGTGAGCGTGCTCGGCCTGCAGTCTCCCGGCGACGGGGTTCCGCGCCAATTGGAGGCGCTGGCTGCCAGCTATGTGGAAGCCCTCCGCGCCCAGGCTGCCGAGCCAGCCTCGATTCACCTGCTGGGCTGGTCCATGGGCGGGGTGATCGCCCAGGAGATGGCCCGGCAGATGGAGGCACACGGCATCGCACCGAACGGGGTGACCATGATCGACAGTTGGATGGCCGCGCCGCAGCCCCAGGGCAGCCAGCGCCTGGAAGGAGAAACCCTGCTGCTCAACTTCCTCCGTGACCTGCTGTCCGGCGAACCGCTGCCGATCGACTTCGACAGCCTGTCGCGGCTGGCCGAGGCCGAGCGGCCGGCAGCCATCGTGCAGGCGCTGAAGCAGGCCGGCGGCGTCGGTTCCGATCTGTCCCAGGAGGAGTTCCTCGCCCTCTTGGGCGAGTACCGGGCCAATTACGACGCGCTGCTTGGCCATGCGCCGCGCCCGACGACCACGCCTGTACGCCTGTACCGGGCCAGTCGCGGCATGGATTTCCCGCTGCTGACGCCGTTCGCCTTGGCGGAGGCCACGAATCTCCAGGTCGTCGACTGTGAGGGCGATCACTTCACGGTGGTCGAGCGGGACTCCCTGCGCGAGATCCTGATGCACCTCGCGAATTCCGGCGAGATCGCTCCTTGGTAAAAACCGGATAACCGCGACCGCCCTATGCCGAAGTGCAGCGGGCGGTCGCCCTTTTTTCCAGTCACGGACTGAAACTTCAAATGAGTGGACATTTCGACACCCTGATCGTCGGTGGCGGTCAGGGCGGGCTCTCTACGAGCTATTACCTGACCCGGCAGAAACGCTCACATCTGGTGCTGGAGCGCGGCGATATTCCCGCACCGGTCTGGCGCGACGATCGCTGGGACTCCTTCACCCTGGTCACGCCCAACTGGGATTTCCGCCTGCCCGGCGCGAGCTACGCCGGTGACGATCCCGACGGCTTCATGCCCCGCGAAGAGATCGTGCGAACCTTCGCCGACTACGTCCAGCGCCACCGACTGCCGGTGAAGTACGATACGGAAGTTACCGAGGTCTGCGCCGACCCCGTCGGGTTCCGCGTCTCCACCCGCGACGGCGACTGTTACACCGCACGCAACGTCGTGGTCGCCACCGGCCTGTTCCAGTTCCCGCGCCGGCACGCGATGGCGGCCAGACTGGTGCCGTCGATCCGCCAGATACACTCGGGCGCCTACCGCAACCCGGCCGCCCTGGAGCCGGGTGCGGTGCTGGTGGTTGGCAGTTCCCAGTCCGGCTGCCAGATCGCCGACGAACTGAACCGGGCCGGTCGCACCGTCTACCTGTGCGTCGGCCGGCACGACCGGGCACCGCGCCGCTATCGCGGCAAGGACATCTTCGAGTGGATGCGCCTGTCCGGGCTGGCCGACCAGACCGCCGACAGCCTGCCTTCGCCGAAGCTCAGGTTCACCCCCAACCCGATCATGGCTGGCCGCCACGAAGGCGGCAGCCTCAACGTGCACCGGCTGGCCCGTAATGGCGTGCGGCTGCTCGGCACATTGCAGGACATCGACGGGGCCTGCCTGAGCATCGCGCCCGACCTGCACGATAACCTGGTCGGCACCGACCAGCGCGAGGCCGAACTGCTGGGCAAGATCGACATGCTGGTGAGCATGCGCAAGCTGGATCTGCCCGAGGAAAAACCCGAGCGTCTCGAAGACGGCTACGCCGCGCCGCTGCTCGAACGGCTCGAGCTGGACGAGGCTGGCGTCACCTCGGTGATCTGGGCCACCGGCTACGGCTTCAGCTTCGAACTGGTCAGGTTCCCGGTGTTCGACGAGGATGGCTATCCGCTGCAGCAGCGCGGCGCCACGGCCCAGCCCGGACTCTACTTCGTCGGCCTGCCCTGGCTGTACAACAAGCGCTCGGGCCTGTTGAGCGGCGTCGCCGAAGACGCCGCACACATTGCCGAACATATCGAGGCACGGGATAACGGGAAGGGCTGGAGTCGTGAGTGAAGGAGCACCGGCGAACGCTGCCGTACAACCTGCGGGCCCCGCACCGGGAAGCGCCCGCAAGGCCAAGGTGATACTCGCTTTGATCGCCCTCGTCGGTTTCGCCGTGGTGGGACGCATGTGGTGGCGCAGCGCCTATTTCGAGGAAACCGACAACGCTTATGTCGAGGGCTACATCAGTGCTATCGGCCCCCGGATCGATGGCGTGGTGACCAGGGTCCTGTTCGAGGACAACCAGCGGGTCCGCGCCGGCGACGTGCTGGTCGAGCTCGATCCGGCCGACTACGCCGTGCGGGTCGAGGAGATCAAGGCACAGTTCCTGGAAATCGATGCCGAACTGCTCAAGCTGGATGCCGATATCGAGCAGGGCGAGGCCAGGGTCCGTGCCCTGAGCGCCCGCTCGGCCCGGCGCCTGGCCGAGCTCAAGCGCTACAAGCAGGATGCCGAGCGCCAACTGGCCCTGCGCAACCAGGACATGAAGGCCGTGACCGGCACGGAGCTGGACGCGGCCGTCGCCGCCCGCGATGGCGCCCAGGCGGATTACATCGCCCAGCAGGAGGAAATCCGTGCAGCCCGGGCCGGTGTCGAGGCGACCCGTTCGTCCCGTGCCGTACTGCTCGCCCGCAAGGAGGTGCTCGCCGCCAGGCTGCGCGATGCCGAGCTGCAGCTCGAATACACCACTATAAAGGCGCCGGTGGATGGCCGGATCGGCAATAAATCGGTCGAGGTCGGCGACCATGTGAACAAGGGGCAGCGCCTGGTGGCGATCATCCAGAACGGGGTCTGGGTGACGGCGAATTTCAAGGAAACCCAACTGCGCGATTTGCTCCCGGGACAGAAGGTCGACATCCGTCTCGACACCTTTTCCGGCGAAAAAATCGAGGGGCGGGTGGACAGCTTCGCGCCGGCTTCGGGCGCCAAGTTCGCCCTGCTGCCGCCGGAGAACGCCACCGGCAACTTCACTAAGATCGTCCAACGCGTGCCGGTGAAGATCACTTTCGCTCCGGAAACCCCGAAGGCCTTGATGGAGCGGGTGGTGCCGGGCATGTCCGCGCTGATCGAGATCGATCTGCGCCAGGAACCGCCTAGGTTGGCCGCCCAATGAGCGGCCAGCCCACAACTACCCCGGACCAGGTGACGTCGCGGACCTGGATCGCCATCGGCGCGGCGGTCCTCGGGGTGTTCATGGCGGTGCTCGACACCCAGATCACCAACGCCTCGCTGCCGGAGATCCTCGGCTCGCTGTCGGCCTCGATGGAGGAGGGCTCGTGGATGAGCACCACCTACCTCGCGGCGGAGGTGGTGGCCATTCCGCTGACCGGCGTCTTCCTGCGGGTCTTCGGCCCGCGCGCGTTCATCCTGGGCAACACGGTGTTGTTCCTGATGTTCTCGACCCTCTGCGGGATGGCCTGGAACCTCGAGTCGATGATCGTGTTCCGTACGCTGCAGGGCTTCTTCGGCGGCGCGCTGATCCCGACGGCGATGACCCTGATCATTGTCAGCCTGCCGCTGGGCAAGCGGCCGATGGCGCTCGCCTGGCTGATGCTGGCCAGTACCCTAGCGCCGACGCTGGGGCCGACGGTCGGCGGCATCCTCACCGAGTTCTATAGCTGGCCGTGGATTTTCTACATCAACTGGCTCCCCGGCATCCTGATGCTAGCCGGCATCGCCGTCGGCCTGGATGCGCAGCCGAAAAAGTTCGAGCTTCTGCTGAGAATGGACTGGCTGGGCATCGCCGGGATGGTCATCGGGCTGGGTGCGCTGATCGTCTTTCTCGAAGAAGGTAACCGCAAAGACTGGTTCGACTCGGAGTTCATCCGCACCACCAGCTTCATCGCCTTCGCCGGCATCCTTCTGTGGATCGGCAGCCAACTGCTGCGCCCCGATCCTTTCGTCAATATCTGGCTGTTCGGCCGGCGCAACTTCTGGGTGTCGTCTGGAGTCGGCGCGGTGGCGGGTTTGGGGCTGTATGGGTCGACCTTCGTCCTGCCGCTGTTCCTCGCCCACATCGCCGACTACAACTCGCGGCAGATCGGCGAGACCATCATGTGGATGGGCCTGCCGCAGATCATCATGACCCCGGTGGCGGCGGTGCTGGCAAAGAAGATCGACAACCGCGTCATCTGCTCGGCCGGCCTGCTGCTGTTCTCCATTTCCTGTTTCATGAACGCCTACATGACCGCCGAAACCGGCTACGACCAATTGATCGCCTCTCAAGTGTTTCGCGCGCTCGGGCAGCCACTGATCCTCATCACCCTGTCCAATATGGCCATTCACCGGATCGAGCTGGCCAACCTGTCCTCGGCATCCAGCCTGTACAACATGACCCGCGTGCTGGGCGGTGCGGTCGGCACGGCCATCCTGTCCACGGCCATCACCATGCGCGAGCACCTGCATTCCGAGCGTCTGGTCGAAGCGGTTTCCCTGTTCTCCTCAGTCACTCGCGAACGGATCGCGGCAATTACCACGATGCACATGAACAACAACGGCGACATCGCCCTTGCCACTCAGCAGACCATGGCCACCCTGAACGGCATGGTTCAGCGCGAGGCCTTCGTGATGGCCTACAGCGACAGTTTCTTCATTCTGGGCAGCATGCTGCTGGTGTCGGTCGGCCTGGTCTGGCTGGCGGATCGCATCGTAGCTCCCGGCGCCAAGGGGAAGGGCCACCGATGAACGACAGACTTTCTTTCCTGCTGGGGCTGGCCATCCTGCTGCAGGGCTGCAGTATCGAACCCTTCGTGCCGGCAGCCGATCCGGCGTTTCCGTCGAGCTACCGCAATGCTTCCCCGGACGAGCCGAACAATGTGGATGTCCGCTGGTGGCGGGTCTACCGGGACCCGGTGCTCGACCACCTGGTCGAGAGCGTGCTAGAGCGCAACCCCTACACCCGCTTCGGCGAGCTGCACGTAGCCGAGGGACATGCCAACGTGCTAGGCGCCCGGGCCGATCTGTTGCCCAACATGAACTTCGGTGCCAGCCGCGACGAGAGCCATACCTCGACCAACACCCCGCTGGGCGAACTGCTCCAGCAGGGGACCATCGCCGGCCAGAGCAATCGCATCACCAGCAATACGACCTGGCAGATCGACCTCTGGGGGCGGATCGCCCAGTCCGTCGAACTGGCCAAGGCCAAGCTGGGGGTGGCCGAAGCCACCCGGCGCAGCGTGGCATTGGTCCTCGTCCGCGAAGTGGCGGTCGCCTACTGGCAGTTCC
Source organism: Azorhizophilus paspali (assembly GCF_043587585.2). Lineage (GTDB taxonomy): Bacteria > Pseudomonadota > Gammaproteobacteria > Pseudomonadales > Pseudomonadaceae > Azotobacter > Azotobacter paspali. The sequence goes on from NZ_CP171449.1 coordinate 1,493,536, forward strand.
GGGCCGCCGAAGCCGACCACAGCCTGCTGGAGCAGATCCGCGCCGAGCGACAAGAAGCGGTTCGGCTGATCGGTATGCGCCTGGATATCGGCCTCAACACTGAGCAGGATCTGATCGAGGCCAAGGTCAGGCTGGCCAGGGTCGAGGCCGAGATGCACGAGGCTGCGGTCAAGCGCGACATGAACGAGCAGGAGCTGGCGATCCTGATGGTGGTGGACGTGAAGGATTTCCGTGTGCCGTCTCCCGTGGAGTATGCCTTGCCCGACATTCCCGAGGTGGCTCCCGGTCTGCCGGCGATCGTCCTGGCACGGCGTCCGGACCTGATGGACTCTTCCGAGCGCCTGCGCGCCCTGATTGCCCAGGAGCGGATCGCCGAGACCGCCTTCTATCCCAGTATCAGCTTGACCAGCCGTTATGGTTTCGCCTCACAGGATTTGAGCGATATCGCCAAGCATTCCTCCCGGGAATTCTCCTTCGTGCCGATATCGTTGTCGCTGCCGATCTTCGATGCCGGGCGCAATCGGGCCAACTTGGAAGCGGCGCGTCTGCGCTACCAACAGCAGGTGAACGTACACAAGGTCAATATTCTCATCGCCCTGCGCCAAGTGGACGATGCTTTGAGCCAGGTTCGGGCGGCCAGGGAACGGCTGCGCATTCTCGACGAGGCTCTGACGGCCTCCCAACGGCGCGCGAATGTCGCCGAGGCCCGTTATGCGGTGGGGCAGAACAACTACGTGGAGGTCAACCAGGCGCGCGATGGTGCACTGTCACTGCAGCGCAAGTTGGTGCGCAGCCGTATTGATGGCTTGATGGCCACGACCATGCTGATGGAGGCGCTGGGGGGCGGATGGAACGAGTCCCTCGAAGGGGAGCGGGGAACTGTCGCCAAAGCCGACTAGGCAGCGCTTTCCAAGCATCCGGGGAGAGGCGGTGCCATGAACTGTCTCGCGGCGAGTCTCGTCGCGAGGCTCTGGCTCCGGTCGCCCCCCATTGCGGATGGATCGGCCCCTTGTTTCGGCAATCGCTCCGAGCGTCTAGAACTATGCTCATGGGAGCGAACGGCTTCCGGAAACAGCGGGACTTTCAGATTTGCGGCAAGTTGTCCGGGTGGCCGAACCGGTGGTGCCGATGAAACGCGTCGTTTCCGGTCCGGCCAATAGCGTTATTTTTTCGTTGGGCAGGTGCGGCTGCCGAACAGCATGTAAGCCGGACACCATCTGAGCAGCCCGGTGGCCAGGAGCAATAGTCCAGCCCATGCCCAGAGCGGACCTCCCGCGATGGCCCAGACGATCAGTGCAACACCTGATACGATGCGTGCGATTCTTTCGATGCTGCTAATGTTTTTTTGCATGATAAGTTATTCCTTTATCCAGTAACGAAGTTTGCTTGCGATATCCGAGCCCATGTCTTTTCCGGATTCTCCGTTGTAGGCAGTGATCTCCGTGCTTTGGCCCCGCCTCGAGTCGACGGGCGAAATCGGGCCGTGAGTTTCCGATATACCGGCAAATGGGGACTATAAAAATCACAAACTACGCTTCGCCGGAATATCTACATTGAGGGTGGCATTTTAGCATCGATTTATGTGCGCGGTCTAAGGTTAGGCGCGAAAGTTAGAGCGGATCGGTGAGATAAATCGATTCGACGGGCTTTGCGGAATGGGCAAAGAAACTTCTACGCTTATACGGTTAAGGACTGCAAGAGCGCTTCGGGCAGCGCAGACAAGTCGGTGCAATCGTTCGTAACCGTATATGCTCGAGGTCGGCCAGGTCCGCAAGATTCTCCAGGTGTTCGAGCGGACATTCTTTTTCCATGTTTCGTCTGAAAAATTGTTCTGGCTAGAACCCTGTCTTCATCACTGCGAACCTAGACATGTCAGGCCGTTAAGTACAAGAACGTAAATCTTCCCGCATAATAGGCACCTTGTCTCAGCAGTGCTTGGAGTCGCCCTTGTGAAGTTCGTATCCCCCCTCTCGGACACTGAGCTACAGGCCTTGATGGAGACCTACGTGCATGCCGGGAAGCCAGCCTTGCGCCGTCGTGCCCATGCCATCGTGCTCAGCCACAAGCGCCTACCGCATCAACCCGATCAGCGACATTCTGGCCGTCACGCGCGAGACCATATCGCTCTGGTTCGATGCCTGGCAGTCCGATGGACTGGAAGGCCTCAGGGACAAGGCTCGCCCTGGCCGTCCGGCTATCCACGACGACTGGGATCGGGAGCGGCTGCAAGTCCTGGTGGCCGAGCATCCCCATCGGATCAAAACCGTCCATGCCCGCCTGCAACGGGAAACGGGCAAATCCTCCTGCACGGCTACGGTCAAGCGGGTTTTAAAAAACCTGCGGTATAGCTTCAAGCGTGCCCGGCGGTCGCTGAAGGCGCGGCGCGACGAGAGCGACTTCCGTGCCACACAAGGCCTGCTGGCGGAGCTTCGGCAGTGGGAGTCTCGTGGCGACACCGCATTGTATTACTTCGATGAGTCTGGCTTTTCGCAACACTCTGCCGTGCTTTATGCCTGGAGCCCTGTTGGGAGGGCACTGCAAAGGACGGCCTTTTCGCGTAGCCGGCGTCTCAATGTGCTGGGGTTTTTGAGTCGCCAGGGCAAGCTGATTTACCACAAGACCACCGACATCGTGACGACGGAGGTGGTCATCGAGGCTTTCGATCGCCTGCTCGAGCAAAAGTCGCCGGAGGCCTTTGCCATCGTCGTGCTTGACAATGCCAGTATTCATTGCTCAGCCTTGTTTCTGCGCAAGGAGCTGGAGTGGAGAGCGCAACGGCTCTACGTGATCTTCCTGCCCACGTACTCGCCCGAGCTCAACCTGATCGAGTTTCTCTGGCGGAAAATCAAGTACGAATGGCTGCCTGTAATGGCTTACCAGAGCTTTCCGTCACTCACCAATCAGGTGCTGTCGGATTACGGCGAAAAATATCGGATTAATTTTGTGTAGCAACTTATTCACCCCCTGGGCGAGTGCGATAACGACAGCACGATCGAGTATGGAAGCCACTTTACCAATATGTTCATGCGCTGCTACCCGGAACGGGAAACCACAAAGCGCATCTTTTCTGAGAATCGTTTAGTCAAACTTAAACAATCCCATCATCACGTATGATCAGGTAACCAAAGCGCTGACCAGCTTGCGCGTCCTGCAGTACACGCTGGCAGCGTCAACCCTATACCCAAACACCTATTGGCTAGTTTTCACCAATTCATTTCAAGAGCGGACTTTTTCGTCCCCTTCTATCAGCCCCTTCACCCGCTGCGCTAGTGCCTCCACCGCGAAGAGCTTGGTCAATACCGCCATGCCAGGCTCCAGGTAGCCGTCGCTGAGTAGCCGGGTCTCGGCGAGGCCGGTGATGAAGAGCATCTTGAGTGCTGGGTGGTGGACGCGGGTGGCGTCGGCGAGTTGGTGGCCGTTCATGCCGCCGGGCAGGCCGATGTCGGTGACCAGCAGGTCGATGCGGGCATCGGAGTGCAGCACTTCCAGCGCGTAGGGTGGAAAACCTGCGAAGCAGTTTTCCACCGGAGGTGCGACGTAGGCGAGGGCGGGGATGAGGTTCGCTGGGCTGGACAAGCCGGCTTGTCCGTCCTACAAAAGGTTTTATCGCGCAGGGCGAGCCTGCCTGCCGTGGAGTCGCTGCCGCCGGCTCGCGAGAGCCTGGTCGCCGCGCATTTTTGGTTTTATCGAGAGGCAGTGGATTTGTGAGAAAGAAGAAGTCGTTGGACCCCGTTCGCCAGGCTCAGAAGAATCGTGCCTATCTGATCGGCTATCTGATCGCCCTGGCCGGTATCGCTTGCGGGTTCGTATTGCTGGAACTGAAGTCCGTGTGACGGATCTTGCCGTTGTGGCGGAGCGAATATTTCCCCGACTGAAACCCCGCGCAGCAGATTTTCTGCGGAGGAGGGCTTGGCTGGTCACTGGGCCACGCTGCCCTGCGCGGCGTACAATCCCGCCCTGTCATCCCTCTCCAGCATGGGAAGGGAGCTGCAGCGACCGGCTCCTGCCGTTCACGCCGGCTGCCGCAGATTACCGATGCACGCATCAACCGCGAGAGAAATATCCATGCCGACCTACGATTACCGTTGCGAAGCCAACGGTCAGGTATATGAAGTTCAGCATTCGATGGCGCTGAGTCCGAAAAACTGGGGCGAACTGCGCGCCGCCTGCACGCTGGCGGAAGACCCGTCGATCCCGGACGACGCGCCGGTGACCAAACTGATGAGCGCCGCCGGCGTGGTCAACAGCCGGGTGCTGAAGAATCCGGAACCCCCGGCTTGCGCCCGGGGCAACTGCGCCGGCAACTGCCGCTGAACGGCTGCCTCGCCCGGCGATCGTTCCCACGCTCCGGCGTGGGAACGCGCCTTTCCTCCTCAACTCCAATCCGCAATCTCCAGTAGCCCAGCTCTTCCGCATAGTTCCTCGCACTGGAGTAGCGCCAGTGCTCCGGCCGCTCCACGTAGCCGCGCCGTACCAGGTTACGGTGGATGTAAGTCCAGCTTCTGGTGTATCACCGCCTCGCCGCAAACCAGATCGGCATGGCTGCCTTCCTGTCAGAGCCGGAAATTGCGGTCGTGCTTGTGCGTCTTCTTGCCCGCGCGCAGCCGATCCAGCGTTTGCGCCGCGCCGATACCGTGCAGGTGTTCGCCAATCCGGCGGGCGGTGAAGGACTTGTAGCCGGTCATGCGGCGAGGCAGGTCCCGGGCCGGAGCCAGGTAGTGCAGGTGGTTCTCCATCACCACGTAGCCGTAGAGCCGCAGATCCTGGTACTGCTGCTGGTAGCGCCAGCACGCCAGCAGGATATCAACCAGGGTGGGGCGGCTGAACAGCGGCAGCCAGTCCACCACCGTGCAGGTGAGAAAGTGCGGAAGGTCCGGTTCGGTAATCACGTAGCGGCTGCAACCCATGGGGGCCTCCTTGTCCCTGCATGGACGCCGGAGCGTCCGGGCGGGCATTCCCACGCGGAAGCGTGGAAAGCTCATTCAAGCCGATCCCCGATGGCTCCCACGCTTCTGCGTGGGCGCTGGGTGGGCGACGCTTTGCGTCACGGGGCGGGGTGGGCGTGATCGAAATGCCTCCCATGTCCGGGTTGGGCTATGATGCGTGCCCCCACGCTCCGCTTGGAACATCAGGCCATCATGTCCGGCAATGCCCTTTATAACGACTTGTCCGGTTATTACGACCTGATGTGTGCCGATATCGACTACCAGGCGCAAAGCCACTGCGTTCACCGGCTGCAGCAACTGTTCGGCAATGGTGGACGCCGGCATCTCGATTTGGCCTGTGGAACCGGGCCGCATGTCCGCCATTTTATCGATGCCGGCTATTTGGGCAGTGGCCTCGACATCAACCAGCCGATGCTGGACCGCGCCGTCATGCGTTGCCCGGAGGCGCGATTCTCCCGCCAGGATATGTGCGCCTTCGCGGTGGATGAGCCCCAGGACCTGATCACCTGCTTTCTGTATTCCATCCATTACAGCGGCGGAATCGACAGGCTGAAGGCCTGCATCGCCAGCGCGCACCGCGCACTGGCCACCCGCGGGCTGTTCTGCTTCAACGCGGTCGACAAACACCAAATCGACAACGCTTCATTCGTGACGCACAGCGCCTGGCACGAGGACGGCCTGTTCCGCTTCAGCTCCGGCTGGCACTACCCCGGACAGGGCGAGCGGCAGTCGCTCAGACTGCGTATCGAACGCAGCGTGGCGGACGAAACCCAGGTGTGGCACGACGAGCACCCCATGGTCGCGGTGAGCTTCGACGAGTTGCAGACGCTTCTGCAAGCGTACTTCGAGGTTCATGTGTTCGAGCATGATTACCAGAAGCTCATTCCCTGGAGCGGAACTTCGGGGAATGCACTGTTCGCCTGCGTGAGGCGCTAAGCCCTTCCAGGCTCGGGGGAGGGGCGCTTCTCGCCGCCGCTCGGAGCGTCGCTCCGCGTAGGGTGGAAAACTCGCGTAGCGATTTTCCACCGGGCGAGGTACAGGCTACCTCGCTCCGACAGCCCCCTGGTTCCGACAGGCGTAGGGTGGAAAACCGCGCAGCGTTTTCCCCCAGAGCGCTCATTCCCCGTAGGCGTCACGCTCATGCGCTGGCTCGATGCACCAGTCCGTGCGGTAGATACCTGTCGCCACGGCCCGATGAAAGCTCGAATAGGGCCAGTCCACCACCCGCGCCACATGCCCGTGTTTCACCGGGTTGTAGTGCAGGTAGTCGAAGTGACGCTGGTAGTCGAGGTCGTCGCGGATCAGGTGTTCCCAGTAGCGCCGTTGCCATATGCCGCGTTCGCCACGGGCCGCCTGTGTGGCCGTGCGCGTCTCGTCATCCGGCAGGCGTCTGGAGAAGGCGAACTTGATGACCTTCCAGCGCAGGGCGAAGTCGCTGTCGCCCGGCGGTAGCGTCCACATGCAATGCATGTGTTCCGGCAGCACCACCCAGGCATCGATGTGGAAGGGATGACGCGCCTTGGTTGCCCGTACCGTAGCGCGCAGCAGGTCCACCTCCCGCACCAGCAGGTCGCTGCGCCGATCGCGCAGGTTCACCGTGAAAAAGTAGGTCGCCCCCGGCACACGGGCGCGGCGGTAATTGGACATGGACTGCCTCCCTGAGCCTCGTGCCTGCCATGGCCATGCTCGGTGGACAAGCGGAGCCTTGTCCATCTTGCGGAACTGATCTTGTGGGCCGCTGCCTGCCTGATTGGTGGACAAGGCTGCGCCGTTGTCCACCCTACGTGGCCGCAACTCCGCGTAGGGTGGAAAACTCGCGAAGCGATTTTCCGCCGGGGATGTCCGGGCTACTTGCTACGAAAGCTGACATCTCGTGTAGGGTGGAAAACTCGCGAAGCGATTTTCCACCAGAGACGTCCAGGCTACTTGCTGCGTCACGGGGCGAAGTGGGAACGATCATTCAATCGGTTCACCATGCAGAGGCCGATCTCCGACTCCCGATCCCCAATGGCATCCACGCTCCTGCGTGGAGCAGGACGGGTGACGCTTTGCATCACGGGGCGAGGTGGGAGCGATCAAATATCCAGGCTACTCGCTGTTGTTATGCGGCTTACCGGTCAAAATTGCGCTCCCGCATCTCCTCACACACACCGTCTATGCTGGGAAACATCGAGCCTGCCGTGATGCCCATAAACCGAAGATCCGTCATAGCAACCTCACGTTCTTTGGCCGGAATATCTATGGCTTCAAGGAGACGCATGCCCGTTTCCTTCTCCTTCTCCAAGACATACGCCTCGATGTCATGCAGATTCGTGACTGTAGTAACGGCCTGCTGAGGAACTAAGCGTGGATTGTCAATGGCAATGAACTCCATGACCGACAGGTGCGGATATGGCGGGTCAATATTTTGAATTTGTCTATATCGCTTCTGCCATTCTTGGTTATTGAACACATAGATGCGAACAACTTCGTCGCCGCAATATCCAATCGGCCGATCTCTGAACGCAAAGAAAGCAGCCACATAAGGGGAGTGTGACCAGTCTAATAGAGGCGTGGGATAGCCATGGTGCTGCAACAAATTGAAGAAGGCACCGTTCTGATCCGGCTTGTTTAGATCAAAGAAGTGAGATGTTATTGCACTTAACCGTTGATGGAGCTGCTTTACATCTTTGCTGGTGAACTCACTAATGCGATACCGACCGCGACGATGAAAGGAGGTGCACAGTTTCCATGGCTTCTGTTGCCCTCGAAATAAGTAGCGGAATCTAGAGATGGTGGATACGTGGGACTTAAAGTCTGCCCAGGACATCTTCTGACTATGTATCTTTGATTCACCGTTCCCTGATGGTCTATTGAGAACGGCGTTCAAGATCACATTGACGTCAGATTCTGCGTAGACACTAAGCTGGTCACCAACGAGAGTTAGGTTGACCTCGGCTTTAGTTGAATGAGCTGTTCCTTCCGGATAGAGGTGCTTTATCTCTTCCCATGTCGTCTGGAAGCCTGTTCGTGGATCTATTGGGAACGTGAAAGCAGTAGCTTCGTGACCTGCTCCGGTGCTTTTTGTCGATAGGTAGGCAATTGAAGAAGGAATTTCTGAGGTCGAAGGGTATATGTATGCAACACTTTCGAAGTGGCCATCTACTTCGTCGATATTGATCATCAGCTTTCCGGAAACGCTACCCTCATACGATCCGAGCCACTGTCCCCTCATACAATCCCCCCTGCTTCTACGCATAACTACTATTCGACATCGGATGGTGTGAACAAACACACCATCTGGTGCATAACATTCCCTCGCCGATCCCGGCGAACCCCTTGTCGGCTGCGGCCTTCAGCATGAAGCCGGTGTCTTTCAGGGCGTTATGCACCATGGGCGGCAAGCCGAAGCTCATTGGCCTTACTTCAATCCCAAGCCAACGCCCCTCCCGTCTGATACTCGGTCACCCTTGTCTCAAAGAAGTTCTTCTCCTTCTTCAGATCCATGATCTCGCTCATCCACGGGAAGGGGTTGGTGGTGCCTGGGTACTGTTCTGGCAGGCCGAGCTGGCTTAGGCGGCGGTTGGCGATGAATTTGAGGTAGTCCTCCATCATCGTCGCGTTCATGCCGAGCACGCCGCGGGGCATGGTGTCGCGGGCGTATTCGATTTCCAATTGGGTGCCCTGGAGGATCATCTGGGTCGCTTCGTCCTTCATCTCGGCGTCCCACAGGTGTGGGTTCTCGATCTTGATCTGGTTGATCATGTCGATGCCGAAGTTCAGGTGCATGGATTCGTCGCGCAGGATGTACTGGAACTGCTCGGCGGTGCCGGTCATCTTGTTGCGGCGGCCCATGGAGAGGATCTGGGTGAAGCCGCAGTAGAAGAAGATGCCTTCCAGCACGCAGTAGTAGGCGATCAGGTTGCGCAGCAATTGGCGGTCGGTTTCCGGGGTGCCGGTGTCGAAGGTCGGGTCGGAGATCGAGCGGGTGTACTTGAGGCCCCAGGAGGCCTTTTTCGCGACGCTCGGAATCTCGTGGTACATGTTGAAGATCTCGCCTTCGTCCATGCCCAGCGACTCGATGCAGTACTGGTAGGCGTGGGTGTGAATCGCCTCCTCGAAGGCCTGGCGCAGGATGTACTGGCGGCATTCGGGGTTGGTGATCAGGCGGTAGATCGCCAGCGCGAGGTTGTTGGCGACCAGCGAGTCGGCGGTGGAGAAGAAGCCGAGGTTGCGCTTGATAATGCGCCGCTCGTCCTCGGTGAGGCCGTCGGCGCTCTTCCATAGGGCGATGTCGGCGTTCATGTTGATTTCCTGCGGCATCCAGTGGTTGGCGCAGCCGTCGAGGTATTTCTGCCAGGCCCAGTCGTACTTGAAGGGAACGAGCTGGTTGAGGTCGGCGCGGCAGTTGATCATGCGCTTCTCGTCGACGCGCACGCGGGCAGCGGCGCCTTCGAGGTCTTCGAGACCCTCGCGGATGTCCAGTTCGTTGAGCGCAGCCTTGGCGCGGGCCACCGCGTCGGAGTCGTCGGCGCTGACCGCGCGGGCTTCGTGGGCGGCGGCATCGCCGACGCTGTCCAGACGCTCCAGGCTCATAGCGGCCTGCGGTTGTGCGGCGGCGACGGGCTTGGCGGCGGCGCCTTCTTCAGGTTGATCGAATTCGTCCCAGCTGAGCATGGCGGGTTCTCCTGGTCGGGACCGGCGGGCCGGTCGGTGCGAGTCGGTCGGCCTCCCGCGGCGCGGGAGGCGCGGAATCTGTGGGGAAGGGGCGCTGTTCCCCTCTCCCTGGCCCTCTCCCCAGAGGGGAGAGGGGATGCTGCGGGTCAGCCGGTCACTGACAGGCTTCGCAGTCGGGGTTGTCGATGCTGCACGCCTGTGGCACCGGCGCCGGCTTGGATTCGGCGGCGGACAGGCTCTCGTCGATCACCGAGGACACGGCGTTAAGCTTGCCGGTGTTGATTGTCGACTTCTCGGCGCTGGTGGCGGCCAGGGCGCGGAGGTAGTAGGTGGTCTTCAGGCCGCGGAACCAGGCCATGCGGTAGGTCACGTCGAGCTTCTTGCCCGAGGCGCCGGCGATGTACAGGTTTAGCGACTGGGCCTGGTCGATCCACTTCTGCCGGCGGCTGGCGGCCTCGACGATCCACTTGGTCTCCACCTCGAAGGCGGTGGCGTAGAGGGCCTTGAGGTCGGCCGGGATGCGCTCGATCTGCTGCACCGAGCCGTCGTAGTACTTGAGGTCGTTGACCATCACCCCGTCCCATAGGTCGCGCGCTTTGAGATCGTGGACCAGGTAGGGATTGATCACGGTGAATTCGCCGGAGAGGTTCGATTTCACGTAGAGGTTCTGGTAGGTCGGCTCGATGGACTGCGACACGCCGACGATGTTGGAAATGGTCGCGGTCGGCGCGATGGCCATGATGTTGGAGTTGCGCATGCCCTTCTTCACGCGCTCGCGCAGCGGCGCCCAGTCCAGGGTGCTTGAGCGGTCCACCTCGATGTACTTGGTGCCGCGCTGTTCGGCGAGGATGTCCAGCGAGTCCAGCGGCAGGATGCCCTGGCTCCACAGCGAACCCGCGAAGCTGGAGTAGGCGCCGCGCTCCTCGGCCAGGTCGCAGGAAGCCTGGATGGCGTAGTAGCTGATGGCTTCCATCGAGCGGTCGGCGAAGGCGATGGCCGCCTCCGAGCCGTAGGCGATGTGCTGCAGGTACAGCGCGTCCTGGAAGCCCATGATGCCGAGGCCGACCGGGCGGTGGCGGAAGTTGGCGTTACGCGCGGTGTCGACGCTGTAGTAGTTGATATCGATGACGTTGTCGAGCATGCGCACGGCGGTCTTCACGGTGCGCGAGAGCTTCTCGGTGTCCAGCCTGCCGTCATTGATGTGGTTGACCAGGTTGATCGAGCCCAGGTTGCACACGGCGATCTCGGAGTCCGAGGTGTTGAGGGTGATCTCGGTGCAGAGGTTGGAGCTGTGCACCACGCCCACGTGCTGCTGCGGGCTGCGCAGGTTGCACGGGTCCTTGAAGGTCAGCCAGGGGTGGCCGGTCTCGAACAGCATGGAGAGCATCTTGCGCCACAGGTCCTTGGCGGCGATGGTCTTGAACAGCTTGATCTTGCCGTACTGGGTCAGCGCCTCGTAATACTCGTAGCGCTCCTCGAAGGCGCGCCCGGTGAGGTCGTGCAGGTCGCGCACGTCGGACGGCGAGAACAGGGTCCACTGGCCGTCCTCGAACACCCGCTTCATGAACAGGTCCGGAATCCAGTTGGCGGTGTTCATGTCATGGGTGCGGCGGCGGTCGTCGCCGGTATTCTTGCGCAGTTCGAGGAATTCCTCGATGTCCAGGTGCCAGGTTTCCAGGTAGGCGCAGACCGCGCCCTTGCGCTTGCCGCCGTTGTGGGCGAGGCCGCTGGTGGTCATGTAGGACTCGTCGCCCTCCACCTTGAGGTCGAACACGAAGGGCTTGACGGCGATCGGCTGGACATCGCGGATGCGCGAGTAGACGCAGCCCTGCCAGGTGATCCAGTCGCGCTTGGCGATGGGCTGGCAACCCACCAACTGCGCCACTTCCGGCACGGCGGGGATGCGCAGGTCGTAGGCCTTGCAGACGCCCTCGAAGCGGATCGGCGAACCGTCCGCACGCTGGCCGACGTGGTCCTGGCGGTGTTCGCGGTACTGTCCGGCGGTCGGCACGCCGAGGCGCAGCAACTGATAGCGCAGGCCCTCGATCAGCGGGCGCGAGGTGTTGGTGAAGTAGATTTCCTTGCCGCGCGAAACCCCGCCGTCGCTTTCCAGCAGGCCCCGGATCAGCGCGAGGGTCTGCTGGCGTGGCAGGTGGTTGAAGCGCCGGGCGATGCGCTTGCGGCCCTGCTCGTCGTAGAGGTCGGCATGCTCGAATGGCAGGGTAGCCGAGCCGGCGCCGGTGATACGGCCGGTAGTGGCATCGCGCAGCACGCCGCGACCGGAGGCCCAATGGATCTGGCCGTAGGTCTCGCCGCGAGCGGTTTCCCAGAAGTGGATGCCGCGCGCCGACAGGTAGGCGCGCACGAAGTCCATGTGCCCGGCGTGTTGCGGATGGCCGGAAACACCCCACTGCAGGCCGTCCTTGGACAGGTGGCCATCGCCGAGCAGGATGCCGTACAGGCGGGCGTCGTCCTCGTCGAATCCAGCCACGGGCACGACTTCGCTCGGAATCACCTGGGCCATGTAATCGCCGCGCTCGAGTTCGCCGGCGTCGATCCATTCGGGGCTGCGCTTGCCGCTTTCCAATTGGCGCAGAGTGCGTTCGCCGGACTGTTCCAGCGGCACGCCGCGGATCGCGTAGAAGGGGTGGCCCGCGGTCACCTCGATCGGTTCGACGGCGTGCTTGACCCGGATGGCGAGCATGGCGTCGGTCTGGTTGTAGACGAACTTGTGGGTGACTTCGCGGTAGCGGCCGCTGATCCCCAGTACCAGGTCGCCCTGCTGCAGGTCGCGGATCGGCCGCGGGCCGTCGGCGGTATGCACCAGGGTTTCGGGGGCGAAGCACTGGTTCACGGCCACCGCGGTGTCGTTGACCACCTTGAGGAAAGGCACCACGCCCTGGCTCTTGCCGTTGGTGCCCTTGATGTAGGAGCCGAGCGCGCGCACCGGGGTCCAGTCATTGCCCAGGCCGCCGGCGAACTTGGACAGCATGGCGTTGTCGTGGATGGCGTTGTAGATGCCCGAGAGGTCGTCCGGCACCGTGGTCAGGTAGCAGGAGGAGAGCTGCGGGCGCAGGGTGCCGGCGTTGAACAGGGTCGGCGTGGAGGCCATGTAGTCGAAGGACGACAGCAGGTTGTAGAACTCGATGGCGCGCTCTTCCTTCTGCGGCTCCTCGATGGCCAGGCCCATGGCGACGCGCATGAAGAACACCTGCGGCAGTTCGAAGCGGATGCCGTCCTTGTGCAGGAAATAGCGGTCGTAGAGGGTCTGCAGACCGAGGTAAGTGAACTGCTGGTCGCGCTCGTGATCGAGAGCGGCGCCCAGCCGGGCCAGGTCGAACTCGCGCAGTTTCGGGTCGAGCAGTTCGAGCTCGATGCCCTTCTCGACGTACACCGGCAGGGCCCTGGCGTAGAGGTCGGCCATCTCGTGGTGGGTGGCGGACTCGGCGACGCCCAGGAAACCCAGGGCTTCGGCACGCAAGGTGTCCATCAGCAGGCGCGCGGTGACGTAGGAGTAATTCGGCTCGCGCTCGACCAGGGTGCGCGCGGTCATCACCAGGGCGGTATTGACGTCCTTCTCGGCCACACCGTCGTAGAGGTTCTTCAGGGTTTCCTTCTGGATCAGCGCGGCATCGACCTCGGCCAGGCCCTCGCAGGCCTCGCCGATGATGGTATCCAGGCGGCCCATGTCCAGCGGCACGAAGACTCCGTCGGCGCGAGCGACGCGAATGCTCGGGTGCGGCTGGGCGACTTCCTGGACGGCGGCGGCGCGCTTGCGTTCCTGGGCGCGGGCCTCGCGATAGATCACGTAGTCGCGGGCGACCTTGTGCTCGCCGGCGCGCATCAGCGCCAGTTCCACCTGGTCCTGGATTTCCTCGATGTGGATGGTGCCGCCGGAGGGCATGCGGCGCCTAAAGGTGGTGGTGACCTGTTCGGTCAGGCGGGCGACGGTTTCATGGATACGCGACGAGGCGGCGGCGGTGCCGCCTTCCACTGCGAGGAATGCCTTGGTGATAGCCACGGTGATCTTGTCGTCGGTGTAGGCGACGACGGTGCCGTTGCGCTTGATCACACGCAACTGGCCGGGTGCGGTGGCAGCCAGATCCGGGGTCGAGTCGGCGGTCCGCGGTGCGCCGGGCGACTGGGTTTCGCGAGTGGCGTCGGTATGCATGAAGGTCCTCCATTGTGAAAGGTTTTTGCCCGGACGGCTGACGCAGCGATCCGTCCGCCGGGAGTCCGGTGCGGAAACGGCGGAGGACGGCTGCGACAGACGTCCTCATGGTGCTGTCGAATACGGTTCAGGCCTCTGGGTCAGAACCACAATATATAGTGGTATGCGCCGTCGGCTGCACACCCGCGAATCCGGCGACTAGCCTGCGCCGAAAGCAATGCCAGCCGCATCGGCGGCTGGCTGAATATCGTCTTTCGCTATGGGGAACCGACTGGACCAGTCCGTGGACTGGAATCTGCAGAGGACTTGCGAAGAGGGCCGGCTCCCGATCTATATCCCTATATGTAGGGGTCTGGCTGAATAGGGATACAAGATAATGCGTGCATGGGGCTTATGCAAGGCGAGACGGCATGGACAGGCTGTGGATAAAATGTGAGTCTTCTGTGGGTGGCGGGAGGATGCTTCGATGCAGGCCGCTGCCCGTCTGGCTTGTACCGCCTGTCGTCGACAGGAGAAAATCGATGCCCTGGCGCGGATTTCCGCTCCGTGCAGGGAAACACAATATCTTGTGTTTTCCTGCGTGGCTGGAAAGCATGGGCGCACCGGCCGTTCCGCCTCGACCGAAGGGTCAGGCGGGGATGGCGACCAGGGTCAGCAGGCGCTCGTTCTCGCAGGCGAACTGGCCTTCGAGCAGGCTGCCGGCCGGCCAGTTTGGACCGAGGTCCTGGAGCAGGCGCAGGCGGGCCGTTCCGGCGGGAGTCCAGTCGAGCAGTTCGGCATGCTCGAAATAGAAACGCTGGCGGACCAGCGGATAGAGCGCCTTGAACAGGCTCTCCTTGAGAGAGAAGGTCAGGCTGGTCAGCCAGGCCTGCGCCTCGGGCGTGCCGTTCAGGCGCCCGAGTTCGGCCGGGGTGAGGATGTGTTCGGCCAGGTGCCGGGCGCGTTCGGCCGGCAGCAGGAGTTCGGTGTCCAGCCCCAGGCCGGACCAGGCGTCGGCCCGTCCGACCAGGGCGGCGGCCCAGCCGTCGCCGTGGGTGATGGAGCCGACCACCCCGGCCGGCCACTGCGGCGCGCGGTCCTCGCCGACCGCCGGTACGCAGGGCGTGCCGGTCAGTCGCTGCAGGGCTTGGCGCGCGCAGAGGCGGCCGGCCAGGTATTCGGCCTGGCGCTTGGCCACGCCGCGCACCGGCGCGATGCCGCAGGCGGTGAAGTCGGCGGCCTGCAACAGGGCCGGGTCGAAGCGGGCGCTATGGAGCGCGGTGGCGGGCAGCGCCAGAGGCAGCGGCCAATGCGCGCTCGGCTCGCTCAGGCAGGGGGGCAGGGGGCTTTGGAAAGTCATCGCGACATTCTGCCGTGGGCTGCTCCGGGCGGATAGGGGATTTCGCGGACCGCGGCGCCGCGGCGCACTTGCCACCGCCCGGGCGCGTTCCTATTCGAAAACTTCCCGGAGGAAAGCCTGCATGTCGGCCCAGGAGCGTTCGTCGGCTTCCTTCTGGTAGCCGATGTCCAGGCCGTGGCCGGCGTGGGCGTCGGCATCGGGATTGGTGAAACTGTGCTTGGCGCCGGGATAGCTGTTGAACCGGTAGTCGGCGCCGGCTTGTTCCATCTCGTGCTTGAAGTCGGCGATGTCCCGGTCGCTGACGAAGCTGTCGGCCTCGCCGTGGGCGACCAGTATCCGCGCCTTGACGCTGCCGGGGGTAGCTGGTGTCTGGGCGGACAAGTTGCCGTGGAAGCTGACCACCCCGGCCAGCGGTACGCCTTGGCGGGCCATGTCCAGCACCACCTTGCCGCCGAAGCAATAGCCGATCGCAGCGATCTTCCGGCCGTCGGTCCGCGGTTGGGCCTTGAGCAGCTCCAGGCCGGCGAGGAAACGGCTCTTGGCGTTCTCGGCATTGGCCGTGGCGGCCCGCATGAAGGCCTGGGCGTCGGCCGGGTGCTCGGTGTTCCTGCCCTGGCCGTACATGTCGATGGCCAGGGAGCTGTAGCCGAGGCCGGCGAGGTCGCGGGCGCGGCGCTTGGCGTAGTCATTCAGGCCCCACCATTCGTGCACGACCATCACGCCGGGACGTGGCCCCTCGATGGCATCGTCGTAGGCGTAGTAGCCCACCAGTGGCGTGCCGTCGGCGCTCCGGTAGGTCAGCTCGTGGGTCTGGATCTCCGCCAGACTGGCGTTGCCGAAGGCCAGCAGAAGCAGGCCGGGCAAGTAGTGACGCATGCCGATTTCTCCCTTTTGTCGGTCTTGCCGATGGTAGCACAGGTCGCTGGCGGAAGCTCGCCTCCCGGACGGCGGATATCCGCCCGATCGGGCGTTTTCGGCCGAATATGTTTTTTTAACTAATTGATTTAAAAGAATATATTTTTCATGGATAGGGGTGGCATATGCCTTGCTTTTCCATCCGTACAGCCCCGCTTGCGGGGATTACAAGAATCTCCCCGGAGGAGGGAGGTACCCAGTCTGGTGGCGCCGGTATCCATGGAAGGAGTTCTGCGTCACTCGCAAGGACCTTGCCAATGTCCAATCAACAACAACCGTTCTACAAGAGCCTGTATGTCCAGGTGCTGGTGGCGATCGCCATCGGTGTCGCGCTGGGTCATTTCTATCCGGAAACCGGGGCGGCGATGAAGCCGCTGGGTGACGGCTTCGTCAAGCTGATCAAGATGGCCATCGCCCCCATCATCTTCTGTACCGTGGTCAGCGGTATCGCCGGCATGCAAGACATGAAGGCGGTCGGCAAGACCGGCGGCATCGCGCTGCTGTATTTCGAGATCGTTTCCACCGTAGCCCTGGTCATCGGTCTGGTGGTGATCAACCTGGTGCAGCCGGGCGTCGGCATGCATGTCGACGTCTCGGCCCTGGATGCCAGCAGCGTCGCGGCCTATACCAAGGCCGGCGGCGAGCAGAGCACCATCGGCTTCCTGCTCAACGTGATCCCCGGCACCGTGGTCGGCGCCTTCGCCAACGGCGACATCCTGCAGGTGCTGTTCTTCTCGGTGATCTTCGCCTTCTCCCTGCAACGCATGGGCGACTACGGCCGTCCGGTGCTGGAGTTCATCGACCGCATCGCCCATGTGATGTTCGGCATCATCAACATGATCATGAAGGTCGCGCCCATCGGGGCCTTCGGCGCCATGGCCTTCACCATCGGCAAGTACGGCGTCGGCTCGCTGGTGCAACTGGGCCAACTGATGCTGTGCTTCTACGTCACCTGCATACTCTTCGTTCTGGTAGTACTGGGCGGCATCGCCCGTGCCAACGGCTTCAACATCTTGCGCTTCATCCGCTACATCCGCGAGGAACTGCTGATCGTGCTCGGCACCTCGTCTTCCGAGTCGGTGCTGCCGCGCATGCTGAACAAGATGGAGAAACTCGGCTGCCACAAGTCGGTGGTCGGCCTGGTGATCCCGACCGGCTATTCCTTCAACCTCGACGGCACCTCGATCTACCTGACCATGGCCGCGGTGTTCATCGCCCAGGCCACCGACACGCCGATGGACCTGACCCAGCAATTGACCCTGCTGGCAGTGTTGCTAGTCGCCTCCAAGGGCGCGGCGGGCGTCACCGGCAGCGGTTTCATCGTGCTGGCGGCCACCCTGTCGGCGGTCGGCCATGTGCCGGTGGCCGGTCTGGCGCTGATTCTCGGCATCGACCGCTTCATGTCCGAGGCCCGCGCTCTGACCAACCTGGTCGGTAACGGTGTGGCCAGCGTGGTGGTGGCTCGCTGGTGCGGCCAACTGGACAGCGAGCGCATGCAGCGCGAACTGGCCGGTCAGGGCAAGGAGGCCGATATCGAGGCCGTCGCCGAGCCAGCCGGTGCTGGTGGTCACTGAAGACGTTGCTCGCCGCTGAACTCCAGCACGCTCCGGCAACGGCGACAGAGATACTGACGGCCGCGCAGCACCAGCGAATGGCGCTGCGTGCTGAAGGGGAACTCGCCGTCCGGGCACTGGCAGCGGTACAGGTAGTGGGTCACCCGGCGGCGCTGCACGACGTAGTCGTGGCAGCGCTTGGCCGGTAGCCCGTAGACCTCCCGCATGATCCGCTGCCACTCCTCCCCATGGGGCCTGATGCCCATTCCGAATATTTGAAAAGCGACCAGATGCGCCACCTCGTGGGCCACCGTCTGGCGCAGGAAGTCCTCGCGGTTCTCCGCATACAACTGGGCATTGAAACGCAGCAGGTTTTCCTGCGGATGGGCCACGCCCGCCTTCTGGCCGCGCAGCCGCAGGCTAACCTGCGGGCGCGCGAAGTCGCGTTTAAAGAATGCCTCGGCCTGGCGGAAGCAGGCGTCGACGCGGGCAAGAATGAGTTCGGGCATGGGGCGCTACCTCCTGTGCACACCATTATGCCGAAGCCGGGCACTCAGTTGTCCGGCGCTTCGTCCGTCGGTCCCTTGCCGCAGGGTATGCCGGTCCGGCCGGATGGGCTTTTACAGGCCTGGAAACACCGAGGCCGCCTGATAGGCGGCCTCGCGATCGGGTGATGGCTGCGTTCAATTGATATAGGTCGGACCCAGGCCGAAGCCCCAGAGGATTACCGAGATGCCGATCATCGCCACCAGTACCACCAGGCCGACGGCGAGCACCGAACTGGAGAACAGAAAGCCTTCCTCGCGAGGAATATTCATGAAGGTCGGCAGGCCGACGTAGAGCAGGTAAGCCGTGTAGCAGACCGCCAGGGTGCCGACGACCATGGCCAGCCAGAGGCTAGGGTAGAGCGCCGCCAGACCGCCGATAAACAGCGGCGTCGCGTTGTAGGCGGCGAACACGATGCACTGCGTCAGGCTCGGGCTGGCGTCGTAGGTGCGCGCCATCCAGTGGATGAAGCCGCCCATCACCGCTACCCCGGCGAGCATCGCCAGGTAGGTCATGAGGCTCATCTGCAACGCGCTTCCCGCCGTCAGCCGGACCGGCTCGCCGCCGGCCACGCTCCAGCCGACCTGGGTCGTGCCGATGAAGGCAGAAACGGCGGGAATCGCTGCCAGGAACAGGACATGGGTGAGATACATGTGGCGGATGCTTTCCTCTTCGCCACGGATTTCGTGCCATTCCCGGTCGGGATGGGCGAACAGCCCCCAGACGTGGTTGATCATGCCGACTCTCCTCTTTTTTGTGTGGGCCGCTCCTGGGCGCCTCCGTGCCCGCGACAGATCCCGATCCAAGCCCATGGCCTTACAATTAGAGTATAGATGTCGCCCGGAGGCCGCGTAGATCGTGGCTTTAAAGTGATTCGCTGTTTTTCGGCGGGAAGTGATAACGCGGCACTATTACAGTCCGACGACAAGAAGGAGGCGGCGCCCCTTGCGGACGATTTGCGCGTAAAATGCCCGGCTTTTCGTACCTTCCGGATCCACAGCACCATGGGCACCCTTTCGGTCAATCAGAACAAGCTGCAGAAGCGCCTGCGCCGCCTGGCCGGCGAGGCGGTCACCGACTTCAACATGATCGAGGAGGGCGACAAGGTGATGGTCTGCCTATCCGGTGGCAAGGACAGCTACACCATGCTCGACGTGCTGCTCTACCTGCAGAAGGTGGCGCCGATCGGCTTCGAGATCGTCGCGGTGAACATGGACCAGAAGCAGCCGGGCTTTCCCGAGGAAGTGCTGCCGACCTACCTGAAGTCCATCGGCGTCGAGTACCACATCATCGAGAAGGACACCTACTCGGTGGTCAAGGAGAAGATTCCCGAGGGCAAGACCACCTGCTCGCTGTGCTCGCGCCTGCGCCGCGGCACCCTCTATACCTTCGCCGACCGGATCGGTGCGACCAAGATGGCGCTAGGCCATCATCGCGACGACATTCTCGAAACCTTCTTCCTTAACCTGTTCTACGGCGGCACCCTGAAGGCCATGCCGCCCAAGCTGCTTTCCGACGACGGGCGCAACGTGGTGATCCGCCCGCTGGCCTATTGCGGCGAAACCGATATCGAGGCTTACGCGAAGCTGAAGGAATTCCCGATCATCCCCTGCAACCTCTGCGGTTCCCAGGAAAACCTGCAGCGCCAGGTGGTCAAGGAGATGCTGCGCGAGTGGGAGCGCCAGTCGCCGGGACGCACCGAGATCATGTTCCGCGCCCTGCAGAACGTGCACCCTTCGCAACTGGCCGACCGCAAGCTGTTCGACTTCGCCGGCCTGCGCATCGACGACAGCGCCGCGCCGCGCTTCGTCGATGCAGTGAACCTGTGAGCTCCCCCTGGCCGACCGCCCGGCTTGATAGCCGCCGGGTCGCTGGGGTAAGGTTCGCGAACCTCACGGAGAACATCATGCCGCTTAGCCTCGCCTCCCTGTCCCTCGTCCATGCCGGTGCCGCCCGTACCGCGCCTGTTCGTGCGTCGCAAAGCGCGGTTGCCGGCTATTACTTCGGGTATTGGTGGTTTAGTCACGGGCGCGCCTGATACCCCCGTACAGGCACCCGGCAAGCAGGGTCGCCACCAGAGCAGTTTTCGCAAACCCCCGGTCGGCAACCCGACCGGGGGTTTTGTTTTTTCCAGCCGCAACAAGGCCTTAGTACAACGAGGAGCTACCGATGAGCAATTATTCCTATTACTGCGCTTACCGTTATGGCTGGCGATTTAGCCGCTTCGCCGCCGCCCCGACCCCTCTCGAACGAACAATCGACTAGTACCGCCGCAAACTGCCCGCGCCGGTCAAGGACTTCCAGAACATGAATGCATCCGTTTCCGCCCAGCTCGCCACCGCCGAGTCCATTCCCGCCCGCCGCAGCGCCCAGCCACTGCCCAGCCCCTCGGTACTGCGCCAGCGCCTGCCGCTGACTCCCGCGCTCACCGAGCGCATCCGGGCCGACCGCGCCGCCATCCGCGCGGTGCTCGACGGCCGGGACTCGCGCCTTCTGGTGGTGGTCGGACCCTGCTCGCTGCACGACTCCGACTCCACTCTGGACTACGCTGCACGCCTGGCCGAGCTGGCGCCGCAGGTCGACGACCGGTTGTTGCTGGTGATGCGCGCCTATATCGAGAAGCCGCGCACCACCGTCGGTTGGAAGGGGCTGGTCTACGATCCGCACCTGGACGGCAGCGGCGACATGGCCGAAGG
Source organism: Azorhizophilus paspali (assembly GCF_043587585.2). Lineage (GTDB taxonomy): Bacteria > Pseudomonadota > Gammaproteobacteria > Pseudomonadales > Pseudomonadaceae > Azotobacter > Azotobacter paspali. Next base: position 1,514,358 of record NZ_CP171449.1, read on the forward strand.
CCTGCGGCTGTCGCGCCGACTGATGCTGGACATTCTGGAGCTGGGCCTGCCGCTGGCCAGCGAGCTGCTGCAGCCGCTGGCTGCCAGCTACTTCGATGACCTGCTAGGCTGGGCGGCTATCGGCGCGCGCACCAGTGAGTCGCAGATCCACCGCGAGATGGTCAGCGGCCTGGATCTGCCGGTGGGCTTCAAGAACGGCACCGACGGCAGCCTGGGCATCGCTTGCGACGCCATGCGCTCGGCCGCCCATGCCCATCGGCATTTCGGCATCGACGAACTGGGCCATCCGGCCCTGCTGCAGACCCGTGGCAACCCGGATACCCATCTGGTGCTGCGCGGCGGCCACGGCGGACCGAACCACGACGCGGCCAGCGTCGCCAGCGCTCGCCAAGCGCTGGAGCGCCAGGGCATCGCCGCACGGATCATGGTCGATTGCAGCCACGCCAACAGCGGCAAGGATCCGCTGCGCCAGCCGGCCGTGCTGGACGACGTACTCGCGCAGCGCCTGGGCGGCGATACCAGCCTGCGCGGGGTGATGCTGGAAAGCCATCTGTTCGACGGCTGCCAGCCGCTGTCCGGCGAGCTGCGCTACGGTGTCTCGATCACCGACGGCTGTCTCGGCTGGAGCGCCACCGAACGGATGCTGCTGGACGCTGCCCGGCGCCTGCGCGCTTGAGTCGCAGATGAGACGCACTTGCAAAACGGTATCTCCTGCAGGCAACCTCTGTCGCTGCTTTTCCGGACCGGACCTTTAGGATGCGCGACTACAGATGGCTGCACGAATACTGTCTCAACCGTTTCGGCTCGGCGGCCGCGCTGGAGGCGCGGTTGCCGCAGCCGAAGAGTGCCGACGAGCTGCGCGCGATTCCCGATGATCGTTACCTTTCGCTGATCAGCCTGCGGGTGTTCCACGCCGGCCTCAAGCACAGCGTGGTGGATGCCAAGTGGCCGGCCTTCGAGGAAGCCTTCTTCGGCTTCGATCCGCACAAGGCGGTGCTGATGGACGCCGGGCATCTGGAGCGGTTGATGCACGACGAGCGGCTGATCCGCCACCTGGCCAAGCTCAGGAGCGTGCCGCTCAACGCCCGCCTTGTGCTGGACGTGGCGCGGGAGAGGGGCGGCTTCGGCACACTGATCGCCGACTGGCCGGTCGAGGATATCGTCGGCTTGTGGAAATACCTGTCCAAGCACGGCAACCAGCTCGGCGGACTGTCGGCGCCGCGTCTGCTGCGCATGGCCGGCAAAGACACCTTCATTCTCACCGAGGACGTGGTCGTCGCGCTCAAGGCTCAGGGCATCGTCGACAAGGCGCCGAACAGCCGGAAGGACCTGGCCGCGGTGCAATTCGCCTTCAACCGCTGGCGGGCGGAAAGCGACCGGCCGCTGTGCCAGTTGTCGGTGATGCTCGCCCACACGGTGAACCATTGATGATGGCGCGTCGGCTGCCGGAGTGGCGGGCGACCGAAGGCCTTTTCCCTCCGGCGCTTTCCGGTCTTCACTAAGTCCGCATCGTTCGCCACGGGCAGGTCCCAAGGAGGCTGCATGGATACCATCGAGCGGATTGCCAGGGGCCTGTCGCGGGCCGAGCGGATCCTCGTCATTAGCGGCGCCGGGCTTTCCGCCGATTCCGGCCTGCCCACCTATCGCGGCCTCGGTGGTCTCTACAACGGCCGCACGGCGGAGGGCCTGCCGATCGAGGTGGCGCTGTCCGCCGACATGCTGCGCCGCGATCCGGCACTGTGCTGGAAATATCTCGCCGAACTGGGCCGGGCCTGCCTCGCGGCTCGTCCCAACGCCGGCCACGAGGCCATCGCCGAGCTGCAGTGGCGCAAGCCCGGCTGCTGGGTGCTGACCCAGAACATCGACGGCTACCACCGCGCCGCCGGCTCGCCGCCGGAACGGCTGATCGAGATCCATGGCGAGCTGGCGCCGCTGTATTGCCAGACCTGCGGTAGGCGCAGCGAGGAGCTGTCCGAGTATCTGGAGCGGCCGCTGCCGCCACGCTGCGCGTATTGCGGCGGTGTGCTCCGCCCGCCGGTGGTGCTGTTCGGCGAGGAGCTTCCCGCCCAGGGTTGCCGGACCCTCGCCGAACAGCTCATCCGGGGCTTCGATGCGGTGCTGGCGGTGGGGACCACGGCGAGCTTTCCCTATATCGTCGAGCCGGTCCTGCGTACCTGGCAGACCGGCGGTTTCACCGCGGAAATCAATCCGCAGCGGACCGATCTCAGCGACATCGTCGATATCCATGCGCCCGAACGGGCATCCCGGCTCCTGCCGGCCCTGCTGGAATGCCTTTTCCGCGGCTGAGTTCGCGCCTTCAGCGGAGTGTGCCAGGCATTGCGCGCGAGGCGCTCATGGCGGCAAAGGGTTTGCGACTGGTTGTCGCAGGTGCGACAAGGGTCGGTCGCCGCGAAAAGCCTTTCGAGCGCGTTTGTTGATAGGGCAGAAACCCGCGCCATATCTGGCTTTCAGCGCTTTTTAAAGCAATTCGCGCGTATGTCGGAAAGGCGACAGCCCCTGCACGGAGGACAGGCGAAAACGCTTCTTTTGTCACAATCCGCACAGAGATTATTTGTAAATCACTCTCATCGCAGGCATATTCGCCCGCCATTAGACTTTTGGATAAGCCTTTGCCCATGCTGAATCGTCTTGCAACCCTCGTGCCCCTGGCGCTCACGGTCTTCCTGACCGGCTGCGCGGGGCAGGCCCTGCAGCAGGAATTCGCCGCTCCCAAGCGGGTATCCCTGATCCAGGAGCCCAGCCAAAAGGATCTGGCCGCGTTGAACGACGGCTACCGCCTACCGGCATTGGCCGACAGCATTCTGGCCCGCGGTTTCGGCCTGCTCGGCACGCCCTACCGTTACGGTGGCAACTCGGCAGTCACCGGTTTCGACTGCAGCGGCTTCATCGGCTACCTGTTCCGCGAAGAGGCGGGCATCAAGCTGCCGCGCTCGACCCGCGAGATGATCACCCTCGATGCGCCCCGCGTGGCCCGCAACGAGCTGCAGGCCGGCGACCTGATCTTCTTCAACAACCGTGGCCGTGGCCAGGTCAGCCATGTCGGCGTCTACATCGGCAACGGTCGTTTCCTGCATTCGGTCAGCCGTCGCAGCGGTGGCGTGCGAGTGGACAGTCTGCAGAACTCGTACTGGAGTTCCAGCTACTTGCAGGCCAAGCGCGCCCTAGTGCTGGCGTCCGAAAGCAAGCAGGCGCAGGCCGGCCGTTCCCTGGTATTGGCCGCGCAGCACGATTGAAGCCTTCCCGTCCCGCAAAGGCCCGATCGCCCCGAGGCGATCGGGCCTTCGTATTTTCGCGTGGCTGGACGACGGCTTGCGCGAGGTGCCGCCCGTCGTCAGAGTAGAGCGACCCGACAACCGGACTGTCGCCCATGCCCGTCCAGGCTCGCCTTCTCGTCTCGATCCTGCTCGCCGCGCTGCTCGCGGCCTGTTCCGCCCGTTCTCCCTCGCCCAAGGCTCCGTCCGCTGGCGTCCCTCCCGCTTCGCCGCAGGCGGAGGATGTGCTGGTTCGAGCCCTCGGGCTGGTCGGCACGCCCTATCGCTGGGGCGGCAATACTCCGGATTCCGGATTCGACTGCAGCGGTCTGATCGGTTATGTCTACCGCGAGGCGGCGGGTATCCGCCTGCCGCGCTCGACCCGCGAGATGCTCGCCATGAGGGCGCCCAGCGTGCATTACGGGGCCTTGCGCAGCGGCGATCTGGTGTTCTTCGCCACCGGCGGCGGTGGCCGGGTCAGCCATGCCGGCATCTACGTGGGCGAGGGGCGCTTCGTGCACGCCCCCTCCAGCGGCGGCACCGTGCGGCTGGATCGTCTGTCCGACGACTACTGGCGCGCCCGCTACCTGGGTGCCAGACGCGTGCTGCGCACCGTGCCCGTGGCGCGCCAGCCTTGACGCGGACCGTCAGGCTTGTGCGGCGAGCCAGTCGCGCAGTACCTGCTGGCCGTCCCGGCGCAGCGTTTCTCCCACCTCTTTCGCCTGCCGGCGGATGACCACCGGGTCGATTCCGCTAATGGACAGTTCCGCCGCATGGCCGATCAGCCATTGTTCGATCCGCGCCGGATCGGCTTCGAGATGGAATTGCAGGCCGAGCACGGCCGTGCCGAGCGCGAAGGCCTGGTTCGGACAGATGTCGGTGCGGGCGAGGAGGGTGGCGCCCGGCGGCAGCTCGAACATGTCGCCATGCCAGTGCAGCACGGTACCGCCGTCGCCCAGCGCGGCCAGGCAGCTAGCGGCGCCCTCCGCGGTCAACCGCAGGCCGCCGAAGCCGATTTCCTTGACGCCCATCGGTGCGACCCCGGCCCCCAGGGCGCGGGCGATCAATTGGGCGCCCAGGCAAATGCCGAGCAGCGGCTTGCCGCTGTGCAGGCGCCGGGCGAGCAGTTCCAGCTCCGCCTGCAGGAAGGGGTAGGTGGCTTCATCGTAGGCACCGATGGGGGCGCCGAGGACCGCTAGGAGGTCGGGCGACTCCGCCTCCAGCGCGGCCAGTTCGTCGACGGCGAGGATGCCAGGGTCGGCATAACGGATCTGGTAGCCCAGTCCTTCGAGCACGGGGGCGAAGACGCCGAGGTCCTCGAAGGCGACGTGGCGGATGGCTAGGACGGTTTTCATTCCTGTACCGGTTCGGACTGTAGGTGTAAGAAGGCACCCTATGCGATGGACTCGATAGCTGTCGAGGCGCCATTTATTTCCCGCAACAGGAGCCCGAACATGCACGCCGGCATTTCCGATCTCGCCCGCCGCCTGCGCGACTGTGACCGGCTGGTGCTTTTCACTGGCGCCGGAGTGTCCGCCGAAAGCGGCATCCCGACCTTCCGCGATGCCCAGACCGGGCTCTGGGCACGCTACAGCCCAGAGCAACTGGCCAGCCCCGAGGGATTTCGCACCGATCCGCGCACCGTCTGGGAGTGGTACGCCTGGCGCCGCGAAAAATGCCTGGCCGCCGCGCCGAATCCGGCGCACCTGGCCATCGCCGAATTCATCGCCGAATTGCAGCGGCGGTCGCCCGGGGTCACGCTGATTACCCAGAACGTCGATGGCCTGCATCAGCGCGCCGGCAGCGAAGCGCCGCTGGAACTGCATGGCAACCTCCACCGGTTGAAGTGCTTTCGCTGCGGGGCCGACGGCGGCGACTGGCCGGAAACGCTCGATCTCCTGCCGCGCTGCGCCTGCGGCGGTCTGCTGCGCCCGGCGGTGGTCTGGTTCGGCGAGAGCCTGCCGGGCGAGGTGCTGGCCCAAGCGAGCGAGGCCGGCCTGCAGGCCGGGCTGTTCTTCAGCATCGGTACTTCCAGCCTGGTCTATCCGGCCGCCGATCTGCCGTTCCAGGCCAAGCGCCGCGGCGCCTTCGTGGTCGAGATCAACCCGCAGCCGACACCGCTCAGCCGACACGCCGACCTCTGCCTGCACGGTGCGGCCGGCGGTGTCCTGCCGCGCTTGCTGGCCGCGCTGGAGCGATGAATACCCTGCATCGAGCGCATGAGCGATGCTCAGGGTGGATGATCCAGGGCAATCGCATGAAGCGCTCGCTCGATACCGGACTGGAACGGTTGTGTGAGCCTTGGCATGGCTGCTTGCCGAGGGGCTGGACAGTCACTGTTTCGGCCCCCCGGCCGAGTCACTTTCTCTTGGCGCGCGCAAAGAGAAAGTAACCAAAGAGAAAGCGCGCCCGGTCATTCTGCCCCAGCTGCGCCGGGGTTCCCTCGCTCCGGCGCCGCTCCGAGGGTCGTCGCACAAGGGGCGTCCATGCCCCTCGTACGACTCTCGCCGCTTCCCTGCGGCTCGCCCCTCTACGCGACGCCTGCGCTCGGCCTTCTGAACGGGAGTCGGGCTCCGGGTTGCCTGAAAGCGCTTTCGCTCTTGCGGCACGGCTTGTCAGGCCGCGCCGAATGCCCCCTTCAGGAGGCCAAGCGGAATCGTTGTGGAAGGGGTCGAGCGGCAAGGATGCCGCGAGAGCCGCAATGGGCCATGGATGACCCTGCGGGACGTGCCCCTGGAGCGGCGATGCAGGGAGGGAACCCGGAGCGAAGCGCAGGGCCGGATGAGGGGGTGGCCTTCTTTTGGGTTACTTTTTCTTGGCCAGGCAAGAAAAAGTGACTCGGCCGGGGGCCGAAACAGAAGGTATCCGACCACTCGGCAAGCCGCCAATGCACTGGATCTGAAGACCACGCCAGAATGACCAAGCACACAACCTTTCCAGCCCAGTATCGGGCAGGCATTTCATGCGATTGCCCTGGTGGATGATCCGTCGCATTGTGCTCGGAGGACGTTTCCACTACTCTGCGCGCCTCGCTTCAGGTGCCCCAAGGGTGAAACAGGGAAGCCGGTGCGTGCCGCGACCATTCGCGGCGCAAGGCCGGCGCTGCCCCCGCAACGGTAGACGAGTCGCGAAACCGCAATAGCCACTGTGTTGCTCAGACACGGGAAGGCGCAGTTTCAAAAGCCGCCGCATGGCGCTTCGCTCGTGAGCCCGGAGACCGGCCTGTAGCGATCCATCGCGGTGCGGAGGGCGGCGCGGGTTGCCCGTCCGTTTTCCGTCCGCTTTCGCAGCCTTCAGGCCGTGCGGGTGGCGCGGCGGAGAACGACCTTGATTCGCAAGCCCTGTTTCGGGCCGGCGGCGTCCGCGCTGCTGGGCCTCTTTTCCCTTTCCCCAGCCCAGGCGGCCGACGAGCCCCTGAGCCTTGAAGCCACGGTGGTGACCGCCGCACGCAGCGCCCAGATCCTACGCGACAGCCTTGCTGCGGTGAGCCTCATCGAGCGCGATGACATCGAGCGCAGCCAGGCGCACTCGGTGTCCGAACTGCTCAGGCAGGTACCGGGAGTCTCCATCGCCAACAATGGCGGGCCGGGCAAGTCCACCTCCGTCTACCTGCGCGGCACCGAGTCCGACCATGTGCTGGTGCTGATCGACGGCGTACGGGTCGGCTCGGTGACCACCGGCACCGCCGCCTGGCAGGATCTGCCGGTGGAAATGATCGAGCGTATCGAGGTGGTTCGTGGGCCACGCTCCAGCCTGTATGGCTCGGAAGCCATCGGCGGGGTGATCCAGATCTTCACCCGCAAGGGCGGCGACGGCGCGCCCAAGCCGTTCTTCTCCGCCGGCTACGGCACCCACGACACCTACACCGGCAGCGCCGGGGTTTCCGGCGGCAACGCCCACGGCTGGTACAGCCTGGCCCTGAGCAGCGAGGACACCGACGGCATCAACGTGAAGCGCCCCGGCACCAGTGGCTACGAGAACGACGCCGACGGCTACCGCAACCATTCCGCTGCGCTGCGCGCCGGCTGGCGCTTCGACAACGGCCTGGAGCTGGAGGGCACCTTCCTGCGCGCCAAGTCGCACAACGACTACGACCAGGTGAACCGCCGCGGCACCGCCGGCTTTTCCGCCAACGCCGACGGCGAGCAGAACGTGGTCAGCGGCCGCGCCCGCTTCAGCCCGCTGGCCTTCTGGCGGGTCACCCTGCAGGCCGGACGCAACGAGGACAAGTCCGACACTTACCAGGACGGCCACTTCTATTCGCGCTTCGACAGCCGCCGCGACAGCGCCAGTTGGCAGAACGACCTGACCCTGGCCGAGGGCCACGTCCTCACCCTGGGCGTCGACTACCAACGCGAGGAGGTCAACGGCAGCACCGACTACGAGGAGGATTCGCGGGAAAACAACGGCGCCTTCATCCAGTACCTCGGCGAATACGGTCGCCACGACTGGCAGGTGTCCCTGCGCCGCGACAACAACGAGCAGTTCGGCCAGCACGAGACCGGCAACATCGCCTACGGCTACGCCCTGACCGACGCCCTGCGCGCCACCGTCAGCTACGGCAGCGCCTTCAAGGCGCCGACCTTCAACGAGCTGTACTACCCCTTCTACGGCATTCCCGATCTCGAGGAGGAAACCTCCCACAGCGTCGAGGTCGGCCTGGCCGGCACGCACGACTGGGGGCACTGGTCGCTGAACGCCTACCGCACCAAGGTGAAGGACCTGATCGTCTACGACTCCTCCATCCAGGGTCCGGCGAACCTCGACGAGGCGCGCATCCGTGGCCTCGAACTGGAAGTCGGTGGCCGCTCGCTTGGCTGGGACTGGGGCGCCAACTACAGTTTGCTGGAGCCGGAGAACAGTAGCTCGGGCAACAATGACGGCAACGAGCTGCCGCGCCGCGCCTCGCAGATGTTCAACCTGGAACTGGATAGGCGCTTCGGCGCTTTCGCCGTCGGCGCCACGCTGCATGCCGAGGGTCGGCGTTACGATGACGTGGCCAACGACAACGAACTGTCCGGCTATGCCACCGTGGACCTGCGCGGCGAATACCGGATCACCCCGGAGTGGCGTTTGCAGGCGCGCGTGGCCAACCTGCTGAACGCCGATTACGAGACCGCCTTGGGCTACAACCAGCCGGGACAGGCGGTATACCTTACCGTCCGCTATCAGGCGCTGTGAGGCGCCGCCGGCCGGCGGGCCGGAACCACACAAGGAGAACGCGCATGCTTAACCTGTCCTCCCGCGGCCAACTGATCGTCGGCGTAGCGCTGGCCCTGCTGATGGCCATGACCCGCGGTCATCACTTCGCCACCCTCAACCTGCCGAGTAGCTCCTGGGCGGTATTCTTCCTCGCCGGCGTCCTGCTACGCCCGCGCTGGGCGTTCCCGGCGCTGTTCCTGGAAGCCTCGCTGCTCGACTTCGCCGCCATCGGCTGGATGGGCGTGAGCGACTGGTGCCTGTCGCCGGCCTACTGGCTGCTGGTACCAGCTTACGGCTCGCTGTGGCTGGGCGGTCGGATCTTCGCTGCGCTGCAGCGCGACAGCCTGGACAAGCTGGACAGTCTGGCCGGGCTCAGCCTGGCGGTGGTCTGCAGCGCCTTCGTCTGCTACCTGTTCTCCGGCGGCGGTTTCTACTTCTTCTCCGGCCGCTACGCGGAGCCGACTTTCGCCGGCTTCGTGCAGCGCCTGATCACCTATTATCCGCGTAACCTGGCCGGCCTGGCCCTCTACGTGGGCCTCGCCGCGCTGCTCTACTCAGGCTTCGCCACCCGCCTGAAGACGCTGTGGGTGCAGGACGCGCGTGAATGAGTGAGTCGCCGGAGCGGGACGCCCGCCACAAGGCACGCATGCAGCGCAAGAAAGCGGTGGTCGACGCAAGGATCGCCCGCGCCGGCGACGAGCACGGCCTCTTGCTGGTGCACACCGGCAACGGCAAGGGCAAGAGCAGCGCCGCCTTCGGTATGGCCGCCCGCGCCCTGGGCCACGGCATGCGGGTCGGCGTGGTGCAGTTCGTCAAGGGCACCGCGAGCACCGGCGAGGAAGCCTTCTTCCGGCGTTTTCCCGAGCAGGTGTGCTACCACGTGATGGGCGAGGGCTTCACCTGGGAAATCCAGGACCGCCAGCGCGACATCGACGGGGCTTGCGAGGCCTGGAAGGTGGCCCGCGAACTGCTCGGCGATCCGTCGATCGGCCTGGTGCTGCTCGACGAACTGAACATCGCGCTGAAATACGGCTACCTGGAGCTGGAGCCGGTGCTCGCCGACATCCGTGCCCGGCCGTTGCACCAGCACGTGGTGGCGACCGGCCGTAGCGCGCCGCCCGGACTGATCGAGGCGGCCGACACCGTGACCGAGATGGGCCTGGTCAAGCACGCCTTCCAGGCCGGGGTGCGGGCACAAAAGGGGATCGAGTACTGATGCGGCGAGTAGAAGTACGCGGCTCTCGTAGGGGGGGTAACGGCGTAGCCTTACCCACCGTGGAGCTTATGCTGGAAAACGCTGTACGGTTTTCCACGAGGTGGCCCATCCACCCTACGGCTGTTGCCTCCATTCGCGTCCGGGACCTCGGGAGGCTCCGATGAGCGAACGCCGCTGCCCGGCCTTACTGATCGCCGCCCCGGCCTCCGGCCAGGGCAAGACCACCGTCACCGCTGCCCTGGCCCGCCATCACGTCAACCGAGGCCGGCGCGTGCGGGTGTTCAAGTGCGGCCCGGATTTTCTCGACCCGATGATCCTTGCCCGCGCCTGCGGCGCGCCGGTCCATCAGCTCGACTTGTGGATGGTCGGCGAGGTCGAATCGCGGCGCCTGCTCTGGGAAGCGGCGGGGCAGGCCGACCTGATCCTGATCGAGGGGGTGATGGGCCTGTTCGACGGCGTGCCGTCCGCCGCCGACCTGGCGCGGCGCTTCGGCGTACCGGTGCTGGCGGTGATCGACGCCGCGGCCATGGCCCGGACCTTCGCCGCCGTCGCTCATGGCCTCGCCAGTTTCCAGCCCGACCTGCCGTTCGCCGGGGTGTTGGCCAATCGGGTCGGCAGTGTCCGCCACGCCGAAATCCTGCGCGACAGCCTGCCGGCGCACCTGCCCTGGTACGGCGCGCTGCCGCGCAGCGCCGACATCGAGCTGCCGAGCCGCCACCTGGGACTGGTCCAGGCCGGTGAGCTGGCCGATCTCGACGCCCGCCTGGACGCCGCCGCCGAGGCCCTGGCCGCCAACGCCGGCGGCGACTTACCGGCGCCGCTGGCCTTCGCCGCGCCCGCGCCGGCGGAGCCGGAGCCGCTACTCGCCGGGGTGCGCATCGGCGTGGCGCGGGACGCCGCCTTCGCCTTCCTCTACCAGGCCAACCTGGATCTACTCGAACGGCTTGGTGCCGAGCTGGCGTTCTTCTCGCCCCTGGCCGACAGCGTGCTGCCGGCGATCGACAGCCTCTACCTGCCGGGCGGCTATCCTGAACTGCATCTGCAGCGGCTGTCCGGCAACGCGCCGCTGCGCAAGGCGATCCGCGCCCATCATGAAGCCGGCAAGCCGATCCTCGCCGAATGCGGCGGCATGCTCTATCTGCTCGACGCCCTGACCGATCTGGACGGCCGGCGCGCGGCCATGCTCGGCCTGCTGCCCGGCGAGGCCTGGATGCAGCCGAAACTGGCCGCCCTGGCACTGCAGGAAGTCGAGTTGAATGGCGAACGCCTGCGCGGGCACAGCTATCACCATTCCACGCTGGCCTGTGCGCTGACGCCTATCGCCCATGGCGAATGCCCCAACTACCGGCGCACCGCCGAGGCGGTCTACCGGCGCGGCCGGCTGACCGCCAGTTACATCCATTTCTACCTGCCTTCGGCGCCGCGCGCGGCCGCCGCGCTGCTGCGACCCTGATGACACGGGAGGCGCTGCTTCATGTGGAGCGAGCTCTGCGAACGGCTGTAGGGTGGAAAACTCGCGCAGCGATTTTCCACCAGGGTGGATGGCTTCGGCCATCCACCCTACCCAACTGCCCGCCCATTCGACGAAATTGAAAATGATCGAGAACACCCGCGACCCGCGAGAAATCTCTATGAACCCTCATGCCTTCAGCGAAACCGAGCGTGCCGCGGTCTACCGCGCCATCGCCGAACGCCGCGACATGCGCCACTTCAGTACTGGCAGTGTGGCGCCGGAACTCCTGGCGCGGCTGCTCAATGCCGCCCACCAGGCGCCCAGCGTCGGCCTGATGCAGCCCTGGCGCTTTATGCGCATCACGGATGTCTTTCTGCGCCGGCAGATCCAGGCGCTGGTGGAGGCCGAGCGGATACGCACCGCCGAGGCCCTCGGCGAGCGTTCCGACGAGTTCATGCGTCTGAAGGTCGAGGGCATTGGCGATTGTGCCGAGCTGTTGGTCGCCGCGCTGGCGGATGGTCGCGAAGCGCATGTCTTTGGCCGTCGCACCCTGCCGCAGATGGACCTGGCCTCGCTGTCCTGCGCCATTCAGAACCTTTGGCTGGCCGCCCGCGCCGAAGGCCTGGGCATGGGCTGGGTGTCGCTGTTCGAACCGCGGGCGCTCGGCGAACTGCTCGGCCTGCCGGAGGGCGCCGAGCCGGTGGCGCTGCTCTGCCTCGGTCCGGTCGAGGACTTCTACCCGCGGCCGATGCTGGTAGAGCAGGGCTGGGCCGAGGAGAGGCCGCTGGCCGAGATGCTCTTCGAGAACCGCTGGGGCGTGCGTCCATGAGTTTGGGGCTGAGTCTGCTCGCTGGCGTGGTGCTGGATGCGCTTTTCGGCGAGTCGAAACGTTTCCATCCGCTGGTCGGCTTCGGCCGGCTGGCCGACCGGCTGGAGAGCCGCTTCAACGCGGCGGGACGTGGCCGCCGCCTCGACGGCCTGCTCGCCTGGAGCCTGGCGGTGCTGCCGCTGACCCTGCTCGCTGGCCTGCTGGCACGCTTGCCGCTGCTCGGCGAACTGCTGGCGATCCTCGTCCTTTATGCCGCGCTCGGCCTGCGCAGCCTGGGCGAACACTCCCGGCCGGTGCTGGAGGCGCTGCAGCGCGGCGATCTGCAGGCGGCGCGGCGTGCCGTGAGCCGGCTGGTCAGCCGCGACACTTCGGCGTTGGACGCCGGCGGCGTGGCCCGCGCCACCAGCGAGTCGCTGCTGGAGAACGGCAGCGACGCGGTGTTCGCCACGCTGTTCTGGTTCGTCGTGGCCGGCGCGCCGGGGGTGGTGCTGCACCGGCTGGCCAATACCCTGGATGCCATGTGGGGCTACCGTACGCCGCGCTTCGAGCGCTTCGGCTGGGCGGCGGCGCGGATCGACGATCTCCTCAACTACGTGCCGGCGCGCCTCGCCGCGCTGACCTACGCGCTGCTCGGCAAGACGCGACTCGCCTTGGCCTGCTGGCGCCATCAGGCGCCGCTGTGGGACAGCCCCAACGCCGGCCCGGTGATGGCCGCCGGCGCCGGCGCCTTGGGCGTCGAGCTGGGCGGCGCGGCGGTCTACCACGGCGTGCGGCAAGAGCGCCCGATCCTCGGCGCCGGCGGCCCGGCCGATGCCGGGACTATAGTCGCAGCCTGGAGCCTGCTGCAGCGCGGCGTGCTGCTCTGGCTGGCGCTCGTCCTGCTGGGAGACTGGCTGCATGCTTGAGCACGGCGGCCGTCTGCGCAGCGCGGCGCGCTATTACGGCATACCTCTGGGCGACTGGCTCGACCTGTCCACCGGCATCGCCCCCGAACCCTGGTCCGTGCCGCGCATGTCGTCCGATGCCTGGGCACGCCTGCCGGAAGAGGACGACGGCCTGGCCGAGGCCGCCTGCGCCTGCTACGGCGCCGCCCAGGCCTTGCCGGTGGCCGGCAGCCAGGCGGCGATCCAGGCGTTGCCGGCGCTGTTCGCGGCGGGAAGGGTCGGCGTGCTGGCGCCGAGCTACGCCGAGCACGCCCAGGCCTGGCGCCGTGCCGGTCACCAGCTGCTCCATCTGGCCGCCGGAGACATCGAGGCGCGCCTCGACGAACTCGACATGCTGGTGCTGGCCAACCCCAACAACCCCACCGGCGAGCGCTTCGAGCCGTCCCGGCTGCTCGACTGGCAGGCGCGGCTGGCCCGGCGCGGCGGCTGCCTGCTGGTCGACGAGGCGTTCATGGACTGCACGCCCGAATACAGCCTGGCGGCTCACAGCCAACGGCCGGGGCTGGTCGTGCTGCGCTCGTTCGGCAAGTTCTTCGGCCTGGCCGGCGTCCGCCTGGGCTTCGTGTTGGCCGAGGCGGGACTGTTGGCGCGGCTGCACGAGCGCCTCGGTCCCTGGACGGTCAGCGGGCCGGCGCGGGCGCTCGGTCTGCAGGCGCTGGGGCCGGCCGGCGGCGCGGCGCGCGAACGACGCGCCGGGCAATTGCGAGCGGCGGGAAAGCGGCTGGCGGCCTTGCTGGACGCGCACGGGCTGGCGCCGGACGGCGGCACCGCGCTGTTCCAGTGGGTGCGCATGCCCGATGCGATGCAGTTACACGACTTTCTCGCCCGCCAGGGCATTCTGGTGCGCCTGTTCGAGACACCCGCCAGCCTGCGCTTCGGCCTGCCGGCGGACGAGAGCGGCTGGCAACGGCTGGCGCGGGCGTTGGCCGATCCGGCGCGGCCCGGTAGACGCGGACTCGCTCGCGAGTGGGTGGGGACGATCGCCGATGAATCCGCAAGCAGGGAGTTTCCATGACCACTCTGATGGTGCAAGGCACCACCTCCGATGCCGGCAAGAGCACCCTGGTGACCGCGTTGTGCCGCTGGTTGGCGCGCCAGGGCGTGGCGGTGGCGCCGTTCAAGCCGCAGAACATGGCGCTGAACAGCGCGGTCACCGCCGACGGCGGCGAGATCGGCCGCGCCCAGGCGGTGCAGGCCCAGGCCTGCGGCCTCGCCCCGCACACCGACATGAACCCGGTGCTGCTCAAGCCCGACAGCGACACTGGCGCCCAGGTGATCGTCCACGGCCGCGCCGTCGCCTGCATGGACGCCGCCGCCTACCACGACTACAAGCGCGTGGCCCGCGAGGCGGTGCTCGCCTCGCACCGGCGCCTCGCCGAGCGTTACCGGGTAGTGATGGTCGAAGGCGCCGGTTCTCCGGCGGAGATCAACCTGCGCGCCAACGACATCGCCAACATGGGCTTCGCCGAGGCGGTCGACTGCCCAGTGATCCTCATCGCCGACATCGACAAGGGCGGGGTGTTCGCCCATTTGGTCGGCACCCTGGCGCTGCTCTCGGCAAGCGAACAGGCGCGGATCGAGGGTTTCGTGATCAACCGTTTCCGTGGCGATATCGCGTTGCTCGAGCCCGGCCTCGACTGGCTGGAGAGGCATACCGGCAAACCGGTGCTGGGTGTATTGCCCTATCTGCACGATCTGCACCTGGAGGCCGAAGACGCCATCGACGAGCGCCAGCCGGCCAAGACCGGCGAGCGCCTGAAGGTGGCGGTGGTGGTGCCGCCGCGGATCAGCAACCACACCGACTTCGACCCGCTGCGCCTGCACCCGCAGGTGGATCTGGTTTTCGTCGGCCCCGGCCAGCGCATTCCGCCGGCCGACCTGATCGTGCTGCCCGGCTCGAAGAGCGTGCGCAGCGACCTGGCCTTCCTGCGCGAACAGGGCTGGGAGGCGACGATCCGCCGCCACCTGCGCTACGGCGGCAAGCTCCTCGGCATCTGCGGCGGGCTGCAGATGCTGGGCGGACGGATCGCCGATCCCCTTGGCCTGGAGGGTGCTCCCGGCGAGAGCCGGGGGCTCGGCCTGCTGGATATCGACACCGTGCTGGAAGCCGAGAAGCAATTGCGTAATGTGCGCGGACGGCTGGTGCTGGAGGGCGCGTCGGTCTCGGGCTATGAGATCCACGCCGGCGTCAGCCGCGGCGCCGGTCTCGAACGGCCGGCGCTCGGGCTCGACGACGGGCGCTGCGACGGCGCGCTGAGCGAGGACGGCCAGGTGCTCGGCACCTATCTGCACGGTTTGTTCGAGTCACCCACGGCCTGCGACGCGCTGCTGCGCTGGGCCGGTCTGCGCGAGGTGGCCAGCCCCGACTATCACGCCTTGCGCGAGCGCGACATCGAGCGCCTGGCCGATCTGGTCGAGGCGCACTTGGACGGGGCGCGGTTGCGCGCGCTGTGCGGGCTGCCCGGATGACCGCGGGGCTGCATCGTGTCCCATGGTGGGAAATGCCTGCGGCAATTTCCCACCCTACGCAATACGCAACGAATCGAGAGGCATCACGATGCATGAACTGATCCTCGGCGGCGCCCGCTCCGGCAAAAGCCGCCTAGCCGAGCGCCTGGCCACGGAGTCCGGCCTGGCGGTGACCTATGTCGCCACCGCGCGGGCGCTGGACGGCGAGATGGCCGCGCGCATCGCCCATCACCGCCAGCGGCGTCCAGCCGGCTGGGCGCTGATTGAAGAGCCGCTGGCGCTGGCCCGGGTGCTGCGCGAGCAGGCCGGAGAAGGGCGCTGTCTGCTGGTCGACTGCTTGACCCTGTGGTTGACCAACCTGCTGCTGGCCGACGATCCGGCGCTTCTGGCGCGCGAGCGCGACGAACTGCTGGACTGCCTGCCCGGTTTGCCCGGACGCATCGTCCTGGTCGGCAACGAAACCGGCCTCGGCGTGGTGCCGCTGGGCGAACTGAGCCGGCGCTATGTGGACGAGGCCGGCTGGCTGCACCAGGCTCTGGCCGAACGCTGCGACCGGGTGCTGTTCTGCATCGCCGGCCTGCCCATGACCCTCAAGGGAGATCTCCCATGAAGCATGACTGGTGGCTGAGCGCCACCCGCCCGCTGGACCAGACCGCCTGCGCCCTGGCCGCCGAGCGCCAGCGGCGATTGACCAAGCCGCGCGGCTCGCTGGGCCGCCTGGAACGGCTGGCGATCCACCTGGCCGCCCTGCAGGGCCGCGAGCGCCCGGCCGTCGAGCGCCTGTGGATCGCTATCTTCGCCGGCGACCACGGCGTGGCGGAGGAGGGCGTGTCGCCCTATCCGCAGGCGGTGACCGGACAGATGCTGCGCAATTTCGCCACCGGCGGTGCGGCGATCAGCGTACTGGCCCGCCAACTGGGCGCCGAACTGGAACTGATCGACCTCGGCACCGCCGAACCCCTGGAGCCGCCGCCGGCCGGCGTGCGCCGCCAGCACCTAGGGCCCGGTACGGCGAATTTCCTCCGCGGGCCGGCGATGAGCGTCCGCCAGGGGCTCGATGCCCTCGCCGCCGGGCGCGACAGCGTGCGGCGCGCGCAGGCGGCCGGCGCACACCTGTACATCGGTGGAGAGATGGGCATCGCCAACACCAGTTCGGCCAGCGCTCTGGCCAGCGCCTTGCTGGAACAGCCGGCGGCGGCGCTGATCGGGCCGGGCACCGGGCTGGACGCCGCCGGGCTGGCGCGCAAGGTCGCGGTCGTCGAGCGTGCCCTGGCGCTGCACGGCGCGCATGCCGGCGAGCCGCTGGAGATCCTCCGGCGCTTGGGCGGCTTCGAGATCGCCGCGCTGGCCGGTGCCTACCTGGCCTGCGCCCAGGAAGGGTTGCCGGCGCTGGTGGACGGCTTCATCTGCAGCGTGGCGGCGCTGCTCGCGGTACGCCTGAATCCCGCCTGTCGCGATTGGCTGCTGTTCGCCCACCGCGGCGCCGAGCCGGGCCACCGGGGAGTACTCGAAGCCCTGGCCGCCGAGCCGTTGCTGGATCTGGGCCTGCGCCTGGGCGAGGGCAGCGGCGCGGCGCTGGCGGTGCCCTTGTTGCAGTCGGCTTGCCGGCTGCACGGCGAGATGGCCACCTTCGCCGAGGCGGCCGTGGCGGATGCCGGCCGATGACGCTGCATCTCGACCTGCTGCGTCATGGCGAAACCGAATGCGGCGGCGGCTTCCGTGGCAGCCTGGACGACGCGCTGACCGCCTCCGGCTGGGCGCAGATGCGGGCGGCGACCACCGAGGCCGGACCCTGGGATCTGCTGGTCAGCTCGCCTTTGCGCCGCTGCGCCGACTTCGCCGCTGAACTGGCCGCCGCACGGGGCCTGCCGCTGTATCGCGAAGCGGACCTGCGCGAACTGCACTTCGGCGCCTGGGAGGGCCGCAACGCCAGCGAACTGATGCGCAGCGACGCCGAGGGGTTGGGGCGTTTCTGGGACGATCCCTATGCCTTCACCCCACCGGACGGCGAGCCGCTGGCGGACTTCGAAGCGCGGGTGCTGCGCGCCGTCGAACGGCTGCGCCGCGACTGCGCCGGCCGCCGCCTGCTGCTGGTCACCCATGGCGGAGTGATGCGCCTGCTGCTGGCCCGCGCCCGAGGCTTACCGCGTCGCGCGCTGCCGCAGGTGACGGTGGCCCACGGCGCGCTGCATCGTCTGCGCCTGGACGGGCCGGACTGGCGGGAGCTGTGAGGATGCCGCTGCCACTGCTGATTGCCCTGCAGTTCCTCAGCCGCCTGCCGGTCCGTCTGCCCGGCATGCCGGCGCCTCAGCAAGTGGGACGCTCGCTGCTCTGGTATCCGCTGGTCGGATTGTTGTTCGGCGCGTTGCTGCTGATCCTCCGCGCGCTGCTCGACGATGCGCCGGGACCGTTGCGCGCGGCGCTGCTGCTGGCTGCCTGGGTCGGCCTGAGCGGAGCGCTGCACCTGGATGGCCTGGCCGACAGCGCCGACGCCTGGGTCGGTGGCCTGGGCGATCGCGAACGCAGCCTGGCGATCATGAAGGACCCGCGCAGCGGCCCGATCGCCGTGGTGGTACTGGTCCTCGTGCTGCTGCTGAAATTCGCCGCACTGCTGGCGCTACCGGACTCAGTGCCGGCGCTGCTGCTGGCACCGCTGCTCGGGCGCGGCGCGCTGCTGGCGCTGTTTCTCTCCACCCCCTACGTGCGTCCCGGCGGCCTGGGCCAGGCGCTGGCCGAGCACCTGCCGCGGCCCGCGGCCCGATGGGTGTTGCTGGGCACGATGGCGGCCTGCCCGCTGCTGTTCGGCGGGGGCGGTCTGCTCGCGCTGCTGCTGGCGGCAGCGCTGTTCCTTTACCTGCGCCAATGCCTGCTGGCGCGTCTTGGCGGCACCACCGGCGACACTGCCGGGGCGCTGCTCGAATTGGTGGAGTGTGCGGTGCTGGTCGGCTTGGCGCTATAGGCCGGCTGCCTGCTCTACGCCGCCTCGCATGCGTCGGCGCAGTGCTGGCAAGTCTGGGCGCATTCCTGGGGCAGGCGGTGGATCGCGCACTCCTCGGCGCAGTCGCTGCAGAGGCGGGCGCACAGATGGCACAGGATTGCCGCCCATTCGCTTTCCCGCGCCAGCAGCAGAGCGGTCAGGCGGCAGAGGTCGGCGCAGTCGCGGTTAAGCTCGATGCGGCGGCGCAGGGCCTGCGGGTCGCTGGCCCGTCGGCAGGCTTCGGCGCAATTGTCGTAGGCGACCGCACAGGCCTTGCAGACCTGGATGGGCGGTCACCTGATCGACGCTGCTCATGATGTTCGTCCTGGCGCACGCGAACGCCATGGCCTCCTCAAGCCGCCTGGCTGAAGTCGTTGATGCAACAATGCCAAGCGTTGACGAACTCCTGCGGCTTGCCTTCCGGCCGGAACACGCGGCACCAGATCCGTGCCAGGCCCGGCAGGTCGTCGGCACTGGGCAGCGGCAGGGGCTGCGACTCCACCAGCAGCCAGGCGATGGCGGTGGCGTAGCGCAGGTTGACGGTCAGTTCCAGGTGCGGCGCGATCAGGAAGGCGTGCTGGCTGGCCAGGCCACGGACATGGCTGGCCAGGTCGGGGTTGCGGACCAGGTAATGGTCCCAGAGCTGCAGGTGGCTGGCGGCGCCGATGCCGTAGAGGCCGTATCCCTGTCGCTGGTGCAGGGCCTCGCCTAGGGCCGACTGGGTTGCCGCCGTGCCCAGTAGCAGGGCTTCGGCCGCCGCGGAAGGACGGCCGAGATAGAGCAGGGTTGGGCGGATCACGTATTTGCTCAGTTCGCTGGCTGCAATGCCCATGGTGGATCTCGCACGAAAAGAGGCGAACGGTGAGCCTTCACTGGCTTGCTGGATCGAGGTGGTCGACCGCTTTCGCTCGATGCTGCGTTGTCGCTTCGTTGCGCGGGTTTGTCCCACCGCGTCGCAGCGACATCGAGCGCGTATCGACCATTCAGGACGCCGGACTCGGCTGCCTGGGCGAACCGGCCTTGAGGGGGCATCGCGGCCTTTTGCCACGCGCGCGACAAGGCATGTTCGTCGAAAGCGCCAGCCCGGACGCGACGGCCCGAATACCGGTCGCACAAGCCATGACGCTCATGGCCTTATTGTTGGATTCATCGATTACCTCATCATCGACCCGGAGCGGGACACGAGGTTCACCGACGGCTGACGGATGGGGGGGCGTTTCTGCTCGGGACTGCTGCCCTGACCCGCTCCAACCGGCCCGGATCGCGCTGCGACGCAGCGCCGCCAGGCGTCCAGGAATTCCTCCGGCCGCCCTTCGGGATGGAACACGCGGCACCAGATCCGCGCCAAGCCCGGCAGGTCGTCGGCACTGGGCAGCGGCAGGGGCTGCGACTCCACCAGCAGCCAGGCGATGGCGGTGGCGTAGCGCAGGTTGACGGTCAGTTCCAGGTGCGGCGCGATCAGGAAGGCGTGCTGGCTGGCCAGGCCACGGACATGGCTGGCCAGGTCGGGGTTGCGGACCAGGTAATGGTCCCAGAGCTGCAGGTGGCTGGCGGCGCCGATGCCGTAGAGGCCGTATCCCTGTCGCTGGTGCAGGGCCTCGCCCAGGGCCGACTGGGTCGCCGCCGTGCCCAGCAGCAGGGCTTCGGCCGTTGCGGAAGGACGGCCGAGATAGAGCAGGGTCGGGCGGATCACGTATTTGCTCAGTTCGCTGGCTGCAATGCCCATGGTGCGTCTCGCAAGGATAAGGTGTCCGGCGGGATGTTCGGCCCGGGTGTACGTCTCGCCGGGAGCGGGGGACGGAGTCTATGGCGCTCCGCTGTCCGCTCGAGTTGAAGTGTAGTGCGATCTTTGGCTTGTAAACCCCTGTTCTGAAATTATTTTCATTTGGGCGGTCGCAGCCATATAGCAGCCGACGCTTAGGCCGGCCGCCGATAGGCTCCACAAGGCGGCTTCAATCCCCCGTGGCGACCGGTCTGGAGCGATCGGTCAGCCACTCGCTCCAAGAGCCGGCATAGAGCGGCGCCAGCGGGTAGCCGGCGAGGCTCAGGGCGAACAGGTTGTGGCAGGCGGTGACGCCCGAGCCGCAATAGGCCACCAGTTGTTCGACCGGGCGCTCACCGAGCAGGCCGGCGAAACGCGCGCGCAGTTCGTCGGCCGGCAGGAAGCGGCCATCGGTGCCGAGATTGTCGGTGAAGGGCGCGCAGCGGGCGCCGGGGATGTGTCCGGCGACCGGGTCGAGGGGCTCCACCTCGCCGCGGAAGCGGGGCAGGGCGCGGGCATCGAGCAGGGTCAGGCGCGCATCGCCGAGACGCGTCAGCAGGGCCTGCGCATCCACCAGCAGGCTGGCGTCGGGCTGGCCCCGGAAGGTGCCGGCCGCCGGCGCGGGCGGTTCGCCGCTCAATGGCAGGCCGGCGGCGCGCCAGGCGTTCAGGCCGCCGTCGAGGAGGAACACGCCGTCGCGCTTGCCGAGCCAGGCGAGCAGCCACCAGGCGCGGGCGGCGAAGGCACCGGGGCCGTCGTCGTAGAGCACCACCTGGCTGTCGTTGTCGATGCCCCAGGCGCGCAGGCGCTCGGTCAGCAGGGTTGGGTCGGGCAGCGGGTGGCGGCCGGTCACGCCCTTGTGCAGCGGGCCGGAGAGATCGCGCTCGAGGTCGGCGAAACGGGCGCCGGGGATGTGCGCCTCGGCGTAGCTGCGCGCGCCGTAGGCCGGGTCTTCGAGGGCGAAGCGGCAGTCGAGGATGCGCAGGTCCGGCTGGTCGAGGCGCTTTGCCAGTCGGGCGGGGTCGAGCAATTGCGCGTGGGACATGGGAACTCCTTGTCGTTCGCTGGGGACTGGCTGCGAGTCTGCGGTGCGCCGCGACAAACGCCAAGTCCGGCGCGCCATGCCGTTTGGCCGGGGAGCGGGGCGCTGGATATACTGCAGCCCTTCGGCGGCCGTGTGCCGCATTTCGCAGTACGGATGCTGCCGCGCCAGCGTCGCCCCGGCGCGACGCTGGCGCCGCGGTCAGTCAACAAGGAGCCTTCGTGGCCATCGACATTCACTGGATCCGCGACGATGCCAGCCTCGCCAGCTATTGCGCGCGTTGGCGGCAGTTGCCCTTCGTCGCCCTCGATACCGAATTCGTGCGGGTCGACACCTTCTATCCGCAGACCGGCCTAGTGCAGGTCGGCGATGGCCGCAGCGCCTATCTGATCGATCCGCTGGACATCGGCGACTGGCGGCCGCTGGCCGCTTTGCTGGAAGACCCGGCGGTGGTCAAGGTGCTGCACGCCTGCAGCGAGGACCTGGAGGTGCTGCTGCGCCTGACCGGCAGCCTGCCGTTGCCGCTGTTCGATACCCAGTTGGCCGCCGCCTACCTGAACCTCGGCTTTTCCATGGGCTATTCCCGGTTGGTGCAGGCGGTGCTGGGCATCGAGCTGCCCAAGGGCGAGACCCGCTCCGACTGGCTGCAGCGTCCGCTGAGCGAGCTGCAGATCCGCTATGCCGCCGAGGATGCGGTGCACTTGGCGGAACTCTACGTTGCGCTCGGCGCGCGACTGGCGGAGGACAAGCGCGCCTGGACCCTGGAGGACGGCGCCGAGCTGGTCGCCAACCTGCGCCGCGAGGTGCTGCCCGAGGAGCTTTACCGCGAAGGCCGCCTGGCCTGGAAGCTGAGCTGCCAGCAACTGGCCGTGCTGCGCGAGCTGTACGCCTGGCGCGAGCGCGAGGCGCGCCGGCGCGACCAGCCGCGTAACCGCATTCTGCGCGAGAACAGCCTGTGGCCGTTGGCGCGCTACCAGCCGACCGATCTGGTCGGCCTCGGCCGCATCGAAGACATGCACCCGCGCACCGTGCGCCAGGACGGCGAGACCCTGCTCCGCCTGATCCGCGAAAGCGGCGCGACGCCGCCGGAGCGCTGGCCCGAGCCCTTACCCGAGCCGCTGCCGATGGAAGCCTCGGGACTGCTCAAGAGGCTGCGCGCGGTCGGCCAGGCCGAGGCCGCACGTCTGCAGATCGCCCCGGAACTGGCGCTGCGCAAAAAGACCCTCGAAGCTTTGCTGAAAAGCGGCTTTCCCAACGGCCCCTATCGGTTGCCCGACACGCTGCGCGGCTGGCGTCGCGAGCGGATGGGCCAGACCCTGCTCGATTGCCTCGGCGGAGAACGACCATGAAATGCATCTGTTCCATCTACAAGAGTCCGCGGCGCCGGGAGATGTATCTGTACGTGGCGAAGAAGGACGCCCTGTCGCGGGTACCCGAAGGCCTGCTGGCGGCCTTCGGCACGCCGCAGCACGCCTTCGACCTGGTGCTCACGCCCGAGCGCAGGCTGGCCCGCGAGGACATCCACAAGGTACTGGAGAACCTCGAGAAGCAGGGCTATCACCTGCAGATGCCGCCACCGGAGGAGGAATACGTCGAGCATCTGCCGGACGAGCTGCTGCGGATGAACGACCCGGTCTGAGCCGGGCGACCCTTCCAGGCGGCCGACCGCTTCCGACTTCTTCCTCTTCTTTGCGCCGGCCGCTGTCGGCGCGGCATTCACTCGTCCGGCGCGAAGCGTTCGCGGCCGTTGCTCGGGTAGGTCCATATGGCGGCTCGCGCCGCGTTCGGGTCCTGGCGGCGGATGGCCTCGTGCTCCAGGTTGGCCAGATAGCCGAGTCGGGCCAGTTCCTTGCCGTTCCGCTCGCCGGAGTCGATCCGGTTGTGGGGGGGCGGGGCGTCGCCCAAATGGCGCATGATCTCGCCGAAATAGGGATTGCCGGTGGCTTCGGCGATCAGCAGGTGGAAGCGCCGGTCCGCCTCCACGCGGCTTCGTGCGCCGGCCAGCGTGTCCTGATAGTCGTCCAGCGCCTGGCGCATCGCCGCCAGTTGCTCTTCAATGCGCCGCCGGGCGCCCAGGGCGACCGCCTGGCTTTCCAGGCCCAAGCACAGCTTTAGGACTTCGCGCAGCCATGGAGAAGATTGCCGCGGGCGCGGCGGCCTTCTCCGGATCATGACTGCCCGCCGCGCCGCTCTTGGCCGTAGATCCGGCACTGGGTAGACTTCTAGCCCTTTTTCGGTACAGGTGGCGGTGTTCCCCATGGCGGCGAAAGTCGAACCCTTCTGGAAGCGCAAGACCCTCGACCGGCTCGATGCCGAAGAGTGGGAGTCGCTGTGCGACGGCTGCGGCCTGTGCTGCCTGCAGAAGCTCGAGGACGAGGAGGACGGCAGCGTCTACTACACGCGCATCGCCTGTCGCCTGCTCGACCTGGAGACCTGCCGCTGCCGCGATTACGCCAACCGCCGCCGCTCGGTTCCGGACTGCATCCAGCTCACCGCGGCCCAGGCCGGCGAATTCCAGTGGCTGCCGCCGACCTGTGCCTACCGCCTGCTCGCCGAGGGCGAGGACCTGCCGCTCTGGCACCCGCTGATCTGCGGCGATCCCCAGGCGGTGCACCGCGAGCGAATCTCCCGGGCCGGACGCATGCTCAGCGAGACCGCGGTGGCCGAGGACGACTGGGAAGAGCATCTGATCTTCCGCGCCGGCTGAGCCTCGTATGGGTGGGTAGGCGGGTTTCGTTCGTCTACTTCCCCTGGCGTCCAGCCTGCCGGCACACTTGCTCCGTTCGTCCCGCCGAGGAGTTTTGCCCATGTCCGCCTGTCCGCGTTTGCCGCTCTGTGCTGTCCTGCTGATCGCGTCCGTTCCGTCCTGGGCGGCGAACAAGGTCGATCTGGACTACCACGTGCGTTTCCTGCCGGAGCGCGACCAGGCCGAGGTACGCCTGACCCTGGAGCAGGGCAGCGCGGTCCGCAGCCTGCGCTTCGATCTGGGCGACCAGGGCCGCTACAGCGATTTCCAGGCCGACGGGCAGTGGCAGCAGGAGGAGCCCGGCAGCGGCGTCTGGCGGCCGGCCGAGGGCAGGAGCAGCCTGAGCTACCGGGTACGGGTCAACCATACGCGCGCCTCCTCTAGGCGTTTCGATGCGCGGATGACCGGGAACTGGGCGCTGCTGCGCGGCGACGATCTGGTGCCCAGCGCCCATCTGGATCAGCAGGACGGCGTGGAGCTGGTGGCGCGCCTGGAGTTCGAGCTGCCAGAGGGCTGGACGGGCGTCGAGACCGGCTGGCCGCGCATCGGCAGGAACCGTTTTCGCATCGACAACCCGGCGCGCCGCTTCGACCGGCCGACCGGCTGGCTGCTCGCTGGCCAGCTCGGTACCCGGCGGGCGATCCTGGGCGGCAGCGAGGTCAGTGTGGCGGCGCCGCTCGGCGAGGGCGTGCGGCGAATGGACATCCTGACCCTGCTGACCTTCGTCTGGGAAGAGTACCGGACGGTATTCCTGCGCGCGCCCGGCAAGCTGCTGGTGGTCGGCGCCGGCAACCCGATGTGGCGTGGCGGCCTGTCGGCCCCCAACTCCCTGTACCTGCACGCCGATCGTCCGCTGGTCAGCGAGAACGGGACTAGTCCCTTGCTACACGAACTGGTGCACGTGTTCGCCCGGATTCGCGACACCGATGCGAGCGACTGGATCAGCGAGGGGCTGGCCGAGTACTACGCCATCGAACTGCTGCGCCGTGCCGGCGGTCTCGCCGAGGATCGCTACGAGCGGATCTATCGGCAACTGGAGCACTGGAGCCGCGAGGTCGGCAGCCTGCGCGGCGAGCGGGTCGGCGGTCCGGTCACCGCACGCGCCGTGCTCCTGCTGCGGGCGCTCGACGCGGAGATCCGCGCGCGCAGCGAGAACCGCCATTCGCTGGACGATGTGGTGCACGGGCTGATTCGCATGGAGCGGGTTAATACCGACGACTTCGTCGCGCTCAGCGAGAACCTCATGGGCGGCGAGTCGCGGGTGCTGGATACGCCTCTGCTGGCGCCTGGGGCCGGGCGATAAAGCGCGGGGTCATGCCTCTCCCGGCCCGCCGCCGGTCGGGCCATGGGCACTGACGGGGGAGCGATCCGTCTATTTCCAGAGGGCTCGGAGGGAGGCGACGACATGCATCTGCTGGATTTGCGAGGTATGGGACTGGTCGAGGTCCTCAAGTGCACGGTGAAGGACTTCATGGATGACGAAATGCCGACCTATGCCTCGGCGCTGGCCTTCCAGATGCTCTTTTCCCTGTTTCCCTTCCTGCTGTTCCTGATTGCCCTGATCGGTTTTCTCGACCTGCAGAAATTCTTCGACTGGCTACAGCAGCAGGCGGCCCTGTTGCTGCCAGCGCAGGCGATGAGTACGGTCAACTCGGTCATCGCCCAGTTCCAGCGGGAGCGCGCCGGGCTGTTCTCGCTGGGCATAGTGGCCGCCCTGTGGACCGCCTCGGCCGGCGTGCGCTCGACCATGCAGGCGATGAACAAGGCCTACGACGTCGCGGAGAGCCGTCCGGCCTGGAAGCGCATTCCCCTCTCGGTGCTCTATACCGTCGGCATCGCCCTGATGCTGCTGAGCGCCGCCGGCCTGATGCTCATCGGACCCGAGGTGATGACCTGGCTGGCCGGCTGGGTGGGGCTGGAGCAACTGATCGTCACCCTCTGGACCTGGCTGCGCTGGCCGGTGGCGATACTGCTGCTGATCCTGGCGGTGGCCATGATCTATTACGTGGCGCCGGATGTGGAGCAGCGCTTCCGTTTCATCACCCCAGGCTCGGTGCTGGCGGTGCTGGTCTGGATCGCGACCTCGCTCGGCTTCGGCTTCTACGTGGGCAACTTCGGCAACTACGACGCCACCTACGGCAGCGTCGGCGCGGTCATCGTCATGCTGCTGTATTTCTTCATCTCCGCGGCGGTACTGCTGTTCGGTGCGGAGCTGAACGCGGTGATCGAGCATCACCACCCGGAGGGCAAGGATCCCGGAGAGAAGAAGCTCTGAGCCTCGCTCCTTTCGGGGACAATCTTTCAAGGTCTTGCCCAGAGCAGCGAGGCCGATGACTCCGCGGTGAGAGCGAATTCATGCGGATGTTTTTGCCTGGCGCAACCTCAATCGCAAATGAATCCGCTTTTCGCCGGCAAGCCGCCGGAGCCTTTGCCAAGGCTGGCCCCTGGTCTCAGACCTGGCCGAGCACCTTGAGCAGGAAGGCGTATTCCAGCGCCACGTCCCTGAGTCCCTGATAGCGTCCGCTCATGCCGCCGTGGCCGGCGCCGAACTCGGTCTTCAGTAGCAGCAGGTTGGCGTCGGTCTTGCTGGCGCGCAGCCTGGCCACCCACTTCGCCGCCTCCCAGTACTGCACCCGGCTGTCGTGGTAGCCGGCCACCGCGAGGATCGCCGGGTAGGCCTGGGCGCGCACGTTCTCGTAGGGGGCGTAGGCCGCGATCCGGGCATGAACCTCGGGATCGCGCGGATCACCCCACTCGTCGTACTCGGTGACGGTTAGCGGCAACTCGGGGTTGTGCATGGTGTTCAACACATCGACGAAGGGCACTTCGGCGATCGCCGCGGCGAACAGCTCCGGACGCCGGTTGAGCACGGTGCCGATCAGCAGGCCGCCAGCGCTGCCGCCGCTGATCGCCAGCCGGTCGGCGCAGGTGAGGCCCTCGGCGATCAGGTGCTCGGCCACGGCGATGAAGTCGCCGAAGGTGTTTTCCTTGTGTTCCAGCTTGCCGGCGCGGTACCAGGCCTCGCCCAGTTCGCCACCGCCGCGCACATGGGCGATGGCGAAGATGAAGCCGCGCTCCAGGAGACTCAGCCGGGCGTGGGAGAACCAGGGGTCGAGGCTCTCGCCATAGGCGCCGTAGCCGTAGAGATAGAGCGGAGCGGGGCGTTTTTGCCCGGCGCCTCGGAGGATATCGCGGCGGGCGACCAGGCTGAGCGGGATGCGCGTGCCGTCGGCCGCCTCGGCCCAGAGCCGCAGACTGAGGTAGTCGTCGGCGTCGAAGGGGCCTTCCACCGGGGTTTCCTTGAGCACTCGCTGGGCGCCGCTGGCCAGGTCCAATTGGCGGATCTGCGCTGGGCGGTTGAGCGCCTCGTAGCGCAGGCGGATCACCGGGCTGTCGAATTCCAGGATGTCCTGCACGTCCAGGCTGTAGGCGGCGTCCGGCAGTTCGACGCGGTAGGGCGTGGCCCCGGCCGGGTGCACCTCGACGATCGGCAGGCCCTGCTCGCGCAGGCTGAGGACGAAGCCCGCGGCGTTCAGGCTGAGGTCCTCGATCATCCGCGCCGCGTCGTGAGCGATCCGCAGCCGCCAGTGCTCGCGCCCCGGCGCACCCTCGGGGGCCTGGTAGACGGCGAATTCGATGCCGTCCTGGTTGCTGCGGATCAGCCAGCCCCAGTCGCCGTCGATGCGCCCGTGGTCGGGGTAGTACTCGTGGCCCTCCTGGCGCGGCGCTAGGCAGACGAAGGCTTCCTGCGGGCGTTCGGCATCTAGCGCCCAGGCCTCGCAGGTGGTCTTGCTGCTGCTCAAGAGGAGCAACTGGCGCTCGGAGCTGGCGCGGTAGCAGTGGATGAAGAAGCGTCCGTCCGGTTCGTTGAACACCAGTTCGGCCTCGTCGTCGCCGAGCCGGTAGCGGTACAGCCTGTGCGGGCGCTGGGTGTCGTCCAGTTCGGCGAAGAACAGCGTCCGGCTGTCGTTGGCCCAGGTCATGCTGCCGTCGCAGTCCTGGAAGGGCAATTCGTGCAGCACACCGCTGTCCAGCTCCTTGACGAACAGCCGGTAGATCTCGTCGCCGCTGCTATCCAGGCTGTAGGCAAGGCAACGGTGGTCGGGGCTGATCTCGAAGGCGCCGAGCGACAGGTAGCCACCGTCGGCCAGGGCGTTGGGATCGAGCAGCAGTTCCTCGCGGCTGGCGTCGGTCCGTAGCGAGCCGTCCGCCAGGCGCGGGCAGCGGTAGTGGCGCGGGTATTCGTCACCGGCCGTGGTGCGCTGGTAGTAGAGCCAGGGTCCCCAGGGTACCGGCAGGGACAGGTCGGTTTCGCGGATGCGGTTTTTGATCTCCTGGAACAGGCTCTCGCGCAGCGCGCCGACATCCGCGAGCTCGGCCTCCAGGTAAGCGTTCTCCGCCTCCAGATAGGCAAGCACCTGTGAATCGTCGCGCTGCTCCAGCCAGCGGTAGGGGTCGGCAGAATGGCTCTCGATTGAGGCGATAGGGGGTTGCGGCATGGTAGCTCCTGGCGGCTGGCAGCCGACGGCGCGACTTCCGGCAGTGGCGTCGCGGCGGGGAAATGTCGTTATGATAAGCACCCTTCCGCCAGTCTCACACCGCCATGATCGACAACGACTATTTGCTTGCCTGGATTGTCTACGGCATCGCCGCGCTGGGTTGCCTGCTGGTCTGGTTCCGCCTGACCCGCTGGATGTGGCGCGGGCTGTACGAGCCTTTGCGAGTGCTCATGGCGGTGCTGCTGCTGGCTCCGACCATCGTCGATCCGGGCGAGGGGCTATTCGCGCCGGCCATCGCTGTCACCGTCCTCGACCTGCTGTTCGGCGTCGACAGCACCGCCTGGCGCGCGGTGGCTGATCTGGCGCTGTACGGGATGGTCGGTATGGCCTTGTATCTGTCGCTGATCGGAGGGCGCTGGCTGTTGCTGCGCCGGCGGGGCGTGCTCGACGCCGCGCCGACGGGCGCTGGCGAGGAGCCGGCGGTGCGCGCGCCGGTGAGGCGTGGCGAAGCCGGCGGGACGCAAGGCCTGCGCGCCGGCCGGCGTTTCTGAAACCGGTCCGAGTCGTCTGCGAGGAACCCCCGCGATGTGCGAACTGCTCGGCATGAGCGCCAACGTTCCGACCGATATCGTCTTCAGCTTCACTGGCCTGATGCAGCGCGGCGGGCGCACCGGACCGCACCGCGACGGCTGGGGCATCGTCTTCTACGAGGGGCGTGGCGTGCGGCTGTTCCAGGATCCGGCGGCGAGCGCCGATTCCGAAGTGGCCCGGCTGGTGCAGCGCTATCCGATCAAGAGCGAACTGGTCATCGGCCACATCCGCCAGGCCAACGTCGGGCGCATCTGCCTAGCCAATACCCATCCCTTCGTGCGCGAACTCTGGGGCCACAACTGGTGCTTCGCCCATAACGGCCAACTGGCGGATTTCCAGCCGCCGATGGGGTTTTACCGGCCGGTGGGCGACACCGACAGCGAGCGGGCTTTCTGCGACCTGCTCAACCGGGTGCGGCAGGCCTTTCCCGAACCGGTGGCGGAGCGGGAGCTGTTGCCGGTCCTGGTGAAAGCCTGCGACGAGTACCGTGCCAAGGGCGTGTTCAACTGCCTGCTGGGCAACGGCGACTGGCTGTTCAGCTTCTGCAGCACCAAGCTGGCGGAGATCACCCGCCGTTCGCCCTTCGGCCCGGCGCGGCTGAAGGACGCCGACCTGACCGTGGACTTCCAGGCCGAGACGACGCCGGACGACGTGGTGACGGTACTGGCCACCGAGCCCTTGACCGCCAACGAAACCTGGATCGCCCACCAGCCGGGCGAGTGGACGCTGTGGCGGATGGGCGAGTGCATCGCCCGCGGCAGGGTTTAGGGCGTGTCATCAGTTGTTTCCCCGGTTGCGTTGCTGTCGGAAATGGGGCCAGGTCGGGCCGCGTTCGGCAAGGCGCAGCCTTTGGCAATGGTCATTCCCTTGCCAAGGCTGCAACGCCGCATGGCCCCATTTCCGGCGCAACCTAGGCGGCCCCACCCGTAGGGACGGGCCTGTTTTGGCACAGTGCGGCGTTGCTCATCGTTCGTTTGGAATGACCAAACTTCTCTCCTCGCGCCTTGCCCTGTGTCAGAACAGGCTCGTCGCAACGCGGAAAAAATTGATGACACGCCCAAAGCATCATTTGGCCAGATAGCGCATGCCTTCTTCCAGCCCGCTCAGGGTCAGGGGATACATGCGCTGCCCGACCAGGTCGCGGACGATCCGTATCGAGCTGCCGTGGTCCCAGGCATGTTCGGGGGACGGGTTGATCCAGATGAGCTTGCGGTAGGTCTGCGTGAAACGCTGCATCCAAGCCAGGCCAGGCTCCTCGTTCCAATGCTCGACGCTGCCGCCGGGCTGGAGGATCTCGTAGGGGGACATGGAGGCGTCGCCGACGAACACCACCTTGTAGTCCGGGCCGTACTTGTGCAGCAGATCGTGGGTCGCGATGCGCTCGGAGTGGCGCCGGCGGTTGTCCTTCCACAGGCTTTCGTAGATGAAGTTGTGGAAGTAGTAGTGCTCCAGGTGCTTGAACTCGCTGCGGCAGGCGGCGAACAGTTCCTCGCAGACTTTCACGTGGGCATCCATCGAGCCGCCGATGTCCAGCAGCAGGAGCAGCTTCACGCTGTTGTGCCGTTCCGGGCGCAACTGGATGTTGAGCAAACCGGCGTCGCGCGCGGTGTGGGCGATGGTGGCGTCGAGGTCGAGTTCCTCGGCGGCACCTTGGCGGGCGAAGCTGCGCAGGCGGCGCAGCGCCATCTTCAGGTTGCGCGTGCCGAGTTCGACCTGGTCGTCGAGGTTGCGGTATTCGCGTTGTTCCCAGACCTTGACCGCCTTGCCCCGGCGCTCGCCGGCCTCGCCGATGCGGATGCCCTCGGGGTTATAGCCGCCCGAGCCGAAGGGGCTGGTGCCGCCAGTGCCGATCCATTTGTTGCCGCCGGCGTGCCGTTCCTGCTGTTCCGCCAGTCGCTTTCTGAAGGTTTCCAGCAGCTTCTCGAGGCCGCCCAGGGACTGGATCTGCGCCTTTTCCTCGTCGCTCAGTTGGCGCTCGAATTCCTTGCGCAGCCACTGCTCGGGGATCAGCGCCTCGAGCAGGTCGTCGAGGTTTTCCAAGCCCCGGAAGTAGGCGGCGAAGGCCCGGTCGAACTTGTCGAAGTACCGTTCGTCCTTGACCAGAATGGTACGGGCGAGGAGATAGAAGGCGTCCATATCGGCGAACACCAGCCGCCGTTCGAGCGCCTCGATCAGCTCGAGCAGTTCGCGCAGCGAGACCGGTATCCTGGCCGCGCGCATTTCGTTGAACAGGTTGAGCAGCATGGCGGCAGCCTCGCTATCTGTCTATCGAGCCGTCGGATCGTTTGCTCGCGGATGGCGTGACGCTCAGCGGGTCCCGCGGCGTGCCATGAATGCCAGGCGCTCCAGTAGTTGCGTGTCCTGCTCGTTCTTCACCAGGGCGCCGGCCAGCGGCGGGATGGCCTTGGCCGGGTCGCGCTCGCGCAGCGCGACCAGGTCGATGTCGTCGGCCAGCAACAGCTTCAGCCAGTCGACCAGCTCGGAGGTGGAGGGTTTTTTCTTCAGTCCGGGAATCTGCCGCACGTCGAAGAACACGTCCAGCGCCTCGGCCACCAGTTCGCCCTTGATGCCGGGAAAGTGCACGTCGACGATCTGCTGCAGCGTCTCGCGGTCGGGGAAGGCGATGTAGTGGAAGAAGCAGCGGCGTAGGAAGGCGTCGGGCAGTTCCTTCTCGTTGTTCGAGGTAATGACCACGATCGGTCGCTGGCGGGCCCTGACCGTTTCGCCGGTTTCGTAGACGAAGAACTCCATGCGGTCGAGTTCCTGCAGCAGGTCGTTGGGGAACTCGATGTCGGCCTTGTCGATCTCGTCGATCAGCAGGACCACCCGCTCCTCGGCTTCGAAGGCTTCCCACAGCTTGCCCTTGCGCAGGTAGTTGCGCACGTCGTGGACCTTGTCCACGCCCAGTTGCGAATCGCGCAGGCGGCTCACCGCATCGTACTCGTAGAGGCCCTGCTGGGCCTTGGTGGTGGATTTGATGTGCCAGGCGATCAGCCGGGTGCCGAGCGATTGAGCCAGTTGCTCGGCTAGCAAAGTCTTGCCGGTGCCAGGCTCGCCTTTGACTAGCAGGGGACGTTGCAGGGTGATGGCAGCGTTGACGGCGAGCCTAAGACTGTCGCTGGCCACGTAGGTGGAAGTGCCCTGGAACTTCATCGTGAATCCTCGCATGGAATGGTGCCGGTGCGCGTCGGTCCGTGGTGATCGGACCAGGAGCCGACTATAACCAAGTGTGAGCGTCGCTGCAGGCGTGATGGGGTCTGGACGACGCCAGCACGGCGACTTAGGCTTGCCCATCTTTCTGGCATTCAACAGGGAAAGCGCCATGAGCCGCATCTATGCCGACAACGCACAGTCCATCGGCAATACGCCGCTGGTTAAGATCAACCGCCTGGCCCCGCGGGGCGTGACCATCCTGGCCAAGATCGAGGGGCGCAACCCGGCCTATTCGGTCAAGTGCCGGATCGGCGCCAACCTGGTCTGGGACGCCGAGACCAGTGGACGTCTGAAGCCCGGCATGACCCTGGTCGAGCCGACTTCGGGCAATACTGGCATCGGCCTGGCCTTCGTCGCTGCGGCGCGCGGCTACAAGCTGATCCTCACCATGCCGGCATCGATGAGCCTGGAGCGGCGCAAGGTGCTCAAGGCGCTAGGTGCCGATCTGGTGCTCACCGAGGCGGCCAAGGGCATGAAGGGCGCCATCGAGAAGGCGACCGAGATCGCCGCCTCCGATCCCAGGCTGTACTTCATGCCGCAGCAGTTCGACAACCCAGCCAACCCGGAGATCCACGAGAAGACCACCGGCCCGGAGATCTGGAACGACACCGACGGCGCCGTGGACGTGCTGGTCGCCGGAGTCGGTACCGGTGGCACTATCACCGGGGTGTCTCGCTACATCAAGCAGACCTGTGGCAAACCGCTGCTCTCGGTGGCCGTCGAGCCGGCCGGCTCGCCGGTGATCAGCCAGACCCTGGCCGGCGAGGAAGTCAAGCCGGCGCCGCACAAGATCCAAGGCATTGGCGCCGGTTTCGTGCCGAAGAACCTGGACCTGACCTTGGTCGACCGGGTCGAGCGGGTCACCGACGACGAGGCCAAGGACATGGCCTTGCGCCTGATGCGCGAGGAGGGCATCCTCTGTGGGATCTCCTGCGGTGCGGCCATGGCTGCCGCCGTGCGGCTGGCCGAGCACGAGCCCGCGCTGCAGGGCAAGACCTTTGTGGTGATCCTACCCGACTCGGGCGAGCGTTACCTGTCGAGCATGTTGTTCGAGGGGCTGTTCAGCGAGCAGGAACTGACCCAGTAAGGTGCGGCGGGCGCTGCTTTCGTCGTATATCCCGGCGAAGCGGCGCGGTTCTGCCGGTGTCTTTTTGATACGAGTCAGACCGTAAGGACGAAACAGCGGCTATTCTGGAGACAAGGATGGCATGGGTTGCCCATGCAACGGCTGTCCGAAAGCCCCACTTGGTTGTAACCGGAGGACTGGTCATGAACGCTTGGCTCAATCGTTTGCTCACCGATCTTGCTACCTTGTTCGGTCTGGATGCCGCCGGGCGCATGCAGCCCATTCCCCTGGAAAGCGACGAACGTCGTCGTCTGGCCGAGGAGCGGGCACGCCGCCGCTGATCGCTGATTTGACAGGGCGCCCTGTTTCGTTTTTCCGTCCCGTCCGGGTTGTGGCAGACTTCTCCGCCGAGGAGAGTCCATGTCGCGTTCCCGCTGTCCCCGTTGTACGCGCCCGCTGGGCCATTGTCTGTGCGCGCTCGTCCCCCGCCTGTCCAGCCGCACTCGGGTGCTGATCCTGCAGCATCCGGGCGAGGCTTCCCATGCTCTGAACACCGCCCGTCTAGCTGCCTTGGCCCTGGACAATGGCGAGTTGCGGGTCGGCGAAACCTTCCCCGAACTGGAGGCGGAGCTGGCGCATGCTTCCCGGCGCAGTTGCCTGCTGTTTCCCGGTACGGGAGCCATGCCGCTGGCCGAACTGGCGCGCGACGGGGCGCCCCTGCAACTGGTCGTGCCGGACGGCACTTGGCGCAAGGCCCGCCGGCTGCTTCATCTCAATCCGCAATTGGCGGCTATGCCGCGGGTCGCCCTGCCGGAGGGCCTGTCGTCGCGCTACCGGTTGCGCAAGGCGCCGATGGTGGGAGCATTGTCGACCATCGAAGCGATCGTCTGCGCCCTGAACCTTCTCGAGGGGGCCGGGCGCTTCGATGCCATGCTGCGGCCTTTCGAGGCGCTGATCGAGGGACAGATAGCGGCCATGGGAGAGACGGTCTATCGACGCAATCATGAGGGCGATCCGGCGGCCCCGATCAGTCCTTCCGCACCGGCCGGGTCTTCTGCCTGAGGATATAGATCGTGACCAGGGTGGCACTGACCAGCATGAAGAGGCGTGCCGGCAACAACGGAATCAGATAGCAGGACAGCAGGATACTCGTCCACATCAGGCCGACCGCGTAGACCTTGCCTTTGAGAGGAATGCCTTCGCCATCCAAGTAATCGCGGATCCAGGGGCCCAGGCGGGGATGGTCGATCAGCCAGAAGTAGAAGCGCCGCGAGCTGCGCATGAAGCAGGCGGCGGCCAGCAGCAGGAAAGGCGTGGTCGGCAACAGCGGCAGGAAGATGCCGATCACTCCCAGTGCCAGGCTGAGCAGGCCCGCCGCCTGCAGGGCATGGCGCACCAGGCGGGACTGGCTCTCGCGGACGATCTGCCTCATTCCGCTCCCTCTCAGTTGGGACGCGGTTTGAGCAGCGCCGGTTTTTCCTCGGGAGCGTGGCAGAGCAAAAACAGCGCGGTGAGCAGGTCCGGGATTTGCTGGATCATTTCGTCCACCAGCTTGCGGTCATGGGCGATTTCCGCGAAGTCCGGCTGATCCTCGAACAGGCCCGAGCCGATCATGATCGGCAGCAGCAGTTCGCTGACTTCTTCCTCGGCTTCCTCGAACCACGCTTCCTCGCGCAGGAACACCCCTTCCATGAAACCGATGCACCAGCCGCGCAGGTCGGAGTCGTCGGGATCGTCGCCCAGGTCGAGTTCGCAAGGCAACTCGGGCTCCTCGTCGCTGGCCAGTTGACGGGCGATATGAGCCTTAAGCAGGACTAGCGTGGATTCGACCTCTTCCTGCTCAAGGTCGCTGCGGTAATGCGGCGGTTCGGCGAACAAAGCGTCGATCCATTCGTGCTCGGGCACGGGGTTCGGACAGATCGACAGTGCCGTCAGATAGCCGTGGGCGGCGACGTAGTCCAACGCCTCTTCATGCAGATCGTCGGCGTCGAGAAAGGCTTGCAGGCGGGACAATTGCTCGGCGAAGGACATGGCGCGACTACCTTGAGGGTTCGGGAGGCTGGATTTTAGCCCGGATAGCGCCCGGCGGCTTGCCGTTACGCGGTTTTTTTCATGGTCAGCCGCATGGGACGGGCATTCGGCTGATGTCCAAATGCGGGCGACGGCCGGGCAGTCACGTATAATACGGCGCTTCATGACGGCCCCGCCCAGAGCCGTGCGGTCGATTCAACCCGACGGGCCATCCGGCCTCGTTGCTCCGTCTGGAGTGTCCATGCTCGAACAGGCCCAGCGCATTCTCAAGGAAGTCTTCGGCTACGATGCGTTTCGTGGTGACCAGGCGGCGATCATCGAGCGCGTCGCTCGTGGCGGCGATGCCCTGGTGCTGATGCCGACCGGTGGTGGCAAGTCGCTTTGCTACCAA
Organism: Azorhizophilus paspali; assembly: GCF_043587585.2. Lineage (GTDB taxonomy): Bacteria > Pseudomonadota > Gammaproteobacteria > Pseudomonadales > Pseudomonadaceae > Azotobacter > Azotobacter paspali. The sequence goes on from NZ_CP171449.1 coordinate 1,550,061, forward strand.
GTGCCGGCACTGTTACGCGAGGGGTTGGCGGTGGTGGTTTCGCCGCTGATCGCGCTGATGGAGGATCAGGTCGCCACCCTCGACGAACTGGGCGTGCCGGCGGTGGCGCTGAATTCCACGCTGAGCCTCGACGAGCAGCGCGAGATCGCCGAGCGGATCCGCCAGGGCGGGATCAAGCTGCTCTATCTGGCCCCGGAGCGTCTGGTGCAGCCGCGCATGCTGGCCTTTCTGCAGCGCCTGCCGATCGGCCTGTTCGCCATCGACGAAGCGCACTGCGTGTCCCAGTGGGGGCACGATTTCCGTCCCGAATACCTGCAACTCGGCCAACTCGCCGAACTCTTCCCACAGGTGCCGCGCATCGCCCTGACCGCCACGGCGGACAAGCGCACGCGCGAGGAAATCGTCCAGCGCCTGCATCTGGAAAACGCCGAGCGCTTTCTTTCCAGTTTCGACCGACCGAATATCTTCTACCGCATCGTCGCCAAGGATCAGCCGCGCAAGCAGTTGCTCGGCTTTCTCGCCGAGCGCCGCGGCGACGCCGGGATCGTCTACTGCATGTCGCGCAAGAAGGTGGAGGAGCTGGCCGCTTTCCTCTCCGAGCAGGGTTTTCCGACTCTGCCGTACCACGCCGGATTGTCCAACGAGCTACGCACCTTGCATCAGAAGCGCTTCCTCAACGAGGAAGGGCTGATCATGGTGGCGACCATCGCCTTCGGCATGGGTATCGACAAGCCCAACGTGCGCTTCGTCGCCCATCTCGACCTGCCCAAATCGCTGGAGGCCTATTACCAGGAAACCGGTCGGGCCGGGCGCGACGGCCTGCCGGCGGATGCCTGGATGGCCTATGGCCTGCAGGACGTCATCTTCCTCAAGCAGATGCTCAACAATTCCGAAGGCGACGAGCGGCACAAGCGCATCGAGCAGCACAAGCTCGACGCCATGCTGGCGTTGTGCGAGGAAACCCGCTGCCGCCGCCAGGCGCTGCTGGCTTATTTCGACGAGGAACTGGCCAAGCCCTGCGGCCACTGCGACAACTGCATCGACGGCGTGCAGACCTGGGATGCCACGGAGGCCGCCCGTCAGGCATTGTCGGCCATCTACCGCAGCGGCCAGCGCTATGGCGTCGGCCATCTGGTGGATATCCTGCTCGGCCGCGACAACGACAAGGTGCGCGGCCTGGGCCACCAGCATCTGTCGGTGTTCGGTGTCGGCAAAGCGCATGGCGAAGGGGAATGGCGCACCTTGTTTCGCCAGTTGGTCGCCCGCGGACTGGCCGATGTGGATCTGGATGGTTATGGCGGCCTGCGTCTGAACCAGGGCTGCCGGGCGCTGCTGCGTGGCGAAGTGCGCCTGGAGCTGCGCCGCGACCTCAAGCCGCAGGCGCCACGGCCGACGGCCAGCGCCGCCAGCCAATTGGTCCGGCACGACGAGCGCGAGCAGTGGGAGGCGCTGCGTACGCTGCGCCGCAGGCTGGCGGAAGAGCACTCGGTGCCGCCTTACGTGATCTTTCCCGATGCCACGCTGCTGGAAATGCTGCGCAGCCGGCCGCGCTCGCTGTCCGAGATGGCACGGGTCAATGGTGTCGGTGCACGCAAGCTGGAGCGCTATGGCGAGGCCTTCCTCGAGGTACTGAACAGGTCCGCGGGGGCGTTGAAACCGGTGACCGATCTGCGTCACGAATTGGTCAGTCTGGCGCGTGCCGGCATGACGCCGGCGCAGATCGCCCGTCAACTGGAATGCACCGAAAAGAATGTCTATAACCTGCTGGCCGAGGCCATCGTTCGTCGCCAGCTTACGCTCGAACAAGCCCTCGACCTGCCCGAGGAACTGCTGGGCGAGATCCATGACGCCTTTCTCGACGGCGATGGCGAGCTGCCGCCGGTCGCGGCGCTGGCCGAGCAGTTCGGCGAACGGGTACCGCAGGGCGTGCTGCATTGCGTGCGTGCGGCCCTGCAGGCCGAACTTGATCCTTGATCGGCGGCTCGTGAGCGGGCCGCTGTCGACATTCCCTGACTAAAAGTCGTGTGGCATGTTGTTCGGCTTGCAGTTACGGTTAGCACACTAATAATTAGTCCAAGTACTAGTGCGAGCTTTCCCATGTCCTACTTGAATCAGCATCGTTTCGCGATGCAACTTGCCCAATTGTCACGTGCCTGGCGTGCCGAACTGGATCGCCGGTTGTCCGGGATGGGCTTATCGCAGGCGCGCTGGCTGGTGTTGCTGCACCTTGCCCGTTTCGAGGCGCGTGCCGGGAAATGGCCGACGCAGCGCGAGCTGGCCGAAAGCGTAGCCGTCGAGGGACCGACCCTAGCCCGGTTGCTGGACACCCTGGAGGCGCAGGGACTGGTCAGTCGCCAGGCGGTGGCCGAGGACCGCCGGGCCAAGCGGATCGTGCTGAATCCGGTGGCGGTGCCGTTGATCGAACAGATCGAGGCGATTTCCTCCCAATTGCGCCAGGAACTCTTCGATGGGATCGGCCCGGAAGAGCTGCGTCTCTGCCAGCAGGTGCATGCGCAGATTCTCGCCAATCTGGAGAAGCGCTGACGTGCTTTGACCGGCTGCGGCAGTGTCCGGACAGCGGCGCTATCCTGATAGTTGAGTTGTTACGGTTTCCCGGAGGTGCCATGACCGCGACCAAGCCGGAAATCCTTATCACCTACTGCACCCAGTGCCAGTGGCTGCTGCGTGCCGCCTGGTTGGCCCAGGAACTGCTCAGCACCTTCGGCGAGGATCTCGCCAAGGTCAGCCTGGAGCCCGGCAGCGGCGGAGTGTTTCGCATCACCTGCGATGGCGTGCAGATCTGGGAGCGCAAGGCCGATGGCGGCTTTCCCGAAGCCAAAGCGCTCAAGCAGCGAGTGCGCGATCTGATCGCGCCGGACCGCGATCTCGGCCACAGCGATCGCCCCCAGGGTTCCCGATAGCGACTGGGGCGTTGTCATCGAATCGACCCAGCCTCGTCACGACCTCTTCATTCCCGGTGTGGAAGATCGGTTAAACCCCGCCGGAGATTGCCGATGAGTAGCGCCCACCTCTTTCAGCAGACCGACAAGCAATCTGTCCGCACCCTCTGGATTTCCGATGTGCACCTTGGTACGCGGGACTGCAAAGCCGAGTACCTAGCAAGTTTTCTCAAACGCTATCACGCCGATACCTTGTACCTGGTCGGCGACATTATCGACGGCTGGCGGTTGCGCAGTGGCGTCTATTGGCCGCAGGCCCATACCAACGTCATCCGCCGCCTGCTGACCATGAGCAAGCGCGGCACCACGGTGATCTATGTTACTGGCAATCATGACGAGTTCCTGCGGCGCTATTCGGCGCTGATGCTGGGCAATATCCATCTGGTCGACGAGGCCGAGCACGTCACGGCCGATGGTCGGCGGTTGCTGGTGATCCATGGCGACCAGTTCGATGTGGTTACCCGCTGCCACAGGTGGCTGGCCTTCCTCGGAGACTCGGCCTACGGTTTCACCCTGATTCTTAATCGCTGGCTCAATCACTGGCGCGAACGCTGGGGCTACGGTTACTGGTCGCTGTCGGCCTTTCTCAAGTACAAGGTGAAGACGGCGGTGAACTTCATCAGCGACTTCGAACAGGCCATCTCCCGCGAATGTCTGCGCCGTGGTTTCAATGGCGTGGTCTGCGGGCATATCCACCATGCGGAGATCCGCCGCATAGGGGAGGTGGAGTATCTCAATTGCGGCGATTGGGTGGAGTCCTGCACGGCCCTGATCGAGCACTGGGATGGCACCATTGAGCTTTATCGTCTGGCCGAAGAGCAGGCGTTTCCGATACGTCAGGGAGCCGAGCTGGCGAATGTCGTCGAGACGGCCGCATGAGACTCCTGATCGTCACCGATGCCTGGTTGCCGCAAGTCAACGGTGTGGTCACCAGCCTGCAGTACCTGATCAGCGAGTTGCGCGAGCTGGGGCATGAAGTACGGCTGCTGTCGCCAGGCGATTTTCGCTCCCGGCCTTGTCCTACCTATCCAGAGATCCCGCTGGTCTGGGATCTCTGGCGAGTGGGGCCGGCAATCCGGGCGTTTCGGCCGGATTGTGTGCACTTGGCCACCGAAGGGCCTCTTGGCTGGGCAGCACGGCGCTGGCTGCTGAAACACGGGATGGCGTTTTCCACGGCCATCCACACGCGCTTTCCTGACTATGTGCATACCCGTTGGCCATGGTTGCCGCTGAGCTGGGGCTATGCCTTGCTGCGTGCCTTTCATCGGCCGAGTCGCGCGGTGTTGGTGAGCACCGCGCGACTGCGCGATGAGTTCAGCGATTGGCGGCTGTCGCGGTTGGTCATCTGGCGCAAGGGGGTCGATACCCGTCTGTTTTCTCCCCAGCCAGGGCGGAATGTGGCGGCGGAGCAGCCGGTCTTTCTCTATGTCGGGCGGATCGCTCCGGAAAAGAATTTGGAGGCCTTCCTGGTTCTTGATCTGCCGGGCGAAAAGCGAGTGGTCGGCGATGGGCCGCAGCGTGGGGAACTGGAAGCGCGTTATCCTGAGGCCCGCTTCCTCGGCTACCGTCATGGTCGTGAGCTGGCCGCAGCCTATGCCGAGGCCAGCGTGCTGGTATTCCCTTCGCGTACCGACACCTATGGTCTGGTGATGCTAGAGGCGCTGGCCTGCGGCACACCGGTAGCGGCGTTTCCGGTGCCGGGTCCGCTGGATGTAGTGGAGGCGGATGTGAGCGGTGTGCTCGATGAGGACCTCCGCAGAGCCTGTCTGGCTGCGTTGGCGCTGGACCGCGAGCGGTGTGTCGAATTGGCCGGGCGGCAGTCCTGGCGCACCTCGGCACTCGAATTCCTGGCTCACCAGGTACTGCTGGATGGCGAGCCATACCCCTTAGCGCAGGTATGCACGGGGTTCCAGGCGGATGCCTTGGCCGACTAAGCGCGTGCTCGCGAGCTCGGCTCCCCATGCTACTGCGAGGGTGGAGCAGGGCGGGGAAAATCGGCCGCCCCGATGGGCCTTCAGGGAAGGCTCGTTACGTTGGCTAGCGTACTTTGCATGAGGTTGCCATGTCCCCCGCCCAGGCGGGGCTCGTCGCTTTGCAGAGTTTGTTAGACGATCACTTTGTCCCTGAGCTTTTCCGCAGCCTGGCGCAAGGCCAGAATGACCCGCTCCTTGTCGAAATTCTGGATATCGTTGGTATCCAGATACATGGAGAAACCTGGCATCTCGTGTTCGATGAAGCTGGAAACAGCGCCCAGGTTGCGCCGGAAATCGACGATTTGATAGATTTGTACCGGCCGGCTGAAGCCCTTCACCGTGATCTGGCCCTTGTCGTGGCACATGATCACATCCTTCACTAGGGAATAGGTTTCGTGGGAAACGAGAATCTCACCGGCCTCCGAGGCATTTTCCAGACGACTGGCTAGATTCACCTCGCGGCCGATGATGGTGTAGTCCATGCGGGTGTCGGCACCGAAGTTGCCGACCGTGCAATAGCCGGTGTTGATGCCCATGCGGATCTCGAGGGGCTTGGTAATGCCCTGGGCGCGCCACTGCTGGCGCAGCACCTTCATGTGCTTGCGCATGGCGATGGCCATGGATACCGCAGCTACCGCATCGTTCTTCGCACCTTCGGTAGTGGGATCGCCGAAGAACACCATCATCGAGTCGCCAACGAACTTATCGATGGTGCCGCCATATTTCAAGGCGATCTTCGACATTTCGTTCAAATAATTATTGAGCAGGTCGGTCAGGGCCTCGGCTTCGAGCTCTTCCGACAGCTCGGTGAAACCCTTGATATCGGAGAAAAACACGGTGAGCTTCTTGCGCTGGGTTTCCAGGCATACGCTCTTTTTCCCGGTGAAGATCGATTCCCAGACCTGGGGCGACAGGTATTTGGCCAGGCTGCTGGCCAGTTGGGCGGACTTCTCCTGCTCCTTTTTGATCTCGGCGCGAATCTGAATCAGCCGTTGGCTCTGCCGATAGACGAAGCAGGCGGTGATACAGACGTACAGCATAGTGAGGGCAATACTCACGAAGGAGACGATATCGGTCGTGGGACCTAGGTAGGCGGGCGCCAGCAGCATGTTGGCCAGTAGTGCCGTGCTCAGGGCTACCAGCATGGCAAGTGTCAAATTGCGTGTGCCGCCTGTCATGAGGGCGCCGAAGCAAAGCGTCAGCAGGAGCATCAGGCTGGGTACTATGGAGAAGCCCAGAAGCGCTGCTGCCGATCCGACATGGATCGCATCGAAGAACAGCAGAACCTGGTTGGTCTGTTGCGGATGGTCGAGTCGGTAACCCTGACTGAGGTGGTGAGCAAGAGGGGGATAGAGCAGGGCATAGGGGATCAGCCAGAGCATGTCGTAGCTGAAATACTGTACGTAGATACCTGTGGCGATGCTTGCGGCAGCTGAGATATAGGCCAGCATGCGCGAGTAGTATTGGCGCAGCGAGTAAGAAGGAAAGGTGGGTAGTCCGTCTGGGCAACTACTACTTATGTCTTTCATGAGGGGAAGCCTTCCTTGCCGCTACTGCTGGAGCTTATGCTTATTATGGATGCAGGAGCTTATGCTTTAGCCGTAATGGTTACAATCAGGCGTTGAAAAATAGCGTATGCGACTTTCAGGTATGGTCGGGCCGGGAGCTTTCTAACCGATGGTCGCCGCAGGCGCTCAGATGCCCATGTTGGCAAGGCTTTGCAGGATATTGCGCAGAGTCACGGCGAGCGCCGGGTGCTCGGCCTCGAAACGTTCCACGGCCAGGTTGAGGCCATCTACCAGGGTGTCGCTCGGTGCGCCACCGGCGTCACGGGCCAGTTGTAGTTCGATTTCTTGAATGAGGGAGGACATCCTGGCGTGCTCATCGGCGCTCACCGACGGATTCTGCGCCAGTTGATCGCGTAGCTCCTGTAAATGTCGCTGCAGATTTTCGGGCATGATAAATCTCTTTATGAAATTTCCTTGTAAAGAGAATAGTTCAAGTCGTTAGTGCTTGCTTGATCCTGATCAACGGGGGAAAGTTTTTGCTATTTTCGTCGATATGGAGCTGGCCAATTGGAGCTTCGGCCTCCGGGATGCATGGTTCTTTCCCCCTGATCGGGCAGGCTTTGCGTCGAGCCGGTTTCTTCCCAGTAGCCAGGCGCTGGGGCCTGGCTTCAGCGCAGCAAAAATAGTGGCGATACGTGACACATGGATGACTGACGTCGCTCCGGCGTCAGCTTGGCCGCTTCGACGTTATCCTGATTGCAAGAGCCTGTGACCTAGTATGACTTTGGTTTTATCCACAATCGCGGTTCTGGTGCTGCCTGAATGCATAGCAGACTATATACTCGGCCACCATATGAATAATTCTTCGCGGAGGAGGTACCTGCAATGCGTGTGATTGCCGCCGACCGGACCAAACGATTGGGCCGTTCACTAATCTGTGCCGGGCTGACCCTGTTGCCCGTAGTGGCAGCGGTTGCTGAGGAAGACCCCTGGGAAGGGGTCAATAGGGCAATATTCCGTTTCAACGACACCCTGGATACCTATTTTCTGAAGCCGGTTGCCAAAGGCTATCAGGCGATTACCCCGCAATTTCTCGAGGACGGCGTTCATAACGTCTATCGCAACATCGGCGATGTTGGCAATCTGGCCAACGACCTGATGCAGGCTAAGTTCCACGATGCGAGCGTCGACAGCAGCAGGTTTCTGTTCAACAGCACCGTGGGCGTGCTGGGCTTTTTCGACGTAGCCACCAAAATGGGACTTGATCGTAATGACGAGGACTTCGGGCAAACCCTGGGTGCCTGGGGGGTCTCGAGTGGTCCCTATGTGGTATTGCCGTTTTTCGGGCCGAGCACGGTGCGTGATGGCGGTGGATTGCTCGTAGACGCCTATACGAAACCCTATCCATACATGGACGACGATATCCGGAGCCGCAACATCATGTTCGGCATCGAGGTCGTGGATACGCGTGCTAGTCTGCTGTCGGCGGAAAAGCTCATCACTGGCGATAAATACACCTTCATTCGCAACGCCTACCTGCAGAATCGGGAATTCAAGGTGCAGGACGGCAAAGTGGAAGACGACTTCTAAGGCATCTGTCCCGGTGTCCTACATGCCAGTCTTTCTGGCTGGCATTCCCCCTGTCGTGGTTCCTGCCTTCGGGTGCCGAACAGAGTGCGGCGGTCGTGCCTTTATAGGCACCCCTAAAAACCCTCGCGTCCCGAGGGTAAATTCGACGGTTTGTTGATCCCCCGGAGCTTGCCGATGTTCAGTCTGTTTGCCGACCAGGAACGTGAAGCCAAGCTCGATAGCCTGGGCGACCCACTGGCTCTACTGGACAAGCATGTGGACTTTGCCGCCCTGGCAGTCGAGATCGACGCAGAGCGCCTCGCCCCAGCCGCGCCAAGGGCGCTCGGCCGCCTTATCCGACAGAGCTGATGACGCGCCTGCTGGTGCTTTAGCAGTTGTTCAACCTGTCCGACGAGCAAATGGAGTTCCAACTGCTCGAGCGCATGAGTTTCCAGCGTTTTGCCGGGTTGAAAACGCCGGCCGGGTGCCGGATCGCAACACGATCTGGGTCTTTGGCGAGCGCCTGGTACAGGCCCACGTCGAGCATCGGATCTTTGCCGAGGTGCAGCGCCAGTTGCAGGAGCACGGCTTGCGGGCTCGCGAGGGGCAGATCATCGATGCCAGCATTATCCGGGCACCGATCCAGCACGACACGGCCGATGAGCAGGCCATGGTGAAAGAGTGGGCCGTACCGGTCGAATGGTCGCCCGCCAAGCGCCGGCAAAAGGATGTCGAGGCGCGCGGGACGAATAAACACGGCAAGTCGTACTTCGCTACAAGCTGTCCAGACCCCGGAAGCGCTGGCTCCACCTGATCGGCTGGAGGCCGTCCATCCAGCGCAAGGGCCAGGCCGGCAAGCCGATCGGTGAACGGGACAAGGCACGAAACAAACGCATAGCCAGTCCCCGAGCCCGGGTCGAACAGGTCTTTGCCAGCCTGGCCCGGATGGGCGGCAAGGCCGTGCGCGGCATCGGCCTGGCCCGGGCTGAGTCTGGTCTGACGCTCAAATCGGCGGTGTACAACCTGAAACGGATGAGCAGCCTGCTGGAAATGGCCTGATCCAGGCCTCTGGCCGGGCTGCCTCGGGCCGCTTTACCGTGTGAGTGCGCCCGGCCTGACGAATAGCTCTGCTGCAAGCACGAGTGTATTTCATCGCTCAGCGTGATTCGGATGGCGGTTTTTAGAGGTGCCCTATAGCGACACATCATGCATTTTGCGCTCGTAAATATGGTTACCAGCGCATGCTTGAATCACCAGGCAGATGGGAGTACCGTCTGCGCCGTGATGCGAACTCACCATTAGTGCTTTGGCCAGGGGCAGGCTGTATATCCTCTCCCTGCGCAGTCAGCCCGGATACCTCATGCACAATTCCAGTGCCAAGCTGCTGATAATTGATGACGACGAAGTCGTCCGTGCCAGCCTTGCGGCCTACCTGGAGGACAGCGGTTTCCAGGTGTTGCAGGCAGGTAACGCCCTGCTAGGGCTCGAGGTCTTCGAGAACGAAGAGCCTGACTTGGTCATCTGCGACCTGCGCATGCCGCAGATCGATGGTCTGGAGCTGATCCGGCGGATGAGCGCGCAGCAGGGCGAAACCCCTGTCATCGTCATGTCCGGTGCGGGAGTTATGAGCGATGTAGTCGAGGCGCTGCGCCTTGGTGCGGCCGACTACCTGATCAAGCCGCTGGAAGACCTTGCCGTGCTCGAGCATTCGGTGCGTCGGGCACTGGACCGAGCGCGTCTGCGTGTGGAGAACCGCCGCTATCGGGAAAAGCTGGAGGTTGCCAACCGGGAGTTGCAGGCCAGCCTGAGCCTCTTGCAAGAGGACCAGAATGCCGGGCGCCAAGTGCAGTTGAACATGCTGCCGGAAACGCCTTGGGAAGTGGATGGATTGTGTTTCGCCCACAAGATCATCCCTTCCCTCTACTTGTCGGGCGATTTCGTCGATTATTTTCGGATCGATGAGCGCCGCTTGGGCTTCTACTTGGCCGATGTCTCCGGCCATGGCGCTTCTTCCGCATTCGTCACCGTGCTGCTCAAGTTCATGACCACGCGTCTGCTGTATGAGTTTCGGCGCAATGGTGCTTTTCCCGACTTCAAGCCCTCCGATGTGCTTGCTCACATCAACCGCGGCTTGATCAATTGCAAGCTGGGCAAGCATGTGACCATGCTTGGTGGCCTGATCGACTTGGCTGCCGATCGGCTAACCTACTGTGTAGGGGGGCATCTGCCGTTGCCAGTGTTTTATAGCGATGGCGAAGCTTCCTACCTGAAGGGGAGCGGCCTGCCGGTCGGCCTGTTTCAAGATGCCCACTACGAAAATTACGAGTTGCAGTTGCCAGCATCCTTCAGCCTGACCTTGGTATCGGATGGGGTACTGGATCTTTTGCCGGGGGAGACGCTCAAAGAGAGAGAGGCCGTCCTGCCGGACCGCGTGAGGGCTGCAGGAGGTACTCTGGATGGATTGCGCCAGGTATTGGGATTGGCCCAGTTGGGCGAAATGCCGGATGATATCGCCTTGCTGGTGTTGAACAGGAACCTTGCATGAGTATTGGGAAAATCCAGTTCGCCGAGCAAAGCGGCACCTTCGTCCTCAAGTTCGTCGGAGAAATCCGGCTGACCTTGTGTTCGGCTCTGGATGACACTATCGAGCGGATCTTCGCTGCCCTCAACTTTTCCGCTATTGTCATCGACCTGACCGAAACTCAGAGCATCGACAGTACTACTTTGGGGCTTCTGGCCAAGCTTTCGATTCTCTCCCGGCAAAAGGTCGGCATGTTGCCGACAGTGGTGACCACCCATCCGGACATCACCCGCCTGCTGCAGTCGATGGGCTTCGATCAGGTATTTAACATCGTCGATCGCCCGGTTCCCTGTCCCGAATGTCTTTCCGAGCTACCTTCCCAGGACCAGTCGGAAGAGGTGGTCAAGGCTAAGGTGCTGGAAGCGCACCGCATTCTCATGGGGCTGAACGAGTCCAACCGGGAGGCTTTCCACGATCTAGTCAGCGCTCTCGAGCGCCAGTAACTGAAGTCCGGGGCGGAGCGGTCCTCGGGGACGTCCCGCCTCCTGCATCAGATCTTCTCGCTCAGCAGTGCCTCCAGCTTGATCTGGTCATGGGCGAACAGACGGATACCCTCGGCCAGCTTTTCCGTAGCCATGGCATCTTCATTGAGAGCCCAACGGAAAGTTGGCTCATCCAGCGTCTGACGGGGTTCCCCGCTACTGCCGGGAGCCAGTTTGCGCTCCAGGGAACCCTGTTCTCCGGCCAATTGCTGTAGCAGTTCGGGGCTGATGGTCAGGCGATCACAGCCGGCCAGTTGTTCGATCTGCCCCAGGTTGCGGAAGCTCGCGCCCATCACCACAGTGTCATAGCCATTGGCTTTGTAATAGTTGTAGATGCGCGTGACCGACTGTACGCCAGGGTCTTCCACGTTGGCGAAATCGCGTCCCTCGGCCTTCTTGTACCAGTCGTAGATGCGTCCGACGAAAGGAGAAATCAGGAACACCCCCGCATCGGCACAGGCTGCGGCCTGGGCGAAAGAGAACAGCAAAGTCAGGTTGGTCTGGATACCGGCCTTCTCCAGGCGTTCCGCCGCGCGGATACCTTCCCAGGTGGCGGCGATCTTGATCAGTACGCGCTCGCGGGTGATGCCGGCCTGCTCGTAGAGGCCAATCAGGCGCTCGGCCCGACCGATGGTGGCCTGACTGTCGAAGGACAGGCGAGCGTCCACCTCGGTGGAGATGCGCCCTGGAATGACCCCAAGAATTTCCTGGCCCACGGCGACGGCGAAGCGATCGCAGGCCAATCCTAGGTCGCCGCTGCCGCCTGTTATCGCATGCTCTAGAAGTTCGGCGTAGCGGGGTAAGCTAGCGGCCTTGAGCAGCAGCGAGGGGTTGGTGGTGGCATCGACTGGCTGCAGGCGGGTGATGGCATCTAGATCGCCGGTATCGGCGACTACCGTGGTGTATTGCTTGAGTTGCTCCAGCTTGGATGTCATGAGCTCTGTCCTTTTTGCAATTGCCTGACCTTACCCGAGCAGCGGGGTGCACTCAACAGGCAACTCGGGGGCTTGTTCAGAAAACCGTGGAGCGGCCAGCGCTTCGATACCTGGCACGGCACAATGTTCCCTAAGCGACTCCTCAGCGTCCTTCGAGCAGCGTCACCGCTCGGTCGAACAACGCCAGCGGATCGTCGGCCTTGTGAATGTCCACCGACAGCAACTGGCGGAAGCGGCGTGCCCCGGGAAAGCCCTGTGCCAGGCCCAGCACATGGCGGGTGATATGGTGCAGGGCACCGCCTTCGTTCAGATATTGCTGGATGTAGGGGCGAAGACGCTTCAGGGCCTCGTGCCTACTGAGCGCTGGCAGAGGGCTGTCGAACAGCTCGCGGTCGACCTGGGCGAGCAGATAGGGATTTTGATAAGCTTCGCGACCGATCATCACTCCGTCGAAGGAGCGCAGGTGCAGGCGACATTCTTCCAGGGTTTTGATTCCGCCATTCAAGACGATTTCCAGATCGGGAAAGTCCTGCTTGATCTGCGCGACTATCTCATAGCGCAGTGGCGGGATCTCGCGGTTCTCCTTGGGCGATAGCCCGGCGAGAATGGCGATGCGGGCGTGTACGATGAAGCTCCGGCAACCGGCTTCGCATACCTGACCGACGAAGTCGCGGAGTTCGCCATAAGAGTCCCGACCATCGATACCAATGCGATGTTTTACCGTGACCGGAATGGTCACCGCATCGCGCATCGCTTTCACGCAATCGGCCACCCGTGCCGGATCACCCATCAGGCAGGCTCCGATCAGGTTGTTCTGCACACGGTCGCTCGGACAGCCGACATTCAGGTTGATCTCATCGTAGCCGGCCTCCTCGGCCAGCCTCCCACAAGCTGCCAATTCGCCAGGAACACTGCCACCCAGTTGCAGGGCGAGGGGATGCTCCATCCGCTCATGGCGCAGAAAACGCCGGGCATCACCATGCAGCAGCGCGCCAGTGGTAACCATCTCGGTATAAAGGAGGGCATGAAACGACAACTGCCTGAGAAAGAAGCGGCAATGTCGATCGGTCCAATCGAGCATCGGCGCCACGCAAAACCTCCTAGATAGCGGAGCTGCTGGGCTAGCTGTATCTCCAGCTCGTTTCATGGTCTTTGCGCTTCCTCTGATTCGATCTTGTTTCCACCCGTTTTTGCTTATTTCCGAAATCCCCTTGCTACAATGTAGCAAGACAGGTCGGCGATGTAGCAAAACCATGGGAACCATTACAGCCCGCAAGCGCAAGGATGGGTCATCCGCGTATACCGCGCAGATCCGCATCATGCAAAAGGGCGTCACAGTCTACCAAGAAAGCCAAACCTTCGATCGGAAGAGCACGGCGCAAGCATGGATCAAGAAGCGGGAAACCGAACTGGCGGAGCCTGGCGCCATTGCTAAAGCAAAGCGCAATGGTGTGACGATCAAGGAGATGATCGATCGATACCTCGACGAGTACGAAAAGATCAGGCCGCTTGGAAAGACGAAACGCGCAACGCTCAAGGCGATCAGCGAATCGTGGCTTGGAGATGTAGAGGACCAGGCGATTACCAGCCAGGTTCTTGTCGAGTACGCAAACGGCAGGGTGCACACTGATGGCGTTCAAGCGCAGACCGTTGGTAACGACCTCTCGCACCTGGGGGCTGTTCTCGCTGTAGCAAGGCCGGCCTGGGGGTATGAAATCGATCCGATGGCAATGCCGGATGCACGGCGTGTTTTGCGAAAGATGGGGGCCGTTTCTCGCAGCAGGGAAAGGGATCGCCGGCCGACGCATGATGAGCTTGATTCTATCCTGGCTCACTATGTCGAAATGCGCGCACGTCGCAAGCAGCAGATCGACATGGTAAAGGTGACGGGGTTCGCCTTGTTCTCAACGCGCCGCCAGGATGAGATCACCCGTATCCGCTGGGAAGACCTGGACGAGCGCCGCCAGGCCGTTCTGGTCCGTGACATGAAGAACCCTGGGCAGAAGATCGGTAACGACGTGTGGTGTCATCTTCCTGACGAGGCCTGGGCAATTCTCCATTCGATGCCAAGGATCGCTCCGGAGATTTTCCCCTACAACGCCAAGTCCGTGTCAGCATCCTTCACGCGCGCCTGCCTTTTCCTTGGCATCGAGGACTTGCACTTTCATGACCTTCGCCATGATGGAATCAGTCGGCTTTTTGAAATTGGTTGGGATATCCCGCGCGTAGCCAGTGTATCTGGCCACCGGGACTGGAACTCGATGCGGCGCTATACGCACCTGAAGGGAAATGGCGATCCCTACAAGGGTTGGCCATGGCTGGAGCGGATAATAGCGGGCTCCTGAGGCGGAGCCCGGTGGGTTTTCTTCAAGAGGCGCGGCGTATATTTCGCCCCATGAGCTTGTCGTGCTCGCTCTTTGCCTTGAGGTGCTGTGCGTCCAAGTAGGCTGCAAGGTCGGTCAAGTGAACGCCCCTGGCCGACTTCTGGCTGTTTTCCATCTTTACCAGAGGCAGATCGATCTCGCCGGCCGCAACCTTGAGCTTCATCTTCTCTGGCGTCAGGTGAAAGAAGTAGTCTTCGCAGACCCGCTCCAGGGGAATGATGGCCTGGCCGTTGTACTGGGCCATCAGCAGGAACAAGGTATTCATAGGCAAAAGTCTCCCTCCCGGCTCGCTTGGCCGGGGAGTGTGAGTGGTTGGGGTTACGCGGTTTTGCGGTAGCGGGCGCCCTTGTACTCGGGGCGCGGATCGTATGCTGGCTCAGAAATGACGTTTGCCAGGATGCGCCGCCAGCTCTCTGCGTTATTCGGCACGACTGGCCCGACATCGTTGTCGATCTCGCCAGGCATGGGAGGAATTGCGATCTGATCCAGCACATCGCACGGGACCGCGACAGTGCTGCAGCCGTTGTTGTAGTAATCAAGCTCCGCACGCACGTCGAGCTCGTAATATTTCCCGGCCCAGATCAGCGGAAATGCGTAGCCGGCGTTGTCTGGGCGCCAGACGGTGATGTACCGGTGCAGGCGAAGCGTGTGCTTCAGGCTGACTATGTAGAACTGCCTTTCTTCAGGCATGACTCTCTCCGCGCCGCCCGTTGGCAGCGTTGGTAAGTGGGTATGGGGTGAGGGGTTAGCTGGCCTGGGCGTACCGCCGGCGGAAGTAGATCCAGCGGCCGAGCTTGAACTCGGCGCGCTCTTCTTTGCTCAGCCAGCGCTGCCCGATTGCCGGGCAGCGCGTGCAGCGGATGTGGCCGGGGCTGCTGAATACCCAGTCGTGTTGGCAGGTCATCGGCTATCCAGCACTGAGGCCTTCAGCTCTTTCAGTTCGTCTCCGGCTTCTTTCAGCCGCACATGCAGCCGCTCGACCTCGGCGTGCATGGCGCGAATGTCGGTGATCGCGTCGCGCATCAGATTGTATGCCGCTGTGCTGCTCGTCTCACCGCTTGCAACACGCAGCATCATGTAGAGCGGATCGACAGCGGCCCATGCCTCCAGCGTCCTTGTCAGCTTCATGCGTCACTCCCTGCCAGCATGGCGCGCAGCTCGTCTATGGCATCCCAGTGATCGTCATGCGCGTGAGTTCTTGCCAGCCGCTCCAGCAGCTCACGCGACACCATCACCACCTCCTGCTGCTCGGCCTGCTCCGGCGCTGCGGTGTCGCCGGGGGCGGGGGGTAGAGGCATCCAGTGCGTTACTGCCGGCCCCAAAAGCCCGATCATCTCCCGGTGCTCGTCTTGCCAGCGCTCGATATCTTCCAGGAACTCCCCGGAGCGCCAAGCCGCGACACCAATCCATCTTCCGTTATAGGCCAGCACAGGGTCGTCTGGCGCTGGTAGCCTCTCACTCACCGGCACCCAATCAGATTTCATGATTCCCCCGTGTATCCAAGGTACCAAGCGCCCGATTCCATCTGGGTCGCGTGGCGACGCGCACGGCCGGGGTCCTGTTCCGCCCATAGAGACTTCAACATGCTTTGAGACGCCTTGGAGAACTGCCCGTGGGCAGCGTACTTGAGAGTGGTCTTGAACTTGGCCAGACCTTCCACACCAAGCTGGTACGCCATGCTGACCAGCACTGCCTGCCGGGGGCTTACCGTGAACGGTCTGGGAAGTAGGCCATTGCACGAGTTCCACGCGGGGGCGAAGCGCTCATCTTTGCGAAGCTTACGCGCTAGCTGGTCAGAGAGGCCATCCAGCCACACCAGCGCCGTATTCTTGGGCAGCACGAAGTCATAGTACTTGGCCAGCTCGGCCGGGGTGCACTTGGTCTTGGCCAGCAGGAACCCGTATCCAATGGTCGGATAGCCCAGACTATCGAGGTACGCCTCGGAGCGAAACCCTTCCTCGTAAGCGAGCATCTGCAACAGGGAACTCATGACAGCAGCTCCTTGAGCGCGGCGGCGGGTTTTACCTGTAGGCACTCTTGTTCAATTAGCATGCTCAACCCTCACAGTGTGGGCATTTCAGTTTGCCGGATATGATCGACCCTTCCCACGCGAGCGGCGATCCGCACAGCCGGCATGTATTCGGTGCAGATCACCGCTGCGTCGGTGCCCTCGTAGGATTGGGCGGTTCACTTTTCAATCCAGCGGCGATGTAGGTCAATGTCCTTGGCTGGAGGGCGCAAGGCGAAGGTCATGCCGTCAATGGATACGTTGTCGATGCCGCGTATGTGCCTAGATATGTCAATGTCGACGCCTTCCTTGATTCGGCGTTGATGCGCCCGGACAAGGTGGAGGATCGGGCGTTTTCGCCCGCTTTCTGTCAGTGGTAGCGTGCGTGCATAGAGCACGGACTTGATTTGTTCTGCTTCCAAACCGATGCGCAAGCGGGTATTTCCTGCCCCGATCAAGTTCTCTTCGACTGTGGCAGACCATAGGTGTCTAGAGTCGGCGATGGCCCCAATTATTGCTGCGGCGCGGGTGATTTTTCCGGCGGCATACCGGGCGTCTCGAATCATGTCAGAGGGGAATGCGTAGGCAACCTGGCCGGCATTGCGGATGTGGTAAAAATCGTTTTCAAACGTCATCTTGTCGCCGTCTGATGTTGCGCTAGTGAGCTTCACAGGCCGACCGGATACTGGACAAACTACTCCACGCGGCAGCTTGTCGATCTTTTGCAGGCGGAAAAAACCGCCTCTATCCTCCGGCAAGTACAGATTTCCGTACCCATGCTCAAGGTCGATCCATTGAGCTTCTCCAAGCAAGACAATCCGGCTTGCGCCTGGCATGTAGATGCCATCTAGATACATCATGCCGATGTCGCCTACTCGGGCATGGCGACGATCTGTTCCGACGAACGACTTGCACAGCAGCGATAACATTGCCTCATAGGCCGTATGGGTAAGTGCCTCATCGTTCAGTATGTCCATGCCGACTTCTATAAAGTCATTGTCAGCATTGCCTTTGTTCGTGATCTGCTTGAATACGGAGTCGCATAAGCGCATTGATTTTCTCCTGACAAGGCGCCCCCATGCCGCGCAGCAGCAGGGGCGGGGATAGGGGGGTTAAGCAGTGAGGCGAGGCCTTACGCAACGCGCTCCCATGTCTCGCTGTTATCCAGCTCGTTGAGCAAGCGCTGCTGCGTGTGCCCGACGATGTCGCGGAGCCAGACCGTGTCGCCGGTCGACTGCTCGACTTGCCAGGTGACGCCAGTGTTGCGGTTGCGGTAGATCGGGTGCTGCCGGCGCAGGGCGTCAGCGGCTTCGGTTAGATCGGTCATGGCCTGCACCTCTCCAGCAATATCGCCCCACGCAGTTTTCCGTCCCGCATGACGATGATCTGGCCGCCGGACACTTGCGCGACGATGTGCGGGTAGCCGCTTGCTGTGGCGAGCTGCTGAGCGTATTTGATTAGCTGGATGGCGTTGCTCATGCGCTGATCTCCTTCCTTGCTGGCTTGCGTGCTGGTGATTTCCGGCAGGGGTGCCTGATGCCAGTTCCGTGATAGTTCCGCCGCCAGCCAAGAAGGCCGCGACGGCTTGGTCGATTTCAGCGCGCGAGAGATCCCGCTGCGCGATTGCACAGGTGTCGATTAGCATGGGGATATCCGAGGCCGGTCAGCGCCGGCGGCGTGTTATGCGGTGTGCCGCTCGGCAAGCGCCTTGCGGACTATGCTGATCCTGCTGCGTGATACAGAGAGCGGCTTGGGCGCCCCAGCAATCGTCAGGATGAATTCGCTGCCGTTCTTGTTTCGCGAAACCGAAACGATACGGTCGAGCTGGACAAGCGTGCCGCGATGAATGCGGATGAATCGACCGACAAGGTCGGCCTCAAGCGATTTCAGCGAATCGACAAGTATCAGCTCGCCGCCCGGATGATGAGCGACGGTGTACTTGCAGTCTGATTTGAAGTAGATGACCTGATCGATGGGTAGCTCTACGTGCTTGCCGCGCACAAGTGAGGTGATTGTTGTTCGGGTCATGCAACGCCCTCCAACTGAGCCAGTTCAGTCTTTCGCTTGTCCTTGGCTTCGGTGAGCTTTGCAAGCGCATCCGGATATCCCTGAGCCTGTCTGTATGCTGCGCTGTAGAGGCCGTGCAGCTCCTGCATCGTCTCGGCTAGCGGCATCTTGTCGAGCGCATCTGCGACGGCATCATCAGCCTGGGTAGCTTGGCTGCGCCCGTCATTCAGCCAAGCAAGCAGGCGCTGGCCGGTTTCTGGCGTGATCAGTTCGGGCTGCTTGAACAGCTTGGTTCTGTCCTTGCTGGCGACTGCCATGTTGCCGTCATGAACAAGGTCGAGAACCACGGTCATTTCATATTCGCATCCTTCGCGCTGTTCGCTTTTCATGCCGAGCTTCAGGATCTTCTTTCCTTCTCCCTGGACGGTTTCCGTCTTGCTACGCATCGTGCAGATGATGTGCAGCGGACTAGTCAGGATCTTGTCGGTAAGACTGCGGTGGCGTGGCGTTGTCTCGTTCCATGCCGACCATGTGTTTCCCTTGTACTTTGCCTTTGCGATCTGATCGTTGATCTCCAGACAGCCGCCTGGGCCGGTCCATTCGTGCGAGTAGCTGTCGATGATCAGCACGTCATAGCCGGCTCGCTCGGCAGCCTTGATGGCCTCGATGTAGCGCTCGGGCGAGTAGGGGGCGTGCAGCTCCGTGACGTCGAAGTCGGCAATGTCGGCGTACAGCGACGCGCTGCCGTGCTCTGTGTCGATGACCGCGATGCGACCTCCAAGCCCTTTTGCCATTTGCAGAGCGGAGTATGTCTTGCCGGAGCCGGAAGGGCCGGCAAGGGCAAGACGTAGCCTTGCCTGCTTGCGTTCAGCCTTCTTGAACATTGTGCGTTACCTCGGTTGGTTGTCCCATTTCCGCTCAATCTGGCGGCGTTCGTCTTCGTATTCCTTGCGCTGCTCGCCCTGGAATTTCTCCGGGCGAAACTCTCCCGTGCTGCGCCAGTCGAGCTGGGCAGCCAGGCGTGGTGATGTGGTCATGAGGGCCTACTTGGCGAGGGTCAGGGCGCCGGTGGTGATGAAGATGGTCCAGGCGACGAGGACGATTGCAGTCCATCGCCAGAATGCGTATCGGCGGTCGCGTTTGTAGCTGTTCATGCGGCGCGCCTCATTGCCTCAACGTGCCGGAGCACGTCGCGCAGATTGAGTGCATTGATGCGGACTGAGTGACCGGCCATGACCCAAGCCAGAGCGGCGCGGGGATCGCGTGTGCTCATGCCGCCTCCTTGCCGATCTTCACGTTGATACTCTTCCAGTGCGCGTCCTTGATCCGCTCCAGACACTGCTCCCAGTATTTGATACTGACCTCGCTCAGATGCCCGGTTACTCCCGCCATCTGGATCAGACCGTCGCAGAATGCTGCGGTCGGCCAGCCGTCGCTGCCGTTACGCTCGAACATGCCTACATAGTGGCGGATGGTCTCTTCCGCCCTGCCCTTCGCAGCTTCGAACTGTGCGGCGTTCATGCTGCTTTCTCCTTGAGAAGTCCCATGTTCCTGGCGATGCGCTTGGCATGCTCCAGGCCGGCAAGGTCGTTCGCTTTAGCGATCGCCTCGGCTAGCTGGTCCCGCTGGATCTTCACGTCGTAGAGCTTGCGGCCTATTTGCGTGCTGGATAGCCCTTCGACCGGGCACTCGATGAAGTTCTCGATCAGCGCCTTATACCGGCGAATACACTCGTGGAGGAGACCGATTCGCTCATCTCTCGACTTGAGCTGGATGCGTAGGCCCTTGGCCTCGTCTTCCGTCTTGCCCTCAAGCAAGTCGGCCTGGCGCTCCAGCCGCTCAGCTTCAGCTATCTCGGCGGAGCCGTAGTCTCGTTCTGCGTGCAGGCCGGCTTCGCGCAGGCGAGCAGCCCGCTGCCGGAGTTGTTCAGGGGTTTGCATTGTGGCCTCCTTTAGTGGCGGGTTCGACTTGCGAGGTATTCGTTCAGCGCCTGGGCAACTGCTTCATGATCTGCATAGGCGAACGTGTTGCGGATGCTGCCGTTGATGATCCGCTCGACCGCGACTGGCTCGACGCGAGCCTTGACGTACTTCCCAGCCGAGCTTTTCAGGTTCGACGGGATATCGATGCCGTTCCGCTTGGCTATCTCGACGATATCAAGCAGGCTCGGCTTGTCATGTGAGGGCAGGGCATTCGGTATGCCGAGGAATGCAAGCGCCTGGTTCTGGATCGCATCGGAGATGTGCTGCCAGACGACTGGAGCCGCCTTCTTCAACTCGTCGTCGCCCATGACGCGCTTCAGCGCTTCGAGTTGCTGCTCGGTTTCGATCGGAGTTGGAATGCGGGCCGGACTTGAAACAGGGGGTTTCAGTTGAGTCTGTTCCGCATCCTTCAGCTTTGCCAGGACCTTTCGGCGAACCCCCTTCGACTCGCGCATTGCAACCAGCATGCACTGGTCGCGGGTGAGTTCGAAGACGGTGGACTCGGTATTGTTCAAATTTTGCACTACAAAACTTTTGTAGTGCTCCCCGTCTAGCTCGGCCTTGATCCTGTCGGCGAAAACATTAGGCCTCAAGGTCGGCTCGCCAAACTCCTTGCGGGCCGCGTTGACGATCTCCAGCAGTTCGGTGCTGGTCATTGTTGCAGGTGCTTCGACGATGCTCGTCATTGCCTTTCCTCCAGGCAAAGGGTGACCGGCACCGCCAGCAGTGCTGCCGGCGGCATGGAGAGGATTCGGGTATGGGGTGCTAGATTTTCAGCCCAGCTTTCCGGGCCATCTTGATGCGCGAGCTTTGGTAGTCGGCGCGGGCCTTGAGGTTGGCCATGGCGGCGGCGACGAACTCGAACATCTCTTCGGTGGAGACCGGGAGGTCACCAGGGGTACGAACCATGGCCTTGATCAACTCGCGGTGGCTGAGAACACAGGCATCCTCGGGAACGGGCTTGATCTGCTCTCGGCCCATGTGATCGAAGTAGACCAGCCAGCGGCGAGTTGTCAGGGAGGGGGCTGGCAGGGGTTGTTCCTGAGCCACTTCCCGATCCAGCACGTCGAGCACCCACTTGCGGAACTCCTTGGCGACCTCTGTGCGGGCGAACATGGCCAGCAGGTGGGCGCCGCGCAGGGAGAAGATTCGGACCTGTTGAACGCCGCCCTTGGTGGGCAGGTTGATCAGGGCTGTCATCTTGTCAGTGAACTCGTCAGCGTTACGGTTGAACAGCTTGGTGATTGCCGTCTCTGGGTTGGCGTACTCAAGGGCTAACCCAATCTGGGTTACCCCAAGCCAAGGCTGGCCGTCGCGGTCGATGACGTCGAATTGAATGTTGTGGAATGCAAGTGCTTGCATGGTGGAACTCCTGACTTGGTTGGAGTACCGCCACCCCGAGACCAATCAGGGTGAGCGGAACCGTGCGGGTTGGTCTACCGGAGTCAGGAACCCGGCGGGGCCGAAGCCCCCCACACACGGCCCGCCCATAACGGGTGTAGCCATGCTGCGGGCACAAAAAAACCGCTCATAAGCGGCGGTTGTACCCGCCTGACTTTCCGGGAGACCAATCCCAGGCCGCAGATTTTGCTGCGGCATGGAAAAGGTAATCCCGGAATCCACTCGGCGTCAACAGCTCTACTTCATCCCGCCCTGCGCAAACCCTGAAGCGGCCTCGCCGTGGATGCGCTCAACGATGCGCCAGGCGTCTCCCGGCTCGACACGGGCAGGCCCTACGTGACGTATCTCTGTGCCGTCTGGCATCTCCAGGATGATGATCGGCTCTTCCAAGACAATGCCGCTGCTGTTTACAGCGGTCGCCACTGCCCAGGATTCGCGGGCTGTGTCGAGGATCTGCACGTTCCGCAGGGTGACGTCCGGCGCCGGAAGCTCGGCGCCCTGGGCCTCGTGAGCGGCCATGGCTCCGGCGGCAAGGATGAGCAGAGTCGCGGTCGCGGCGACGCCTGCCGATTGCAGCATGTCGATGATTTTCATGATGTGGGTCTCGTTTTTGGGTCGTGGGTTTGGTGTCGCGCGCGCATGGGGAAGCCGCCTCGGGCGAAGTGGCTTTCCGATGTGGGCGGGATGGGTGGGTGGCCGGTTACGCCGACCAGGCGGTCGCTTTCTCGCCAGCGGCGCGACTGCCGCCACGCATGAGGCGTCCGATATTCACGGCTACCCTGGCTTGCCGTTTACTCGAACGAGAGCGCGCTTTGAGCCGGGTGTTTGCGCACCTGCTCTGCAGCGGTTAGCACACTGCGCTAACGCTCACGCATGCCGAACGGCCACGGTGTTCTGTGTAGAGCTGCATCGGTGGAGTGGTCTGGCCTTCGGACCGGTGCCAGACCACTACTGGATTTGCGTTGTCCTTCCGTCGTACCTGTGTACTTCTCCGTTCTTCCCAATTTGCACGACAGCATCGCTGTGTTGCTTCAGGGCGCGCTTCACGGCCAGCTCAGCACTCCTGCGGTACTCGTCGAACTCTGCCTGCAGCGCCGCGTACCTCTTCTTCCATTCGTCTTCTATGCTGGACGCTTGCTCGCCCCAGCCGGGGCGGTAGAAAGCCATGCATTCGTTCTCGACGTACACGGCTATATCCTCAGCAATTGCCTTGATCTGTTCAGGGGTAGCTGTTATGCCGTTCTCGTCGAAGGAATACGAAAGGCCTTCCTTGTAGTAGGAAGTTTTCGAATGGCTCATCTCTATTCATCCTGCTACTTTGTGCGGATGCCGGCGGCGTGGATGGCGGCGTGCCAAATATCCCACGCGAATTGCGCGTGCTCGCACTTGTATATATCGCCAATGCGCCGCAGGTCGTATCCATCCCCATGTTCGGATCTCGCTTTTCTGTACGCTGCCTCGAACTCCCCGTGCATCTTGTCTTGTTCCATGTCTCTCTCCTGTGGGCGCCCCGTTTCCAGGGCGCAGCGTCATTATTGTCAGGCTGCGGCCGGCTCTTCGCCGGGCTTCTTTGCTGCCCCCGGAACCGCTGGCGAGGTCTCGACGATCTGCTTGAGTATCGGCTTCCAGGTCTGCCACCAGTCCAACGCCCGCGAATCCATCCGGTCTATTTCCGCGTCGCCGAAGTCCCACCATTGCTCAATCCGATGTAGCTGGCACCCGATCTGCATGTGCGTCGCCGTGTATGTGACCGGCCACAGATCGCACTGGATGGACTTGATCTCGGCGCCGTTGCCGCTAACTCCCCAGAGCGAGGCAATTTCGGCCAGGTATGCACCGCTCAGGTTGGCCCCGCGCAGGTTGGCATCGCTCAGGTTGGCCCCGCGCAGGTTGGCATCGCTCAGGTTGGCCCCGCGCAGGTCGGCATCGCGCAGGTAGGCCCCGCGCAGGTTGGCATCGCTCAGGTTGGCCCCGCGCAGGTCGGCATCGCGCAGGTAGGCCCCGCGCAGGTCGGCATCGCGCAGGTAGGCCAAGCTCATGTCGGCCACGCGCAGGTCGGCATCGCGCAGGTAGGCCCCGCGCAGGTCTGCCAAGCTCAGGTAGGCCCCGCTCATGTCGGCCCGAGCCCCGCCTTCCTCATAGGCCAGCCATTTCCGATGCTTTTCGATGATCTCGGCGAGGTCTGCTGCTGTGTAGGTTTTCATGCGGTGTCCTTGGTCGGTTGGTTTCCCTGATGCCCCTCGCGAGAAGGGCATCGAGGAAATCGGTCTTTCTGGCCGGCGTTACTGGCGCCACGTCCGGCTGGGCGCATATCTGTTATTTCCAGTCGGTCCCGTTTGTTGCCAGGCAATTTCTGCGTCCTGGTCCGCGGGGCTGGGGATGCTGCTTCGCCACCATCCGAGCTAGCCGGCGCGTCCGGCTTGTCTGTCGGCGCTGTGTGCTGCCGATGGAGAAAAGATAAGCCAATGCCTAATTAGTTGTAAATAGGCATTGGCTAATTTTTTTCTCATAGGCATAGGAACCCCGCCCGCTACAAGGTCGGGGAGGTGACAAGCTGACAACGCCCTGGACCTCTTGATGTTGAATGGCTACTGTTTGTTCATACAGAAAGAGGGACGGCATATGGCCAGAGCCAAGCGGAAAGCTCAGACGAAGCCACAGGGAATCACGCCGCTAGAGCGGCTGAGGCTACGGGTATCAGCGATGATCAACGCGCCGAAGGCGCAGCTTGAGCGCCAAGTGACCATTCACCGGCTGGACACTGACCCGGATGATGCGTGGGAAGGGGTAATTGAGTTGCTAGCCGAGACGGATGGGCTGGAGATGGCCAGGAACGAGGACGGTAGCGTGACGCTAAAGTGGGATCGCCCAGCAGACGACGATATCCAGGTAGACGATAGGGAGGAGGTCGAGGTGGTCGACGACAGCGAGGACCCGTTCTGACGACATGTGAGGCGGGTAGCATCTTCGGCCAGGAATGCTGGCTAGTTGATTGCTGTTGGCTATCCTTCTGGAATCTTAAACGCCAAGGAGGGCGCTCAATGTCGATCAATGAAATCCTGTCCCTTGCTCTAGCCGGGTGCGGGCTGCTTGCCATAGGCCTCTACATCGGTGGATCGACTCGTTCGGAAGACGAGAAAGATCCGGTTCCAGATGACGTGGTTGATGATGAAGATCTGTTCGTCGGCTGGGACTGGCTTACGCCAGCCGCCCGGAGGTATCGCCTGGCCCTGTACCGGCGGCGCGTGCAGGCTAGGATCGTAAAGCAGGAAAGGGAATGGCTGCTTGCTAGGCTGAAGGAAGCTGCGGAGGGGTGAGACGAAAAGCCCCGCGCGGGGCGGGGCTTGATAATTTGCTGATAACTAGTTTTTAGGCATTATGCGAATCATAAACTCATCAAATAGCGGAACTGTGAATGCTGTATCGCCGTGGTTAGGGCTCCAAATCATGCCCTTGCTAATCAAGCTGCTCCGAGTTGGAGCAACAGACTGAACTTTTGTGCCAAGCTGATCTGCTATGTCCCCTGACCGGTGAGGGCCTGGGCCAAGGGCTGCCATTGCGCGCAGATACTTTTTTTCAGATGGAGTAAGTCGGTCAAGTCTTACACGAAAAAAGCTCTCATCAAGAGCAGCCAAAGCCGTTTGTGTTGCGTTATCAACATCTGCACTTGTTATGGGGGATTCCTGCGCTGTGTCCCATGAGTGTTTTCCCCATTCCTGCAGAAAATATGGATATCCGTGCGTGTGCTGAACTATCTTGGCAACTGCTTGATCATCATACACAACGCCCTCGTCCTGGGCTGGCTTGGTTATTGCGCGAGCAGCTGCATTCGAGTCAAGCGCGCCAATCATTGGAAAGTCAAAGAGGCGCTCCGCATATGATTTTGCGTTTCCAGCTCTGGCTAGAAGTTGCGGCAATCCAGCGCCGATCAATGATATTGGAAGCCCCTTTTGAGAGCATAGATGGAGTGCAGATATTAGGGCTCCAAATTGGGTTTCTTCGATGTATTGCATTTCATCGATAAAAATGACCAGCGCTGTTTCTGCTTTTTGAGCTGCTGTCCCTGCTTCGGCGAGGAGCGCTCCTAGATCAGACTCTAAGTCGCCATTATCTGCTAGTCCAGGAAGGGCCTCTGCATCAATTCCTACTTCTATGTCTCCAAAATTTACTTTTAAAGCCCCAACAAAACCAGCAAGCGCTCTCAATGCATTTATCGCGTGATCTTTTGCCTTTTCGATTCGGCTGAGCCTAAGCAGGGCAATCCGAAGCTGGGGAGCTAGTATGGCGGGCAGTGATCGATCCTCTGGCGCTTCAATCCTTACCGTATGGGCCCCAGCTGCTTCTGCATCTTGCCTCATTTGATCAAGGAGAACTGTTTTCCCGACACCGCGAAGGCCAACCATTAGGATGCTTTTATCATGGCGGCCACGCTTTAGCCTTTCAATGCAAACGCTTACTCGCTTACGGATATCGTCGCGCCCAGCAAGCTCCGGAGGTTTTGTTCCAGCGCCAGGTGAATATGGGTTTGAAACGGCGTCCATGATGTACCTCATTTCAAGTAGATTTAGCGAGTTTAGCAAAAAACACTAAACTGACTAAATTCGCTATACGACCTGCTTATCCTTATGAGGATGGCTCGACGGGCTGGCGGCTCACCCCCCGACCCCGCCCGGCGGGCAGGCGCTCAGAGCTTCCGCGCGTTCCAGACCAGCAGAACCTTGGCGTGGATGGTCACGTCGGCCATGGGCACTATCCGGTCCTTGTGGTTTGGGTTGTCTGAGATCAGCTCAAGCTGGTTCTCCCCAGCGAGCTCCAGCCGCTTGATGAACAGGTGGCCAGCCCACGTGATCACATAGACCCCGTCACCGACGTACTCATTGATGCCCCTGTCAACGATGACAGGGTCCTTGTCGTTGATTGTCCCTTCCATGCTCTGGCCCCAGCCGGTAATCACGGCGAGGTGAGCCGGGCTCGAATATGTGACGCCCTTGTCCTGGAGCAGCGACTCGCTGATGACCACGTTGCGGATGGCCTCGACGTAATCGGATGGCACTTGACCGTGCCCCATTGATGCGCGGATGTCGTACTGGGGGATCAGGATGTCGCCATCTGCGACCCTCGCGGCGCGCGAGAAATCACCGGTGATCACGTTACTTTTCTGACTGGCAGATGGTTCTGACTCGGCCAGAGAGCCCGCGACAGCATCGGCGATCTTCTGCTGGGCTTCTGCGCTCAATCCCTTCTTGTGCTTCTTGAGCATCGCCATTACTGCTGCGGCCGCAGCCTCTTTAGGGTTGTCTGCTGCAGGTTGGCCAGTAGCCTCATGCTCTACTTCTTCTTCAAGTACTTCACCCGATGCTGACAGCGAGCGAAGCAACTGCTCATCAAGTCCCCAGTGTTCGGGAGGGACAACGTTTGAGAAGTAGGCGATTAGCTGCATCAGCTTCGCCTTGTCTATCCGGCCGTAGTTCACCCAGCCCTGTACAGACGGCGGCTTCACATCGAAGTCGTCTGCGAGCTTCTTCTTCGATACGCCTTTCGCAAGGCGGGCAGCCTCGATTGCTGCGCCCAATTCTTTGCCAGTAAGCATTGCCTAATCTAATCCGCCGATATCGTGGTTAGGCAATGGCTTGTATATAATTAGCCAATGCCTTATATTTGATCTAGATCCCTAGGAGAACCCCATGACGCCTGCAGAAGCAGTCATCAAGGCAGCTCAGATCCTGGGCAGCCAAGCCGAACTGGCAAGGCGCCTCCAGGTGAAAGCTCCAACAGTCAGCCAGTGGTGCTCTGGAGAGCGGCCGGTTCCTGCTGCCAGAGCCCTGCAAATAGAGGCCCTGACAGAAAGAAAGATCACCAGAAGCGATCTTTGCCCGTCGTTTCCATGGCCTGAAATGGCCGCCTAACCCATCCAGCAGTAAGGAAAACCAATGAGCACAGACAGATACAAGTCGCTAGGCGACCTGAGCCGACCCAATCACAAGCACGTGAACCAGACAAAGGTCCTCCTGGACGACGAGTTCGAGGACCTCCTGCGCAGTGCTGCTCGCGTCCACAGAACACCCAAGGCCGTTCTGGCGCGTGAGGTTTTGAAATCCTGGCTTCTCAGCCTTGCCAGTGATTCTAAAAGCGACAGCCGGGCGGCCTGAAGCAATTGCGTAGGTACCCGGCAAGGACTGCGCAGGGACCGGGAGGGCATATGCCAAACGAAAACGTAGGCATGGAGCTTGGGGACTTGGTCGACGACGAGGATTTGGAACTGCTGATTCGCGAGGCGAAGAGGCGGGGGATGACTCCGGCGGAACTGGCCAAGCAAGGAATTCAGCAGGAGCTGACCAAGCGAACCATGCCCAAGTCAATGGCGGGAACGCTTCAGGCGTTCCGCAGGCGGTAGGCACAAAAAAGCCGGGGTAACGGCCCGGCTTCTTCGATAACGCAATGTAGGTGATTCAGATGATACCGGCGAAACCCATGATCTACAACCCGCTTGAGCTTCACCCGGTTGCCGGCTCGGCAATCGTGATCCGGCAGAACGGAAATGCAATCACTGTAACGCTTGATCAGCTCCACCATTTCACCAGCGACATTTGCATTCTCGCCGCAAGGATGCGCGAAGACCTGCTCGATCCGCTTGGAGATGAGAAATGAGCAAGCAGTTCTCCTTACACAAGTTTCACTTCGAGCTGATCGGGAGAGCGTGACATGCAATTCACCATAACGATCAACCAGGTAAAAGCCTTGCAATGGGGCCTGAACGCCCAGCAGACACTGCTGTTCGCGTTCGTCTACGAGTGCCCGAGCTGGGCAAAGCCGATCAAGGTAGACAGCGGGATCTACTACGCGCTGAGCAAGGCGAAGATCGTCGAGGAGCTGCCGCTGCTCACTGACAAACCGGACACCGCCTATCGCCTGCTGAGGCAGTTGGAGGCCGCCGGCGTGATCGAGCTTTCGCACACCACTGGCATCACCCTGGTGCGTCTGACAGACAAGGGCAGGACATGGAATCGCGGCGTCGATGGATCGGAAAAATATCCGAGCAAGGTCGGAAAAATATCCGAGGAGGGTCGGAAAAATATCCGAGGAGGGTCGGAAAAATCTCCGACAAATCAGGATACCAGTAATCAGGATACCAATCAGAAAGACACTCTTGGCTCATCTGGCGATGCGCCGTTTGCGTACTCGGCTGAGTTTGATGAGTTCTGGCTCAGCTACCCGAAGCGTGCTGGCGGAAACTCGAAGAAGGGCGCCTTCAAGGCTTGGAATGCACGAATTCGCTCTGGTGTGCCGGCACAAGACCTGATCCAGGCTGCGAAGCGCTATGCCGAGCAGATGCAGGCCAAGGGCAATGTCGGCACCGCATACGTCAAGCAGGCGCAGACCTTCCTCGGCCCTGACGAGCACTGGCGCGAAGCGCTTTCCTCGAACATCCGCCAATTCCCTGCTGGGAAGAATGGCCGCCCGCCGCTGGGTGATGGCGAGTTCTACCACCCGGACTGGGAGAGTGGCACCAAGATCGTCTGCCATGTCTCGACCCATGATCCGGATACTGGATACACGCTGGAGTACATGCGCAAGCGGGGGTTGATCTGATGACCCCCAGTCAGATTTCCGTGCGCCTGTCGGAGCGAGCTATCGACGTATGCAACAACCTGCTCCCGGCCGGTAAGCGCGAGGGTTCCGAATGGCGTGCAGGCAGCACAAACGGCGAGAAGGGCAAGAGTCTTGGTGTCCATCTCAAGGGCGACAAGGCCGGCATCTGGTGCGACTTCTCGACCGGTGAAACCGGCGACCTGCTGGATCTGTGGCGTGCCGTGCGTGGCTGCGACATGAAAACCGCGCTGCAGGAAGCCAAGTCCTACCTGGGCATCAGCGAGCCGAAGCTGAGCGAGCCTGCCCGGCGCGAGTTCAGCCGCCCGGATCGCCCGAAGTGCATCGCACCCAAGCAGGACTCTCCCGTCATGGCCTACCTGAAGGGGCGCGGCCTGACCGAGCAGACCATAGCCGCGTTCAAGATCGGCGAGCGCGACCGCCTCATGGTTTTCCCGTATCTGCGCGACGGCGGACTGGTCCACTGGAAAACCATCGGCATTGATCGAGACGCCAGCGGCAAGAAGACCGGCATCCGCACCTCCAGCGATACCGAGCCATGTCTGTTTGGCTGGCAGGCGATCCCGGAAGACGCTCGCGAGGTCACGATCACCGAGGGCGAAATCGACGCCATGACAGCCTGGCAGTACGGCAGGCCGGCGTTGTCCGTTCCGTTCGGCGGAGGATCTGGAGCCAAGCAATCCTGGATCGAGCATGAATACACAAACCTCGACAGGTTCGACACGATCTACCTGTGCCTCGACAACGACGAGGAGGGCAAAAAGGCAACCGATGAAATCATCAAGCGCTTGGGCCGCGAGCGCTGCCGCCTTGTCGATCTTGGCTGCAAGGACTTCAACGAGGCATTGCACGCTCTGTACTACAGCAGCGAGGACATCGACGAGTGCTATGCCAAGGCAAAAAGCCTCGATCCAGACAAGCTGGTCAACGTCATCGACTTCGCTGAAGAGGTTTGCGCCGAGTTCTTCGAGCGCAATCCGGTAACGGCCGGCATGCAAGTCCCGTGGGAAAAGGCGCGGGACATCATCCGGTTTCGGACTTCCGAGCTTACTGTCTGGACCGGATGGTCTGGGCACGGAAAGTCCCAACTCCTGAACTATCTGGCGTTCCACGGCATGCGCCAGGGCGAGAAGTTCTGCATCGCTTCAATGGAGATGCCTGCGCGGCGCACCCTGCAGCGGATGGTCCGCCAAGCTGCAGGGATGGCTTATCCAGCTCGCGGCTACATCAACGCGATCCTTGAATCATTAATCGGAAATCTCTGGATATACAACCAGCTTGGTTCGGCGAAGACCGACGAAATGCTGGAGACGTTCCGTTACGCAGCCCGCCGTTATGGCGTGACCCATTTCATCGTGGACAGCCTCGCAAAGCTGGGCATGGCAGAGGACGACTACAACGGCCAGAAGCATGCAATGGAAGCCCTTGTCGGCTTCGCGCATGAGATGGGCGTGCATGTCCACCTCGTAGCCCACCCGCGTAAAGCCGAAGACGAGACGAAGGCTCCCGGAAAGTTGGACGTGCGTGGCGGGGCGATCCTGACTGACCTTGCCGACAACGTGATTACTGTTTGGCGAAACAAGCGCAAGGAAGAGGCGCAGAAGAACGGCGATAGCGACCACGACAACGAATCGGACGTGCACATGATCATCAGCAAGCAGCGCCTGACCGGCGTGGAAGAAAAGATCCCGCTCTGGTTTGACCCGGCATCGGCTCAGTACCTGGAGCGCGCTACACACAAGCCGCGCCAGTGGGTGAGCTACTCCGGCCAGGCCGAACAACGCCAAGAGCTTCAGGAGGCCGCCCATGGCTGAAGTCACGGACATCGAATCCTGGCTGATTGCGCGCGCAACCAAACAGCAGCGTTTCGTCATTGAGCGCGGGGCTGATGTTTATGTCTGGCTGAGCGACTACGAGGGGCCGGCAAGCGGGCTAGATGACGATCTGTTCCTGACCTTCTCCGAGGCCATCAAACTGTTCGATCTGCTGAATGGACAACAAGCCTCTGGGGCAATCATCGGCATTCAGTGCCGCGATGATCGGAACATGACCTTCTGGATCGATGAGGAGTTTCAGAGCGCTTTTGGCCTGCCTATGCCGAGGGGCGCGAAGAACATGAGCGATAGCTACGGAAAAGTCTACGACACGATGGCCTGCCAATTGATGCACAGGCACGGCTGCAAGGTTTTGCGCCGACAACTCAAGGTCGACCACGCCGCCGCTGTAGAGGCGCTGATGACGAAGAAGGACAGAGCATGAGCAAACTGAACAAGCGTGAGCTGCAAATGCTGGAGTGGGTATGGGTTGCCGAGATCAAAGGCCGGCTGCCGCTACAGACCAACTCAAAGGTGGCCGAGAAGCTGTTCCTCGACGGGCTGCTGATCCGCGGCTCAATCGTGATTAGCGGCGCCCGCGTTGAGGGCTACTGGCTGAGCCATGCCGGCCGCCTGAGCTACTGCATGAACTGTGACGATTTCGAGGAGTCCCGCAATGCGTAAGCACCTCAAAGCCTTGTGGCGCGCCCACATCGTCGACGACAAGCCGCTGGAGGTCGCCAGGGCTAGGCCGAAGCTCTCCGAGATGCGTTTCGGCGAGCTGATGCAGAGCCTCAAGAAAGGCGTCGACATCGAGGATCTGAGGAGGGCGGAGCGTGGCTGATATCGAACTGCTGAAGCGGCTCACCGCTGCCTGCGACATCGAGCGCTGCGCCGACGAGGAGGAGCGCGACCGGAACCTGAACGATTTCTACGGCGAGATATCGCTCCCATCCGTGATCGAGGCTGCTCGACGTTACGCCGAAATCCGCGCCAGTGCAGGGCTTGAACTGGCGGGGCAAGGGAGGGAAGGCTGATGGTTGAGATTATCTGCCTGTCCGTCGCCTTCGCCTGGCTTGGCTATTCGGTCGGGTATCTCCGCGCACAGAAGCGGTATATCCCCGAGATCATTGAGGCCAGAGAGGATCTGGCCAGGGTCCGCATGCTCGCCAAACTGCATGTCTGCCCGCGGTGCGATGGAGGGCGCGCAGATGCGTAACTACGCGAAGCCCGACATCTACAGCCGCGCAGAGTGGGAAATGGTTCAGGGCTACATGCGCGGCCATGACGGCCTGCCGGCTGAGTGCCGCGGCGCAGCGTACATGCACGGATACCGGAATGGCGTCGCAGATCGCACAGGGGTCCTGGGTGATAGGGCTGACGTGCTGCGCCGGCGCGCCGACATGATCCTGGGAGGTGGAAATGGCCAGTGAGCGCACATTCCGCATCCAAGGCGCTGCCGGCATCCGCCCGGCATTCATCGCTGCCTGGAACCTGATCCAGAACATCATGAGGGAGGCAGGCACCGGCTACGAGCTGGTCCTGCGCCCGCTCAAGTCGAAGCGATCGATCGATCAGAACCGCAGATATTGGGCATTGCTGCGCGAGCTGTCGGCTGTGGCCTGGGTAGATGGCCGGCGCTACTCCGACGAGGTCTGGCACGAGCAGATGAAGCGCTGGTTCATCGGCTGCGAGGAGGTGCGCCTGCCGGGCGGAACCGCCGAGCTGCGCGGGATCAGCACCACCAAGCTCAGCATCGAGGAGTTCGGCGACTACATGACCCGGGTAGAGCAATGGGCCGCCGAGCAGGGCTGGCCGCTGATGGTGGAGGCCGCCTGATGCTCCGCCAACGCCAACCCGTATACCGCTCCAGCAAGTGGCTGGCAGCGGTTCGCAAGATCGAAACCTGCGTGATCTGCGGCGCCTATGGCGTGCAGGCCGCGCACCGCAATTTTGGGAAATCCATGAGCCAGAAGACAGACGACTGCCTGACTGCAGCCCTGTGTCCTTCGTGCCACAGCGAAATCGACAACGGCAAGAGCATGACCCGGGACGAGCGCCGGGCGATTTTGGACAAGGCCATCTGCGACACGCTGGCCCAACTGGCCCGCATGGGGCTGATAGAGGTGAAGACGTGAAAATCTCCCCCATCGACATACGGGCACTCAACGGCGATGACGACTACCGACTCATGGAACTTGGCCTTATTGCCGACGGAGAGGCGAGAGCAGATCGAGGCGCACAAAGCCGAGTGCCTGGAGCTGTACAGGGCCGCACTGGATCTGGCCGGCAGGATCTACCTGCGGCGCCGGGACAAGGGAAAGGGCTGGAGGATGTGGGCCGAGAGGGAACTTGCAGCGCACCCGGAGTTGGAGAAGGAGGCGCGGGCGAAGCTGAACAGGCTGATGAGGGGGCAGGCGAGTGATCGAGCTTGAGCTGCCATGGCCGCCGAAGGAGCTGAGCCCGAATGCCCGCACCCACTGGGCGAAGCGCAGCAAGGTGGCTAAGGGATACCGGACTGCCTGCCACCTGCTTGCCAAGAAGGCTGGTTTGGTGACTCCGGCGGGCAGGGCCATGCTGCTGCTGGAGTTCGTCCCGCCGGACAGGCGCCGACGCGATGACGACAACATGCTGGCAAGCTTCAAGGCTGGTCGCGACGGTTTGGCCGATGCGCTGGGCATCGACGACAGCCGCTTTGTGACACGGCTGCGGGTAAGCCGAGAGACGGTTCCCGGTGGCGCGGTGCGGGTGCGGATTTCTGAATTTGTGGAGGGGGAAGCGGCATGACTCAACGGCGCGATACCGAGGATTTGCTCCAGCACTGGGGAATGTGGGTCATCCAAGGCTCAGGGGTATCCGCGTGCCAGGCCAGCACGCTGCCCACACCGATGATTACAGATGACGAGGGGCTGCTGATCGATGGGCTTGTCAGCCGGTTGCGGCGAGGCTACCCGGAGTCCGCAGATGTGCTGCTGTACTACTACACCAGCCAGGATGCAACATTCGCCAATGTGGGCAGGCGGCTTGGGTTTGGCGCAGAAAAGACGCGGCAACTCTGGAAGTCCGGCGTTGCCTGGATCGATGGCGTGCTTGAGGGAATCTGTCTAGCCGCTTGATATCACCGGGCGAAAACTGTACATTTACAGATACTTTGCGGTTTTACCGCTTACACGAATACCAAGCCCCGGCCAGAGCGATCTGTCGGGGCTTTCTCGTTTCTGCAGGAATTAAAATGGCCGAGCCTTCAACAGCCGGAGTAGTGGTTGCCGGCGCGATCGGTGCTGGCCTGATGATCAACGGCGAGGCGGCGATTGGCGCACTCTGTGGCGGGTGCGTCTATTTCATCGCGAATGCAGAACTGTCTATTCCGTCGCGGATCGCCCTGTCGCTTGTGTCCGTAGTCATGGGCTACATGGCTGCCCCTATGCTGGCGGGAATGACCGTATTCGGCGTGGGTCCGATTGATCTGCCGGGGCCGGCTGCATTCGTCGCGTCCTCAAGTGTCGTTACCGCAACGCTCGCAGCCATCAAGGCAAGGCGGGCAGCGGTAACGAACAAGGGGGAGACAGATGGCTAGCATCCTGCTGACGTGGATTACGTGCCTGCTCTGCATCGTCACGTTCATCCGGCTGTTCACGTACCGCCGCAGGGGCGCGCGGTTCCGCCGCGACGTGAGCGTCATGGCAACAATCGTGATGATGGCCTGCATCACGACCTGCTTTGAGATCGTCACCGGCAAACTAGTGATACAGCCTGCTGCATGGCCGATGATCGTCATTCACGGCGTGCTTGCCATTGGGCTGCTCAAGACGCGGGGCAACCTTGCTCCGGTGCTGAGGGGATTTTGATGGTCTGCGCTGCGTGCGAGAGGCGGAGAGCCTGGGTCAAGAAGTGGACTAGGGTGGCATATGACAGAGCGCGCGGAATCGTTGTTGGAGCAACTGCTGCTCGAGCAGCGTCGGACCAACCAACTGCTGCTGATGCTGATCGAGGCGCTGGGCGAGAGTGAGTCTGACCCTGATGCTGAGCCCGTACACTACTTGGATGGGTCTTCGATCCATCTAAGGAGCGCTGATGGCTAGGCTCAATACTCTCAAGCCAAGGATTCAGCCGCTGAAGGATGGCCGGCTCCAATCTCTGCCAGTTGTCGCTGACCGCCGGATCACTGGCCGCAAGCTGCAGGACCGCCGACTGAAGGTGTGGGCCAAAGATCCATGCTGTGCGGTATGCAGGAAGCTGACCGAGTTCCCGTCCGGCTTCGAGCTGGACCACAAGGTGCCGCTGTTCAAGGGTGGCGAGGACATCGAGGACAACTGCCAAGTCCTTTGCTCCGGCCCTGATGGCTGCCATGCGAAGAAGACGGCAGAGGATCTGCGTGGCTGGTGACCCTGGGGGGGGTATCCGGAAATCTGGAGCCCATCGCGCAGGAAACCGCGCCCGACCTCATTTGCAGATTATTTCCCTGTTAACAGGAGTTGTTAACTCATGGCGTTAACTGAACAGAAGCGCCGGTATGCTGCCGCGCGGCTGTCCGGTATGACGAAAAAGGAAGCAGCGATTGAGGCTGGCTGTCCGGAGAAGACTGCGTCGCAAGCGGCCTCGCGCTATGAGAAAGACCCAGATGTCCAGGCGGCGATGGGTAGGCAAATAGCAGCTGAAGCCAAGAAGAAGGCTGAAGCTCCTGCCGTTGACCCTGATCCCTACATTCCGGATGCCGCGAATGACCCTCTGGAGTTCATGCGGCAGATGATGAACAGCGTCGAGGCCGACCCGAAGTTGCGTCTGGATGCAGCGAAGTCTCTGGCGGCGTTCACCGTGGCCAAGCCCGGCGAGAAGGGTAAGAAGGAAGAGCGCGCAGACGCTGCGAAGAAGGCATCTGGCGGGAAGTTTGCCGCAGCCCGGCCGCCTCTGCGCGCGGTGAAGTGACATGCCGGAGTGGACTACCGCATGCCCGGGGTGGGAGCAGAAGTTGCTGCGGGGTGAATCAATCATCCCACCGCCGATCTACCCGGACGAGGCCGAGCAGGCCCTGGCGATCTTCAAGCAGCTCTGCGTGGTCGACTTGCCCAAGGTTTGGGACGACGAGCTCGACCAAGAGCGCTACCAGACCTTTGGCGAATGCTCGGATCAGTGGGTGTTCGATTTCGTCGCAGCGATCTTCGGCGCCTACGACTCGGAAACCGGCAATCAGCTGATCCGCGAGTTCTACCTGCTCATCTCGAAGAAAAATACAAAATCGACTGTCGCGGCTGGCGTGATGCTCACTGCGCTGATTCTGTGCTGGCGAGAGGAAGAGGAACACCTGATTTTGGCTCCCACGGTGGAGGTCGCTGGCAATAGCTTCAAGCCGGCCGCCGGAATGGTGCGGGCCGACGAAGAGCTGTCGGCGATGTTTCACATCCAGGAACACATCCGCACCATCACCCACCGGATGACCCGCAACAGCCTGAAGGTGGTGGCGGCCGACACCGATACGGTATCTGGAAAGAAGTCCGGAAAGGTCCTGGTTGACGAGCATTGGGTGTTCGGATCGCGGCCCAACGCCGAATCGATGTTTATGGAGGCTACTGGCGGCCAAGTGTCGCGTAACGAGGGTTGGGTGATCTACCTGACCACCCAGAGCGATAAACCGCCGGCCGGGGTATTCAAGGATAAGCTGCAGTATTACCGCGATGTTCGCGACGGAAAGATCCATGACCCGCGCTCGCTGGGGATTCTCTACGAATTCCCCGAGGCCATGGTGAAGGCCAAGGCTTACCTTGATCCGGCCAATTTCCACGTCACCAACCCAAACCTAGGTCGCTCGGTCAGCCGCGAGTGGATCGAGTCGGAACTGACCAAGCGGCTTGATAAGACCGATGGTCAGTTGCAGCAGTTTGTTGCCAAGCACCTCAACGTCGAGATCGGCCTGGCCTTGCGCTCCGACCGCTGGGCCGGCGCCGACTTCTGGGAGGGCGCCACCGATCCGTGCACATTCGACGAACTGCTGAAGCGCTGCGAGGTGATCGAATTTGGTGTAGACGGCGGCGGTCTGGACGACCTGCTAGGTGCCTACGCCATTGGCCGCGAGAAGGACACCGGAAAAAAACTTGGATGGGGCCATGCCTGGGCTCACCCGTCAGTTCTTGAGCGGCGAAAGGAGATCGCTCCGGCGCTGCAGGACTTTGCCAGGGCAGGCCACCTAACGCTGGTGAAGCGTGTCGGGGATGACGTAGAAGAGTTAGCGGACATCGCCGAGCAGATCTACGAGGCCGGTCTGCTGGATAAGATCGGTGTAGACCCGGTCGGGTTAGGCGCCATCCTCGACAAGTTGGAGGAGCGAGGCATCCCACAGGACAAGATCATTGGCATCAGCCAGGGCTGGAAGTTGGGGGGCGCGATCAAGACAGCAGAGCGCTGGTTGGCAGAGGGCACGTTCGCCCCGGCGGCCCAGCCAATGATGGCCTGGTGTGTCGGTAACGCCAGGATAGAACCGAGGGCTAACTCGATCCTGATCACCAAGCAGGCCAGCGGCTCGGCCAAGATTGACCCGCTCATGGCCATGTTCAACGCAGTCACGCTGATGGCGCTGAACCCGCCGGCGGCCACGAAGCGGTACCAGATGTTCGTGCTCGGATGAGGGCAGGTAAAAGACATGCCAACGATAAACGTCGTGATCGGTCCGCCGTGTGCGGGTAAGAGCACGCTGGCTTGGGGAAAAAGATCGCCAGACGACGTTATTGTCGATGCCGACAAGATTGCCCACGCGCTTGGGTCGATGCTTAGCCATGGCTCAAGCGGTTCAATCAAAAAGCTAACGCAGCGAGTCAGGCAATCGGCGATAAATGGCGTTCTGGATGGCATTGAGCATGATGCTTGGATTATTCACACGCGCCCAGGCGATCTAGCTATCCGCAGATACATCGAGGCGAGCGCCGTGTTCCATCTTGTGGATCCTGGACTGGAAGAGTGTCTGGAGAGGGCTCGACGGGATGGTAGGCCGGAAGGAACCGAGCAAGTGATTCGCGACTGGTACGAATCGCCGCCGGACCTCGATCCGACGAGCAGCGAAAAGCGCGTCAACGTTATGGTCTCTCGCTGAGGCCGGCACTTAACACTGAAGCCCCGCCATCGCGGGGCTTTCTAGTTTCTGGAGAGCACGATTATGAATCGCGCCTACTCGGCCTTCATGGTTAAGGCAGTGGACTCCGAGAAGCGCACGTTCACCGGCTGGGCTACCACCCCGTCAATGGACCGCGTCGGCGACACCATCGACCCGCTGGGCGCCACTTTCAAGAATCCCCTGGTCCTGCTGCATCAGCACGACCATGACAAGCCCATTGGCCGGGTGGCCTTCAAGAAGCCGACCGCCAAGGGGATTGAGTTCGAAGCCGAAATCCCGGAAGTGGCCGAACCTGGCCCGCTAAAGGATCGCCTAGACACGGCCTGGGCCGAGGTCCGGTACGGGCTGGTCCGCGCCGTCTCCATCGGTTTCCGGCCGATCAAGTACGCCTTCAACGACAAGGGAGGCGTCGACTTCCAGGAACTGGAAATCTTCGAGCTGTCCACCGTCTCCGTGCCGGCCCTGCCGGATGCGGTGATTACCTCGGTGAAATCCATGAGCGGTGATGTGCTGCCCCTGGATGTCATTGCCACCATCAAATCCCTTGACCGGAAACAGCTCGCCGCGCTCGGCAAACAGGCTGTCCCGGTCGTTCGCGTCACCCCCGCCGGCGCTTCGGCAACTCGCACAAAATCCATCAAGAATCCGAAGCCCGAGGAGGGCAACGAGATGAAAACCATCGCTGATCAAATCGCGGAGTTCGAGCAGACCCGCGTCGCAAAGGCCGCCGAGATGGAGGCCATCATGACCAAGGCCGCCGAGGATGGCGTGACCTTGGACGCCGAGCAATCCGAGGTATTCGACACCCTGGAAGGTGAGATCGCCGCCATCGACAAGCACCTTTCCCGTCTGCGCAACATGCAGAAGGCCCAGGCTGCCACAGCCAAGGCGGTGACCGAGGACGTCCGCGGCGTCAAGGCTCTGGACATGAAGGAGGGCATCCAGGTTCGCGCCAAGAACACCCAGAAGCTTGAGCCCGGCATCGCCTTTGCGCGCGCCGCCAAGTGCCTGGCTCTTGGTCATCTGGAGCACCGCGACGCCATCGGCATCGCCAAGGCCCTGTACGATGGCCAGGAATCCATCATTGCCGCCACCCAGCGCTTGGTGACCAAGGCCGCCGTGGCTGCCGCCACAACCTCCAACTCCACCTGGGCCGGTCCGCTGGTCGGCGATGAAACCAGCGTCTTCGCTGATTTCGTTGAATACCTGCGCCCGCAGACGATTCTCGGCCGCTTCGGCACCAACGGTGTGCCCGGTCTGCGCCGAGTTCCGTTCCGAACCCCGCTGATCGGACAGACCTCTGGCGGTGACGGCTACTGGGTTGGGGAGGGAAATGCCAAACCGCTGACCAAGTTCGACTTCAGCCGCACCACCCTGGAGCCGCTGAAGGTCGCCAACATCGCCGTGTCCACCATGGAAGTGATCCGCGACTCCAGCCCTGCCGCCGATGGCATCATCCGCGACCAATTGGCCGCAGCACTGCGCGAGCGCCTGGACATCGACTTCATCGATCCGGACAAAGCAGCCGTATCTGGCGTATCCCCGGCGTCGATCCTTAACGGCGTGGCGGGTATCGTCTCCAGTGGAACCGATGCTGATGCGGTGCGTGCCGACTTGAAAGCCCTGTTCAGCGCATTCATCGCAGCGAACAACGCGCCGACCTCCGGTGTTTTCATCATGACCGCCACCCAGGCTCTGGCCCTCGGCCTGATGCAGAACGCCCTCGGCCAGCCGGAATTCCCGACCGTGACCATGAGCGGCGGCTCGCTCATGGGGCTGCCGGTGATCGTGTCGGAGTATGTGCCGACCGACTCCAGCGGCTCGCTTGTGGCTCTGGTCAACGCCAGCGATATCTACCTGGGCGACGAAGGCGGCATCGACTTGTCGATGTCTACCGAAGCCTCCCTGCAGATGAACGACACGCCGGACAACCCGACCACCGCAACCACCGTCCTGGTTTCGCTGTGGCAGCGGAACCTGGTCGGCCTGCGCGCTGAGCGCACGATTGCCTGGGCTCGTCGCCGCACCTCGGCCGTTGCCTACCTTACCGGCGTCAACTGGGGCGGCTAAGTGAGAATGGGGCGCTTCGGCGTCCCCGGTTCTCAGGAGGGGCTATGAACGTTCAAGTCATTGATTTGAAAAGCGGCAAGCTTAAGACAATGGGCCGGAAATACGCCGAGGTGCTGGTGAAGATGAAGCGGGCGCGCTGGCCCGATCAACCTGCCGCGCAGTACCAGACCAAGGTTCTGACGGAAACCGAGCCAGTTGTCGGGCTTGCCGTGGTCGAAGAGTCAGCCGAGGAACACCTGGAAGAACAACCAGCGACCAAGAAGCGCGGCCGCCCCCATAAGGCACAGGAGTAACACATGCGCCTCTTCGGCTTCGAAATCACCCGCAGCCAGAAGGCCCTGTCGCAGGTGCCGGTGTCCCGTGGCTGGTGGCCGCTGATTCGTGAGCCGTTCGCCGGGGCATGGCAGCGCAACAAAGAAGAGCGTCTGGATAGCCTGCTACAGTATCCGACGCTGTATGCCTGCGTGTCGCGCATCGCCACGGACATTGGCAAGCTGCCGTTCCAGCTCAAGGCCAAGGATGCCAGCGGGATCTGGTCGGTAGTCGAAAATCCGGCTTACAGCCCGGTGCTGCGCAAACCGAACCACTACCAAATTCAGCAGCAGTTCCGCGAGGCGTGGGTGCTGTCGAAGCTGAGCCAGGGCAATGCCTACATTCTAAAAGAGCGCGACAACCGTGGAGTGGTGGTCGGCCTATACATTCTCGACCCATGCCGCGTGCTGCCGCTGGTTTCGGATTCGAGTGAAGTGTTCTACCAGCTCGACATCGACAATCTGAACCTGTTGCCGGAGGATGGTGGTCAACTGATCGTGCCGGCCTCGGAGATCATCCATGACCGCTGCATCTGTCCATTCCACCCGCTGATTGGCCTACCGCCGATTGCCGCCGCCTACTGGCCGGCACTGAAGAACATGCGCATCCTGCGCTCGTCGTCGGAGTTTTTCGCCAACAATGCCCAGCCGTCCGGAATACTCTCCGCTCCCGGCGCAATCAACGATTCTACCGCCGAGAGGCTGAAGACCTACTGGAACGAGAGTTTCACCGGGTCCAATGCGGGCAAGGTCGCCGTAGTTGGCGATGGCTTGCAGTTCGTCTCGTTGGCCGCCAAGTCGGTGGACGCCCAGATGGTCGAGCAACTGCGCTACTCAGACGAGCAAATCTGCCAGCCGTTCGGCATTCCGCCGTTCAAGGTCGGCATCGGCTCCATCCCGGCTGGCATGAAGGTCGACGATATCAACCAACTCTACTACTCGGACGCTCTGCAGACCCACGTCGAGGCAATGGAAAACCTGCTCGATGATGGTTTGAAGATCAGCGCACCGCTCGGCGTTGAGCTTGATCTGTGGCCGCTCCTGCGGATGGACCCGAGTAAGCAAGCTGATTACGAAGCCAAGCTGGTTGGCGGCGCTATCAAGACCCCGAACGAAGCCCGTCGGAACTTCGACCTGGCGCCGAAAACCGGCGGCGATGCGATATACCTCCAGCAGCAGAACTTCTCGCTTGAGGCACTGGCTCGCCGAGATGCACAGGCCGATCCATTCAGCACGACACAGCCGGCACCGTCCGATCTTGAGCCGGAAGAGCCGAGCGACGAAGAAATTGAAGACCAGGCACGCATGTTGGCGCTGCTAATCGAAAAGGAGCTGACCAATGCCGAACATGCGTGAAATAGAGGCGCAGGCGAAGGCATTGGCGCCGGTGTTCGGCCGCCTGTTGGATCAGGCTAAATCCACCCTGCGCGATGAATTCAAGGTGCAGATTGCCGAGCGCGATCGGCAAATTGCCGCGCTGGAGAAGGCGCTCTCGGAGCGCCCGAGCATAGAGGAAGTCGCCAAGCAGGCCGCTTCCCTGATCCCGGCTCCGAAGGATGGCGAGCCGGGCAAAGATGCCGACATGGAGGCCATGAAGGCGCACTTGGACGGCCTTGTGGCTGCGCTGCCGGTTCCGCAAGACGGCAAGTCCATCACCCTGGATGACGTGCGCCCGGTTCTCGACGAGGCGATCAAGGCGCTACGAATCGATGTCGATCAGGCTTTGGCCGAACCGCTGGAAAAGGCCGAGGAGGCCCGCGAGTCACTGATCAAGGCTCTCGGCGAACTGAAACTGCCCGAGGATGGCAAGTCGGTCACTATAGAAGATGTGGCACCGATGATCCGCGAAGAGGTGGCCAAGGCTGTTGCCGAAGTGCCTCCGGCGAAAGACGGCAAGTCCGTCACTATCGAAGAAGTGCGCGAAGAAGTGCGCCCGCTTCTCGCTGAACTAGTGGGATCTGCTGTGAAAGCACTGCCGCCCGCAAAGAAGGGCCAGGATGCGGACATGGATGCGCTGCGCTCGCATCTCGGCGAGCTGGTGAAATCTATCCAACTACCGGCTGTTCCGAGCGTTGAGGAAGTCGCGGCTACCTTCGAGCGCCGGTTCTCCGACCTGACTCTCTCTTGGGAGCGTCAGGCGCGCGACACCTTCGACAAGGCCGCCGACCGAATGCCGAGGCCAAAAGATGGGCGCGATGCGCTTCCGCTTGAGTCCTTCGACCTAAGCCTCGGCGAAGACGGGCGCACCGTCACCGTGAAAATGCAGGCCGGCGACACCGTGATCGAGAAGTCCGTGAAGATTCCGGCGCTCATCGACCGCGGCGTGTTTTCGGCCAAGAAAGTTGCAGAGTACGAGAAAGGCGACGGTACCACTTACGGCGGTTGCTACTGGATCGCCCAGAGGGACGCACCGGAAGGCGTACCTGGCGGCTCTGCGGACTGGCGTCTTGTCGTGAAGAAGGGACGGGACGGCAAAGACCTGCGCGACAACGCCTCGCGGCATGATCCGAGTAAAGGCGTGAGCATCAAGCCAACACCGATTTGAACCGATTCATCGCCAGATAAAGGGGCAAAAATGATCAAGCAACTGTCAGCATCTGTCACGGAGGCAGGTGTTTCAGCGCCGCGCATGATTTCCGAGCTACGCGAAGTGACCGTTACTGTTATCCCTGAAAGCCAGGCATACGCCAAATGCCAGTTCACGACTTCAAGTCGCGCAGAGGTCTACAGTGGCGATGCAGTATGGCAGGACTGGGCGCATGGAGAGGTCCCCAATACGACCGCAGATGTCTTCCTTTTCCGCGTTACGGCTGTGCGTCTGAGCGCAACCGGGGCAGCCAAATTGGAGATTCTGGGAAATGATCGGTAACCCGCTATTCGCGTCGCAGCGCGGCGATTTCGTGCGGAGTATCGCGCGGACTGCAGGCATGAAGCCATTGGACCGCTATATCGCACTGACTGGCGATAGCCGGACGGCTAACAGCTTCGGTGGCACCGCGCCGTCGATCACCGGGGAGAACTACGGTCACGGTGCGCACTACTGCAGCCAGTCCGGCGGTCGCGTGCGGACGGACAAGGGGCGCTGCAACGCCACGCCGGGCCATACCACTAAGGATTGGCTGGACAACATGGCGACTTACATCGCCAATGGAGGCGATGCGTTCATGAACCTGATCAGCGTGAACGATCGGCTGGCGAGCAACAATTTCTCGCTGACTCGCAGCAAGCGGAACGTGGAAACTGGCCTGCGTATGCAACTCGATGCCGGCAAGATCTCGTGTGCAATCGCCGAACTACCGACCTTCGGCGATTATGCGCTGAGCGGGCAGCAACTCATCAATCACCTGGCAATGAGAGAGTGGTATCTGACCCATGTCCCCGACATGGGTGTCATCGTTGTAGACCCCTGGCCACTGATGACTGCGGCGGACTACGTAGAGGGCCTGCATCCGGCCCAGCCGGGTGCGCTAAAAATCGCGAAGTGCGGCGCCGCCCCGCTGATCGAACTTTTCGGCGTGCCGCTGAGCTTGCCGACCTACGACGAGCCTTACGATGCAACCAACAGCAAAGCAGGCTGGCTAACCGCTAACCCATTGATGCTCGGTACCAGCGGCACCAAGTCGGGTACTGGCACCATCGTCGGTGAGGTGGCCACAGGCTGGAACGTGGCCGGTTCAAGCTTTGCCGGTGGCACGGCGCGTTGCTTTAAAGAGGCTAATCCGGACGGCGGTGAATACCAATGTTTTGAACTGGGCGGCACGCCGACGAGCGCAGGCTCCACGCTAGCTCTCGAACAAGTTATCCCCCTGGCATCTCTGGCTACTGGCAATATCCTGAGGGGACTTGGCAAGACGGTCTATTTCGGACTGTCGGGAGTCGGCGGGGTGTCGCTTGATTTGCGCTTCGTGCGTTCTGGCACAGCTTATTTCGTGAAGAGTTTGGACCGTTACAATGAGGGATGGCAGATGAGCCCTGGCCCGGAAACAGTCCCGCAAGAGACGCCCTACCTTACAGCCAACGTCTCCACCGATACCGAGATCAAGCTGCGGTGCGTAATTTATGGCTGCCAGGGCGTGCCGATCCGGGGCATCGTAAAGGTCGGCAATTTCGCGGGCGGTAAAGTGCTATGAACCTTATCACCCTGGAAGAGGCAAAAGCTCATCTGCTGGTCGATCACGATGATGATGACGCCGAGATCGAGCGAAAGGTTCTGGAAGCCTCCGAGGCGGTTCTTGATTACCTGAAGGGGGCTCCTATCGGCCAGCCCGAGCGCAACGAGCAAGGCGCAAT
The DNA here is from genome assembly GCF_043587585.2 of Azorhizophilus paspali. Classification (GTDB taxonomy): domain Bacteria; phylum Pseudomonadota; class Gammaproteobacteria; order Pseudomonadales; family Pseudomonadaceae; genus Azotobacter; species Azotobacter paspali. Next base: position 1,595,046 of record NZ_CP171449.1, read on the forward strand.
CGTCACGGACAGCAACGGCGAGATCGTCTACGTCTACGATAGTAGCGGCCTTGTCATCCGCTGGCAGATCAAGGCAGCAGTAAAGCTGTTGTTGGGCGAACTCTACAAGCATCGCGAGGCCGATCAGGACGGCGAAGTTCCGACGCAATGGGGATTTGGTTATTTGCCTCGCCCTGTTGTCGCTCTGCTGTACCAACTGCGCGATCCCGCCCTGGCGTGAGGTGAAACATGGCATTGGCAGCAGGCAGGCTTCGGCACCGGGTTGATATTCAGGCTCGGCAGCAGACGCAAGACCCCTTTACCGGCGAGATCATCGACAATTGGGTCACCATCTGGCCGAGCGTGCCGGCTGCGGTTGAGCCGCTTAGCGCTCGCGAGTTCATCGCCGCCCAGGCAGTGCAGTCAGAGGTATCGGCCAGGATCACCATCCGCTATCGCGACGGCCTGGATGCCTCCATGCGCATCGTCCACAGGGGCAAGATATACAACCCCGCTGGCTGGCTTTCGGACAAAGAAAGCGGCCTGGAATACCTGAGCGCACCAGTGAGCCAGGGCGTAAACCAGGGCTAAGGCCCCGTTATCTCCGTTCCGTCCACCTTGTAGACGACAGTCACACCAAGCGCATCGCACAGTTTTCGAATATAGCCGCTCATATGGGCGGCTATGCGGTGGAGATAGCAATCACGGCACGAAAAGGCGACTCCGAAAGGGTCGCCTTTTTTGTTGGAGACTCGATGAGGTTCGGTGGCAAAACTGTCTGCTGTATAGCGTCAGGTCCAAGTTTGGAGGCTTCTGACTGCGAGACTATAGAGAAGGCCGGTATTCCGGCCATTGCCGTGAACAGCTCATGGCGGATGGCGCGTTTCGCCGAGATTGTTTATGCGGGCGATGCTTGCTGGTGGACCGCCTATGGCGCCGAGATCGACATTCCAGCCGAACGCTGGTCTTGCACTCGCCAGGCGGCTCAGCGATTCGGCGTGAACCACCATCCAGCCCATGGGGAATACAACAGCGGCATGCGGGCAATTCAGTTCGCCATCTGGCAAGGCGCAAGCCGAATTCTGCTGCTGGGTTACGACTGCTCGCTGGCAAATGGCTCGCATTGGCATGGCGACCACGAGAGAACGAAGAACCCGGACGCCAAGAAGGTGGCTGGATGGCATCGGCAGTTCGCGCAGGTTGCCGCCGAGGCCAGAGCGACTGGCGTAGAAGTGCTGAATTGCTCGCGCGAGACAGCATTGATCTGTTTCCCGCGCTTGAGTCTTGAGGAGGCGCTTTGTTCATTCGCTCGATGCAGGGATTAGGTGATTCGATTTTCTGTCGAGCGTTCGTGAAGAAATACCCAGGCAGCTACGTTGAAACTTGCTGGCCTCAGCTCCTGAAAGACCTCACGGTCAAGTGCGTCCGCCCAGCAACCCAGCTCCGCACCCAGTCCAAGAACATCCAGCGCGCCCACGAGTGGCATCGGCCTGCCGGTGGCGGCCAGCTTCGCATCCACTACGGCCAGATGCCGATCATTCAGGGCCTGCGCAAGGCCTTTCGGTGCGAGCCAGGCGAGTTCGACCTGCCGGACCTCGGGCCATCGCCTGTAGAGGGCCGGTATGTGCTGGTACGCCCGGCAACGGTGCGGGCTGAATGGCGGGCTGACACGCGCAACCCGCTGCCCAAGTACATCGCCAGCGCTGCTGCCGAAATGCGCCACAGGGGCTGGAAAGTGGTGTCCGTGGCCGACCTGGAGCCGGGCAAGGAATGGGCGCTCGATCCGCTGCCGCCGGCGGATATCCAGTACCACAAGGGCGAGTTACCGGTCGAGCAACTGCTGGCCCTGCTCCAGCACGCCGCCGCCGTGATCGGTGGTATTGGCTGGATCGTACCGGCCAGCATCGCCGCCAAGGTTCCGGCCTGGATCATCTGCGGCGGGCAGGGCGGCTACAACTCGCCCGAGCGCATCACCGACCCGTGCATGGATCTGTCCCGAATCGCATTCGCGGTGCCGGACAACTACTGCCGCTGCACACTGAAACAGCACGCCTGCGACAAGAGGATCACCGATCATGACGCTCGCTTTGCCGCCTGGGCTGACCGACTGCCTGCTCTGGTCTGAGGAACTTGGCATGGGCTGGCACGGACGCCGGCCGATGGACTACAGCGGCCCGTACTTCCAGAAATACCAGGCCCTGGACGCCACCCCGATGGGCGAAGCCCTGACCCGCGCCCGAGTGGAAATGGTGCGCAGGCATACTCAGATTTCGCCCGTGGACATCGGCATCGGCGGTGGCCGCTTCGTGCTGGCGGTGGGCGGCATGGGATTCGACGTGAACCCGGAGGCGGTTGCGTGGCTTAAGAAGCGTGACCGCTACTATGACCTTTACCAGCACCACGCCGAAGCGATCACATGTTGGGACAGCCTCGAACACATCCCGGAGCCGGAGCGGCTGCTGGATCACGTTGGAGAGTGGGTTTTCGTCGCTATGCCGGTCTACAAGGACGCGAAGCACTGCCTGGCGAGCAAGCATTATAAGCCGGCCGAGCACCTGTATTATTTCAGCCTGCACGGCCTGATTGGATGGTGCGCCCGACAGGGTTTCGGCTGTGTCGAGATCAACGAGAAGGAGTCTGAATTGGGCCGGGAGGGCATCACCAGCTTCGCGTTTCGGAGGTTCCGTGGCTGACTTCATCGAATACAAGCTGCGTGGCGCAAATGACATTGTGGCCAGATTCCGCAATCTGTCTCAAAACATGCGGCGACAAGTTGCTGTCCCGGCGGCGAAGGATGCCATGGAGATAGTCAGGGCTGATGCAGAGGAGCGCGCCTGGCGAATCGATGATCCGAAGACGTGGCCGACAATTGCCAAAAATATAGTCCTCGTTGAGCGTAAAAAACTCGGCGAAGAGATGGGCGCAGCATATGTATCCGTTGGAGTGAGGAAGCGAAAGAAAGGGCAGGGTGGCGGCAACACATTCTATTGGTGGTGGGTAGAACTTGGAACCGAACATTCAGCGGCTCATCCATTCGTCCGGCCGGCGCTGGAGCAGAACCGAGAGGCCATCTTTCGCGAATTCATCAGCTCCGCGCGCTACCAATTGATCAAGTTGGGTGAATACTGATGTATCCGCCGATCTTCGCCAGGATTTCTGCCGATGCAGGAGTTACCGCATTGCTCGGAGCGCCGCCCGCAGTTCGGTTCTTCTTATTTGGGCAGGCCCCGCAAAACGTCCAGAAACCCTATGCGGTATGGCGGTTGGCCGGCGGAGGCGCCCCCTACAACAACTTGAATTGCCGCCCAGGGGGCGCCCGCTACCGAATCCAGATCGACGTCTATGCGGATAGCGAATCCTCTGCTCGCGCGGTAGCCGACGCTATCGAATACGCTATTGAACTCGACTGCCATGTGGCCAGCTACAACGGCGAATACCGCGACCCACATACCATGAATTACCGCTCAAGCTTCGATGTGACCTGGATCGAGCAACGTCCTTAAGTCACATCGAGAGGCACCCTCCTACAAAGCAGCCACTCCAGACCCCGCCGCCGAGCGGGGTTTTCTTTTCCCGCCGCAAGGCAACCGAAAACGCAGCCTAGATCGGCCAATCGAAGAACCGGTGTCCGCTCATCCGCCGGCCCGGCTGCGCTCCTATTCGACTGATGAGTAAGGTAACCCCATGAGCAACGTCATCCCGCTCCACTATCAAGGCCATCAGATTCGCTTCAACACGGATGGTTGGCTTCATGCGACAGAGATATCTGCGCGGTTTGGCCGGGAGCCCTATGAGTGGCTACGTCTGCCCGACACTGTCGGGTATCTGGTGGCCCTGGCACGAGCGCTGGGCGCTGAAACCAAAACAGGGATTTTTGAGGAATTAAACAAAATCAATGGCTTAGATAGCTCTAAGGCCTCAACTCAAGCGAAGATCCTTCGCCTATCCAAGGCGACCGGGCTGGTCAAGACGAGGGCCGGCGCGCCGGAAACCGGAGGTGGAACCTGGCTCCACCCAAAGCTCGCCGTAGCCTTCGCTCGCTGGCTGAACGTGGATTTCGCAGTCTGGTGCGATTTGCAGATCGATGCCTTGCTGCATGGGGGCGGAGCGATCCGCCAGCACTACGAAAGCGCCTGCCGCAACCTGGAGATCGGCCAGGGCAAGGCCAGCATAAGCGCAAGCGAGTTAGCCAGGTGGCGATGGCGCAAGCCAGGCCTTGAGCACGAATTCGACCACTGGCGCAACCAGTTGCAGATGACGCTCGGCTTCGATGCTGCCTGACCGCCACAGAACGCCAAAACGCCCGCCTAGTGCGGGCTTCGTCGTTTCTGGAGCCCACATGAGCGAAATCACCAAAGAACTGCACCGCAGCCTGATCCGCGCAGCCAAAGCCGCTATTGCCGCATGGGAGCGCTGGCTCAAAGAGCACGAAACCACCAACTAAACGATACCCGCACCACCGGGCACGCAGACCAGCCTCGCCGAGCGGCCCCGCTGATCGCCACGCCTCCCCGGACTTGAAAATCCGAGGAGGCCAAGATGGCACGAAACAACGTGGTCAAAGCCCAGGGCACAGACCTCTTTTTTATCGACCCTGACACCAATGAGGTCATGAACGCTGGCTGCATCACATCTCTGTCAGGTATCGACACGTCAATCGACCAGATCGAAACGACCTGCCTGAACGAGACCGCACGCAGCTATGTCGCAGGCCTGGCAACTCCTGGAACCGCGACATTCAGTATCAATACGAACCCGCAAAACCCTGTACATATCCGCCTACTGGAGTTGAAAAATTCCGGCCGGAGTCTGGATTGGGCGGCTGGCTGGTCTGATGGCGCGAGTGTGCCGACGGCTGTTGCTGACAGTTCTGGGGAGTACGACTTCGATCTGCCAGAGGATCGATCTTGGCTGCTCTTCGAAGGCTACATGAACAGCTTCAGCTTCGAGTTCGCACAGAACGCCGTTGTTACATCCAGCATTGGTATTCAAGTGTCTGGCGAGCCGGTGCTGATCCCGAAATCCGCAAGCTAAGGAAAACTCATGACAGACTTCAGCCTCGACCTGATCAAGTCGACCGGCGCCGTTGTTGGTGCTCCCGTAGAGAAAGAAATTTCATGGAGCGTCGGAGCAGCGACCCATACTGCCAAGATCTGTGTTCGTCTATCGTCCTACGATCAAGCGTTGCGGGAATTCGAACTTCAGAAGGAGGGCAGCGACGTTCTGGTTTCCCGCATCATGGCATCTATTGTCAGAAAATCAGGTGATCCTGTTTTCACGGATGCAACCCAGATCACAGGTGACCCGGAAACCGGCGAAGGCAAGCTCTGTGCGAGCCTGTTCTTTTCCCTTCTGAGGGCTATCAACGAAGCCAACGGCTACACGGGCGATCAGGCAAAAAACTAGAACCCTCCGACGTTTTCTGGCATGAGCTTGTGCTGGCTGGCGTCGGAGGGAAGACCGTTGTAGAAGCGAAGTCGCGCATGAGTTACAGGGAGGCCCAGCAATGGGCCTCTTTCATCCAGTCGAATGGGCCTCTTAGCCATACTCGACGCCTTGAGGCCATGATCGCTAAGGTTTGTTGGGTCATTCAGGCAGTGCATGGCGGAAAACTGGATATCAGCGACTTCCTCCCTGATTACGATCAGTCAGTCGAAGATGAGCCTGAGGCAACGCTGGAGCAGTTCGCAGCCATCCTGCGAATGGCAAGAGTGAAGTAGGCCGGAGCAGGCGATAGCGCAGTGGCAGTAACACGGCCTAATTTCGAGGTAATTCATGGCAATCCAGATCATCAACCTCGGTACCCCGCCCAGCGGCGCAGACGGTGATACTGCGCGCGGCGCATTTACAAAGATCAACGCGAATTTTTCCACTAGCGCGCACGCAGCGTCCCGTCTAGTCGGGTCGGCAGCAGGGAACGTACAGGAAATAGTGTCAGGCCTCACTCAAGGGGTAAGCGATTTCAACAATCTGCCCTTGGTGAGCATCCAATTCATGGGGGCAAGCCTGCTAAATGCCCCGCTCGGTAGCAGCGGGTGGTTTCTGATAGACCAAAAGATCCATAACGGCGACTGGATAACCCAAATCGCGTATGGAATGGCGGGGCTGGACGGCCGGATCTTCTTTCGTCAACGATCAGCCCAAATATGGGGTGGTTGGGTAGAGATTTATCACCAGCGGAGCGTGCTGGGCACTGTAAGCATGACGAACGGTCTCCCGAGCGGCGCGCTTATAGAGCACGGAAGCAATGCAAACGGGACTTACGTCCGGTTTGCCGATGGGACACAGATGGCCTTCGGCGCGCTAACGACTGGTGCCGTTAATGCTGTTGCAGAGCCGAACGGGATGTACGGTTCCAACGCAATCGAATGGACTATGCCCGTGGGCGGCTGGGTTACCGGATCGCTGCGAGTGTTTGGGGCCGCGCTTCGGCCGGACGGTGATGCGACAGTGCTTACCGCACTACACGGCCCCTGGTCAATTGTCAACGGCACCGGAGGGAAATGGCGAGCAATGGTCCTTTCGAATCAATCATTTACAGCCATAATCAGACTGATGGCCGTCGGCCAGTGGTACTAAATGCAAATCAAATTTTCCCCTATCCGCTCGGACGAAACACTATCCGTCTCCGTGAGCGTAGATGTGCTAACTATCAACGGCCAGTCGTTCGACTTCGGCCCGCTGCCCGAAGGCGCCACGCTGCCGGCGGAGGCTATCGATTCTCCGCACTTCGCCGGTCCGGTCGAGCGGGTCGACGGTGAGCTTCGCCTGACCCTGCGCCTGCCGCACGGTCCCAACGCCAGTGAAGCGTTGCGGTTCCCCGCGTCAATCGAGGTGACCGAGGATGGCCCCGTGCCGATCCCGCATGACCCTGAACCCGAGGCGCCCGTATTCACCGGGCTTGGCGTCGCAGAGGAGGCGGCAGAATGATCGACTGGGGAAAGGTACAGACTGCCGAGGCCAAGGCGGCAGCCGCCGCCGTGCAGGCCCGCGGAGCTTGGAAGGCCCAGCGCGCGAGCAGCGTCGCGCAGATCACCGTCACCACCGCCGCCGGTAATTCGTTCGACGGCGATGAGATCAGCCAGGGGCGAATGGCCCGAGCAATCATCGGCCTGCAAGCGGCAGGCGATGGGGCGACGCTCCGTTGGGTGCTGGCCGACAACTCCGTTATCCAAGCGACCGCCGCTGAACTGACCGAGGCATTGACGCTGGCGGGCCGGGCGCAGGCAGAGCTGTGGGTTGAGGAGGGGGCCTGATTCACCCCAGCGGTCATGTCTAGCCAAAGCTAACAAAGTCGTCGCTGCCAAGGTGGTGCGACCCGTACTCGGCCGAATAGCCATCTCCTAGACGAGCAGCCTCGACCTCTGCCACTTCTTTCGACGCATAGATGTCGATAAAGCTCCAGGGAGCACTCCTTACCACGGCCCACCCGAGCACCCAGCCGGGATTGTCTGGGTCTTTGGGGAGGGCTTTTGACAGACTCTTGATCGGCATTGCGGGTCCTTTGGGGTTATTCCTTGGGCTGGCAGGGTGGGGCCAGGGAAGTTTGACGGTTAAAGCGACGATTGGTCTGACTGGTCAATGGCGACCATGGCAAGGAAATCAGTCTCGCTGATGATCTGAATGTCCTGGCCGGCCTCGATAAGCTCTTCCGCCTTGATGTGCTTGCTGCTCTTGGCCTTGCCTGAGAGTTTGGATAGGTCTTGGTCGCCCACCACCAAGATGGTCGTTTTCTTGGTGACGCTATTGGTCGGAGCGCATCCAATGGAAGCCGCAATTGCCTGGGCCTGCTGGCGAGGCATCTGAAGCGCTCCAGTGAAGACAATGCTCTCGCCGGCGAGCGGGCCATCCTGGTTAACGACTATCTCTGTGTCTGGCATGTTTGCCGACCGAATAGGCCGGCGATTTCTGGCTATCCATCCGTCTGGCTGGATGCCGGTTTCCTCCGCAGCCCTTAGCAGGATCAGCCCGGCCGCTCTGGCGTCATCGATAGCATTGTGGTGGCGGGGGAGCTTGATCCCCAGGTACTTGCACACGGAATTGAGACGGAAACCGCCGCCTGCGTACTTGTCTTGCCATGCGCGCTTCACCACGGAGTGGATGTTTAGCCATGGATTGTCGAGGTTCAGCAGGGCACGGGTGCTGCAGGCTTGGCTGAATGCCGATCGGTCGAAGGGGCCATAGCTACTGACCAGGGAGCTGCCAGCCAGTTCGCGAACTACCTCAAGGGCGGAATGGAATTTCGGAGCGCCGACGACCTGATCAGGCGTGATCTTGTGCAGCCTGACGTTGAAGTCGTGAAACTCACACTCTGGGTCAACAAGGGTTTCCCATTCTCGAACGATCTCGCCGTCGGCGAACTCAACCACGCCGATCTGGCAGATTGAGCCGAACCATGAGTTTGCGGTTTCTACGTCGATGGTCACAAAGCGGTTGGATGGCATGGCCGGTCCTTGGTCGGGTTATTCCTTTTTCGAGTTTTCCAGCGCCTGCCCGTGCTCTTTCTCGTGAGCGGCTCTCAACTGGGCCTGCAGGGCCGCCATCTGCTCCTGAACCTCAGTTAGCGTACCGATGAGCTGAGCAGAGGACGTGTAGCTGCCATATAGCGATACCGGCTCTCTAACGGCGGACGATTCGCGTGCTGGCTCAAAGCTGGCGGCCAAGCGCGCGACGATCTCCGCATTGATGGAGCGGTGGCTGTCTGCTGCTGCCTGATCTATTCGCGCCTTCAGCTCAGCGGGGAGGCGCAGCTTGAACTGCGGGTCTGTCTGTTTCATGCGGCGGAATTTAGGACCAGATTGGTTCTTGACGCAATGGACCTGTTAGGTCCATTATTTGTTTGGACCATTTAGGTCCATAAATTGGCGAGGAAATCATGAGAAACCAAGCAGCACAAGTGAAGATTAGGGTGCCGTCGGGGCTTAAGGCATGGCTGGAGCGCAAATCTTCGCAAGAAGAGCGCAGCCAGAATTGGCTGATTGGGAAAATCTTGGAAAAGGCGATGCAGGAAGATGAGCAACGCGAGCAGGCAACAGCCTGAAACGAAGAAGCCCCAGGTGCTCGCAACACCCGGGGCTTCTGAAGGCAACGTCAAAATCACCAAGGAATCAAACGTCATGAGTAAGAATAGCACAGCAGCAGCCCAGATCATCCCCTTCGACTTCCGCGGCGAGAGCGTACGGGCCATTACGATCAATGGCGATCCGTGGTTCGTCGCTGCGGACGTGTGCGCGATCCTCGGCCAGACCAACACGACCAAGGCCCTGCAATCACTGGACGATGATGAACGGTCTAACTTCAAGTTAGGGCGTCAAGGCGAGGTGAACATCATCAGCGAGTCTGGCCTGTACACGCTGATCCTTCGGTGCCGGGATGCAGTGAAGAAGGGCAGCAAGCCGCATGCATTCCGCAAGTGGGTCACCGCCGAGGTCCTGCCGGCGATCCGCAAGCATGGCCGCTACGAGGACGCAGGCAACCGCATGGGAACCCTGTTGGGCCAGACTATTGGAACCGACGGCTTCCACTGCCTGGCGGCGGTGCTGGACGGAAAGGTTCGCCACCTGCCGGCGAAGCTGCGCACCGGCGCCAAGAATCACATCTGGTCGCAGGTACGGAAGGGCTTCAGCGTTTCCACTGTCGAAGACATCCCGGCCTCCAGTCTCGACGCTGCCCGTAACTTCATCGCCGCCTACGCCATCGAGGGCGATTGGATGCCGAAGGAGGAGCGCAGCGTCGGAATCGCGGAGTGGTCGAACATTGGCTGCCTGATCCACTGCGTCGAGCAGACCTATGCCGTCTTCGAGCGCTACCGGCTGTACCATCACCTGGGCGGTCTCGGCTGCCAGGCTGGAGCCGAGATGCTGGGCTTCCTGTGGGATGGACTTGGCTCTGCCGCGCACGTGAAGAAGCACTGCGCGACCGAGTTGGCTTCCGTCAGTCTCGGGAGGGCCGCAGCATGAGCGCGCTGATGACCGTGCCTGTAACCATGTCTTCCCGCGAGATTGCCAAGCTGACCGGGAAGCAGCACAAAGACGTGATCCGTGACATTCGGGTGATGCTTGAGGCACTCGCAGAGGATGGCGCAGATTTGCGCCATGTCGCCGAGGAGAAAGATTCTCGCGGCTACACGAAACAGTTCCATCTTGACCGCGAGCTGACCGAGACGCTGGTGACCGGCTACAGCATCCCCCTTCGCCACAAGGTCATCCGCCGCATCCATGAGCTTGAGCAGAAGGTTTCAGGCCATATGCCTGCGATTGCCGCCGACATGCAAGATACTGTCTCCGCGCTGCTGCTGATCGGAGAATCTATCAAGCAGGTTCCAGGCGTAAACCCTGGCATTGCCATGGCTTGCACGCTGAGCATGATCGAGGTGAATACGGGATTGGACGTTACCGAGGCCCGCAAGGCGCTTCCGGCCAAGGACGGCCACCCTTTTGGCCAGAATCCAGGTTCTGGCTTGTGGAGATAGGTTGTGAAGCAGCACGGTGGGGTTTGATATAAGATCATCTTATCGTGGCGCTTGGCAGGAGAAAGGCCTTGCCAAGCAACCAGCCTCAGAAGCCCAGGCCCAGAGCAACGGATGCTTTTTGATTTCGCCCCCCAGATGACCATGAACAAAGCCCATCTCGCCAAGATATTCGCGGCGCCACCAATCGTTCCCATGGACGAGATGTGCGCTTACGAATCGCTTTGGCTTGGCCAGGGGGCATGGTTCGCTAATCTTGCCGACTTGTTCCGCAAGAACCCTGGCTCTGTCCCGTCTGAGCTTGTGCCCATGGCAGAAATTCAAGCTGCGAAGGAAAAGCTGCTGGCCATGCTGGGCGAGGAGCGGCTGAGGAGTGTTGGCATTCGGGTCAACGGCGCTGGAGAGTATCCAAGCAAGCTGCGTGATGCGGATCACCCCGTGGAAGTCCTCTACTACCGTGGCAACTGGGAGCTGGTGGAGACGCCGGGAGTTGCGATCGTAGGCACTAGAAACCCGACGCCCGATGGCGAGCTGAATGCAAAGCGCATCGCTCATGCTCTTGTGCGAGAGGGCTTCACGGTTGTGTCTGGACTTGCGAAGGGAATCGACACCGCCGCTCACACAGCCGCTATCGAATCGAAAGGCAATACCATAGCGGTGATTGGCACGCCACTTTTTGATTATTACCCCAAGGAAAACAAGGGGCTGCAAGAAGAAATAGCAGATAAATTCCTACTGGTGTCTCAGGTACCGTTCCTTCGATACTCTCAGCAGAACTACAAAGCAAACAGGCTGTTTTTCCCGGCCCGCAACGTGACTATGTCGGCCTTGACACAGGCAACTGTCATTGTTGAGGCTGGCAATACGTCGGGAACCCTGGTGCAGGCCAGGGCTGCGCTTGCTCAAGGAAGGAAGCTATTCATCTTGGAAAGTTGCTTCAGAAACCCGGAGCTTACTTGGCCCGCTAGATTCGAAAAGCAGGGGGCTATTCGCGTTGGGAACGTTACTCAGATCATGGAAGCACTGATGCGCGATGCGACTAACCCAGCTTGATCACCGTGACTTCCGCTTTTTAGAGGATGGTGATAAGTGCTATCACTTAGGTGAGTACACAGCTCGTGCTGGTTTTCGTGCTAGCGAGACTAATCAGCACATATCCAACCTCAAAAAGAGGCCAACGGTTCCGCCGCTTGAGCTTCGCTGGAAGCGGAACGCAATTGAATATTGGGGCAATGAAATCGCTGAAACGAATTTAAATTGGGATTTTTGTACAGAGAACGTTACATTTGTGCCATTTCCTTGCTCAAAGCCGATTGGCCACGAACTTTATGATGATCGAATGGTTCTTGTTTTGCAGGTAGCTGCTAGAAAACATCCCGGCATGGATATTCGCCCGCTACTGCTACAGACAGCCGCTCGTGATCCTCAGCATCGCTGTAGTGAAAGGGCTAGTCCGGAAGAGATTGCTGCACAGTTGCAGATTGATCGTGGCCAAATTTGCGTACCACTGAAACAAACGGTGATGGTTGTTGACGACGTAATCACGCGCGGGGCGAGCTTTGCTGCTGCCAAGCAATTGCTTTTCGGGCTGCAAGGTGTCCAGTCGATAATTGGAATTTTCTTGGCGAAAACCATCCATTTGCCGCTTGATCCTGCCGAGTTCTTTGATGATTAGGTAGATAAGGAGTGACCGCCATGGACATTCGCCCAATTCGCACCGACCAAGACTATCGCGCAGCGCTCAAGGAGGTGTCGGCCTTGTTCGATCATGAGCTGGAGCCTGGAACTCCAGAGGGTGATCGTTTCGATGTCATGGTGACACTGATCGAGGCATACGAGTCGAAGCACTTCCCCATAGACTTGCCGAACCCGATTGACGCCATCAAGTTCCGCATGGAGCAGTCCGGCCTGACGGCGAAGGATCTTGAGCCAGCCATCGGGAGGACAAATCGCGTGTATGAGGTCCTGAATGGCAAGCGCGCACTCACTCTACCGATGGTCTGGAGGCTGCACAGCATGTTCGGCATTCCAGCGGAAAGCCTGATCAAGCCGGCCTCTCAGGGCTGAGAAGCATGTTCCCCGCGTGCTCGGGACGGATTGCCGCCGGCAGTGACCGGCGGCAGAGGGCTTCAGACTTTCAGGCCGGCTTTCCGGGCCGCCCTGATGCGTGAATATTGATTGTTGTAACGGATCTTGATGTTCGCTATCGCAGCCAGCGCGAACTCGAACATTTCATCGGGATGTACAGGAATGTCACAGCCCAGCATTCCCCTGATCAGATCGCGATGTGAGAGCACACAGGCATCATCGGGGACCGACTTGAGATGCTCGTTGCCGTTGCTGTCGGCGTAGACAAGCCAGCGCTCGGTAGACGTCATCGGGCGGCCGAGGATATCGGCGAAAGTGCCGGCCTTGGTGCTGGTCTTGCTCAGCCACTCGCCTTCCAGCGGCAGCGAATACGACCCGATGAAGTTCCGTGCGGCATCAAGGCTGGAGGCCGGAATGTCCTCGGCGCTCACCACGCTGAACGCCTTGTGCACCTGAGACCAGATATGCATCTTTGCTCGCCTGCGGGCAGGCGCCGGTAGATGGCGGACCTTTCCATCGAGGACGGCGCCGAGCATGTGGAAGCCGTCGGTTCCAATAGTCTGGCCCAACAGGGTTCCCATGCGGTTGCCTGCGTCCTCGTAGCGGCCGTGCTTGCGGATCGCCGGCAAGACTTCATCGCACACCCAGGACTCGAAGCGCTGCGCTTCGTCCTTCCGGCTCTTGATGATCAGGCGGTACAGGTTTCCTTCGTCGATGAAGGTCATGGCCTGCATCCCGCCCTTGGTAGGGGTGTCTCTGATGGAGACACCCTTTTCGCGGCAGTTCTTCTGGATCGCCTGGCGGCTGTTGGCATAGTCCAGAACGGCGCACACGTCGGCGGCACAGAACCACGGCTGACCGTCGATCAGCAGAGTGCGGACTTCGCGGGATTCGAAACGGAACGGGATAACTTGAGCGGCTTGCATGGTGAAACTCCTTACCTGAGTGGAGTTCGCCCCATTGCGACCATCAATGGAGGCGGAACTGTGCGCGGGTTGGCCGACCGGGGGTAAGGTTCCCGGCACACCCGAAGGTGTCCCACGCACAGCCCGCCATAACGCGAGCACAAAAAAACGCCATTCGGCGCTGTGCGCCTTACCTATCCGGGCGGCCAAGCCCGGCCGCTGAATTTGCAGCGGCAGGCGGAGACTAGACCACCATCCGGCTAGGCGTCAATGCCGGATAGATTGACGCCTAGCCGGCGGACGCGGGGATGATGGTTTGGTACTCTTCCTGCCATTTGAAGCAGGGAGAGGGAGAAATGTTGAGGGCGTGGCCAGGGGCAAACCCTGATTTGGCGTTAGGGGCTCTACAAGTAATTGCTGAAAATATAAATAGATGTCTTGATAGATAATGGTTAGGAACTGCATTAAACCCGCTTTGGCGGGTTTTTCATTGCCTGGAGAAAAGCATGGCCACTGATTCGCTTGGTACGTTGTCAGTCGACTTGATAGCCAATACAGGCAGTTTTGAGCGCGGGATGGATGCCGCAGAGAGAAAGCTTTCAAGAACTACCAGGGATTTTCAGCGGCAAGAGCAAGCCGCAGAGAGTCTTGTTGGGCGAATTGACCCAGTTGTTGGTGCGATCAACCGACTGGTGAAAGAGCAGGCTGAGCTTGAAAAGCATTTCAAGGCCGGAATCATCCCGACTGGAGAGTTCGAGCGACTCAACAAGATCCTGAACGAGCAGCTCGATGCTGTTCAGCGAGGAAATCGGGGATTGACCAATGGTGCAATGAGCGCCAAAGCCTATGAAAATGCACTTCGCGGGGTTCCTGCCCAGTTCACGGATATTGCCGTAAGCCTTGCAGCCGGACAGCCACCACTGATGGTGCTACTCCAGCAGGGTGGTCAGCTAAAAGACATGTTCGGAGGTATCGGGCCTGCGGCCAAGGCGCTTGGTGGGTACATTGCCGGACTGATCACCCCGACTGCTGGCTTGGCTAGCGTGGTTGGTGTACTCGCCCTGACTTTCTATGATGCAGAAAAGCGGGCATCAGAGTTCAACAAAGCTGTCTTTGCTGGAAATAACGCTTCCGGAGTTACCGGCTCTGGTCTTGCGCAGATTGCAGAGCAGGCATCTGCCGTTACTGGATCGCTGTCTAGCGCGGATAAGGCGGCTATCGCTCTGGCGAGCAGCGCAAAGGTCGGAGAAAGCCAGCTTAAGAATCTGATAGAGGCAACGATTGCAATAGCAGAGACAACAGGGAAAGAAGTAGATGAGGTGGCAAAATCCCTAGCAGGCATGGGGGATAATGCAACGGATGCTGCCGCAAAGATTAGTGAGCAGTATGGGCTGCTGACCTATGAGCAATTTCAGGTCATTAAAGCGATTGATGAGCAGGGCGAGTCGCAAAAGGCGCTTGATACGCTTAGCGAGAAACTGAATCGGAATGCTCAGGAGCGTCTTAGGCAGTATCGCGAGTCTCTTTCTGATGTTGAGCGTGATTGGATCGACATCAAAAATGCGATTGGTGAGGCCTACTCATTATTCCGCTCACAGCTATTCCCAAACCTTGGCCAGGAAATTGAGATTGTTCAAAATATCCTTAGAACTCGCCAAGAAGGGGGCGTAACAGGAGCGCTGTCAAACCTATTTGGTTTCGGAGGAAATTCAACTGAGGAGCTGCAAAAGACATTAGACTCCTTGCTGAAAAGGCAAAAGGCAGACAAGGAAGCCGCCGAGGCCAGTGCAGAGTTTGGTGAGGCAAACCAGAAGTTAATTGAGCTTGACAAGAAGCTAAATGATCAGCTTGACGACTCGTCTAAGCTCTCGAAGAGAGAGGGCGCAGTCAAGAAGCTTAAAGAGCAGTTTCTTGATCTGTATAAATCGGCGGCAATAACAGGGAGAACACCTGACTTGCTGGAGGGTGTTGACTATGATGGCCAAAATTTCTCTGGTGGTGCATATGACAAGCTGCTGGCTGAAATAAACGAAAGGACAAAAGAGAAGGCGCCAAAGGCTTACAGGGAAGACGCCGGGCAGCGAATGCTCGACAATCTCAGAAAGCAATACGCTGAGATTCAGGCGCAGAATGCAGCCCTAAACGAGCAGGACAAAGTAAACCAGAAGCTCGGAGTTCAAGCGAGCGCGCTAGCCGCCTGGGAGCAGCAGCTTGCCGACATAAAAGAAAATAAGAACCTTACCGCTGACCAAAAGTCTATTCTGGCAAACGCGGATTTAATATCTGCTCAGCTTAAGCGTAATGCTGCACTTGAGAAGGAGGTTGCCCTCAGAAAGCAAACTTTTGATGAGCAGAAAAAGGCACAGGAAGACTACAAGCAGCTTATCGCCGACCTGCGCACCGACGAGGAGCGGCTTACCGACCAGACGCGCGAGCGCCTGAAAGTGCTCGATGCTATGCAGGGGCTGGAGCCAAATGAGCGTAATCAAGTTGCGGCCAGGATTGCGGGGGCAGCAACTACTGATGCTCCAAAATTCGGAGGATTGGCTCCTGAAGTTGGAGGTGCGTTCGGCGAGCTGCTAAAGATTGACCAGGCTGAAGAGGAGTTGGCCGAATGGTATGCGGCGCAACTGAAAATGCTAGATCAGTTCAGGAAGGAACGCGGCGAACTGACGGCCACCTGGGATGCCGAAGAGTTGGCAGTAAAGAAGCAGCATGAGGATGCGCTCGCACAGATAGAGCAGGCTAGACAGGTGGCCCAGTTGGCTGCGGCTGAGAGTATTTTTGGCGATCTGGCCAGCATGACGGCGCAGTTTGCTGGAGAGCAGTCTGGGACGTACAAGGCGCTGTTCGCTGTCTCCAAAGCATTCGCAATTGCGGACTCTGTTATTCAGATTCAGAATGCCTTGGCAAAGGCCGCAAACAACCCATGGCCTGCGAACCTAGCCGCAATGGCCTCGGTCGCGGCTGCCACCGCCGGGATTGTAAGCAACATAGCTGCAATCGGCATGGCTCACGACGGAATCGACAGCGTTCCTGAAACCGGCACCTGGCTGCTCCAGAAGGGGGAGCGAGTCACCACAGCCGAGACTTCTGCGAAATTGGACGCCACACTGGAGGACGTGCAAAAGAACCAGAATTCGGCGTCCAACTCGGGCTCCATGCCGGTCAGCCAGACCTTCAATATCAACGGCGACGTAAGCCAGCAAACGGTGGATCTCGTCACGCGGGCGATGAGGCAGACGATGCAGGCGATCCAGCAAGATGCCCGCATGAACGGACCTATTATGCAGACGATCAGGAGGAAGATGTGATGATCGAAGATAATTTAAATATCGCCGAGTTAGAGCACGATGTTTGTTGTGCCGTGCTGGATGATCAAGGAAATCCGCTATGGGTTTTAAAAAGGAACGGAGGCATTATTATTTGCGAGCAATCGATTAAAAATGCCTCCATTCAATTTGAGCAGATTAGGACTTAGATTTATTTAGCAGCGTGTCCATAATGTCGCTCGAAACAACTGTCGGGAGAGGTTGGCCGGGAAAGCATTTTCCCCAAACCTGAATAGCGATTTCGTCGCCGCTCCCGTCTTGCCGCGATGCATAGATTGCGGCTCCGATGAATGCTTTGGCCGCATCGGGCTGCGTATGAGCAAGAGCCTTTGAAAGGGCCAGCACAAGATTGGCAAGTTGCTGGAATGCTTTTTCGTTCACATTGACCTCGCGGGTTGCTGCTGAGCAATTTTGCATGATTCCCGGCCTATAGTTGCCGCCATGGGGCCGGGCATCCTTTTGGGAAAAAGGACGCGAAACACTACTACGTGGCTTCCATCACCGATACCGGGTTTCATTTGGAGATTCCTATGGCTGAACCCTGGCCCGACGGCCTATGCCCTCAGCAGATGAGTTGGGGCTGCGTCTACAACAGCCGGGCATTCACCTCGACGCTGTCTAACGCCCAGCAGATCGTTAGCTATCCAGGCGCGTACTGGACCTGCTCTATGAGTTTCAGCGCACTGACCCGCACGCAGGAGCGGCTGCTGACTTCGCTGATCGGGCGCCTGCAGGGCATGGCTGGCACAATCCAGGTGCCGGCGACCACCCGCCAGCGCGCCGACAATATTGGGGCGCCAGTGCTCGCTGCTGCGGCCAGTACCAATGCCTACAGCCTGAGCGTTTCCGGGCTAACGGCAAACGGCATCGTGTTCCGGGCAGGGGACTACATCACCCTGGAGGGCGTCATGTTCGAGGTCGTCGCCGATGCCACAGCCATGGGTGGAGCGGCAGTCGTCACAGTCAACAAACGGGTGCGTGCCGGCATCCCGGCCGGTACGGCTATTGAATACCAAGTCCCATGGTGTGAAATGCGGCTCACCGGAGATGTGTTTTCCGTAGATTTGCAGCCGCTAACCTGTAGCGCAACCATCGAACTGCGGGAGGCCTTCTGATGACGATACAGGCATTCCCCTTTAGTCAGTCGGTCGTCGACATCATCGCTACGGGCGTATTCACGGCGCTCTATGCAGCCGAGCTGCAGTTCGTCAACGAAACCGTACGGGCGCATACCGGAACGGGCGAGCTGATCCTCGACGGGCAGGTGTACTACGGCGTCGGGCAGTTCGGCGAGGTCGGCGCGGCGCAGGAGACCGACAACTCCAGCGGTGCGAAAACCGTCGATCTCACGATCAGCGGCTTGGACAGCAATCTGATTTCGGCGGCTCTGGTCGACAAATGCCGTGGTCGGCCTGGCCGGTTGCTGTTCGTTGTAATCGACCAGGCCGGCAATATGGCGGCCGACGTGCTGTTCAGTGGGCGAATGGACGCTGCGAAATTCAGCTATGCCGGCAACGGCGGCGACAACACTATCACCGTGTCGCTTGCTGATCGCATGGCCGAGTGGAGCAGGGAGGGAACAGAGCGCTGGACGGACGAAAACCACCAGCGCCGCCAGCCCGGCGACCGTTTCTGGTTCGCGGTGGCGCAGATATCTGAATGGCCCATCTACTGGGGCGCAAAGAAAGACTCCCCGGCGTTCGACTACTCATGAGATATCGAGACTGGACCGCCCGCCTGGGCAACACCATCAAGGCCGCCACTGAGCGGCCTTTTTCATGGGGCGAAACCGACTGCTGCATGTTCGTCGCGGACTGCTGTGTCGCTGTGTGCGGCACGGACCCGGCGGCGAACTACCGGGGCACTTACGACAGCGAAATCGGCGCCAAACGCGCGCTGATCAAGCACGGCTGCGTCGAGGATGCCATGGACGCCCACTTCCGCCGTATTGATAGCAGGCTGGCTCAGCGCGGCGATGTGGCGCTCTACGAATCGGATGACGGCCGCACAATGGCCGTGCGCTGGGCAAACGACTGGTGGGCGACGGCAGAGGCTGGTGTACGACGGGTGAATTGCTCGCCCTCAATTGTATGGAGGGTCGAATAATGGGAAAGGCGGTCAAGTCCATTGCTGCCGTTGCGGCCGGCGCCGTTATTGGATTTGCCACGGGGGGTATTGCCGGTGCACTGATAGGCGGGGCGCTAGCGCTTGGGGTGAGCGGCGGGCTGGGGGTAAAGGCAGCAAAGCTCGACAGCGCGAGCAGCGAGCCGTCATCGCAAACTCTGCGTTCCTCGAAAGCGGCTGCGCGCTACATTGTTGGCCGCGCGAGTACCGGCGGCGTGCTGTCCTGGGCGCAAGAGCAATCCGGTGGCCAGACTGATGGAGAATGGTTGCACCTCGTCTACGTGCTGAGCGAGGGGGCCATCGAAGCGGTCGACGAGATCTACCTCAACGAGGAACTGATCTCTACCTATGGCGCAGACGCTACATATGAGGTCGTCATCGACCCGACGGCGCCCAATGCGTTCCTGCTGGAAAACTGTGCCGATTGGAGGGACTCGCAAATTGGGGCAGGACTGTCCTGGGTGCGCATCTCGCTCAAGTACAGCAGCGAAAAATTCCCGTCGGGCATCCCTGATGCGCGCTTCGTCGTTCGCGGCCGGACGGACATTTACGACCCGCGCACTGATACCTACGGGTACAGCAACAATGCTGCACTCTGCATCCTCTGGTATCTTCGCCGCCGCCTGGGCGTGCCAGATGACGAGATCGTCATGGAGACTTTCGCGGCGGCGGCGAACGTCAGCGACGAAATCGTGACGAATCCAGACGACGAGACGACCAGCGCCCGTTACACGCTGGGCGCCGTGATCGGTGCGGATGAGCGCAAGGACTCCGTGCTCGGGAAGCTCCTCGATGCTTGCGCGGGCAACTTGATCCGCGTAGGTGGTCGATGGATGCTGCAGGTCGGCGCCTATTACGGTCCGTACGACTACACGATCACCGAGGACATGGTGATCGGCACGGTATCCGGAACGACCGAGGTCGACAACGATGGCGCTATCAACACGGTGGCCGGGACATTCGTCGACCCTGATTCTTCGTGGGCGGAGACCGACTATCCGACCGTGCAGATCGCGGAGTGGGTCGATGAAGACGGCGCAGAACTGTCCGAATCGCTCGACCTGGGCTATGTGAGCAACGTCTACCAGGCGCAGCGGCTGGCTAATATCAAGCTGCGCCGCATGCGGAACGGCGGCGAGATCACCCTGCCGCTTAACTTCAACGGCTACAACTGCCGCCCCGGCAGGGTTGTGCATGTGAATCTGCCGTCGCTCAACATCGTCGGCGAGATGATCGTCTCGGACTGGTCTATGAGCGCGACCGACGCCTGCAACGTGACGCTTGAGGCCTACGATGCGGAAATATTCGACGACGCTGTCGGTGTCGCCTACAGCCCGCTTGGGTTTATCAGCCTCCCTGCGGGCGGTGTAGCTGTGCCTACCGGGGTGACCTGGACGCCTTCTAGCAATGCGGAGGTTTGCCAGGGAATCCTGAGCTGGACTCCCCCATACGGGACGATCAGCTACTACGGCGTAGTGATCCATGACAGTTATGGTGATGCCGTACAGACCTACCAAGTGCCGGCGGCGGCTAACTCATGCCAGGTACAGGGGCTGCAGGCAGGAAGCTATACCATGTCCGTGTTTGCTCGGACAGATTCTGGAAAATCTGCCGAATCCACTATCAGTGTCGTCATCGCTGGGCCGCCACAGCCGCAATCTGTAAGCGTGCTGGAGGGGTTCGATTCGATCACCATCATCCCATTCAACGCCAATAGCCTTAACGGCGGAACGTATCAGTATTACTACGCACTGAATCAAGTAACCACCCCCGAGAATGAGGCTATTTACCTTGGGCGTGGTGGCTCATTCACGCACAACGGACTGGCATTCAACACGACGTATCACTACTACGTCCGCTCGATAAACGCCTACGGCGTCAGCGGGTTCTACCACGTCTCGGCGACAACAGACAGCAGCGCAGAAAACATCCTGCAACTGCTAGCAGGCCAGATCGCAGAGACCGAGTTGGCGGCCGAGCTTGCGTCCGTGATCGATCTGATCACAGCCCCGGCAAGCACTTCCGGATCTGTCGATGCGCGGATCTTGACGGCACGCAGTGCGCTTGAGGCGCAGATCAATACGATCAGTGCACAACTGGCTGATATCACAACTGCGCCGGACTATGACAATGCGGAGACATATGCCGCTGGCGACCTAGTGAAATACAACGGCGGCCTGTACAGCGCGCTGCAGGCCACCACCGGCAACCTGCCGAGCGATCCGGCGTATTGGGAAAAAATCGGCGACTACGCCAGCTTGGGCGAAGCGGTCAGTGCGCTTGCTGTTGAGCTTGACGAGCTGACTACCCGCGTGCAGTCCGACGAGGCCGGCCTCGCAGCCGAAGCTGAACGTGTCGACGGCATTTTCGCCCAGATCAACCCGCCGATGTCTGGCGAAACCGGATGGTATGCAGGCAGCGAGACTGTGCTGGCAGGCGTTTGGTCGGAGCAGTACGCCCGGGCGAGCGATGACGGAGCGCTGTCGAGTCGCATTGATACAGTGCTTGCCCAGGCGCAGGGCAATGCCGCTGCGATCACGGCCGAGGCAACGTCGCGAGCCACCGCCGACAGTGCTCTTGCACAGCAGATCACGACGCTGACGGCAACTGTTGAGGGGGATATCACAGCTGCGATTCAGTCTGAAGCCACGGCCCGGGCATCAGCCGACGGCGCACTATCAAGCCGAATCGATACAGTGGAGGCCACGGCCGGAAGCAACACAGCTGCGATTCAGCAGACCAGCCAAGCCCTGGCCGACCTCAACGGCGCACTGTCGAGCCGCATCGACACAGTAGAGGCCACGGCTGGCAGCAACACAGCGGCGATCCAGCAGACCAGCCAAGCCCTGGCCGGCCTCGACGGAGAGCTGTCGGCGATGTGGTCGGTCAAGTTGCAGGTGATGCAGGACGGGACATACTACGCTGCCGGCATGGGTCTCGGCATCGAGAACACGCCGGCAGGGATGCAGACGCAGGTACTGTTTCAAGCAGATCGTTTCGCTGTGATCAACATCGCAAATGGTGCGATATCGACGCCATTTGTAATCCAGGGCGGCCAAGTTTTTATAAACTCGGCAGTGATAGGCGACGGCACAATCGATATGGCCAAGATCGCCACGGCCCTGCAGTCGACGAACTATATAGCCGGGCAGCAGGGGTGGAGATTGGGCAAGGACGGGAGTTTCGAGATAAACGGCACAATTGCCGGGAGCGGCCGCACTGTAATCACAAACAGCGGAGTCAAGGTATATGACTCTAATGACGTGCTTCGCGTGGAGTTGGGAGAGCTTGAATGACTTTCGGCTTGCGCGTAAGAGATGAGTCAGGCGCGATAATTCTGGATAACGAGGACTTCACGTATGAGGTCATATTCAACACTACGCTAGACTGGACAGGTACGGCTGGCCAGGCGTTGACGCAGACGTATACGATTGACGGATTCGATCCGGAGACGTGCGTCTTCGTTATCTTCCTTGAAACTCCAGGGGCATATAATCCTGCTAGTGGATACAACTACCCAGGAATACCGTATATGTATCCGCCCTCCGGTAATCAGATTACAATTAGAAGCGCCACACCAAACAATACTCAGAATCCGACATATGCCGCAGGGCTATATCGGATCATGGCCTTCAGGATGCTTTGATGTTTGGATTCCGCGCGCGTAACAATAACGGTGTGATTCAGGTCTCGGCTGATCGCCCCTATTTAAGCTTGCACGAAAAGGGCACCGTCAACATAGGGTCCGCATACAACACACTCATCAACTTCTCAGTCCCCTGCACAACAGTGCAGCCTCCCCTGATTTTCTTCAGGTCCGTGTGGAACAGCCAGGGGGAGGGCTTGACGCTTAAATGCGGCGTTGTCGGATCGCCAGGAAACTGGACTGGATTTCGTCTCATCAACGCGAACACCACACAGCTCAGCATTTCGGACTGGTTCGCCGCCGTATGGTCTCCGCTGCAAGCGGCCGGGCCTTTTGGGATGAGGGTCAGAGACGCCAGTGGCACCGTTTGTTTTCATTCGTCAAGCCAACTGATCAAGTTCAGCCGATTTATAACGACTTGGACTTATATTTCAGGAAACTCTAATATATCAACATATACTAGCGGTCAGACACTTGCGTCAGATGAGTATGCTCTAGTTAGTCAGTGTCACTCGCATAGCATATCAACAAGGGCATCCACAAATATGCACATAGGCGTAACCGTAACGGCTGCCGGTGTAATTGGTCTTGTAACCAATCCGTCAACCGGAAGTTTGGGTCTTGGATACTTTCCTGTATTGCTGGCAAAGATTAGCTGATATTTATTGATTCATTAATAGCCCCGCCGCATGGCGGGTTTTTTCGTTCAAGGAGACACTATGACCGGCATCGATCTTTCGCGCTGGAACCTAACTATCCCCACCGGCAAAATCGTCCAGACGAATGACCTGCAGACCCACAAATCGCAGTATTTCATCCACACGGCCGAGTTCACTCGCTTCGTCGTCCCGCACGGCTTCGACGGTGCCGGCACCACGCCGAACAGCAAATACCTGCGCAGCGAGCTACGCGAGACGCTGCCGAACGGCGCCGACAACGAAGCAAACTGGAAGATCGGCAGCGCGCCACTGCATGCCCTTGTCGCCACTTGCCAAATCGACTCTTTTGCTGCCTCCGGCAAAATGATCGTCGGGCAAATACATGGCGAGGGCGACAAGCCGCCGATGAAGTTGCAGGCGACCCGCATCGCCGGCACCAACACTTTCGAGCTTTTCTTCCAGCACCGCACTGCGCTGGACGGCGACGAATCCAAGCCTAAGTTCGAGCATGTCTTCGCGCTCGGCGAGCCCATCGAGTATGAGATCCGTGTCACCAAAACCGGCCTGCTGTCTTGCACAGTGAACGGCGAAACCCTGAGCGCCCAGCTCGACGTTTCGAGCTATGCAGGCGACACCTGGTACTTCAAGGCCGGCTGCTACAGCCAGGACCTGAAGACCTCCACCGGCACCGGTCAGACGACTTTCACCCGGCTGGTTGCTCACCACGGCACTGCAGAGGGGCTGGCTGAAAAGCTAGCGGCTGTGGAAGAACCCACGCCGGCCGAAGAACCCGAAGAACAACCTAAGCAACCGGTTGAAGAACCATCCGATGAGCAGCCCGCAACCGAGGAACCAACTGTGAACGAAGACGACAACATCACTGGCACCGCAGAAGACGACCTGCTCGATGGTGGCCAAGGCAAGGATCGGCTGTCCGGCGGCGCTGGCGGCGACGTGTTCCGCTTCTCTGCCCGCACCGACAGCTACCGCACCAACAGTGCCAGTTTCTCCGACCTGATCACCGACTTCGACCCCGCCCAGGACGCGCTCGACCTGTCTGCGCTGGGTTTCACCGGCATCGGCAACGGCTATGACGGTACTCTGCTGGTGCAAGCCAATGCCGATGGCACGCGCACCTACCTGAAGAGCTACGACGCGGACGCCGAGGGCCGGCGCTTCGAGGTCGCCCTGGATGGCAACCACGTCGCCGCGCTGGTCGCTGGCGGCAACGTCTGGTTTACACGCGACGATGCGATCCGCTGGCACTTGGCCCGCGCTGACATCTACAGAGCCGCAGTGACCCGTCATCTTGAGGCTATTGATGCGATCTGCGCGGCCTGACGCAACACCGCGCAACACAGACCGCCGCCGGCGGTTTTTTTACGCCTGGAGCCCGCATCGCGCGGGCTTCTTTTTGCCTGGAGAAAACCCCATGGCTCGAATCTCTGCTGCGGTCGCCGGCGGCATCAATGTGCTCGCCTTCCTGGACCTGATCGCCTGGAGCGAGGGCACTGATAACGGCCGGCAGCCGACAAATGACAACGGTTATGACGTGGTTGTAGGCGGAGGCCTATTCGCGGGCTATGCCGATCACCCGCGCAAATTGATCAGCCTGCCGCTGCTCGGCATCAAGTCGACCGCAGCCGGCCGCTACCAGATCCTGTCGCGCTATTACGACCACTACAAGCGGACGCTGGGCCTGCCAGATTTCGGCCCGATCAGCCAGGACAAGATCGCGCTCCAATTGATCCTGGAGTGCAAGGCTCTGGAGGATATCAAGGATGGGCGCATCGATGCCGCAATTCGCAAGTGTCGGTCTCGGTGGGCGTCTCTCCCTGGCGCTGGCTACGGCCAGCACGAACACGCCGTCGATGATCTGCTCGCCCAGTACATCGCCGCCGGCGGGGTGCTGGCATGAGCCTGCTGTCCACCGCCACGGCACTGCTGCCGACGATTTCGGGGCTGCTCGATCGCGTCATCCCCGACCCGCAAGCCAAGGCCCAGGCGCAGCTCGAACTGCTCAGGCTCCAGCAGGATGGGGCATTCCGGGAACTTGACGCGGCCCTGCAGACGAGCCTCGCCCAGGCGAAGATCAACGAGATCGAGGCGCAGAGCCAGTCGAGCTGGCAAGCCGGCTGGCGGCCGTTGGCCGGCTATGTCTGCGTGGGCGGGCTGGCCTACGAGTTCCTGCTGCGCCCGCTGCTGCCCTGGGTGCTGACGGTGGCCGGTGTGCAGGGCGTGCCGCCGCTGCCGTCGCTCGACGACGTGCTGTTCGAGCTGCTGTTCGGGATGCTCGGTCTGGGTGCGCTGCGGACGGCAGACCGGTGGAAGAGGGTGAGTGCTATTTCGAAGTAGAGGGGAATTGCAATCATACCCCGCACGGCTCCATCCGCGCCTCGCGTATTCGCCTATTCAGCGGCACGCGCAGGTAGCTCTGATACCTCGCCTGCGGACTCTCTGCCGCCGCGAGTTGATCCTGCACGGCGGACAGGAATGCGACAGTGATTGAGGGCGGCAGGGTGATGCCGCGCAGGCCGCGGACTGTGTTTGTGGCCGAGTCGACGACATGGACCTCGACCATGAGCCGCTGATCGCCGGTCGTGATATCGGGCAGGGACAACTCATCGCGCGGGATCAGCCGCGCATCGAACGGGCAGTCAAGCTCGATGGGCTTCTGGCCAGCCGCGCGGAAATCGAAAAGCAGCACGATCAGCGGGCCGTCGACGTACAGTCCAGCCCGCATGCTGCCCTTGCGCATGAGCTTGGTTTCAGATGGTATTAGATCTGGCATGCCGATCTGCAGGATCGACCCAGTCCGGCCAAGAAAATGCGCGGCCGCACCCTCGGTAGAGGCCAGCGGCAGCGGGTATTCCTGGCCAACGGCCAGCTCTATGTGCTTGATCATTCAACGACCTCCAGTCCGTACACACTCATGAATTTAGCCAGCCGTTTCAGGTTGGCGAAGGACTCCGGGTCCCGCTCGATCATGACGCACGGCAGGTCCAGGTCCCATGCTGCCACGCCGGTCGCACCGCTGCCTGCGAACGGATCACAGACGTCGCTCACCTCGAAACTGCCCAGCAGATCCGTGATTGCCTGGGCGTTTTTCGCGTGGCCATGGGCCTGGATGTTGTCGCGCGGTGCGTGGAATATCGTTGGCCAGAAACCATTTCCCTCGAACACGTCGCTACGCTGCCGGCGCCGGCGGTCGAATGCCGATTTCACGCCGGGCCGGGTAAGATACACCCCGGTCTGGTGCAGGTAGTGCGGCTGCTGGTAGCTCCGGGATTTTTTCGGCAATACGCCATCTAGCACGAAATCGAAATTCAGCCGCCAGTCCGTGCGCGGCATGAACTCAAGCAACTGGCGCATGGTCGTGATGAGCACCAGGTGCCGTGCCTCGAACCGGCCGAGGATGCGGACCAGCTCGGCGCCGCTCATGTCATATGGCGGATCGGTCAGGATTAGGTCGCAAGCGCGGCCGTGATCGGCGGCGTCGCCGTGGATCAGTGTTACCTGTGGTCTATGCATTTTTTGTAGATCAGCATGGGTTTGCTGCTGGACCTCGATTTGAGGTCGGCAGCGGTGAAATGGGTCATCCATAATTGCCGGTCGGCCGCCGCCGGCGAGGTGAGCCATGCGTTGATGTCGATGATCGGCACGCCGCCGGCCTGTAGGCGCGCGACGAACCAGCGGCGCAGGTCGGCAATGGTGCGGCCGACAAGGTCGCTGCCGTCCCGGTAGTCCGGCCAGACGATCTCCGAGCGTAGCCGCTCTAGCTGCTGCTGCTTGCGCCGCTCGCACCGTGCCTGCGCGATCAACTCCGCGTCGATGCGTTTGATGTCGAAATAGTATCCGCCGATCTGATCGCGCTCGTGCAGTGCGTTTGCCGCGCCGCACTCCGGGCAATGCGTGAGGCGGACCTTGTAGATCGCGCCGCACTCGGCACATGGCGCGGTTGGCACACGCTCAAGCCCTTTGGGCGGGTTGATCAGGTCCCACTTCACCGGCTCGTCTGGCTGTCCGTGCTGCGCGACCATGCCGGTGTGATCGATGATGATGGCGCGGCGCTTGCCTGGTGCCGGACGCAGCACGCGCCCGCACAACTGCCGGTAGCGCGGGAATGAGGCGGTACGGGTGGCGATGATGAGGGTTTCGCAGGCCGGTAAGTCGAATCCCTCGCCAACCATGTCGACGTTGGTGAGCACACGGATATGCCCGGCGCGGAAATTTTCGATCAGCCGGGCGATTTCAGCCGGGGTCTGTTTCGAACTGATGCAGGCCGAGGGGATGCCGGCGGCGCGGAACTGTTCGGCGAATTCCTCGGCGTTTGTGATCGCCGGGGCCATGAGGATGGCGCGGCTGCAATCGGCCAGGCGACGGTATTCGCGGATCGGGTCGCCGAATATCGCCAACTCGCCGGTTGAGTAGTCCAGGCCACGGGTTGCCGAGGGGGCAATCATTCGCGGGCCACGGTACACGGTCGCCTCGCCCATGGCTTCGAGCGTGAGGTCATGCTCAAGTTGCGCGTACAGCTCATCTGGCGATAGCGAGTCGTCTGGGTTGTATGTCAGGCGCGCGGCGTAGCAGACGAAATCGCTCAGGTAGCCGCGCTCGATCAGCACGCGCACGCTGTCATTGCCCAGCGCCTCGGCCTGCACCAGGCGCTCGAACAGGCCGCCCTTGCTGACGTGCAGGCTCTCGCCGTCCATCCGCGCAGGGGTTGCCGTGAATCCGACGATGCGCGCGTTTTTGAATATCTCCCGAAGTTGCCCCCACTGGTTATCTGGCACCACATGATGCGCCTCGTCGATGACGATCAGCCATGGCGCTGCGGTATCGATCTCCAGCCGGCCGTGGCGGCGAGCGGATACGAGGCTGGCGATGCTGGCCACGCGGCGGGTGGCGTGGCCCCGGCGGATGTAATTCCGCCCATGCGGCCGGTGGGCGAGCATGCAGCGTCGGCGGGTGTGCTCGGTGCTGATCGTGTCGTGGTCCAGCCCGAACGCTGCGAGTTTCTCGCTGATCTGCTGGATCAGGATGTTGCGGTGCGCAACCAGCAAGATGCGCGGCGCCCAGGCAGCCAGCGCGGCCTCGATGGGAGTTTTCCCCCCGCCGGTGTCGAGCTGGACCAGGTCTGCGCTGGTGCTGGCCTGGAGTTGCTTGAGGATGTCGGTCTGGTAGTCTCTGAGCTTCACGCTCAACTCCTTTTCCGCCCGTATTTGCGGCGAAAACCGGCCAGCCGTTGCTCTTTCAACTCAGCTGCATCCGCAGCGTACTCATCCGTGAGCATGTAGTCGATGTCCAGCTCGCGGGAGTCGATCCAGAACTTCGCAGTATCGGCCCCTGCGATAGCCAGCAGGCGCTCTGCATCGCTGCCGGCATCCTGCAGCCGCTTGTGACGGATGGTCTGCGCCCATGCTACCTGTTTTTCCGAGCCTTTAAGTTTCGCCAGGCCAAGAAACGCGGCCTCGGCCTGCGCTTTCTCGGTCTTTGCCTGGCGGGCCACGACCTTGCGCTCCGAGTAAAAATCGGGCGGCAGCCAGCTATTGCTGGGCATGCCGAAGATGCACGGGTTTATACCGCTCCAGAAAAGTCGCTCGTCGCTGCTACCATCGAGATCAAGCCACCAACTGGCGCGGTTTGCCTTCCGCAAGCGGTCGGCGATACTGGCGCGCTCGATAGGGCTTGAGATCATCAGGCCGCCGCTCCTGCGCGGGCCTTTGTATGTGTCGAGTACCCGGAGCAGTTCAGGTAGCAGGGTTGCGCGGCGCGCCTCGGCGGCCGCGATGATGTCGGGGGTCTCGCCAACCAGCGAGGGGAGGTTAGTCGAAGTCATACAAGTGCTCACATTTAGTGGGCGTGACACGGGGTGCCGTGGAATGCTGCCATCCATGCATCACAAGCTTCGCTGCTAGCGCGACACTTCGCTGGTATGCGTAGTATTCCCTCCCTCGCAAATGCCAGAAGTGGATGCCGGCGGACTCAAGGGCCTCGCCGGCGCGCGGTACCATATACACCATGCATTTGCGTATAAAGTCGCGATCCACACGGGCGGCCCTGTATACGATTTTGAAAATTTTCTTTGCTTTCATGGCTTTCTCTCCAAACCCGGAAACCGCCGGGTCGGTGGTCAGTGCTTACCGACCATGCAGCCATTATACACTCTTAAGAGTGTATATCAAGCCCTGCTGCTCGCTGGGCGAGAGATAATCCTCGCCGGCATGTGGTCACTGCATTGCTTACCGCTTGAGGTGATACACCGGTGGCCCGCGCCGCGTCTGCGGCGCTCAGCGCTTCGACGAGGACTAGGCGGGCCGCTTCCTGGCTTGCACTTCCCCGCATTCTGAGCAGTTCGGCCAGGGCCTCGAACTGCTCGTCGCTCATCACTCCGGCCACTGGATTTCCTCCAGGCGGCCCCGCCAGTAGTCTGGGCGGCCAGGCTCCCGGTCGAAACGGTGGTAGGCGAGCTGCCGGTTATCGCAACTGATGACGGCCGCCAGCGGCTGGCCGTCCAGGTCGGTTCGCCCGACCAGCTCGGCGAATGCGGCGAGCGCCACGTCCCGACTTTCCGTGACCGTCTTGTCAGTCACGCGCTGGCCGGGGTGGCGCAGGTATGCACGATAAACCATGAATTCTCCTTAGGAGCGGTCGGTCGGTGCTTGCCGACCATGTAGCCATTATACACTCTTAAGGGTTGGATTTTGGTGCCCGGACGGGCGGGGGGAGGCGAATTTTAGGCTGTTTCCGGCTCGCTGCTATAAATTTGCTACAGCAAGACGATTTCACAGCCTAAGTTGCTGAAAAATAATGTACTTTAAAGATAGTCAGCACAATCGAGCATCGGCGCCACGCAGAAGCGGCGGGACGGCTCGGGGCGCGTAGTTGCTGGGTTGTAGCTAGTTTTTGTCGAGCTTTCGGCAGTGTGCATTTATGTGAGTTTTCAAGGGTTTCCGGATATTTCTAAAAAGGTCGATGGTAAAATTTACCACCTAGTAAATCAGATTTACCACGGACCATCCGTACCCGGAAGAACAACGACGGCTCCGTGATGTACACCGTGCAGATCAGGATCAAGCGCGATGGCGTCCAAGTCTATCAGGAGAGCGCGAGCTTCAGTCGCCGGAAGGCGGCCGAGGCGTGGGCGAAGCGACGGGAGACAGAGCTGAGCGAGCCTAGTGCATTGGAGTGCGAGCAGCGCGGTGGCAAGGTAACTCTGGCGGAGATGATCTACCGCTATATCGGTGAGCGCGACAGGGCTGGCCCTGCGGCGGGAGGTCCACCGGCAAGCCCAGGAGCTCGGGTGATTTTGTGGGGATCACTCAGGCTCCGAGGTGAAAGTGCTCAACGACATCAACGGCGAGTTGATCAACCTATATCGCGTCGTCCAGCACCACCTGGAGGAGTTCGTCAGGCAATTCAAATGGGCGCTGTCGTCGCGGCAGGTGTTCCGCTGGTTGCAGGAAAAGAGGCCCGAGACACTGACGGACATTCGGCAATGCTTCGCTGGGTTCCACATCGAAGCGACTGATATCACATATACAATTAGAGGTAGCAGGGGAATTAACGCGAGGGAGGTGTTGATTTTTAACTGGGATATCCAGGCCGAACCCGCGGGGCTTTTTTGAAATTCTCTTGCGGATTGTGCAATCGGTCGGAGATCGATTTATCTCACCTCTCTAACCGAGTTTTTCGCGCGCGGCATCACCATGCAGCGCCTGCGCACCGTGCTGATGACGGCAATGCTGCCATGCTGGGCCTGCTGCCCATGGCCCTCTCGCACGAGATCGGCTCCAAAACGCAGCGCCCCCAGGCCATCGTGGTGATCGGCGGGCTGGTCATGGCTACACTGCTCACGCTGGTAGTGGTGCCGGCGCTGTACGTGCCCGGTTCGGCCCGAAGAGGTGACCCCCCGGAGGCCCTTCGGGCCTTCCCTACGCTCTCGCCTTGCTGCGCAAGGCCGGCAGGGCGGAGTGAGGGCCGCGGCTCCATGCCCGCCTGCGCGGGCATGGACGGGGCGAACGCCCCTCGACTCTGGCGAGAGGCTGGACGCCAGTGGCCTGGCAAAGCCAGTTCCACGGCGTCTGCTGGCCTGGGGCCGCGCCAGTTTCATAGGCTTCAGGTGGTGCCCAGGGCAATGGATAACTGATCGAGCAACGCAAAAGAACACGGACCCTGATGGGCCCGTGCTGCGGGGAGACGCGGAAAGCGCTGGCGGTCAGCCAGCCAGCAGGACCTGCGACGCCCCATCGGCGAACGATGCCACCAGTGCAGGCTCGCCCGGGTGCGCCGTGGCGCGGTAACCACCCGGGGCGACCGAATCG
Organism: Azorhizophilus paspali; assembly: GCF_043587585.2. Classification (GTDB taxonomy): domain Bacteria; phylum Pseudomonadota; class Gammaproteobacteria; order Pseudomonadales; family Pseudomonadaceae; genus Azotobacter; species Azotobacter paspali. The sequence continues at coordinate 1,626,571 of NZ_CP171449.1, forward strand.
GCCAGCTGGAACTGATGCACCACCTGCGACAGGCGCGCGGCCTGCTCGCGCAGGGATTCGGCGGCGGCGGCGGACTGCTCCACCAGCGCGGCATTCTGCTGCGTCATGCGGTCGATCTCGCCCACCGAGCTGTTGACCTGGCCGATGCCGGAGGCCTGCTCGGCCGCGGCGGAGTTGATCTCGCCGATGATGTCGGACACGCGCTGCACGCTGTCCACGATCTCCTTCATGGCCTTGCCGGCGTCTTCCACATGGCGCACACCGCCGTCCACGGCCGCCACGCTGGAGCCGATCAGTTCCTTGATGTCGCTGGCCGCGGCGGCGCTGCGCTGAGCCAGGCTGCGCACCTCGGAGGCCACCACGGCGAAGCCACGGCCCTGCTCGCCCGCGCGGGCGGCTTCCACGGCCGCGTTCAGCGCCAGGATGTTGGTCTGGAAGGCGATGGAGTCGATCAGGCCGATGATGTCGCTGATCTTGCGGCTCGATGCCGAGATCTCGTGCATGCTGGCCACGGCCTGCTGCACCACGCTGCCGCTGCGGGTGGCGATGCCCGAGGCCGACGTGACCAGCTGGTTGGCCACCTGTGAGGACGATGCCGTCTGCTGCACCGTGGCCGTGAGCTGCGCCAGCGAGGCCACGACCTCCTGGGCGTTGTTGGCCGTCTGCTCCGTGCGGGCCGACAGGTCCTGGTTGCCGGTGGCGATCTCCTGGCTGGCGGTGGCGATGTTGCCGCTGGAGTCGCGCACCTGCGACACCAGCACGCTCAGATTGTCCTGCATCTCCACCAGGGAGCGCTGCAGGTCGGTCACTTCGTCCCTGCCTTCCACCTGCATGCGCTGCGACAGGTCGCCCTTGGCGATGGACTGGGCCAGAGCACGCGCGGCCAACAGCGGGCGGCAGATGGACACCATGTTCAGCAACGTGGACGGCACCACCACGGCCACGGAGATGAGCACGGTCAACAGGAACATCCACTTGGTCTGCTGCGCGGCGGCTTCCTGGTTCCGGATGATGCTATCCACCTCAACGCGCAGGCGCTCGCTCAGCGCCTGCAGCAGTTTGTGGGCCTCGACGAACTCGGCTATCGCCTTGTCGCTCATGCGGTGGGCGATGGTAGCGGAGGCATAGCCGCCGGTTTCCAGCTGGCGCGCCACGTGGTCGAGTTGGTCGCCGTAGCTGTTCAGGTGGCGCACGATCTCCTGCGTGAAGTTGACGTCCGAGATACTGGAGAGGCGCTCGAAGCGCTGGGCCACCTTCTTGGCACGGTCCAACGCACTCAGCCACTGCACGTGAGCCTGCTTCACCTCTTCGGGCTTCTCGTACTGGATGATCATGTCCTTTTCGGCCTGGCGGATGGTGCCCATCTCGCCGCGCAGCTCCGCCAGATGGCCCACCTCGGCATACGAGTGGGTAATGAAGTCCTCGCTCATGGAGTAGATGCGGAGCATGCCCAGCATGCCCGCCCCGCCCAGCAGCCCCAGTAGTGCCAGCACCACGCCGATAGCGCCGATCATCCTGAACCGGAAGGTGAACAGCCGCATGAGCGAATATAAATTCAAGTCGTCATCCTTACTTTTGTCGTGGCCCGCAGGCGAGGGGGTGATGGTGATGCTTGCAACAAAATAGTGGCATTTTGACAGACTCGGGCGGAATGCGGCGTAGGTATTTGTCGCATCCGTCAACGCTTCAATAGCAATGCGTTCGCCATTACGCTAACGGCTCAGCGCCATCGCCGCGCCGGCCACGACCGGGCTTAGATAGCCCTGCGCGGCCAGCAAAATGCCGGCCACCTTGTACGCGAAGGCCCAGAACAGGTTCTGCCGGATCTTGCGCACGGTGCGGTCCGATATCTCCAGCGCGGCGGCCACCAGCCGCGGATCGCCGAGCATGAGGGTGATGCCTGTTGCATGCATGGCCACGTCGGTGCCGTTGCCCATGGCCAGACTCACGTCGGCGGCGGCCAGCGCCGGCGCGTCGTTGACGCCGTCGCCCACCATGGCCACCACCCGGGGGGCCACACCCGCGCGCCCCTCCGCTGGCGCGAATGTGGTGCTGGGCGTGCTGGGCGCTCTGATCGGCGGCTGGCTGCTGACCAGCATCTATGCGCTGGGCACCGCGATCTATGGATTGGGTACCGCGATTCTGGCCACGCCGGTCGGCTGGATCGTCGCTGGCCTGGCCGCGGTTGCGGCTGCTGGATACGCGCTGGTGCACAACCGGGACCAGATCAGCGCCTGGTGGACGCAGAAGTGCGAGGATGTGCGGGCCGCATTCAAGGAAGGACTCTTGGACGGCCTGCTGGCGGCATGGCGCGAGTACAATCCGGTGGGGCTCATCATGGAGGCGTTCAACGGGCTGGTGAAATACTTCACCGGCTGGGATATCGCCACCATCCTGAGCGAGAAGATTTCCGCAGCGGCGCAGGCTGTCAAAGGCGCGTTGCCGGACTGGATGCGGTCGCTGTTCAGCATTGAGGGTGGTGCCGTGGCTCCTGCAGCCGGAGCAGCCGAGGCGACAGGAACGGCTGCGGCCGCTGCGGATATCGGGCGCCGAGCGGTAGATGTCGGTCGCGCGGCTGAAACCACCGAGCGCAACGAGCCGCAGGAGGTGCTCGTGCGCGTGGACATGAACAACCTGCCGCCTGGTACCCGAGTGCAGACGCAGGGCAGCAAGTAGGGTAGACAACGGCGCAGCTTTGTCTACCGATGCAATTGGTGGGAAATCATTGCGTGACTTACCCACCTTACCGGACTTGGCGGGTAGGTTACTGGTCGACTAGAGCATTTTTACCTTATTCTGATTCATATCCGGCTCCCTCGAAGTAGTGCCTGCAGTCCTGCGCCGAGAACTGCGCAATCGCCTCGCCAATGCTCTGCCACAGCTGCGGCACGGTCCGCGCCGCCGCCTTTCGCAGCAGCGCCTTGAGCTTGGAGAATGCCCTTTCGATCGGGTTCAGGTCGGGGCTATAGGGAGGCAGGTAGCGCAGTGTGGCTCCTGCGCCTTCAATGGCCTGGCGTACCCCCGCCACCTTGTGGGCCGGCAGGTTGTCCATCACCACGATAGCGCCGGGCGTCAGCTCGGGAACCAGGACCTGCTCGACATAGGCCAGGAAGGCCGGGCCGTTCATGGCGCCGTCGAGCACCAGCGGAGCAGTTAGCCCATCCACGCGCAGGCCGGCGGTAAAGGTCGTGGTTTTCCAGTGACCGTGAGGGACCGCGGCCAGGCAGCGCTCGCCGCGAGGGGCCCAGCCTCGTAGGCGGGCCAGGTTGGTCGCGGCGGCGGTTTCGTCGACGAAGATCAGCTTGCGCCAGTCGAAGCCGGGTTGTTCCTCGAGCCACTCCTGTCGTGCTGCCTGGACGTCCGGCCGCTGCTGCTCGGCCGCATGCGCGGTCTTTTTTTGAACGTCATGCCGTGCCGGTCGAGAAACGTCCATACCGTCGCCAGGCTGACCCGAATACCGCGCTCCCGCTCGAGGGTTGCGGCGAGCTCGGCCAGCGTCAGGTCGGGGGTTTGCTCGAGCAGGCCGAGCAGGTAGTGCGCATGGGGATCGAGCCGCAAGCCCCGGGGCTTGCCCTGTCGGCGGGCGACGAGCTCCCCGCCTTCCCGAAAGCGCCGTACCCAGACGATCGCCGTCGCCGTGCCGATGTCGAATCGCTCGGCAGCCTGCCGAGCCGACAGCCCGCCCATGGCCGCGTCGACGACGCGTCGGCGAAGATCGGCACTGTATGCTCGAGCCATTCTGGTCTCCTTGTCTGAGCGGGAGAGGAGGCCCGAAATGACCAGGAAGAGCAACCCCTGTATGTCGAATTCGTGTTTTCAAAAAATGCTCTAGCAGGTAGTGTGGGCAACGCCGCTATGCTTGTCCACCGCCACATGTATAGACAACCTAAGTTATTACATGTTAGGAATAGAAACCCACAGTATCCCTTAACTGATCTGCAAAGTTGTAGATGTCATCAATGGCTTCAAGGGGATGCCGTGTCTCATTTTTCTCTTTGTCGAAAGTTCCGATGTATTTTTGGTTGCGATTGAAGTGGAGCCGGCAGATAGGCTTGCGATTATTATCATCTAACAGGACACCGCAATAGCTTTAGGTATTGCACTGAACGATACGCTTGGCATCCACGACTGAGCGAACGATCGCTTTCACAATATGGAATCCCTCCATCTCTTCGATGGTGGTGACTATCTTGTCCTCTTCAACCTTCTCGGGGCTTGGGTTCCCTTCCTCTGCGGGCGCGACACTTACAGTGCTAACGCTCCCGCTCATGGCTGACTTCAGTCGTTCATTCACTTGATCGTTCAGGAATTGAGCTGCTGCTTTGCGCGTCAGCTCAGCAAATTGGTCACGTACCTTCTGCGTGATTATTCCATCATAAACACGGGAAGCGATCAGCTTTACGAAGTCTTCATCTGGCACGCTTAGCTGTGTAGCGATCACCTTCTTGATCTGGCTGACATACTTCAGCTCACCTGCGGCGTTGATGATGGATTCGACGTCGAAAGCAGACTTGGTGAGTTTGACTAGGTTTTGTTGACGTATCAGCTCAGCCATAGCAAAACAGCCGCAAAAGCCAGCATTCCCTTGAAATGGCTGGCCCTCTTCTCATAGCGAGTGATGATCCGCCGGTAGTGCTTCAACTTGCCGAACAGGCACTCGATCACGTGCCGCTCCTTGTAGAGATGCCAGTCGCAGGAGCGTTGCTCGATGCGGTTCCGTCTGGCGGGAATGACGGCCTGGATCTGGCGCTCCTTCAGCCAGGCCAGAAGCTGGTTGGTGTCATAGCCCTTGTCTGCCAGCAGTGCCGACGTGGCGATCCCCGCCATGACTGGGATCGCCCGGCTGATATCGGCCGCTTGGCCTTTCGTCAGGATGAAGCGAATCGGTAATCCCAGCGCATCGGTCAACACATGGATCTTGCTGCTGAAGCCTCCTCGCGAACGCCCCAGTGCCTCCTGGGCCGCAGTATTGCAGGCCGCCCCGGCTGCACAGGCATGGGCATGCACGACGGAGCTGTCGATGCAGGCGTGTTGAAGGTCGGCGTCCCGAGCCAGTACCGAGTGAAGCCGATCCCAGACGCCGGGCTGGCACCAGCGGGCGAAGCGTTTGAAAACGCTGTTCCATGAGCCGAGGCAACGAGGCAGCATCCGCCTTGAGCGCCGCTGCGCAGTATCCAGAGCACCGCTTCTACGAACCGGCGACAGCCGAGAGTACGGGTCAGCCGGATCCCCTTCGTGGCGCCCAGCAGGTTTTGGATACGGGACTAGTCGGTATCGCTCAGACAGCTTCTGTCGGTCATGGCAAAAGCCCAGTTTTAGCACTGGGCTTACGTCAACAGAACCTAGCAACAGAGCCTTGCGAACCATCCGCTGACTTCCTATGATATTTGGCTAAATATAGCTAAATATAGGGCGCATGATGGAAGTCATCCCGTTGGCCGATGCCAAAAACAACCTGTCCCGCCTTGTGGATGCCGCCAGCGATGGACAAGAAATCATCATTGCCAAGCACGGTCGCCCTATGGCCCGCCTTGTGGCTGCTGGCAAGCCTGTCCGGCTGCGCTACGGCACCCTGAAAGGCCAGATTCGCGTAGCCGATGATTTCGATGCCGAACTGCCCAGCGAAGCCTTGGCCGGTTTTGAAGGCAAGGGTTCGGCATGAGGCTGTTAATCGACACCCATATCCTGATCTGGATACTGATCGACGACCCCAGGCTGACCCCCAAAGCCCGTAAGCTACTGGGCAAAGCCAGCGAGATTTACGTCAGCACCGCCTCCTTCTGGGAGATGGCCATCAAGCAGAATCTCGGCAAACTGGATCTTCAGCTCGAACAGGTCATTGAGGAATGCCAAAACCTGGGCATCCAGGAATTACCCGTGACCGCAGAACACCCCCTTGCCTTACTAGGCCTTGAACCCCTCCATAAAGACCCCTTTGATCGGCTGTTGGTAGCCGTGGCCAAGGCCGAACCGATGAAGCTACTTACGGCGGATAGCAAGGTAGCGGCTTATACGGAGTTGGCGGTGTTGATTTAACGAAAGAAGGGCGCTCTACGTAATTAACATGCCGCTGCTTGACTCAGGCATGCGCCTCCCTGTCTGTCCAGCGCATCGATAACTCACTGGTTCAGGCTTTTCGCTGCGCGAGTTCGCCTTGGAACCTCCCCAGGCTGCCGACTTGGCGGCAGCGGGGGAAAGTAGCGCTGGCAGGAGTAGGTTTCCGTCAGTTGTACCCTACGTCGCGCCGGGCGGAGGAGATGGTGACGGTGAATCCGGCCAGCACGTCGATGAAGGACATGAGGGTCATGAGGAAGAACGTCGAAGTCCCCGCCGCGCTATAGGCTATGAACTCCACCAGGAAGGCCACGAACAGCAGCATGGACAGGGCATGGTCTATGACCGAAGCATTGCCGGAGCGGGTGGACTTGACTACTTCGCCACCCAGAGCGACCAAGGCCAGCGTCAACAGCAAGTCCGAAGTGGTGAAAAGCCATTGTGCGCCGGACAGCAAAGTCCCTTGAAACAGCACGCCATCGAGGTTGCCGGTGCCGGTCAAGATGACCGCGTTGTAAGCCAGAAAAACGAACAACAGCAGGGGAATGCTTCTGATCAATTGCATGGGTATGTCTTCGTCGAGTTTAAGAGGGCGGCCACTATTCACCACTGGTTGCCCGTGTATCAAGAGAGCGAGCACGTAGGGTAGACAACGCTTTGCTTGCCCACCATATGCCCTGGATAGTCACCTCACCTTCTGCGGCACAAGCTCGATATGCAGCTCGCAGCCTACGGCCTGGGCATAGCGCTCGAGCGTTGCTAGAGAGGGCGCATGTTTACCGGCAGACTCCAGCCGAGAGATGGCGCTTTTGGTCGTCCCCATCCGTTCGGCCACCGCATCCTGTGTCAGTCCGGCACGGGTACGGGCTTAGAGTAACTGGTCGGCCAGTTGGTATTCCAGGGCCAGAGCGTCGTAGGCTTCGGTAAAGCCTTTGCGGGTGCGGGCTTTATCCAGAAACTGCTCATGGTTGTGGCGAACGGGTTGGTATTTGAGGTCAGGCATTTTGTACCTCCTTCAAGCGCGTAGGGTAGACAACGGCGCAGCCTTGTCTACCGATGCAAGCGGTGGGTAATCGCTGCGCGAGTTACCCACCCTACCGAACTGCCTGACAGATCGCGGCCGCCCTGTCGGCCATGCCGGGGAGCAGCCCGATCGGCTTGATCGTCCTCACCATCTGCACACTCAGTCTGTTCCGACTTCGCCGCGCCATCCTCCCACCGTAGAACGATCTTGCCCTCGCGGTGCGCGGCCATTTCTTCGACGCCCTGCATCAGCTCGGCAAACAAATCACGCTTTTTCACTTGGCACCTCGCTTTTTCAGCTCTGCGGCGATGGCCTGCTTGAGCAGCTTTTCCTGCTCGGCGATCGCTGGGCCACCAGAGATGTAGTACAGCAATAACATATTTGTTACTATTTCGGCCGTGAACTATACCATTACCTACTACAGCGAAAGCATCCAGGACGATGTGCTCGCCTTGCCGCCCGGCCTGCGCGCTCGCTATTTCGCCTTGGCCGACTGCATGGAATTGCACGGTCCCAATTTGGGCGATCCACACAGCAAGGCTTTTGGATACGGCTTGTTCGAACTACGCCTGAAAGCGGCAGAAGGCATTACGCGGGTGTTCTATTGCACCTTGGTAAACAAGCGCATCGTGGTACTACACAGCTTCGTGAAGAAGACAGACAAGACGCCCGTCAAAGAAAGGTGACTGGCCGAAACGAGAATGAAAGAGGTGAAGCAATATGCTGACGCACGCTGAACTCAAAGCCAAAGCCCTGGCGGACCCCGAGGTACGCGCCGAATACGAACGGCTCAACCGCGAAGGGTTCGCCCTGCTGGACGAGATGCTGGCCGCCCGCCGGGAAGCCGGCCTGACCCAGGCGCAGGTTGCCGAACGCATGGGAACCAAGGCCCCGGCGGTAGCCCGGCTGGAAAACGCATTGGCTTCGGGCAAGCATTCCCCCAGTCTGGACACGCTACGCAAGTATGCGGCGGCACTGGGCAAGCGGGTGGAAGTGCATCTGGTCTGATGGCGAGCACGGAGGGTAGGCAGCGGCGCAAATCCAGACTCCGCGACCTCGAAATCACGAGTCAGGCACTGGTCCGGTACGCCCAGTGGCGAATGGGCGACGATGGCGGACACGTGCTCGGGCAGATAGTGAGCAATGATCTGGTCCATCTGGGGGCGGTGCTGTCCTTAGCCAGGCCGGCGTGAGGATACGAGATCGACCAGCACGCGATGGCCGACGCTCGCAGGACGCTGAAGAAGCTCGGGGTGAGCCTGAGAAGCGAGGAGCACGACCGACGGCCTATGTTGGATGAGCTGGACAGGTTGCTGTAACACTTCGGAGACATTCTACGCCGTCGTCCGTCCGTCGGATTCGCACTTTTCAGCACGCGACGTCAGGACGAGATCACCCGCATCCGCTGGGCGGACGTCGACGAAAAGCCACGCGCCACCTTGGCGAAGCTGGCCCGGTCTGGGAAAGTCAGGCTGTAGCAGCTCAGGTCCTACGGAGTCAGCGTAACTACGGGCAGGCTCTTGCCGCCCTCGCGCGGTATCAGTAGCAGCATGCTTCTGCCCAGGGTTTGTCGCGGACCAGCACGGCGACCAAGACGCACGACACCAAGACCGGCCAGCCGGTGGTGACCGAACTACTCAATCCGGATAGCACGGCGGCGCAGACCGGTGGCGAGCACGTCGACCGGCATACCTATCCGACCCCCGAGGCGACCAGGGGCGCTGCCCAGGCGCGCCTCGACGGACTCAACCGGGCCACCGCGTCCGGCTCGCTAACATCGATAGGGCGGGCCAAAATCACTGCCGAGACGACGATGCGCCTGAGCGGCTTCAAGGTTGGCGCCGATGGCGACTACCTGGTGGAGCCGGTCACCCGGAACTACTGGGGCGGTGGATGGGTGGACAGCTACGAGATTTCCGCCGGCAAGGCCAAAGTCGTCAAGAGTAAGAGCAAGAAGAAAGACGGGCCGCTCCAGGTCATCGATCTACCTACTATGTGATGCGCCCTTATTTATATAAAGGAGTCATCGCGTCGCTCTGACTCCCGATCCGGCCAGATCCGGCGTGCCGATATCGGCACATCCTGAAGCAACTGCTAAGCGCTGGTGGAGAACGGAAAACCTCGAAAAGCATCCCCCGGACGTTGGGGGAAACTGGGTTCAATGCAGCCAGCCAGCGGCTTTGTCCTGGTGCTGCTTTCCTGCTCTGGTGAGAAACCGCAAGCACTGCTGCTCGCGGTCGTACCCCAGTAAGGTACCAAGAATGAAATCTTGCTCCGGCGTCAGCTCGTGCAAGGGTTTGGTCACGATGGTGCGCACGGTCTCGACGCAAGGTCCGCGACCAAAGAACACATTGACCTTCGTCATGCCGACATCTTGCACGTAACAGTCGATGGACTCTTTTTCCAGCCTCTTTTGGAGTGCCATCGCCTCGTGCGGGGTCATGGTAAGCAGGAAAAGCTGACGCACTCCCTTGCGATATTCATAGATGTACTGGCCGAAGCAGGCCCCTACATGAGCTGAGCAAGCCATGTCGTGATCCGAGCGTTCGTTTGGGAGGACTGGTTGTCTTCGTCCAGGGCCAGCCCGACGAAGCGGCCATCGCGCACAGCGGTCGAACCGGTGAAGTCGTAACCCTCGACATCCGTGAGCCCTACCACGTTGGCACCTTTTTCTACCACGATATCGTATAGAGTGCCGATCGCGTCCACGAAGGAGCCGGGATAGTTTTCCTGATCGCCGGTGCCGAACAGGGCTACCGTTTTGCCATTCAAATCCGCTTCTTCGAGCAACTCGAGCCGCTCATCCCAATCCGTTTGCAAATCGCCATCGCCATAAGTCGGGCAGCCCAGGATCAGCAGGGAACAGTCTTCGAAATCAGAAACTTGAGCCTTTTTGATATCCAAGACACGGCCGTTGATTTTACTGGCGATCCGTGAAGCGATCTTCTTGGTGCAGCCGCCGTCGGACCCATAAACAATAGTTACGCTCATATTGCAACTCACTCGGGATTGGTTGGAATTCTGTAGCGGACCCGGGATGGGCCATCACCAGTTCCGCTGCGCCTGGATACCATATGATCAATAAGAATTATTTGCAATAGCTTGTTATTTCTATCTGCGCGGAAGTCTGAGCCACGACAGAACGCCTTTCCAGGCCGCCACCCGTGCGCGGCTTTTTCCCTGTTTCCGAGCCCCGACAACCGCCGGGGCTTTTTTATACCAGGAGGAAATCTTCCATGACGCTATTTAAGATCCGCGCCGCGGCCATCGCTGCTGCCGGGGCGGATGAATAGCCTCCAAGCCGAGACCATGCTGTTGGCCATCGGCTTGCAGGAATTCGCGTTTCGTCACCGCCACCAGATCGGCGGGCCCGCCCACAGCTATTGGATGTTCGAGCGTGCTTGGCGTGCTGGTGCATCCGCAGAGTCTCCGCATGCCCTGGCGGTCTGCGAGGCGAGTGGCGTCGAGGCGTCGGCCGGCACCGTGCCCGCCTGCTGCTGTGGACCGATCCGGCGCCGCTGCTGGCGGTGAGCGAGGTGGCTAGAGGCTGAGATCTGTATGTGCAGACGTGGTGGCCCGGCAAGCTGCACCGGAACCGCTGGGATGCCTGCTATGCGCAGGCCATGGATGCACTGGCCGGGGAGCTGCCGGCATGAGCCTGCTGTCCGCCGCCACGGCGCTGCTGCCGACGATTTCGGGGCTGCTCGATCGCGTCATCCCCGACTCGCAAGCCAAGTCCCAAGCGCAGATCGAGTTGCTCAGGCTCCAGGAGGAAGGGGCCTTCAAGGACTTGGATATTTAGTCGCAGATCAGTCTTGCACAGGCCGAGATCAACAAGGTCGAGGCGGCGAGCCAATCCGCATTCAAGTCGGGTTGGCGGCCGCTGGCCGGCTATGTTTCTATGTCTGTGGGGGCGGGCTGGCCTACGACTTTACTGTTGCGTCCGCTGCTGCCTTGGGTGCTGACGGTGGCCGGCGTGCAGGGCGTTCCGCCGCTACCGTTGCTCGACGAGGTACTGTTTGGGCTGTTCGGCCTTGGGACGCTACGAACGCTGGAGCGGCGGCAGCGGGTGACTGTGATCACGTCCAATACTTGATCGGGAGGATGAGTCGCCAGGGGAACAGAAGGAGCCAAGGAGGCGGTCAGTAGGGTGGGGGCGACGGGGAGCCTTGTCTTGTTTCGCGTCGGGAAGGGGAGTGGAAAGGATTTCCCGGTCTCGCTCGGCTTGTGGAAAGGCGGGTAGACGGTCGTTCGAGCCGTCTTCGGGTTCGTCGAGGCTGGCCCGATTCTGCAAGGTATGGGATATCAACTTTATGAGCAGGAACATTACCAGGGCGGACAGGAGCTGATAGACCAGAACGACAATCGCGAGTATCAGGACTCTATTCATCGAGTATGCCTCCAAGTTGGTGTGGTGGAGGGGGCATTACGAGCAAGAGGGGCGACTGATACTTCTCGTTGCGCTACTGCGGACCAGCAAGGGTCTAGACACTCAGGACGGCCGCTCTAGCCGGAACCCTAGGGGAGGGAAGCGTCGAAATTCTTGACCTGAGCCAATGTCGCGCACGGTGCGCGATACGACGCGACGGAAGGCACCGAGCAGGATGAGCCACTAGAAGTAGCAATGGATGGCCGGTTACGCCGGCCGGGCGGGCACTCTGTCGCCGCTGGCGTGCCTACCAGGCAAGGTGAGGGGAATAGACCCTGGCTTGCAGATTACTCGAACCGAATGCGCGCTTTACCGAGGCCGTCAGGCCCGGATAACCAACTTCTTCGTATGGCCAGCTAACGCTCTCGGCATGCCGATCTGCCGACGGCTTATCGAATAGTATCAAGAAGCCATTAAAAAGTCTTTCTATGTGGGGGCATCTAGCTTTGGAATGCTGCGAACACTGGAGTAGTGGCTGCGATCGCGCCGAAGCGAGCATGTTGAGTCGAAACATCAGGAATAGGATGCAAGTTCTAGTCTAGTCGGCTTTTCCTTGTAGATCAGTCGCTTGCCCGTCCGCTTTGAAGAGCACAGCGGGAATTGCTGTCTCGCCGACTGCCGAGAAACCCTCTCCTTAAGCATAAAAAGGCAATTATTTTATTGACCTATGTCGATGAGGTTGTTAGTTTTTGTTTCAGAGAAGACGGAACAAACGGCGGTAACGGTGCCACGACCCGTCTCGATTCAATCGACTGGTAACGACCGCTCGTTTCGCTCTGAGGGAACCGCCATGAAAAAATTCGGAATTCTGGCTCTGGCCATCGGCATGCTCACCGTCGGCACCGTCAACGCCGCCGAAATCGTCCGGGAAGTGACGGACGAAACCTCCGGCCAGGCTGCGGGCAGCATGAACGGCATGATGGCCGGCGCCGTCGGCGGTCCGATCGGCGCGGTACTCGGTGCGGGCTTTGGCGCACTATTCGGCGGTTCCGGTCAGAAAGCCGTGGGTGCCAGCGAGCGCATCTACCTGGTGCGTACCGACAGCGGCGAACTCAAGGAATACCGTTCCCCGAACTACATTTTCTCTGCCGGCGACAAGGTCGTGATCCACGGCAACCGCCCGCGTCCGTACGGCTGGACCCCCGAAACCGCCGAAGACTTCGCCTACAACAGTCACTGATCCCTACAGCGGCCGACACGTCGAAACACTGAGCCCCCACACCGGCGGGGGCTCTTTTTTATGCCTGCGATTCAGCCGTAAGAGTTGGAGAGGCGTTCGCCGATGGCCTGCAGCATGACCGGCAGGAAATCGCGGTGGGCGCCGAAGGGGTTGCGGATCCAATTCAGCAGCGATTCGGGAGTGAAGACGTCGGCTCCGCTGGGGATGGCCCGGAGTTGCGTTCGCCCCTGTCGTCGAAGGTCAGCACCCAGCGTTTGTCGCGGATCAGCAGGGCGGCCATGTTGTCGAGGTTTGGGAGAGCCTGTCTCCCTGTGCAAGAGTCCGCGGGATGACTGGGGGCCGCTCCCTGTACCCGGATAGCGATCGATTGTCCGCAAGCCTGGACACGACGTGCAATGGTTTTGGCTTCAAGGGAGAAAACGAATGCCCCTTCCATGGGGCGCTTTCGGAACTTGGTGCTCAGTGGGCTTCTTCGGCCTCGACGGGATTGCTGCCATACAATGACTTTACCAGCGGTCCGATGGTTAGTCCCTGCACCAGAATCGAGACCAGCACCACGATGTAGGTGAGGGTCAGCAGCAGGTCGCGCTCCGGGCCCAGGGGCAGCGCCAAGGCCAGTGCCACCGAAACCCCGCCACGCAGGCCACCCCAAGACAGGATGCGGATGGTTCCCGGAGCCACCTGGAGTTGCACGGACTTCAGTTGGCGGATCAGAACGATCCCCGGGCCGACGGTCAGCACCCGGGCTAATAGGACAGCTCCGCCAAGCAGGATCGCTGCGACCACATGTAGCCAGGTGAAAGGAAGCACTAGCAGTTCGAGGCCGATAAGGGCGAACAGCAGGGCATTGAGAATTTCGTCGATCAGGATCCAGAAGCCATCGACATAGCGGCGCGATTCCTCGGACATGGCATGATGGCGGCCATGGTTGCCGATGATCAGACCGGCGACAACCATCACGATCGGTGCCGAAACATGCAGTTTCGCCGCCAGCGATGCGCCGCCGAAAACCAGGGCCAATGTCAGCATGACCGATGGCTGGAATTCGTTGACCTTGGACAGCAACAGATAGACGACATAGCCTAGCAGCAGGCCGAAGACGATCCCGCCGATGGCCTCCTTGAGAAACAACAGACTTACTTCGCCTATCGTCGGGGTGTGGCCGATCATGAGGATGCCCAGCAGGATGCTGAACATCACCACAGCGGTTCCGTCGTTGAACAGCGATTCGCCAACGATGGTGGTCTGCAGCGGTTTAGGAGCGCCGCTACTTTTAAGAATGCCCATTACCGCGATGGGATCGGTCGGCGAGATGAGTGCACCGAACAGCAGGCAGTAAATGAAACTGACCTGCCAGCCGAATAGGGTAAAGGTGTAATGGGCCAGGCCGGCGACCACGAATGTGGCGATCAATACGCCGCCCGTGGCGAGAAAGGTGATCGGCCACTTGTAGCTACGCAAATCGTCCAGATTGACGTGCAGGGCACCGGCAAACAGCAGCGCGGGCAGGAACCAGGTCATCAAAATGTCGGAAAAATCGATCCGGCGGATCATTTCCTGGATTTCCAGCTCGAGTACCGGATAACCCAGCGCCGACAGGCCATAAGCGAGCAGCGAGAGGAGAAGGGCTCCAATCATGACTCCGATTGCCGGAGGGAGACGGATCAGGCGGTAGTTGAGATAAGTGAAAAGCGTTGTCAGCGCGATGAACGCCGCCGCAAGGTCCAGCATTGAGCATTTCCTCTTAGATAGTTCGCTAAACATTATCTTATGTATTCATGTTTTTTTCATATAAAACCGTCGGGTAATCAGATAAAGGAATGGCCCGGACCGGGCAGGCAGGATCGCCGGAGGTTGGAAACGGGTGACTGCGATCACGCCGAGAACATAGTCGGAAAGTGGAAATAGCCAGGCGGATACCGGGATTGAATCCGGGGCCGGACGCTGGGGGAAGACAGGGACTATCGTCCTGTCGCGTATCGGGCGCGTGCTCGGCAAGGGTTTTTAGCCTTCGCTCATCTTGTTGCGGCGTGATCGGCCGGGGTTCGTTCGTATTTTCTTCTGGATCGGGACCGGTCTTGGCTTGCAGAACATGGGCTATCAGTTCCATGAATAGATCCATCACCATGGTGGACAGGATCAAGTAGACCAGAATGGAAATCATGAGCATCAGGGGGCTATTCATCCGTGTGCCTCCAGGCCTGGCTTGATGGGGGAGTGGGCGGGCAAGGGCGGCGGTCAACGTCGTTGTGCTGCGCAGGTCAGGCACATAGTACAGGGCTGTCCGAGCCGGCACCCTACGGTACCCTGAGTACGGAATTTTTGACTTGAGCCAATACTCGACCGATGTACGCAAGCGATGTGATTGAAGTCAATGCGCGGTAGAAGCCGGGCGAGAGAGGTGCGTGGGCGGGCGAGGCCATCGGTCCCGGGCACTTCGCAGGCAGATACCGGATGGGATACGAAGCCGACATCATTATTTCCCACCGAAAACCGGTCGCTGTCGGCGTGCCGTTCGGCGGTTCCGGTCAGGAGGTGCCGGGTGGTAACGACCGCGTCTGCATCGTGCGCACCGACAACGGCGAACCGGAGAAGCGCCGCTTGCCAGATCACGTCTCCGCTATCAGCGATCAGCCGGAGATCCAAGGCAATCGTCCGCGCTCGCTGGATTTGACGTCGTCCGGCTCGCCTTCGACGGGCAGGCCATGGCTGATCCCGCTCTTGCTGTGTGCTTGCCACATAACCTTGGTTAGGGCAGGATTTTCGCGCTGTGAGTGCCTATCCGCCTGTTTCGACGGGCCAACCTCACTATCACGGAGAGAATATGAATAATAAAGGTGCCGATGTTGCTGTTTACGTGCAGAAGTACAAAGGATTCGATATGGCTGTCGAGCCATACCGCGGGCTGGAGCGGAAGTGGACCATCCGAGCCAGCGTGCGTCGGGACAAGGAAATGTTCACCTCCCGAAAAACCGATATCGATTGTTCCTGGGATTGCATCGAGGCGGCCTGCGAAGCCGGGTTCCGGCATTGCCGCGCGCTCATCGACAGGCTGGCCCGGCATTGACGACAGGTATTTCCTGCCACCATCTCCCGCCATTGCGGCTCTGGCCCGGGGCCTAGCTGCATAGCGATGACCAGCAGGGCCGGGGCGCAGGCGCCTTCCTGCCGTCCGGGGTCTGGTTCGATATCGCCAAAGCGGGCGATGACCGGGCCCCGTTACCACGAATATGCACCTGTGAAGTCCTGTCTTCAGTCCACGAGTGTCATGCGGAGATGGCTTACTTCGGGTGTTGCAACCGGAATATGCGAAGTTCTCGATCCAGCATCCGCCCGCATTCCATTTTCGTCGATGGTGAGTATGGATGAGGATGAATTCCAGAGTCCACAAGTCATGTATTGTTCATCGAGCGATATTATCTGGCACCAAGGAGATAAATATCGGTCACGAGGGGACGTGCATCGCCGATGCGAGAGGCTGCCTTGGTTGCCGATGCCGAACCTTTTCCTACTTGTTTCGATGGGATGGAACCGGAGTTGCATCCAGCTTGCCGTTTCGAGGTCTTGAACCTTTCGGCGCAGCCAGGCAATGAGTTGCGTGGCCAAGATTGTTTGCAGATGTTTCTGCCAGGGGTGGTGTCGCTCATTCTCTGGTTGTAGAGTCCAGCAGGAGCATGCCGCCGGCTGGTTGCGCTTGCGATAAGAAATTCGTCGACGAAAGCAAGGATCGTCTTGTGTTTGGCTGGTTGCGTATGAATTCTCGGAAAATACTGCTTCGAAGCAGGGGAATGCGTTGGCTCACCGGCTAGCATGGATTGAGGCATAGGTCGTAGGTAACATCCTTGACGTGTATCAATTCGTTAATCATTAATAGCGCTACCTGTCGACAGGACATGGGGTTGCAGTGATATCGAGCTACCGTTCGATGGTCGAATCCTCATTGTTCTTCTTAATCGAGATGCACTTGTGTCGAACGCCTTTATCCGAAAAAGCCAATACCTGATTAAAACACTCACCTATGTTGGCTGGTCGCTGTTCTGGCTGTTGCTGTGGGATATCTTCATCACCGTGTATTACATGCTCATGCTGAGTCCGAGCATAGATCTCCCTTCGATGCCACTGACACTACTCGGCTCGGCGCTGGTGGTGTTGACCAGTTTTCGCAACTCCAGTGCCTACAACCGCTGGTGGGAGGCGCGAACCCTGTGGGGCACCATGACCAACAACTCGCGCAGCTTCGCGCGCCAAGTGCTCACCCTGATCGACGATGCCTATGGCATGAACCCGGTCAAGGCCGTACTGCTGCGTCGCCACGTGGCCTACGTGAAGGCCCTCTCGGCGCACCTGAAGGGCGCGCCCAGCGGCGAGGATGTCCAGGCGCTGATCCCGGCCGAGGAATTCGACCGGCGCCACCACACCAACAACTTCCCCAACGACATCCTGAACGGTTCCGCAGCCCTGCTGGCCAAGGAGTATAAAGCCGGGCGGCTGGACAGCATGCGCCTGTCCCGCTTGGAGTCGACTATGGTAGTGCTGTCCGACTGTCAGGGCGGCATGGAGCGGATCGCCAATACGCCGCTGCCGTATCCCTATGTGTACTTTCCGCGGCTGTTCATCTCCCTGTTCTGCCTGATCATGCCGATCGGCCTGCTGGAAACCCTCGGCTGGTATACGCCGTTGGCCTCGACGGTGGCGGGCTTCATGCTGTTGGCCATCGAAAGGGTCGGCAGCGACCTGCAGAGTCCCTTCCGCAACAGCGAACACCGCATCCAGACCGAAGCCTTGTGCCAGAACATCGAGCGCAACCTGGAGTCGATGCTGCGCGATGCCACCGCGGAGCGCTCGCCCGAACTGGTTCCGGTGGGCAGCGAGCTGAAGCGCCTCTGACGGGCGGTTACCGCAGCATGAAAAAACGGGCGGGGTGATCTACCCCGCCCGTCGTGTTTCCAGGAGAGTTCCCCGCCCGGCCCATGCCATCCGGGCTGGGCGGGAGCTTCAGGCGTTCGCCTTGGGCTTGATGAACAGCCGCTCCCCGCGCTCCAAACCGACCAGAGTGTTGTGATCCTTGACCACTTCCGCCTCGATCAGCTCGTTCTGACCATCGACCTTGAGGGTCACCCGGGTGATGGCGCCGAGCGGGCGGATATCGCGCACTTCGGCGCCGTGGTATTCGGCCACCGCCTCGCGGGACAGCAGAACCTCGTGAGGGCGGAACAGGATTTGCCCGCCCTCTAGATGCAGGCGGTTGGAGTCGCCAAGAAAGTGGTAAACGAAATCGCTCGCCGGATGCTCGTAGACCTCGCCCGGTGCGCCGATCTGCTCGATCACCCCCTTGTTCATTACCACGATGCGATCGGCCACCTCCATAGCTTCCTCCTGGTCGTGGGTGACGAACACCGAGGTCAGGTTGATCTCCTCGTGCAGGCGCGCCAGCCAGCGGCGCAACTCCTTGCGCACCTTGGCATCGAGCGCCCCGAAGGGCTCGTCGAGCAGCAGAATCTTCGGCTCCACCGCCAACGCGCGGGCGAGAGCGATGCGCTGGCGCTGGCCGCCGGACAACTGTTCGGGATAGCGGTCGGCCAGCCAGTCGAGCTGCACCATGGCCAGCAACTCATGGACCTTGTCGGCGATGATCTGCTCGCTCGGTCGCTCGCGCTTGGGCTTCATGCGCAGGCCGAAGGCAACGTTGTCGAACACCGTCATGTGGCGGAACAGCGCATAGTGCTGGAATACGAAGCCGACGTTGCGATCGCGTACGTCATGGCCGGAAACGTCCTCGCCGTGGAAGGCGATGCTGCCGCTGTCCGGAGTTTCCAGGCCGGCGATGATCCGCAGCAGAGTGGTCTTGCCGCAGCCGGAGGGACCGAGCAGGGCGACCAGTTCGCCGCTGTGGATGTCCAGGTTGATGTCGTTGAGGGCCTGGAAGGCGCCGAAGTGTTTGCTGACGTTGCGGATTTCGATGGACATGGCTTACTCCTCGGCAGCATCGGACTTGAGGCGGGACAGACGGGCTTCGCTCCACTGCTTGAGCAGCAGGATGATCAGCGCCAGGACCAGCAGCAGGCTGGCGACGCTGAAAGCGGCGACGTGGTTGTACTCGTTGTAGAGAATCTCGACGTGCAGCGGCAGGGTGTTGGTGAAACCGCGAATGTGACCGGAAACCACCGACACCGCACCGAATTCGCCGAGGGCGCGGGCGGTGCAGAGCACCACGCCGTAGATCAGGCCCCACTTGATGTTTGGCAGGGTGACGTACCAGAACATCTGCCAGCCGTTGGCGCCGAGCAGGTGCGCAGCTTCCTCTTCCTGACTGCCCTGTTCCTGCATCAGCGGGATCAACTCGCGGGCGACGAAGGGCAGGGTGACGAAGATGGTCGCCAGGACGATGCCGGGCAGGGCGAAAATGATCTGGATGTCGTGCTCGCTCAGCCAGTCGCCGAACAGGCCCTGGGCGCCGAACAGCAGCACGTAGATCAGGCCGGCGATCACCGGCGAAACCGAGAACGGTAGATCGATCAGGGTCACCAGCAGGGTCTTGCCGGGAAACTCGTACTTGCTCACGCACCAGGCGGCGGCCAGGCCGAACACCAAGTTGAGCGGTACCGAGATGCCCACGGCGAGCAGGGTCAGCTTGAGGGCGGAGATGGCGTCCGGTTCCAGCAAGGCGTCGAAGAAGGCCCCGAAGCCGAGCTTGAGCGCCTCGCTCAGCACGATGTAGAGCGGCAGCAGCAGGAACACGGCGAACACCAGCCAGGCGGCGGCGATCAGCAGGCGGCGGCCGAGGACGTTACCGCGGCGGGCGGCATTGGCGGAAGCGGCCGCGTTCAAGGTTATGGATGACATGGCGGCCTCCTCAGCGGATTGCGATGCGGCGCTGCAGCAGGTTAAGCGGCAACAGTAGGGCGAAGGCCACCACCAGCATCAGCACGCCGATGCTGGTGGCGCCGGTGTAATCGTACTGGTCGAGCTTGACCATGATCAGCAGCGGCAGTATCTCGGTCTTGCCGGGCATGTTGCCGGCGATGAAGATCACCGAGCCGTACTCGCCGATGCCGCGTGCGAAGGCCAGGCCGAAACCGGTCAGCCAAGCCGGCAGCAGCGCCGGCAGCAACACGTGCTGGAAGGCTTGCCAGGGGCTGGCGCCGAGGCAGGCGGCCGCCTCCTCGACTTCGCGCGGAATGTCCGCCAGCACCGGTTGCAGGGTGCGTACCACGAAGGGCAGGGTGATGAAGGTCAGCGCCAGGGCGATGCCCAGCGGGGTATAGGCGATCTTCAGGCCGAACTCGCCGGCGAGCTGGCCGACCGGCCCGGCCGGCGCGTAGAGCGCGGTCAGGGCGATGCCGGCCACCGCGGTGGGCAGGGCGAACGGCAAGTCGATCATCGCGTCGATGATTTTGCGGCCGGGGAACGGATAGCGCACCAGCACCCAGGCCAGCAGGGTGCCGATCACGCCGTTGAGCAGCGCGGCAACGAGGGCAGTACCGAAGCTGAGCTTGAGCGCGGCCAGTACCCGTGGCGCGGAGATGACTTCCCAGAACTGCGCCCAGGTGAGTTGAGATGCGTGGACGAACATGGCGCCTAGGGGAATCAGCACCAACAGACTGAGATACACCAGGGTGTAACCCAGCGTCAGCCCGAAGCCGGGTATGACGGGGGATATGCGGAGGGACATGGACATCTCTCGAATGACTGACAAAGCATCGAGCCACAAGCCGGACTCGTCCGGCTTGTGGCAAGGCCTGCCTGGTTATGGGTTCAGTGCGCCTTGTAGATCTGATCGAACACCCCGCCATCGTTGAAGAACTTCGGCTGGGCGGTTTTCCAGCCGCCGAAATCCTTGTCGATGGTCACCAGCTTGAGGCTGGGGAACTGCTTGGCGAATTCGGCGGCGACCTTCTCGTTGCGCGGACGGTAGAAATTCTTCGCGGCGATGCGCTGGCCTTCCTCACTGTACAGATACGTCAGGTAGGCGGTGGCCACTTCGCGGGTACCCTTGCGGTCGACGTTCTTGTCCACTACCGCCACCGGCGGTTCGGCGAGGATCGACAGCGAAGGCACGACGATCTCGAGGTTTTCCCCGCCCTGTTCCTTCAAAGCCAGGAAGGCCTCGTTTTCCCAGGCCAGCAGGACGTCGCCGATTTTATTGTTGACGAAGGTGATGGTCGAGCCGCGCGCTCCGGTATCTAGCACCGGAACCTGCTTGAAGAGCTGTTCGATATAGGCGCGGGCCTTGTCCTCGCTGCCGTATTGCTGCTGCGCCCAGGCCCAGGCGGCGAGGAAGTTCCAGCGTGCGCCGCCGGAAGTCTTCGGATTCGGGGTGATCACTTCCACACCCGGCTTGACCAGGTCACCCCAGTCCTTGATGCCTTTCGGATTGCCCTTGCGCACCAGGAATACGATGGTCGAGGTGTAGGGTGTGCTGGCCTGCGGCAGGCGGCTCTGCCAGTCCTCGGGAATCAGCTTGCCGAGCTTGTACAATTCATCGATATCGCCAGCCAGGGCCAGGGTCACCACGTCGGCTTTGAGTCCGTCGATCACCGCGCGCGCCTGCTTGCCCGAGCCGCCATGGGACTGCTGGATGGTCACGGGCTCATGGCCCTCGGCCTGCCAGTGCTTGTCGAAGGCGGCGTTGTATTCCCGGTACAACTCGCGGGTCGGGTCGTAGGAAACGTTGAGCAGCAAGGTCTGCGCCTGGGCGGCAGCGCTCAGGCTCAGGCCGGCCAGAGCGGCGAGGGCGAAACGACGGATGGACATGGATACAGCTCCTTGAAGGTATCGAGAATGTGTTTTCGTGGGGGGACGATCGGCGTTGGCATGCGCTGGTGCAGGTGGCTTGAGTCCTGTCTGCACAGAAGGGTCTGGTGCTCGGCTTGTTCTTCTTCATTCAGGTACCCTCCGGTTGTCCAGTCGGGTCGTTCACGCTGGGGGAATCAGGGGGTCTTGTTGGTGTTCTGGGCCTGCAGACGGAATTTCTCCTTGCGTTCGATCTGTACGACCTGACCGTTGTGCACGGTGATCTCCACCGCGCCGAAACGCAGGCCTTTCAGGGCGCTGTGGATTTCGCGCAGGATGTTGGTTTCGTCCTGCCCTTCGAGGCTTCTGAGGGGGGCGCTCATGGCTGTGCTCTCCTTGGATGAGTAGGTTGCCCGGCTGATTGTTCAATAACGTGGGGCGAATATTAGAAGGTAAGCGGTTATTCTTAAAAATACTATTTAGTGATTTTTATATATAAAATAATTATTTGTAGTTTTGTCACTGTATTGTTTTTTGAATAAATAAATAATTTTTTATTCTTTTTTAGAATTTAAAGCCTGGCCTAGACTGGTCGCCATTGCCACACGAGGAGGTCCGCAATGCCTAACCAGAGACTTCGCTACCTGATCCTGCCGGGTTGGCACGGCTCGCCCGAGGAGCATTGGCAGAGCCATTGGCAGCGCACGTTGCCGAACACCGTGCGGGTCGAGCAGGCCGACTGGGACAATCCCGATCCGTTCAGTTGGATCGCTGCGCTCGAGCATGCGGTCGCCGCCGAACACACGCCGGCGATTCTCATCGCCCACAGCCTCGGTTGCGTTACCGTGGCGCGCTGGGCCGCCCAGGCTCCGGCAGCCTCGCTGCGACGGGTGCGCGGGGCGCTGCTGGTGGCGCCGGCGGACGTCGAGCGTCCCGGCTGTCGCGAGCCCCTGCGATGTTTCGCCCCCATCGTCCGCGAACGCCTGCCGTTTCCCAGTCAACTGGTCGGCTCGGACAACGACCCGACCGCGACACCGGCTCGTGCCCTGGAGCTGGCCCGCGACTGGGGTTCGCAGCCGACCATCCTGCCGGGGGCCGGTCATATAAATGTCGATTCCGGGCACCAGCGCTGGGAACAGGGATTCGCTCACCTCTATCGCCTGCAGCAACAGATCGAACAACTGGAGCGGCGCTGCGTATGAGGCGCCCCGGCGCCAGAGAGAGCCGGCGAATGCCGGGGCGCAGCCGTTTCCCACCCGACAATCGCCGATAGCCCCGGGCCTGACCGGCCCGACGGCCAGGTTAGGAGAATCCCATGACTCTTCATCTTCCAGCCGGCCAGCCGCTGCTGACTTTCCCCGATGCCGACAAGAGCCCGCTGAGCATTCGCGCCAAGGCGCTGGTATTCGTCGATCCCCGTTCGCGCAAGTTGCGCGACGAAGTCGAGCGCCTCGCGCCGACCGGCCTGCCGGTACTGATCCGCGGCGAAAGCGGCACCGGCAAGGAGTTGCTGGCCCGGCAGATCCATCGCGAAAGCGGACGTGGCGGCCTGTTCGTCGCGGTCAACTGCGGCGCGCTCAGCCCGACCCGGGCCGAGGCCGAGCTGTTCGGCCATGCCGCCGGGGCCTATACCGGTTCGGCCTGCAGCCGTGCCGGGTGGTTCGGCTCGGCTAACGGCGGCACGCTCTACCTAGACGAGATCGGCGACCTGCCGCTGAGCCTGCAGGGCAAGCTGCTCGCCGCTCTGGAAACCCGCGAGGTGCTGCGTGTCGGTACACAACAGCCAACGCCGGTGGATGTGCGCCTGGTGGCGGCCAGCAGCGTGGATTTGGCTCAGGCGGTGGCCGCCGGCAAGTTCAACGAGCGGCTCCACCGCTACCTCGACGAAGGGCGCCTGGAACTGCCGGCGCTACGCGAGCGGCCGGGGGATATCCTGCCGCTCGCCGAATATTTCCTCGGGGTCTACGCCCAGCGCCTGGAGCTGCCCCTTCCGCAGCTCGGCACGGCGGCCCAGCTTGCCCTGGAACGCTATTCCTGGCCGGGCAACACCCGCGAACTGGAGAGCGTCATCCACTTCGCCCTGCTGGTCTGCAGTGATGACGAAATCCTCCCGGAGCACCTCAATCTGCCGGGCGCCGGGGCGCCGTCGCACCCGCCGCTGACCATCATCGAGGAACAACTGGCCCGACTCGATGCCCATGAGCGAGCGCATCTGCGGGCCCTGCTGGCCCGGCCGGATATCTGACGGCTGCGTTGCGGCGGGAATCCCCGGCGCGCCGAAGGCAGCCGGGGACGAGGAGAGGAAATCAGCGGGCGGCTGTCTGCGGTTGCCAGATGGACACGTCGCGGGCATCGACCTGCTTCGGCAGCAGCCCTTCGGCGAAAAAGGCGTCGGCGATCTTCTGCTGCTCGGCCAGGCTCTCCAGTTGTACCGGACGTACCTGGTAACTGCGTCGGGCATTGGCCTGTTCGACGATCGCCGGGTCCAGGTTGCCCCACAGCGGCGCGAGAATCCGTGCGGCCTCGCGGGGATTGGCGCGCAGCCAGTCGCCGGCCTTGACCAGCTCGGCGAACACCGCTTCCAACACCTGCGGGTGCTCCTTGGCGAAGCGCTGGCTGGTCAGGTAGTAGCGCTGGTAGGCGGCCAACTTCTTGCCGTCGGCCAGGGTGCGGGTCGACAACTGACGCTGGGCGCCGCTGAGGAAGGGTTCCCAGGTCACCCAGGCGTCTACCTTGGCGTTCTCGAAAGCGGCGCGGCCGTCGGCCGGGGTCAGGTAGGCCGGTTCGATGTCGGAAAACTTTAGACCGGCTTCGGCCAGTGCGGCGAGCAGCAGGTAGTGACTGCCGGCGGCCTTGGTCACCGCCACCCTTTTGCCCTTGAGATCGGCCAGGCTACGCAGCGGCGAGTCGGCGCGTACTAGGATCGCCTGGGCGGCCGGCGATGGCTCCTCCTGGGCGAAATAGGCGAGATGGGCGCCGGCGGCCTGGGCGAACACCGGCACGGTATCGGCGACATCGGCGGTCAGGTCCAGGTTGCCGACGTTGAGCGCCTCCAGCAGCGGCTGGCCACTGGTGAACTCGTGCCAACTGAGGCGGATACCCTGGGCGGACAAGTTTTTTTCCAGGGTGCCGCGGGCCTTCAGCAGAACGATCAGGGTGGAGGATTTCTGGTAGCCGATGCGCAGCTCGGTTTCCGCCTGGGCGGGCAGGGCGGCGCACAGCCCCAGGGCGAGGCCGAGACCGAGCAGAGCGCGGCGGCTGAGAGAGACGAACAGGGGCATGAAAGACCTCGTGGATAGGGTTCCGGTCACCGCGAAGGAGCGGAACGACAGAGCTTGGCAATAAATGCGGGAAGTCCGGTGGCCCGGTCGTTGCAAACTAGATTATCTAAAAATAGGCATGCCAATAATTTCATGGCATATGGATATGTCCAGCCGTGCCCTGAGAAGACCTGAGAAGAAAGGATGGTGGCAGATAGCAAGTTTGGTAATTCAGGTATAAGAAAGTGAAAAATAATTCTTTTTAGGGATAAAGGATTTCTTTTAGATTGCACCCCCAGCCGATAGCGGATCACCGCACCGAGCCCGATTATGGGGCTCTTTTCCCACCAGCAACCTCCTCGCAGCGTTCGCCGGCCCGAGAGCCCCGCCATGCATTCCGAGAATTACGAACAGGCATTTGGAGCATCGAGCATGAACAAGTCTTACCTGGCCCTGACGGTCCTCCTCGGCGGGGTTGCGCAGCAAGCGGGCGCTGCCGGGTTCTTCGAGGACAGCAAGGCCAACTTAGGACTGCGTAACTTCTATTTCAATCAGGACAACCGCGACGGCGCCGCCCCTCCATCCAAGCAGGAGGAGTGGGGCCAGGGCTTCATCCTCGACTACAAGTCCGGCTACACCCCAGGGCCGGTCGGCTTCGGCGTTGACGCCCTCGGCCTGTTGGGCGTCCGCCTCGACTCCGGCAAGGGCACCCACTACAACCCGACCAGCGCCAACAACAGCGGCCAGTTGTTCCCCACCGAAAGTAACGGCCGCGCCGTGCACGAATACGGTAGCGTGGGGCTGACCGCCAAGGTGCGTTTCTCCAAGACCGAGGCGCGCCTGGGCACCTTCCTGCCCAAGCTGCCGGTGGTGACCCACAACGATGGCCGCCTGTTGCCGCAGACCTTCGAGGGCGCGCAGTTGACCAGTAACGAGATCGACAACCTGACGCTGATCGGCGGCAAGTTCGAGCGCGCCAAGGGCCGTAGCTCGACCAACAGCGGCCCGCTGTCGATCGCCGGCGCCAACAACGCGCAGACCGGCAAGTTCAGCAACCAGTTCTACTTCGTCGGCGGCGACTACAAGGTCGGCAAGAACCTCCTGCTGCAGTACTACTACGGCAACCTGGAGGACTTCTATGTGCAGCACTTCCTCGGCCTGCAGCACGACTGGAAACTGCCGGTGGGTCTTTTGAAGACCGACCTGCGCTACTTCAACAGCGACTCCGACGGCAAGAACGCCAGCGTCTCCGGGCGTGCCGAGGGGTATCGCAGCAGCGGCTACTGGTCGGCCGGCGACTCGGAGCGGGGCGAAGTCGACAACCGCGCCTGGAGCGCCAAATTCACCTACCTGCTAGAGGCCCACGAGCTGAGCTTCGGCGTGCAGCGGCTGTCCGGCAACAGCGATTTCCCGGTGCTCAACCAGGGCGACGGCTACACCGCCTATCTGATCACCGACAGCCAGATCAACAAGTTCCTGCGCGCCGGCGAGCGTACCTGGCGGGCCAGTTACGCCTACGATTTCGCCAAGCTTGGCATGCCGGGCCTGAAGGCCTCGGCGGTCTACCTGTACGGCGACAACATCGACACCAATGGCAGCGACGCCAGCGAGTGGGAGCGCAACCTGCGCCTGGATTACGTTCTGCAGGGCGGCCTGTTCAAGGGCGTCGGTTTCTCCTACCGGCACGCCACGCTGCGCAGCGACGTGGCCTCGCAGCGCAGCCTCGACGAAAATCGTTTCTATATCACCTACAGCCTGTCGCTGCTCTGAACGCGATGCGCATGCTGCAGGCGTAAACCCGAATACCAAAAGGCTGGGTCATATCGACCTCTTAGCCGGCCCCCGAGGCCGGTTTTTTTTGGTTCGTCCGCCCACCGTATCCCGCCTGCCGCCTCCGACCGGTTCGTAGAGCGGGGTGACCCGCCGATGCGGGCGCCGATCTTTGCAGGTTGGCGGCGTTCAGTCGCCCAGCAAAGCTGCGCCAAGCGATCGCCATGGCGTCGGACTTTTGCCGCCCTCCCGGAGCGAATTCATTCGCGATCGGGCGAGGAGAACCTCGGTGCAGGCCCGGTAATACCGATCTCCATCCCGATGTTGCGCCAAAGTACGAAATAAAATTCATCGTTCAATGTTTTTTCGGTATCCAGGAAAAACTTTTAAATTTATTTCAGTTTTTGACACTGGTCGTGCAATTTCATATCGGTCGTATTTCTTTGTGTCGACAAGAGCGGGTCTGGCGTTCGTTCGCCAGGGACTCCCGTTCGAGCCGTCGTATCAAGTTCCGACGGGCTGGCCGCCGAGGTGCGCATCTTTCCCTAGGTGCTGCCGATGATGCGTGCCCAGTACCCAGGCTTGGAACTGAGCTTCCAAAGCTTCACCACCCGAGCAAATCCAGGCGCTGCTCGACAGGAGTATTGATGCGGCCTCCCTTCGTCCACCGCTCGTCCACCCGCAACTGAGCGGCGAGGCGGTCGTGACCGAGCGGCTGGCCCTTCTGGCCGACCATCCGCTGACGGCGCAGGAGCGCATGGCCCCATCCGAGCTGGCCGACGCCTAGTTCATCCTGAAAAAATGGATTTGTTCGGAAGATTCTCAATGACTCAGTAAAGAGTCACATTGACCGCCTCGGTGCCACTGGACAGACACTGATAGATAGCATTGGGAGGAAAAGCATTGCCCGTACCACAGTTTTTTGCGCACTCCGGCTCCAACCCGGACAAAAGTGACTGGCAACCTTTAGCCGAACATTTGCAATCGGTGAGCCATCTGGCTGCCGAAAAGGCCGGTATTTTCGGCGGCCAGCAACTGGCGGGGATTGCCGGTCTGCTGCATGACCTTGGCAAGTACACCGACGAGTTTCAGCGCAGGATCGGTGGCGATCTGATCCGAGTCGATCACGCCACACGCGGGGCTATGCTGGCCGTCGAGCGTTATGGCCCATTGGGGCGACTGCTGGCCTACGCCATTGCCGGTCATCACGCCGGGCTGGCCAATGGCCGCGATCCGGGCGAGCGCAGCACGCTGGAGGAGCGGCTCAAGGGGCTGGGATTGCCGCCCTTGCTGGCGCAGTGGCAGGCAGAAATCCAACTGCCCGAGCGTCCGCAACTGCCGCCGATCACGGGGCGCAAGGAACGTATCATCTTCCAACAGGCCTTTCTGGCCCGCATGCTGTTTTCCTGCCTGGTGGATGCCGACTTTCTCGATACCGAAGCTTATTACGACAGAATCGAGCAACGCCCGTCGCGCCGATCTGCACGACCTTCATTGCCGCACTTGCAGCAGGCACTGAATACCCATCTGGCGGGCTTTCGCGCCGACTCGCCAGTCAACCGCATCCGTGCCGACATCCTCGGCCATGTGCGCCAGCAGGCAGTACAGGAGCCGGGCCTGTTTTCGCTGACCGTGCCCACCGGTGGCGGCAAGACGCTGGCCTCGCTGGCCTTCGCGCTGGATCACGCCATCCGCCATGGCCTGCGTCGCATCATCTATGTGATTCCCTTCACCAGCATCGTCGAGCAGAACGCCGCCGTGTTCCGCAAGGCGTTGGGCGCGTTCGGCGAGCAGGCGGTGCTGGAGCATCACAGCGCCTTTAGCGATAACCGCGCGCAAGACCGGCAGGCCCGCGACAAGCTGCGGTTGGCGATGGAGAATTGGGATGCGCCGATCATCGTTACCACGGCCGTGCAGTTCTTCGAGAGTCTGTATGCCGACCGGCCCTCGCGTTGTCGCAAGCTGCACAACATCGCCGGCAGCGTGATTATTCTCGACGAGGCGCAAACTTTGCCGCTGCGCCTGTTGCGCCCCTGTGTGACCGTCATCGACGAGCTGGCGCTCAACTACCGCTGCAGCCCGGTGCTTTGTACCGCCACCCAGCCGGCACTGCAGGCCCCGGAGTTCCGGGGTGGGCTGCAGGGCGTGCGCGAGCTGGCTCCGCAGCCGGAGCAACTGTTCCAGCAACTGGCGCGGGTACAAGTCCGCCAAGTGGGCATCCTCAGCGATGCCGCACTGCAACAGCGGATGGCCGAGCGTGAGCAGGTGCTGTGCATCGTCAATAATCGCCGGCATGCCCGCGTCTTGTATGAGTCGATAGCTGACAGTGACGGGGCGCGGCATCTGACCACCCTGATGTGTGCCCGCCACCGCAGTCAGGTACTGGCCGAGGTGCGCCAGCGCCTGCGGGATGGCTTGCCATGCCGGTTGGTGGCCACCTCGCTGATCGAGGCGGGCGTGGACGTGGATTTCCCGACGGTGCTGCGCGCCGAAGCCGGACTGGATTCGATTGCCCAGGCGGCCGGGCGCTGCAACCGCGAGGGGCTGCGGGCTCTGGAGGCCAGTGAGGTGCTGGTGTTCCAGGTGGAAAATCCGGACTGGAAGGCTCCGCAAGACCTGCGGCAATTCGCTCAGACGGCCCGCGAAGTGTTGCGCAATACCACTGATGATCCGCTGGCACCGGGAGTTATTACCTGAATGGCCCGCTGATCCTCTGAACCGCGAACCCCAAGCGACCGGCAAAACTCCGGCAGGTTCGCGCGCTCCTTCACAACTCGGATTTCCTGCCTGTCTGCTCTGGCTTCATCTTCGACTGGACAGAGAAAGGCCGCTGCATCCGCTGGTTCGCATAGAGTCGGCAATTCCACTTTACAGATCAACAGGTTATACATACGGGGTCACGCCCTACGCGGGCGTGTGGATTGAAACTCCCTACGGGGCGCCCACCTGTTGGCCATGTTTGTCACGCCCCACGCGGGCGTGTGGATTGAAACACGCCGGCTGCAAGGGTGTTTTCCACGTCAGGCAGTCACGCCCCACGCAGGCGTGCGGATTGAAACAATCGTGTACCGCAGCACAAGTAGCTTGATGCCCAGCCACGCTCCTCACGGGCATATGGATTGGAACGCGTCTTGGTCGGGCGTGTTCGACTCGATAATGGAAAAGAGGTCGACACGTTCGTAGCTGATGCCCAATCTTTTCATCGAGCAGGCAACAAGTAGGCTGGACAACCGCACAGCTATCTACCACCGTACCCGCTGGGTAATCGCCATGCGAGTTACCCAGGCTACGGTTTCCGGGGTGCGGCTGCCCGCCCTGGTCGCGATGACACGACATGCCCTAACGCCGGTTCAGGCCCCGAGCCAGGCGGTCGCCGCCGTATTGCAGCAGGCAGACCAGGGCGACCAGCACGACGATCACGGTGATCATGGTCTGGCTGTCGAAGCGTTGGTAGCCGTAGCGGTAGGCCAGGTCGCCGAGGCCACCGGCACCGATGGCGCCGGCCATCGCCGAGGCGTTGATCAGGGTCACCAGGGTGATGGTGAAGCCGCCGACCAGCCCAGGGCGGGCCTCCGCCAGCAGTACGTGCCAGATGATGTGCCGGCGTTGGCAGCCCATCGCCTGGGCGGCCTCGATCAGGCCGGGGTCGACCTCGCGCAGGCTGACCTCAGCGATCCGCGCGAAGAACGGCGTGGCGGCGATGGTCAGCGGCACCACCGCGGCCCAGACGCCGTAGCTGGTGCCGACCAGCAGGCGGGTGAAGGGGATCAGCGCGACCATCAGGATCAGGAAGGGCACCGAGCGGAACAGGTTGACCAGCCAGCCGACCACCCGGTTCAGGTGCGGCGCCTCGAACAGGCCGCCGCGCGAGGTGGTGACCAGCAGCACCGCCAGCGGGATGCCGAGGACCAGGGCCAGAAAGGCCGAGGCCCCGACCATCAGCAGGGTGTCGAGCAGGGCCTGCCAGAGGCGCTCAAG
Organism: Azorhizophilus paspali; assembly: GCF_043587585.2. Lineage (GTDB taxonomy): Bacteria > Pseudomonadota > Gammaproteobacteria > Pseudomonadales > Pseudomonadaceae > Azotobacter > Azotobacter paspali. The sequence continues at coordinate 1,656,999 of NZ_CP171449.1, forward strand.
CAGCGGCGACATAGCCCAGTACCTCCACGCTATCGGCCAATTCCAGCGCCTGCCGGCGCAGCGCTTCCGTGGCCAGGGGCGTGTCCGCCACGGCCAGCAGCAGTTGTCCCAGGGTGCGTCCCTGGATGCGTTCGACGCCGCCCTGCAGCAGGGTCACCCGGCCGCCGAGGTGCGCGCCGAGCCCGGCCAGGTCCGGCTCGCGGTCGCTCGCCCCGGTGTAGCGCAGCTCCAGCAGCAGGCGGTCGTTCGGCTGCCGGCGGACGTTCTGCAACTGTCCCAGTAGGTCCTCGGGCAGTTTCTGCTGCAGCGGCGCCAGCAGTGTGCGGGTGGCCGGATGGCGGGGCGCGCCAAACACCTGCCAGATCGGCCCCTGCTCGACCAGTTCGCCGTGCTCCAGCACCGCCACGCGGTCGCAGATCTCGCGGATCACCTCCATCTCGTGGGTGATCAGCACTATGGTCAGCCGCAGCCGCCGGTTGATCTCGCGCAGCAGGGCGAGGATCGACTGGGTGGTTTCCGGGTCGAGCGCCGAGGTCGCCTCGTCGCAGAGCAGAATCTGCGGATCGTGGACCAGCGCGCGGGCGATGCCCACGCGCTGCTTCTGGCCACCGGAAAGCTGCGCCGGGTAGGCGTCGCGCTTGCTTTCCAGACCGACTAGGCGCAGCACTTCCTCGACCTTGCGCTGGCGCCGCTCGCGCGGCACTCCGGCGACCCGCAGGGGCAGCTCGACGTTCTCGCCGACGGTCTTCGCCGACAGCAGGTTGAAGTGTTGGAAGATCATGCCGATGCGCCGGCGCAGGGCGACCAGGCGCTCGCTGTCATAGCCACCGATGTCCTCGCCGTCGATCAGCACCTGGCCTTCGCTGGGCTGTTCCAGGCGGTTGATGGTGCGCAAGAGGGACGACTTGCCAGCGCCGCTGCGACCGATGATGCCGAAGATCTCGCCGCGGCGGACCGCCAGGTCGATGCCGCGCAGGGCCTGCACCGTGCCCTGGGCGCCCTCGTAGCGCTTGCCCAGACCGGAAAAGCGCAGGTGGACGCTCTGCGCCTCGACGCCGGCGCTGGCCCGCGCGGCGGAGGGCGCTGGGGCGTCTCGTTCCGGCGGGGCGTCGTCGAAGTAACGGAAGTCGGAGGTCAGACTGTTCATGCTCATTTCTTCTCCCAGCCGGGCACGTAGAGGCCGCCCAAGCTCTGGTCGAGCGCGGCGCGCACCGCGCTCGAGTGCTGGTAGATGTCGATGAAGCGGCGCAGGCGCGGATCGTCCTTGCCCTGCGGGCGGGCGACGAACTGGATCACGTATTCCGGGTGGTCCAGGCCGTCGAACAGCAGCGCCGAGTGCGGATCGACGGCGTTGGACAGGCGGATGTAGAGGGGATAGCCCTGGGCCAGGTCGACGTCGTCCAGGGCGCGCACCAGTTGCACCGCCTCCAGTTCGATGATGTCGAGCTTCTTCGGATTGGCGGTGATGTCGTCCAGGGTGGCCTTGTAGCCGATGCCCGGCTTTAGGGTGATCAGCCCAGCCTTTTCCAGCAGCAGCAGGCCGCGCCCGCCGTTCACCGGGTCGTTGGCGATGGCCACCTTGGCGCCCTCCGGCAGCTCGGCGAAGCTCTTGTACTTCTTCGAATAGAGGCCGACGTTGTTCAGCACGCCGGGGGCCACCGGCACCAGGTCGTAGCCGCCTTCCTTCCTGGCGTTCTCCAGGAAGGGAATGTGCTGGAAGTAGTTGGCGTCGATGTCGCCGTGGGCCAGGGTGGTGTTCGGCGAGATCCAGTCGCTGAACTCGACCAGATCGACCTTGATGCCTTCCTTGGCGGCTTCGGCGACCGCCACTTCGAGGGGCGGGGCGAAGGCCGCGGTGGTGCCGATCTTCAGAGGGGCATCGCTGGCCATGCCAAGGGTGGAGAAGCCGAGCAGGGCGCCGCAGGCGAGGGTCTTGAGCCAGTGGCGGCGGGAGAGGGACGGGAACGACATGAAAGGTTTCCTTGTGCTGGGGAAGTCGGATCGAAATCGGGGTCAGGCGCGTCTGGCACGCGCGTCGGTACGGCTCAAGGCGCGCCAGGCCGCGCCGGGATGGCTGGCGGGTAGGCGCGCTCCGGCGGCGAAGAGCTTCTCGCGCAGGCTGCCCTCGGCGTAGGCGGTCTTGTAAAGGCCGCGGTCCTGCAGTTCGGGCACCACCAGGTCGATGAAATCGGCGTAGCTTTCCGGGGTCACCGTGCGGGTCAGGTTGAAGCCGTCCAGGTCGGTCCGCTCGACCCACTCGGCGATGGCGTCGGCGACCTGCTGCGGCGAGCCGACGATGGCCGGGTAACGACCGCCTAGGGCGTGCTGTTCCAACAGCTTGCGCTTGGTCCAGCCGCTGCCGGGGGCGGTGAAGGTCTTGGCCACCGACTCGATGGCGTTGGTCTTGCGGTAGCGGATCGGCTCGTCGAGGTCATAGGCATCCAGATCGATGCCGATCGAGCTGGACAGGTGCGCCAGGCCGGCTTCCGGGTTGGCGTGACGCAGGTATTCGGCGTGCTTATCGCGGGCCTCGGCCGCGCTCGGCGCGACGATCACGGTCAACCCCATGAACAGTTTGACGGCATCCGCCGGCCGGCCGGCGGCAACTGCCTCGGCGCGTACCTGGCGAACCTGCTCGGCGACCGCCTGGGGCTGCTGGCCGTTGATGAACACGCCCTCGGCGTGGCGCCCGGCGAAGCGCCGGCCGCGCTCCGAGGTGCCGGCCTGGAACAGCAGCGGCGTGCGTTGCGGCGAGGGCGTGCACAGGTGGTAGCCCTCGACCCGGTAGAACTCGCCGTGATGCTCGACCTTGTGCACCCGTGCCGGGTCGGCGTAGCGGCGGCCGGCGCGGTCTTCGAGCACGGCGCCGTCCTCCCAACTGCCTTCCCAGAGCTTGTAGAGCACTTCCAGGTACTCGTCGGCCTGGTCGTAGCGGCGGTCGTGCTCCACCTGCCGCTCCAGGCCCAGGGCGCGCGCGGCGCTTTCCAGGTAGCCGGTGACGATGTTCCAGCCGACCCGCCCGCGGCTCAGGTGGTCGAGGGTCGACAAGCGCCGAGCGAGCAGGTAGGGCGGCTCGTAGCTGAGGCTGGCGGTGACGCCGAAGCCCAGGTGGCGGGTCGCCCCGGCCATCGCCGAGACCAGCATCAGCGGGTCGTTGACCGGTAGCTGGATAGCCTCGCGTAGGGTCAGCTCGACCGACTGGCGGTAGACGTCGTAGACCCCGGCGATGTCGGCGATGAACAGCCCGTCGAACAACCCGCGTTCGAGCAGCCGGGCCAGGTCGGTCCAGTATTCCAGGCTGTTGAACTCGATCGAGCGGTCGCGCGGGTGGGTCCACAGACCATGGTTGATATGGCCCACGCAATTCATGTTGAAGGCGTTGAAGAGGATCTGCTTGCGGCTCATCAGATGGTCCCCCTGCGTGGCGGCAGGGCGTCGTTCAGGTAGTAGTTGCCCACCGCGTGGTACTTCCAGCGCACCGGGTCGTGCAGGGTATGGGTGCGCGCGTTGCGCCAGTGGCGGTCGAGGTTGTACTCGGCCAGGGTGGCGCGGCTGCCGCCTAGTTCGAGCAGGCGGTTGGCGGCGTCCAGGGCGACCTCGGTGGTGATTGCGCGGGCTTCGGCGACGGCGATCGAGGCGGCCGCCACGCTTTCCGCGTCGGGCGCGGCCTGGGCGCGGTCGACGGACTCGCCGGCGCGTTCGAGCAACGCCTCGGCGCCCTGCAGGCGGCTGCTCAGGCGGCCGAGGATCTGCAGGGTGAGCGGGTCCTCGGTGGCGCTGCCCACTCCCGAGTCGATCCAGGGACGGGCACGGCGGCCGACGAAGGCCAGGGTGTCTTCCCAGGCGGCGCGGGCGATGCCTGCATCGATGGCGGCGTGCAACAACTGGGCGAGCGGACCGACGGTGGTCGGCCGGGCGAAGGCGCTTTGGAAGGGCACCACGTCCTCGGCGGCGACCGGCACCTCGTTGAAGTTCACCGTGCCGCTGGCCGAGGTGCGCTGGCCGAAGCCGTCCCAATCGTCGACGATCTCCAGCCCCGGCGCGTGGCGTTCGACGAAGGCCAGTTGCTGGACGCCGTCGTCGTCGATCGCCAGGGTCGGCACGCGCTGGGCGTAGAGCGCGCCGGTGGCGTAGAACTTGCGCCCTTGGATGCGGTAGCCGCCACCTTCGCGGCGTAGCCGCGTGGTGCGCTCCTGGGCGGTGCGCGTGCCGATCTCGGCCAGCGCGTTGCCGAAGCGCGCCCCGGCCAGCACCTCGGCGTAGAGGCGGCGTCGCTGCTCGGGGCTGCCGTTCACCCGCAGCACTTCCAGGGCATAGAAATGGTTCTGCGGGATATGCCCGAGGGACGCGTCGGCACGGGCGATGCGGGCGATCACCAGGGCCAGGGTGACGCTGGACACCCCGGCGCCGCCATAGGCGCGCGGCACCGTGATGCCGCCGAGGCCGGTGCGCGAGAAGAGTTCCAGCTCGGCATGCGGCAAGCGCCGTTCGCGGTCGCGCACGGAGGCGTCGCGGACGAATTCCGCGGCCACTTCGTCGGCGATCTGCAGGGCCTGGATGTCGTTTTCGATCAGTGCGGCCTGGCCGCGCGAAAAGCCTTGGGGGACGGACATGGCGACCTCAGATCCAGGAGTGGCGCGCCGGTCGGGCGCCGTTCAGGTGGTAGTTGCCGATCGCGTGGCATTTCCAGCGCAGCGGATCGTGCAGGGTGTGGGTGCGGGCGTTGCGCCAGTGGCGGTCGAGGTCGAATTCGGCCAAAGTGGCGCGGCTGCCGGCCAGCTCCAGCAGCTTCTCGCCGGCCAGCACGGCGACCTCGGTGGTCAGCACCTTGGCCTCGGCCACGGTGATCGAGGCGCGGGCAGCGGAGTCGGCGTCGACGGGCACCGCGGCGACCTCGTCGAGCACCCGGCCGGCCCGGCGCAGCAGCGCCTCGGCGGCATGCAGGTCGATCTGCAGGCGGCCGACCTCGGCGATCACGTAGGGATCGTCCGAGGCGCGCTCGACGTTGGCGTCGATCCACGGCCGGGCGCGCTGGCGCACGAAAGCGATGGCGTCGTCCAGCGCGGCGCGGGCGATGCCGGCGTCGATGGCGGCCTGGATCAGTTGCGAAGCGGCGCCCTGGATGTTCGGTTTTTCCGCGAGGCGCCAGACTTCCACCAGGTTCTCCGCGGCCACCGGCACCCGGTCGAGCAGCACGGTACCGCTGGCGGTGGTGCGCTGGCCGAAGCCCGACCAGTCGTTGAGGATGCGCAGCCCCGGCGTGCCGCGCGGTATCAGCGCCATCACTAGGCGGCCTTTGTTGTCGATGGCCTTGGCGGTGATCCAGTGGGCGAATAGCGCGCCGGTGGAATAGAACTTCTCGCCGCTCAGGCGATAGCCGTCGCCGTCGTGTTCGAGGCGGGCCTGGACATCCAGGGTGTGGCGGGTGCCGCGCTCGGGGCCCGAGTTGGCGATGCGCTCGCCGCGCAGCACAGCCTTGTAGAAACGTTCTTTCTGCTCCTCGCTGGCGCTGCCTTCGAGCAGGCCGAGGATGCCGAACTGGTTCTGCGGGATCTGCCCGAGCGAAGGATCGGCGGCGGAGATCAGGCGGAACACTTCGGCGATGGTGACGAAGGACAGGCTCGGCCCGCCGTAGGCGCGGGGAATGCCGATGCCGCCTAGGCCGCTGGCGCTGAACAGCTCGACCTCGTCCCACGGCAACTGGCGCAGCCGGTCGCGCTGCGCGGCGCCGGCCAGCGCCTGGCGCGCCACGGCACGGGCGGCCTCGAGGGCTTCGCCGTCGCTGCGCAGCAGCCGGGCGCGGGTGAAGCGGGGAGGGCTGTCCAGGTCGCTGGACGTAGCTTCAGGTGCCGGACGTTGGGCGTCCAGGGCTTGGGAAAGTGACGGACTGGTCATGCCTTACCTCGTCTTCAGGAGGGCGCCGTGCGGGGCCTCGGAAGAGGAGGCACTTGAGATCGGCGCGGGAAAGCGATGCTCCGGTGGTCCGGTTTTTATATCTTGATTCGATAAATTGAAAAAATTAAATAGCTTTTTGGAATATATAAATAGATATCTGGCAGGAGCCGGGGCAAGGCTTCGGGACAGCCGTCTCGTTGGCCATTCCGGGCGCGTGGGCATCGACGCGCGCGGCGAACCGCTGTAGACACATTTTTCATGTGGTTTTGACCGGAAGTTCACATGGGGCCGAGCAGACTGCGCCAGACCCTGCCGCATCGGACCCGATGGCGAGGCAAGGCGCACGTTTCCTCCCATGATTTCGCGAAGGATGAATACCGATCATGCCCGGTCGACCCCGTCTGACTTCATGCTGTGCGGCTCTGGTCGCCTGCCTACTCGGCGTTGGCGTTCTTGTCGGTGCGCACGGAACGCCGCACCATTCGCCCGGCGCGGCCTATGCCGCCACGGGCCTGCCCGACCGCATCGTGCTCACTCCCGGCGCCGATCCGGCCCGCGAATTGGCGGTGGCCTACCGCACGGACAGCCGTCAAGCCGTCGCCGAGGTGCAACTGGCCCCTGCGCTGGACGGCCCCGACTCAGAGGCGCGCACCCGCCCGCTGAGCGGCAGCAGCCGGCTGTTCGCCACGGAGAACGGCGCCGCCTACTACCACCAGGTGCGCTTCACCGGCCTGCAACCGGATACCACCTATCTCTACCAGGCGAAGGGCGCGGACGGCTGGAGCGAATGGCTGCAGTTCCATACCGCCGCCGCCGGTTTCAAACCCTTTCGCTTCATCTATCTGGGCGATGTCCAGGACGACATCCTCACCCTCGGCTCGCGCACCATCCGCCAGGCTTTCCTTTCCACCGCCAGCCCCGCCCTGGTAGTTCACGCGGGCGACATGGTTTCGCAGGACAAAACGTTGATCCACGACGACGAATGGGGCGAGTGGAACCAGGCGGGCGGCTTTTACTATGCGCAGGTGCCGCAGTTGCCTGCCATCGGCAACCACGAATACCTCAAGACGTGGAATCCGCTCGAGGGCAGGGGGCGTCAGCTTAGCCCGCACTGGCCGCTGCAGTTCGTGCTGCCGGACAATGGCGCGCACGGCGTCGAAGGCACCAGCTATTACGTGGATTTCCAGGGCGTGCGCTTCATCGTCCTGGACGGCACGGCCGCCCTGCACCTCGGTGCGCTGGAGAGCCAGAAACAGTGGCTTGAGGCGAGTCTGAAAGACAGTTCGGCGCGCTGGAAGGTGGTGATCGATCACCAGCCGATCTTCACCTGCGCCCGACCGAAGGACACCGAAGTCCTTAAAGCGGCATGGAAACCGGTTCTCGAAAAATACAACGTTGATCTCGTGCTGCAGGGACACGACCATTGCTACAGCCGTCTCAGCGCCGAGGCGGGACACGAGGCGGCGCTCGCCGCGCGGGCGGCCGGCGCCGTGCAGGGACCGGTCTACCTGGTGTCCGTCGCCGGTTCGAAGATGTACCGGCTGAACGACAGGGCCCGCCGCCAGCCCGACCGGGTCGCCGAAGATACCCAGTTCTACGAGACCGTCGAAGTCGAGTCGCAGCGTCTGGCCGTTCGCACCTACACGGCCAGCGGCCAGCTCTACGACGCCTTCGATCTGCTGCGCGACGAGCAGGGTGGCAAGCACCTGGTCGAACCCGTCGCTAACCTGCCGGCCGAGCGCACCTGCGACGGCGAGCGGGGACCCGATGGCCTGCCCTGTACGGCATTGGGCAACGCTCGCGGTTAGAAGGCCTCCGATACGTCCACCTTGTCCGGGCAGGCGAGGCGGACGGTGTCGCGATCGCATGCCGGGCATCCGCTCGGGCGCTTCGACGGAGATATCGATGCCTGCCTCGACGCTCAGGGTCAGTTCTTCCATCTCCCGAACATGCGTACCACCGAGCAGAACTCGCGCCGCCATTGCAAGTCATGGCCGCCTCCTGGTGCCACGTAATTCCAGGCATGGAGGCCATCGATGCGTCGAGCCGGTCGGGAGCGCGGGTTCATTTCGAAAAGACCATGCTGCCCCACGGACTATGCTCGATGGGTGTGCCGGACCGATGTTCGGGATATCCGTCGCGGGCCGGTCCTGGCCGCATCCATGCCCATCGCCCGAGAGGAATCGCCATGGCTCGCCAATACAACCGACTGGACAAGGACAAGGCCGCGGTGCTGCTCGTGGACCATCAGGCCGGGCTGTTGTCGCTGGTGCGCGACTTCACGCCCGACGAATTCAAGAACAATGTGCTGGCGCTCGCCGATATCGCCAAGTTCTTCAAGCTGCCGACCATTCTCACCACCAGCTTCGAGAGCGGCCCCAACGGCCCGCTGGTGCCGGAACTCAAGGCCCTGTTCCCGGATGCGCCGTACATCCCCCGGCCGGGCCAGATCAACGCCTGGGACAACGTCGACTTCGTCAACGCGGTCAAGGCCACCGGGCGCCGGCAACTGATCATCGCCGGAGTGGTGACCGACGTGTGCGTGGCCTTCCCGACCCTGTCGGCGCTGGAGGAGGGCTTCGAGGTGTTCGTGGTGACCGACGCTTCCGGCACCTTCAACCCGGTGGTGCGCAAGGCCGCGCTGAACCGCATGAGCCAGGCCGGCGCGCAACTGCTGAACTGGTTCGCCGTGGGCTGCGAACTGCACCGCGACTGGCGCAACGATATCGAGGGGTTCGGCGGGCTGCTCGGCGGTCACCTGCCGGCCTACGCCAACCTGATGCAGAGCTATTTCGCCAATGCCGGCAAGGGCTGAGCCGGCCGGCGGCGGAACGTCCGTATCCCGGCGGATGCGGACACCCCGGTTTCACTCGAAGGAGAAGGCCTCCCGGAGGCGCCGCAGGGCCGTTTCGGAGTCGCCCGAGGCCCAACCCTCCAGACCGACGACGCCGCCGTAGCCCATCTTGCGCAGGGTTTTGGCGATGGCGGGATAGTTTATCTCGCCGGTGCCGGGCTCCATGCGGCCCGCAACGTCGGCGACTTGGATCTCGCCGATGGCGGGGCCGGCGCGGCGGATCAGTTCGATCAGGTTTCCTTCGCCGATCTAGGCGTGATGGAGATCCAGGTTCATCTTCGGGTACGGGCTGTCCACTGCCTCGACCAGCGCCAGGGCGTCCTCGCCGCTCGCCTGCGGGGTTTCGCCGCTGCGCAGGCGGTGGGCGAAGTGGTTCGACTCGGCGACGTAGGCGTCGCGCAGCAGGTCGGTGTCCATGCGCTGGGTGTCGGCCCGGATGCCATCGCTGCCGTAACTCAGCAGCGCGGGAGGTCCCGTCGCACGGACGTTCCCGCATTCCCGCCTGGGACGACTCAGGGTTGCAGCGTTCGGGCGAAGGAGGAATCGATCACCGTGTCGACTTTGAAGGCCTTGGGCAGGGCGCCGGTTTCCCGCAGGAAGTCGGCGGTTTCCTGGTAGTCGCGGGCGGCCTGGTCGTCGACCGGACCCACGGTCATGTCGGCCTGGCCGATCCAGTGGCGGGATACTTCCGGGTCGAGGTTGGCCTTCTTCGCCCAGAGCTCGGCGTACTCGCTCTTGTGTGTCTCGACCCAGGCGCGCGCCTGCTTGAGGCGGCCGAGGAAATCGGCGATGGCGGCGCGCTTGGGCTCGATGGAAGCGGCGTTGGCGGCGATGCTGGAAAGTCCCGGCATCAGGCCCTTGGAAGTGAGCAACGGGCGCGCGCCGGAGAACAGGATCTGCTGGGAAATGTACGGCTCCCACACCGGGAAGGCGTCGATGCTGCCTCGCGGCAGCGCGGCGGCGGCGTCGATCGGCATCAGCTTGACGAACTCGACGTAATCGCCGGGCAGGCCGGCCTTCTGCAGGGCGCGCAGGGTCAGTTGCTGGCTCCAGGCGCCCGGCCAGTAAGCGACCTTCTTGCCCTTGAGATCCTCGATGCTCTTGGCCGGCGAGTCCTTGGGCACCAGCAGGGCGATGGTGTCCGGGTTCTGCCGGGAGATGCCGATCAGCTTGACCGGCGCCCCCTTGGCAGCGAGGAAGATGAATCCCGAGTCGCCGAGAAAGCCGAGGTCCAGTGCCCCGGCGTCCAGTCCCTCGGCTAGCGGCGCGGCGGACTGGAAGTGCTTCCACTCGACCTGGTAGGGCGCGCCCTCTAGCGCGCCGGAGGCCTCCAGCGAGGCGCGCACGTTGTAGTAGTTCTGGTCGCCGATGCGCAACACGGCGTCGGCGGCCTGGCTCAAGGGCGCGACCAGCAGCAGGGTGGCGAGGCCGTTACGCAGAAATCGCGAAAACTTCATGGGTACTCCTTAGGGTCTAGCCGGCTGCGGCGCCAGACTCGCCGCCTGCGCGGGCGGGCCGATCCGGAAGCCGTGGTCGAAGGTCGGCGCCACGTCCAGGCGCTTGGGCAGCAGGGCGTGGGCCTGGTAGAAATCGGCGGTCTCCTGCTGCTGGGCGATGGTCGCCTCGTCCAGCGTCTGCCAGCGCAGCTCGCGGCGGGCGAAGGACAGCCGGGCCGCGTCCTCGGGGAAGCCGATGATGCGTGCCAGGGTCTTGGCATAGTCGTCGAGGTGCGCGTAGGCCCATCGCTGGGCGCCGCTCAGACGCCGCAGGTAATCCTGCAGGGCTTCGCGGCGGGCCGGGTCGGCCAGTGCCTTGTCGGTGGCGGCGAGGTAGCTGTTGCCGGCCCACAGGCCGCGGCCGTCGACCAGCACCCGGCCCTGGCCGCTGGTTTCCATCTGCGCGGTGTAGGGCTCCCAGGTCGACCAGACGTCTACCGCGCCGTTGGCCAAGGCGATCTTGGCGTCCACCGGGCCGAGGAAGCGGAACTCCACGTCCTGTTCGGTCAGCCCGGCCTTTTCCAGTGCCTTGAGGGTGACGAAGTGGCCGATCGAGCCGCGTCCGGTGGCGATTCGCTTGCCCTTGAGATCGGCGCCGCCGCGCAGCGGGCTTTCCTTGAGCACCAGCAGCGCGGTGCCGTAGGGGTTGGATTTGTTCACCGCGATGGCCTTGACCTGGGCGCCGGCGGCCAGGGCGAACAGCAGCGGCGCGTCGCCGATGATCCCTGCGTCCACCGCGCCGGCGTTGAGGGCTTCGGCCAGCGGCGCGGCGGCGGGAAATTCCGTCCACTGGATGACGTAGGGCAGATCCTTCAAGGCATCGGCCGCTTCCAGTTGGGCGCGCATGTTGCCCTTCTGGTCGGCGATGCGCAGGGTCAGCGGCTCGGCGGCTTGGGCGCCGTGCAGGAACAGGGCTGCCAGCGCGGCGAACAGGATGGAGCGTTTCATGGGCGATCCTCGGTGAACAGACTGGAATCGGCGAGAGCCCGGACATCGACGGGCTTCGGCAGGATCTTCTCCTCGTGGAACAGGTCGGCCACTTGCTGCATGGTGTCGAGATCCGCGGCGCTGACCGGACGCAGGCCCTTCGAGCTGCGGCCGGCGATCAGGGCGGCGGTTTCCAGGGGCAGATGGGTGAGTTCGGCGTAGACCCTGGCGTATTCCCGCGGGTGGTCGATGGCCCACTGCCGGGCTTTGGCGAAGCGCCGTACCACGTCCGCGATCGCTGCGCGCTTGGCCGGATCGGCGAGGGACGATTCGCTGGCGGTGACGAACGACAGCGCCGTGGTCAGGCCCTCGCCGTTACGCAGCAGGCGGGCGCCATTGTGCTCGGCGGTGCCCAAGTAGGGGTCGAAGACCGCCCAGGACTCGATCTGCCCGCTATTGAAGGCCGCGCTGGCATTGGTCGGCAGCACGAACTTGACGGTCACCTCGTCGCGCCGCAGGCCGGCTTCCTCCAGTGCCGCATAGAGCAGGTGCTGGGAAATACTGCCCCGCGCCGAAGACACCACCACGCTGCGGCCTTTCAGGTCGGCAACGCGCCGCAGCGGCGAATCGGCCTGGACCAGCAGGCCGTTGGAACTGCCGAAGCCGACGTTGGTGGCGATGATCTTCAAAGGCACGCCGCCGGCCGCCGCGGCCAGCACCGGCAGGTCGCCGGCGTAGGAGGTATCGACCGCGCCGGCGCGCTGAGCTTCGAACAGCGGCGCGGCACCCTGGAAGTTGGCCCAGCGGTAGGCATAGGGTGCATCCTCGAGCACGCCGGCGGTCTCGACCAGAGAGCGCAGGTTGCGCACCTGATCGCCGAGCACCAGGGTCACCTTGCCGAGGTCCACGGGTTCGGCGGCCTGCGCGGCATGGCCGAGGAGCAGCAGGACCGCCATGGCCAGCGCCTGGCGGAAAGGCTTTTTCGATGGCATCGCTTCGCTTTCCCCGTTACAGCCGGAAGCCCGGATCGTCGCGCTCCAACTGGCGCAGGTAGGCGTCCCAGTGGGATTGCGGACGGCCCTGGGCGATGGCGAGGTCGAAACCCCGCGCGGCCTTTTCCGCCACCGCCTCGGAGGGGAAGCGCAGCGCCGCGCCGCCGGACTGCGCGGCCAGTTGGGCGGCGCAGGCGCGCTCCAGGAAGTAGAGGTTGTAGAAGGCTTCCTCGATGGTCCGGCCGCTGGTGAGCAGGCCGTGGTTGCGCAGGATTAGCGCGTCGTGCTCGCCGATGTCGGCGATCAGCCGTTGCTGTTCGTCCAGGTCCAGGGCAATGCCCTCGTAGTCATGGTAGGCCAGGCGCTTGTAGAAGCGCATGGCGTGCTGGGAAATCATCAGCAGGCCGTCCTGCTGCGCCGACACGCCGATGCCGGCCGTGGTGTGGGTGTGCAGTACTGCGTGGGTGTGTTCGCGGGCGCGGTGGATGGCGCTGTGGATGACGTAGCCGGCGCGGTTGATGCCGAGGCCCGTGGGGTCGTCGAGCAGGGTGCCGTCGATGTCCACCTTGACCAGGCTGGAAGCGCTGATTTCGTCGAAGGCCAGGCCATAGGGGTTGATCAGGAAGTGCCGGTCCGGCCCCGGCACCCGTATCGAGAAGTGGGTATAGATGTGGTCGGTCCAGCGCAGCCGGGCGGCCAGGCGATAGGCGGCGGCCAGCTTGACGCGGGCCTCCCACTCGGCGGCGCCGACGCGTGCCCTGACGGAGGCGATTCGAGTGATGGCGTTCATGCGGTGTTCTCCTAGCGGGCCGCCTGCGCGGCCGGCGACTGCAGATAAGCGTTGAAAGAGGCGTCGAACAGGCTGGCGGCCGGATAGCCCTTGATCAGGCCGATCCGGCTGAAGAAATCCACGGTCTTCTGCGCCTCGGCGATGGCCGCCTCGTCCACCGGGCGCACCCGGATGGCGGCGCGGGCGAACCAGCGGCGCGCCACTTCGCGGTCGGCGCGGGTCAGTTCGGCCCAGGTGTCGGCGTAGCGTTCGCTGTTGGCCGGGTCGCTCAGTACCCAGTCGCGGGCCTGGCGCAGGCGGCGCAGGAAGTCGCCGAGCAGCTCGCGCTTGGCGGCGATGGCCTTGTCGGTGGCGACCACGAAGGTCTGCGCCGGGATCAGTTCCTCGGCGGTGGCCAGCACGCGGGCGCCCTGGAGTTCCTGCTGGGTGACATAGGGCTCCCAGGTGGCGATCACGTCCACCGAGCCGCCTTCCAGGGCATGCGAGGCGTCCAGCGCACCGAGGTAGCGCAGTTGCACCTGCTCGGGCGAAACCCCGGCCCGTTCCAGGGCGGTGAACAGCAATTGCTGGCTCCAAGAGCCTTTCCAGATCGCCGCGCTATGGCCGCGGATGTCTTCCAGGCGACGGATGGGCGAGTCCTTGCGCACCAGGATGGCGACCCCCTTGCGGTTCTGCTGGCTGATCCCGATCACCTTGATCGGCGCTCCCAGCGCGCCGAGGAACAGCGGCGGGGCATCGCCCAGCAGACCCACGTCTAGGCTGCCCACGTTGAACGCCTCGGCCACCGGCGAGCCGGCGGTGAACTGCTTCCATTCCAATTCGTAGGGCAGGTCGGCGAGCACCCCGGCGGCTTCCATGACCGTGCGCGCATTGAAACTCTGGTCGCCGACCACCAGGCTGGCGGCGAACGCCTGGACGCCGGCGAGCAGGGAGGCGCCGAGCAGCATGGTACCGAGCAGGCGCTTGAGGCCTTTTCCAGTCATGTTCGGTTCCTCAGGTGTAGGCCCGCACCGGCGGGTACTGGCCGTTCAGGGCGTATTCGCCGACCTCCAGCAGTTTGTGGGCGAGCGGGTCGTGCAGGCTGTGGGTGCGCGTGTCGCGCCAGAAGCGGTCGAAGGCATAGCGGTTGTGGGTGGCGCGCGCGCCCATCACCTCGAACACCCGGCTGGTGACATCGAGCGCGGTGCGCGCGGCGAGCACCTTGGCGCTGGCCACCTCGACGGCGGCCTCGCCGCGCAGTTCCGGGGTGAAGGCCTCGTCCGCGGCGAGCAGCTCGTCGACCTTGAGCGCGGCGCGGTCGGCCAGGGCGATGGCGCCCTGCAGGGCGATCCACAGCTCGCCGAACTGGCTGACCAGCAGCGGATCCCGATGGGCCTCGTCGACCTCCGCATGCAGCCAGGCGCGGCCTTCGCGGTGCACATAGGCGCGCGCCGCGCGCAGCGCGCCGAGGGCGTTGCCGAGGTAGAACTGGGTGAAGGCGGACTGGTTGACCGGGGTGCGGATCACCGCGGAGAAATCGCTGCCGTCCTCCAGATCGTTGGCGATGACTTCGCCGGGTTCGGCGCGCACCTCGCTCAGGACGAAGCTGCCGCTGTCGCTGCGCTCCACGCCGAAATGGTCCCAATCTTCGGCGTAGTACAGGCCGGGGCGCCCGGCAGGGATCAGCGCCATCAGCCGCTGGCCGTCGTGGGCATGGCGCGCGCTGACGCTGAGCAGATCGGCGAAGGCCGCGCCGCTGCAGAAGCCCTTGCGGCCGTTGAGGCGAAAACCCTCGCCGTCCGGCGTGGCGAGGATGTCGTCGTCGCGCGGATTGACCACTCCGGCCAGCCACAGCCGGCGTTCGGCGATTTCCGCCAGCAGGCGGTCGCGGCGCGGCTGCGGTTCGCGGCGAAGGTTGATCAGGTTGAGCTGATGGTAGCCGTAGAGCATGCCGACCGAGCCGTCGCCGGCGGCCAGTTCGCGGATGGTACGCACGATCAGCGACCAACGTTGGCCGGCGCCGCCCAGCTCGCGGGGGATCGCCAGATTGGTCAGGCCGCTGTCCTTGAGGCGCCGCAACTGGGTGTTGGGACGTTCGCGGGTGCGGGTGCGGCGGGCGATGTCGCGGGCGAATTCCTCGCCGATCGCATGGGCCAGCGCCAGCCAGTCTTCGGGGTTGGATGGGCTGCCCATTCAGGCCTCCAGGGGGCCGAGGCCCAGGTGTTCGCGCAGGGTCGTGCCCTCGTAGGCGCGGCGGTAGAGACCCAGGCGCTGCAGGTGCGGCACCACGCTCTCGGCGAATTCGGCGAAGGAGCCCGGCAGGTAGCCGGGGGAAATCACGAAGCCGTCGCAGCCGCCGGCGTTGAAGAGCTCCGCCAGTTGCTCGGCGATCTGCGCGCCGGTGCCCACCAGTTGCGGCACGCGCACGCTGCTGGCGAAGGTCTGCGCCAGTTCGCCGAGGTTCAGCGAGACGCCCAGCGAGCGCAGTTTCTCGGCGACCGCCGGCGGCGTTTCGGGGTGCGCGGCGATGTTTTCCAGGCGGCTGTCCGGGGCGAAGGCGGAGAAGTCGAAGTTGAGCTGTGCCGACAGCGTTGCCAGGCCGATCTGCGGGTGCGCCAGGGCGTTGTGGCGGTCGCGCTTGGCGCGCGCTTCGGCCTCGCTACCGCCGATGAAGGGCATTACCGCGGTGAGGATCTTGCACTGCTCCGCCGCGCGGCCCTGGGCGACCACCTGCTGGCGCACGTCGTCGCGGAAGGCGCGCATGGCGGGCAGGTTGCCGTGGATGCTGAAGATGGCCTCGGCCCAGCGCGCGCCGAAGCGTCGGCCGCGACCGCTGGAGCCGGCCTGGATCAGCACCGGGCGGCCCTGCGGGCTGCGCGGGATGTTCAGCGGGCCTTCGACACGGAACCATTCGCCGCGATGCGCCACGTCGCGCACCCCGGCCGGGTCGGCGAGGATGCCCTGCTCGCGGTCGAGCTTGAGCGCGCCCGGCGCCCAACTGCTCCACAGCTTCAAGGCGATTTCGACGAACTCGTCGGCGCGGTCGTAGCGCAGGTCGTGTTCCAGGTGGCGGTCTTTGCCGAACAGCCGGCCCTCGCTGTCGTTCATCGAGGTGACGATGTTCCAGGCGGCGCGCCCGCGCGACAGGTGGTCGAGGGTGGCCAGCGAGCGGGCCACGTGGACCGGCTCGTAATAGGTGGTGGAGCGGGTGACGCCGAGGCCGAGCCGGCGCGTCTGGCCGACCAGGTAGGAGAGGATCGGCAGCGGGTCGAGGCGGGTGGCGTCCTGGGCGCCGTGGCGCAGCGCCAGTTCGCGGGAGCCGCCCAACTGGTCGCCGATGGCGAAGCGGTCGGCGAAGAACAGTAGGTCGAACAGACCTTCTTCCAGTACCTTCGCGCTGCGCGCGTAGTACTCGGGTTCGAGGAAGTTGCCCTGGGTTTCGGGGTGCCGCCAAGCGGCATGGCTGTGGACGACGAGGCCGGCGAGCAGGAAGCCGGCCAGGTGGATCTGGCGGCTCATCGGTCGGTCTCGCGGCGCGATCGGGGCAGGGGGCTCGCCGGGGCGAGCAGCGGGTCGGTCATGAAGCGGTCTCCACGAAAGGGGGTGGAGCGCTCCGCTGGTGCGGTCGCGCCAGATGCTGCGGCGGGGATGGGGTCAGGCGCGGCGGGCGCTGTTTCGCAGGTCGCGTTCGGCTGCCTTGGCACGGATCAGCGGGATCAGCTCGCGGCCGTAGTCGACGGCGTCGTTGAGCGGGTCGAAGCCGCGGATCAGGATGTTGCGGATGCCCAGGTCGTAGTAGTCGATCAAGGCGTCGGCGACCTGCTCCGGGGTGCCGACCAGCGCGGTTGAGTTGTGGCCACCGCCGACCAGCCCGGCGATGCCAGTCCACAGGCGCTTGTCGACCCGCTCGCCCTGGGCCACGGTGGCGCGCAGGCGCTGGGCGCCGATGCTTTCCGGCTTGAGGGAGAGTTCCGGTCGGGCCACTTCGTGACGCGCGCGGGCGCGGCTCAGGATGACCTCGGCCTTGGCCCAGGCGGCGTCCTCGGTGGCGGCGACGATAGGCCGGAAGGACACGCTGAACTCGATGTCGCGACCGTGCCCGGCCGCCTCGGCGCGCACGCGCTCGACCAGCTCGCGGGTCTGCTGCAGGGATTCGCCCCACAGCATGTAGACATCGGCGTGCTTGCCGGCGACGCGGATGGCGGCGTCCGAGGCGCCGCTGAAATACACCGGCAGGTGCGGTTTCTGCTCGCTCTTGACCGCCGAGAAGGCCTGCTCGACCCGATAGAACTCGCCTTTGTGGTCGAACGGCTGTTCCGAGGTCCAGGTCTTTCTCAGCACGTCGAGGAACTCGTCGGTGCGCGCATAGCGCTGGTCGTGGTCGAGAAAATCGCCATCCTTGCGCTGCTCGCTGTCGCTGCCGCCGCTGATCACGTTCAGCGCCAGGCGGCCGTCGAGCAACTGGTCGAGGGTCGCCAGCTTGCGCGCGGCCAGGGTCGGCGCGACGAAGCCCGGCCGGTGCGCCAGCAACAGGCCGATGCGGCTGGTCGACAGGCCGGCCAGGGCGGTGACCAGGAAGCCGTCGGGCTGATCGGACCAATAGCCGATCAGGATGCGGTCGAAACCGGCGTTCTCGTGCGCCTGGGCGAAGTTGCGGATGTAGTTCTTGTCGAATACCGGCCCCACCGGGGCTATGGTTTCCGAGGAAAGTCGATGGCCGATCATGCCGAGAATCTGAACGCTCATGTACCGGGCTCCTGCCTGTGTGAGGGTTGGAAAGGACAAAATCCGGTTCGTCTCTTATAAGAAAAGGATCTTGTCTGGCTGGTTGCTTAGAAGGCTACAGAGCATTATTAGATGATGGAAATTCATTTTTTGCATATTCTAATATGCTTAAAGTGAATGTGTTGCGGCGCCTGAGCGCCTGGCCCCTGGCTCCCACGCAGAAGCGTGGGAGCCATCAACGTGCTCGGCGCCCCGCGGCCTTCCGAATACGCCAGCGATCTACACGGCGAGCGGCTGCTGAGCGAGGATCTGGTGCTGCTGGCGCGGCGGGACCATCCGCTGTTGCGCCGAGATATCGCGCCGAGCGATCTCGGCCGGGCCTGCTGAATGCTGCCGCGAGCCGGCGCGCCCGCCCAGCAGCCGCTCGACGCCTGCCTCGCCGAACTCGGCGTCAACGCTTCCCGGCCCATCGTGGAGACGGGGGATCTGGCGATCATCTGTGACCCGCTCTTGTAGTCCGACATGCAGGTATCGATTTTTTTATGAGGAGTTCGGCAATGGCCGGCGGAACAATTCAGGCGGGCATTCGGACAGGGAACTCGGCATTGGCGGCCGGTCGTCGGTTCGCCGTACCCATGAGGCGCGCGATGGAAGCGCTTCGGCTTCTGACGGAAACGTTTGCGTCGATTGTGGAAGATCCGCGTCGCGAAGTCGGCAGCCCTTGTTTCCGGGCCGGCACGAGGATGGCCGGTGGCAGGCGTGTCGGCGGGGGAGTGGGGAAAGCGCCTGGGCCAGTCGCGAAGGGCGGCGTCCGGGGCAAAGAACGCGCGGGCCGCCGGCTACCGCCCGGCGTTCACGACAGGAGCGAGGGTCCGCCGGTGGGGGGCAGACCGGAAGTGGCCTTTGGCGTCCCGTTCTTGGCCGGAGGAGCTGGTGGTGGCGGCACCAGGCTGCCGGCGAGGATCATGGCCACGAGCACGGCGATGCAGCCCCACACCAGCAGGGACAGGCGCTTGGGGGCCTCGCCAGTCTTGCGATTGCGGAATAGCGACGGGGCGATCACGCCCACCACGGTGGCCAGCGCCAGCAGCAGCGCGAGCACGCTGAGAATCTCAGCCAGTAAGGGCATCTGCTTTCTCCCGGTTCGAAGGGTCGAGCGTCCGTCCGGCTCGCCAGACGGACGGTGCGTTCCGGGGTGACTGTAGCCGATTTCACCGTTTCCCGTCCCCACTGGCCGAGCGCTTGGACCGCCGAGGCCGGGCGAGCCGCCGTTCATTGCCAGGGTGAGCGGCGGCTGTCGCTCTGCCCGTCGACGCCTGCTGCACGACATTTCCCACGAGCTGCGTTCGCTGCTGACCGGGCGTTGCGCCGCAAATGCTGCAAGCCATCTTCGAACCCTTCAAGCGCGCCGAGGGCGACACGCCGGTGGTCGGTTTCGGCCTGGGCCTGACCATCGCCCGGCGGGCGGTGGAAATGCACGGCGGCGGCATCTGGGCGAGCCTGGGCGAGGGCGGCGGGCTGGTGATGGATATCCGCTTGCCGAAACTATAGGAGTGGCTTGTCCTACCGAAACCGCCTGTCAGCCTCCCGTCGCGAACGGATTCGCTCCTACGAAAGCGGCGATTGTGGGTGGCCCGAACCATCCACTGTGGTCACCAACTGCTGCCCAGCCCAAGCAGCTCCAGCGCCTGCTGGCGCAGCTCGACCAGGTGCGGATCGTCGCGGTGGCGCGGGTAGGGGCGTTCGACCTTGAGTTCGGCGAGGATGCGCGCCGGACGGTTGCTGAACACCAGCACCCGTTCGCAGAGCAGCAAGGCCTCTTCCACGTCGTGGGTGACCAGCAGTGAGCTATAGCGCTGCTGCTGCCACAGGCGGATCAGTTCGCCCTGCATGGCGATGCGGGTCAGCGAGTCGAGCTTGCCCAGCGGCTCGTCGAGCAGCAGCAGACGCGGTTCGTTGACCAGCGCGCGGGCCAGCGCGGCGCGTTGGGCCATGCCGCCGGAAAGCTGGCGCGGATAGGCGTCGCAAAATTCGCTGAGGCCGACCTTGGCCAGCGCCGCGTCGACCCGTTCGCGCTGGGTCTTGATCAGGCCGCGGGCTTGCAGGCCGAGGGCGACGTTGTCCCACACCGTGCGCCAGGGATAGAGGGTCGGGTCCTGGAATACCAGGATGCGCGACGGATCGGGCGTGCCGACCGGCTGGCCGTCGACCAGGATCTGTCCTGACAACGGCGCTTCCAGCCCGGCGACCAGGCGCAACAGGGTCGACTTGCCGCAGCCCGAGGGACCGAGCAGGGCGACGCTTTCGCCCGGCTGCAGGGTCAGATCGACCTGGTTCAGTACCGGCAGGCTGGTCTTGCCCAGGTCGAAAGCGTGGCTGAGGTTCTTCACTTCCAGGAGCAGGCCGTTGCCCTGGGCATGGGCCTGGGGATGGACGGGACTCACCATTTCACGGCTCCCTTCTGCCAGGACAGGACACGGTCGCGGACCAGGAACAGCGCGGTGATCAGCCCCGAGCATAGCAGCGCCATCACCAGCAGCGCGGCATACATGTTGGCGTAGGCCGCCCAGCCCTGGGCCCACTGCAGGTACCAGCCGAGGCCGGCCTTGACGCCCATCATCTCGGCCACCACCAGCACCGAGAAGGACGCGCCAAAGCCCATGAACAGGCCGACGAAGACATGCGGCAGGGCCGCCGGGATGGCCACCCGGAAGATCAGGAAGCGTTCGCTGGCGCCCAGGGTACGCGCCACGTCGTAGTAGGCGCGGTCGACGCTGGCCACCCCCGACCAGGTCAGCACCGTGACCGGGAACCAGGTCGCCAGGGCGATCAGGAACACGCTGGCGCCCCAACTGCTGGGGAAGATGAAGAAGCAGATCGGCAGCAGCGCGGTGGACGGCACCGGACCGAGGATACGCAGCACCGGGTGCAGCCAGTAGCCGATGCGCTGCGACCAGCCGATCGACACCCCGGCGAGGAAACCGCACAGCGAGCCCAGCAGCACGCCGTTGAACAGCAGCCAAAAGGAATGCAGCAGGCTCTCGGCGAGGCGCGGCCAATCCTCGGCGTAGACCTCCAGCAGCGCCTGCGGCGGCGCGAAGAAGGGCACCGGCAGCAGCGCCAGCTTGGCGGTCGCCAGTTGCCAGAGACCGAGCAGCAGCGGCAGAGCGACCAGCCACTGGCCGGCCGGGCGCAGACGGTTGGCGAGGCGCGCGACGGGGCCGGGGAGCAGGGCGATCAGCGCCAGCAGCCCGGCGATGGCCAGCGAGAGGTTGGCCAGTTCGCGGGTGTAGGGCCAGTCGCGGATGGCGTTGGGCGCCTCGCTGCTGTAGAGGGCGAAGGCCAGCCAGCCGGCCGCCGCCGCCAAGCCGGTCTTCCACACGGCGAAGGGACGGGCGCTGGTCCGCTCCGGCAGGTCAAGCGAATACGTCGGCATGGATGCTCTCCGCGAATTTCCGGGGATCGGTGCTGGCGCGCAACACTTCCACGGCCTTCAGGTCGCGGGCATAAACGACGATCTCGTCGACGAAGGCCTTGCCCACCGAGTAGTGCGCGTGGGTGTGCTCGTTGAGGATGGCGTTGATTTCCTCGGAGTTGGTGTTGACCGCGAACTTGAGGAAATCCTGGGCCACGGTTTCCGGGTGTTGCGCCGCCCAGGCGTGGGCCTGCAGGATGGCGTGGGTGACGGCGGCGGCGACCGGCCGCTCCTTGCGCACCAGGTTGCCGCCGACGCCGACCACGCAACAACTCAGGTTGGCGTATTCCTCGACCAGGTTGTTGGACAGCTCGCGCTTGCCCAGCTGGTTGCGCAGACGGTACATCATCGGGTCGGAGCCGCTGGCCGCCTGGATCTCGCCCTTCTCCAGGGCGGTGCCGAGCAGGTCGATCGGATAGACCCGCCAGGTCACGTCGCGGACCGGGTCGACGCCGTGGCGCTTGAGCATCAACGAGAAGAAGTTCTTGTCCGGGCTGGCCATGTCGGTGACGCCGATAGTCTTGCCCTTGAGTTCCTCGAAACTGCGCGGGCCGCCCTCCTGGGCGATCAGGCGCAGGCAGCCGCCGTGGGTACCGGCGGTCAGCTTGACGTCGAAGCCCTGTTCCAACGCCTTCAGCCAGCGCAGCGCCATGCCGGTGGCGGCATCCGCCTTGCCGGTGGCCAAGGATTCGAGCAGCACCTCGGTAGAGTTGCCGAAGTTGACGAACTCGACCTCCAGGTTGTGATTGCGGAAGAAGCCCTGGTTGTCGGCCACCGCCACCGGGGCCAGGCAGATGGCGTTGAGGTTGGTCGCCAGCTTGAGCTTGCGTGGCGCCGGTAGTGCCCAGTCCTTGGCGTCGCGCAGGAAATTCTGTGCGTCGTCGCCATGGCTGGCATGGGCAGCATGGGCAGCATGGGCAGCATGGGCAGCATGGGCGTGCGGATCGGCGGCCCAGGCGAAGCGGCCGACGGCGGCGGCCGCGGCGGCGGTGCCGGCCAGGCCGAGCAGGCGACGGCGGGAGAAGTTGGAGTCGAAGGTCATGCGGGTCGCTTCCGTGAGGGTCGAATGGGGGCGGTAAAATACTTCCGGGCTTTCTCTCGCCATGGGGAAGAGGGGGCGAGGGGCCGTCGGCCCGTTTCCCCCTTCCCCGGCCGAGCCTAGAGTCCCAGGGCTGCCTGGCCGGCCTTGACTAGCACGACGTCGCTCTGCGGCGTGTGGATGCGCCCGCACAGCACGTCGCGGTAGTGCCGCTCCAGGGGGTTGTTCTTGCTCAGGCCGTGGTTGCCGGAGGCCTGCAGGGCCAGTTCCACGACGCGGATGGCGTTGTCGGTGACCAGATGCTTGAGCTGGCCGCTAGCTCCGATCGGCAGGCGCCGGTCGACGGCGGCGTCCAGCAGGCTGCGGTTGACCAGCAGCAGGCTGTCGATTTCGCCGACCAGTTGCTGCAGGCGCGGTAGGCTGGCGAGCGGTGCGCCGAGCGCGCTCGGCGTACGCTGCTTCAGCCAGTCGACCAGCCAGTCGCGGGCGGCGCGGGCGACGCCGTCGTAGAGGGCGCCGAGCAGCGCACCCATCCACAGCAGGCCCTCGGCGTCGAGTTCGGTATCGGTGCTCTTGCGGCTGGCCGGCGCCACGTTGACCGCATGCTCCAGCGGCACCAGCACCTCGTCGAAGTCGATGCGATGACTGCAGGTGGCGCGCATGCCCAGGTGGTCCCAGTCCTCGACGATGCGGATGCCGGGACTGTCCTTGCGCACCAGCCAGACGCCGACCAGCGGGTCGGCGTCGTCGCTGCGGGCGAATACGTTGCACCAGGTCAGCCCGTGGCTGCCGGTGGAGTAGAGCTTGCTGCCGCTGATCCGCCAACCCTCCGGTGTGCGCCGGGCGACGGTGGCCGGCAGGCCGCCGCGCGAGGGCGAGCCGAGCGCCGGCTCGACACGCAGCGAGTTGATCAGCGCGCCGTCCTCGACGGCTTCGCGCACCACCCGTTGGCGCAGCGCTTGTGGCCACTGCGGGTTGTCCTGCAGACGGTTGTGGTGCAGGTACTGCATGGCCAGGATCAGCGCGGTGGACGGATCGCCCTTGGCCACCGCGCCGATGGCTTCGACGGCCTCGGCCAGCCCGCTGCCCAGGCCGCCCTGGGAGAGGGGAATGGTCAGGGCCAGCAGGCCCTCCTGATGCAGACGCTGGAAGTTTTCCTGGGGAAACTCACCGCTGCGGTCGTAGTGGGCGGCGCGCCCGGCGAATTCCTCGCCGAGGCGCTTCAGCAGCGCGGGAAAGGCCGGGCTGCCGGGGCGGACAGGCGAGCCGGAAGCTGCCTGGGAAGCGTTGCGAAGTGGAGTGATGCTCATCGGAATGCACCTGGGGCAACTGTCACGATGCCGAGTCGTCCGGTGGTCCGGTTGGCCAGCCATCTGTAGCGCCGGTTCATGGGCCTGCAGGAAGTGGTGGCCCAATACTGCATGCATAAGAGAGCGATCTGAAATTCGATTTTCTTATAAATTAATATTCCTGAGTTTTAAATTTCATAATCAATAATTTGCTTTATTTGCATTTTGTGGGTGGTTTTCATGCGCGCCGCGCGGGTTCGGAGTGGGTAGGGTGGATGGCCGAAGCCATCCACCTTCGTTCGGCTTCGCCATCGGTCCGCTGCCGTCAGGGCGGCGCCCGGATCGGGGTGAATGCGCTTGCATGATGAGGAGGCAATAGATTGCCTGTTTTGGGCGAGTGAGACGCTTAAATAGGCATTTAAATACCTTTTTTGTGCTTGGAGAGGGCATAAATAGGCACTATGATGCCTGTCTGGATCGGTTCACACGGGGAAGGCGGCAGTCGTATGCCGGACATGCCATGGAAACGATAACCCTGCAGGTTTACCTGAACGGCCAATGGCACGATGCGATGCGGGTGAGCTTCGATGCTCCCGAAGACGGGTTGCGCAGTCGTTGCAGCGCCCGCTACGAGGCCGACTATCTCGTCGCCCACCTCGACGAACTGGGCACGCTGAAGGCAGCGGCCGTGAGCACAGTTTTTCCCCTCGGCTGGGAAGACTATCGCGGCATCGCCCCGGCCTTCCTGCACGACATCGTTCCCGCCGGCGCCGCGCGTCGGCACATCCTGGCACGGATGGCCGTGCCGCTCGGCGCACCGGAGGAGTTCTTCCTGCTGCAGCACTGCACCATGGCGCCCGTCGGCAACCTGCGCGTCAAGGAGTCCGTCGCCGCCCCGCGCGAGCCGGTCGGTTTCCCCCGCGCGGAGGTGATCCGCCGCGATATCCGTTTTCTCGACCATGCCTACGAGCGCGGTGCAGCCATCGGCGGCGCCACCGGGGCCGGTGGCGAGGCGCCCAAGCTGCTGCTGGCCGAAGACGCCGCCGGCAACCTCCATCCGGACGCCGGCCTGCCCGATGCCGAGGTGTGCCGGCACTGGTTCGTCAAGTTCCCGCGCAATTCGGGGACGGAAACCGACCGGGTCATCCTGCGCAGCGAATACTGCTATTACCGTGCGCTGAACCGGCTGGGAATCGAGACGATCTCCGCCGAAGGGCTGGCCTACGAGGAAGCGGAAAAGCCCAGCCTGTGGATGCGGCGCTTCGACCGCCGGGTCGGCCCGCACGGCGTCGAGCGCATCGCCGTCGAGTCCGCCTATTCCCTGTGCGGCGTGACCCGGCCGGGCAGCCGCATGGAGCATGTCGAGGTCGTCGCCCGCCTGGCGGAAACCTGGGACGCCGCCGGGCAGGCTGCGGAAATTCCCGCCATGGTCGCCGAGTACCTGCGCCGCGACCTGCTCAACCAGATCCTCGGCAACACCGACAACCACGGGCGTAACCTTTCCATCCTGCGCACGCGCGAGCGCATCGACCTGGCGCCGATCTACGACTTCGCACCGATGGCGATGGACCCCGAAGGGGTGGTGCGCACGACCCGCTGGCCCGAGGGCATCGAGCGGTTCGACGGCACCGACTGGCGGGCCGCCTGCAACGCCCTGGCGCGCTGGAGCGACCCCGAATGGCTGTTCGAGCGCTTGCGCGACGATGCCCGCCAACTGCTGGCGCTGCCGGACCTGCTGGCCGAACTGGGCCTGCCCGAACAGACCTGGAGGGCGCCAACCATCCCGCTGAGCCGCCTGGAAACCACCTTGCGCCGCTGGGGGCTGTTATGAAGAAGCCGGAAGAAGACCGCGGCGCGGTACTCGACGAAATCCGCCGGCAACTGGCCGACGGCACCCTGAGCTTCGGCGCCGCCATCCGCCAACTGCGCCTGCGCGTCACCGGCCTGAACCAGACCGACTTCGCCCGCATGTGCAAACTCTCCCTGCGCACCCTGCGCCAGCTCGAACAGGACGCGGGAAACCCCACGGTGGCGACGCTGGACAGTGTGTTCAGGCTGTTCGGGATGAGGGTTGGGGTTGTGGCGGTGAGGAGGAGAGGGGATGGGGAGATGAAGTGAGAGGGAGCTATGGTCGGCTACCGACCCACACCGGCCGGTCGCCACAGGCGACAAGCGGCCAAGAACGGACAGTCTGGCTCATTTTAAGAAACAACCAAGGCTACCGACCTATCCTCTTCAGTGCTAGCGAAGGGGTGAATTCATTTTATAAATATTAGCTCTGCTAATTATTTTTCAGCTTGCGAAACTGAAATATTTCAGAAATTACCTTTATCCCATATTTCGCGCGCATTTTTGAGCAAAACAATGGTTCTACATCTTCGGCAAAACCAAGCAAGCCTTGCAGTCTAGATAATTCATCGCCAGTCAATGAGCCTGTGGCGTAGCGATGAATCATTGCACTTATAAGACGTTTTCTGTCTCTACCCAAAGAAACCTTGCCATCATTACTAATGATTAAGCCAGTAACTCTTCTCTTACCGCTCATTGAAACATGCAAAGTTTTTTTGTTATTTATAGATAACCTTGGGTATTCAATTTTCGCAAGAACTCCTTCAATAAATCCTTCAATCTCAAACGCCTGCCCTTTAGTGCTGCTTGAGAATGTTAAGTCATCGGCATACCGCGTATAAGTCAGACCCCTTTCATTGCACCAGTCGAAAATCAAGCAATCGAATTCATACATTACGGAATTTGAAAGCAATGGAGAGGTCGGCGCACCTATACTTAGCGTCAGTCCTTGAGGAGGATTGTAGTAGCAGCTGACTCGAGATATGAATCGAATAAAGTTAGTAGAAAATTCCTGCTCCCCAAAATGCTTTTTGAAATGCAACTCAAGGTCGCCCTCTGTTATTGACTCAAAAAAGTTCTTGAAGTCAAACTTTGAAAGGTAGCGATTATCCTTGTGCGCCCAAGCGTTCTTTTTAATGCTCGACCCATCGCGATACGCAGTGGCTGCTTCATGAACAGGGAGCTCGTTAAATAGTTTCCCAATTAGTTCACGCTGTAAAAACTTTGTCTCTCGGGCCGGCTGGGCAATTGTCCGTTCCCCACCCGTTTTTTTGTCTATGCTATAGACCTTATAAGTATAAGGTGATTTTGCCGCAATCTGAATTAACTCCATTGCAGAGAGAGCCAAAGAAGATGATATTTCACTGAGAATCTCTTTGTATCTCATACGCCTTCTCCAATTCTTGCTCTCTCAATGGCTCTAACTCTGTTTCGCTCCTCCTTAGTCTCTTTGTAGTATCTTAGTGTATCCAGTCTTATGCGAGTAGGGTTTAGTGCGGATTTTGACTTTAAGGCGAAGCGAACATTATGAAAGTTCGGATTTATTGCTGCGTAAAACCCTGAGTCGCTATATGCGATTTTTTTCACAAACCCAAGACGCTCAAGGAGAAACAACTTCCTTCTTAAGTTATCTCTTCTGATTTCGCACCCAAGAAATTTCATCGCCTCTATTATCTCCGCCTCTCTTAGGGCAACAAAAAGCCTTGTTAGCTCGTATATAATTATAATTAAATGAGCTTCACTTGTGACCTTAAGAGCTTGGCTTTTTTGCAGTCCATCCAACTCCAATTTCACATCATCAATTATGTCAGATATTGTTTGGTCTTCAGCATCTGCTGGCCGTTTTACATCCCATGGATATCGTTTTACTGCGGATTCATGGGTGCCTCTTAGGTGCCTGAGAATACCGAGATTGATGAATGAAATGTCATCTGCATGCCCCTCTGAGACTATAACGACTAGTTTTTTATTGAAATCTGGCAACTGAGAGAACGCACCCAACTCAGCAATTGCACCCTCACTTTCAAGTATTATCACCACTAGCGAACATATACTCGCCAAGTCAGACTCAAAATCTATTAGGTTTTTGAATACACCATCGGCGTGCCAATTATCTATCTCTTCCGGTCTGAATATCTCATATTCAGGAAAGCTCTTGACTATTCTTTGCCTTATGGAGCGAATAGGAGGGTCTTGTAGATCTGGATGCCCCTTTTGTGGTACATGCCCACCACAGAGCAAGACAATCGGTCGCTGTGAAAACTCAACGCGAGAAGGAATGGGATCCAAGTCTTGGATTAGGGATTGTCGCGGATCCATGCGTCAGTTTAATTACTTTGATGGGATCGGAGGCGGGGCGGCAGTGAATTGAGCTAAAAATTGCTTTTACCTGAAAGCCGCAGAGAAGATCTGCGGGCCGGAATGAGCTTGCGATTGTAGGCCCGCAGATCTTCTCTGCGGATTAAATCCAAGCAATTTCTTTGAGTCTGGCGAAACGCCTGACTAAGTATCAAGACAGGTACCCTGACACTTTTATCGCGTAAAAGCCCTTATTTTTTACGTGATTTCGTGCTACGGGTCAAGCCCCCCCCTAAAGATCGGCCTCACTGGACATACTCGGATTCACCCCATCAAAGGTTTCCATTAGCCTGGGTATGAACCAGTGACCGCCTCTGGCCGCTTGTCGCCTGTGGCGACCGGCCGGTCTGGGTCGACTTCTGCCGAGCATGACGTGCCTGAGTCGCCCAAAACCTGCCGGTCGTGTTAGGCAACAAGCGGCCAAAGCAGCCAGTCAATGAAGCAGTAGCCTGCGACCGAGATCAATCACAGGTCAATGCGGCTGAGACAACTCAAAAGCCTGTTCAAGGAGCACCAAAGCGGGCGAGCGCAGCATCGATAAATCGTCGGAGTTTGGCTGTTTTCTGACGATTGGCTGTGTAGAGCAAATGCATTTGTCGGCTCGGTGCTTCGTAATCAGCTAGCAGTCGAACTAACTCGCCGCCGCGCAACGCGGGCTCAAGAAAGTCCTCGGGTCCAAGGACAATCCCGAACCCGTCCAGCGCTGCCGACAGCAGTGCTTTGCTCTCGTTGACATGCAATCGACTGAAGACTTGTATCTGTTCAACTGCGGAGCCTTTGCAGAATACCCATTCGCGGTCGGCTGGCCGGGACCAATAGGCATACCCCAGACACTCATGGTTCTTCAGATCACTCGGTATTTGCGGTACTCCGCGGTCGGTCAGATAGCTCGGTGCCGCACAGGCTACCAATCGATAAGGCGCCAACGGCCTGGCGGTCAAACTGGACGCGGCCAATGGGCCAATCCTGAAAGTCACTTCATAACCCTCCTCCACCAGATCGACGAAGCGATCGGTCAAATGCAGATCGATTTCGACCGCCGGGTGTTGACGCAAAAACTCCGTCACAAAGGGCATGAGGCTATAGGAGCCGAACGTTACGGGAGCGCTGATTTTTAGTTTGCCGCGCGGGGTGTCGTTCATGATCTGCGCAAGGGAGTCGGCCGCCTGAGCCTCGCTCAAAATGTGCTTACAGCGTTCGTAGTAAGCGCTGCCCAACTCAGTCAGGCTCTGACGTCGGGTGGTACGGTTCAGTAGCCGCGCGCCTAGTCGCCGCTCAAGCGCGGCAACATGCTTGGCCACCATCTGCGGCGACAGGCCCAATCGCTCGGCGGCGCTGGCATAGGAGCCGGATTCCGCCGCCATCACAAACGCCCCCATGCTCGTCAGGCGATCCATCATTCAACACTCCTAGTAACGAGACTAAGTATCCGATGATTATTTATCTGCCCTTGGTTGGCAATCATCATGGTTTCTTCTTACCAATCAGCGGAGCAAGGACATGCGTATCGGCATTATTGGGGCAGGCTTCATCGGACGTGCGGTGGCGCAATTGGTCATCGCGGCGGGACACGAGGCGATGCTCAGCAATTCGCGTGGGCCACAGACCATGAGCAGCGTGCTCAGTGGTATTCCTGGCAGTCAGGTCGGCACTGTCGAGGACGCAGCACACTTTGGCGAAGTTGTACTCGTGGCAATTCCTCTTGGGCATTACCGAAGCGTGCCGGCCAAGTGGCTGGAGGGCAAAACCGTGCTGGATGCCAACAATTACTACCCGAAACGCGACGGTCATATTGCCGCTCTCGACCGATTCGAAACCACCACCAGCCGCCTGCTCGCCGAGCATCTGCCCCACTCCAGCGTGGTCAAGGTATTCAATGCAATCCTCGCCCAGGACCTGGTGCAGGACTCGCGCCCGAAAGCGGCGCCCGACCGACGTGCACTGCCGATCGCTGCGGATGATCCCGCAGCGAAAGCGCTGGTGATCAAGTTGCTGGACGAAATTGGATTCGACGCGGTAGATGCGGGCAGCCTTGATGAAAGCTGGCGATTCGAACGGGCTAAACCCGCCTACTGCATACGGTTGGATAAAGAGGGACTGAAGGCCGCCTTGGCTGCGGCCCATCGGCAGGTCGAATTGCCCGAGGGATCGTGGCGCCGCTGAACAGCCCACAACCCACTGGATCGGGAGAAGACTTGGAACTAACTGAGGGCAATGTCAACTTTGGGTCGTACTGCTGCCCCCACCACGCTTTCCAACATGGTAAGTGGCTACCACACAGGCTGGAAAACCGCACAGCGTTTTCCCCCAATCCGCATCCCTCCCGCAATACCCGGTGGAAAAGACCTTCGGTCGTTTTCCACCCTACAGGAGCATCACCCTCCGCGAACGAATGACTCCACCTCCGTTCAGACGCCACCCATCGCCGGCGGCGAGGCCAGGTGGCGGGCCACCAGGTTGCCGAACAGTTCGATGGCGCCGTGCAGGTTGCCGACGAAGCGCGGCTGCAGCAGCCAGAGGTCGACCGTCGGCTTGAAGTCGGCGAGGGTGACGACTTCCAACTGCTCGCGGTAGCGGCTGGCCAGCAACAGCGGCTCGGGAACCAGGCCGAGGCCGAGGTTCTTCGCCACCAGGCCGAGCTGCAGTTCGCTGCCGAAGGTTTCCAGGTTGATCCGCAGTTTCAGGCCCTGTTCGGCCAGGGCGTGCTGCAGGCCGGCGCGGAAGCCGCAGCCGTCCGGGTTGAGCACCCAGCCGCGTTCGCAGCAGTCGGCGAGCCTGCCGCCGCGTTTGTTCCCGCTGCCGCGGGCGGCCACCACCAGAAGCCGCAGGCGCCCGAGGGAGGTGGCGGCGATGCCCTCGGGAAAGCTCTTGCTGGTGGGGAACAGCGCCGCCACGGCATCCAGTTCGAGGTTTTCCAGGCGCTCCAGCAGGGTACTGCCCCAGCCGCCGGAGACCTGGGTCTGCAGTTCGGGATAGGTGTTCTTCAACTGTTCCAGGGTGTCGAGCAGCACCACGTCGCCGATGGTCTGCGGCACGCCCAGGCGCAGGGTGCCGCTGGGCGGGGCGTCGCGGGCGACGATCTCGCGCAGTGCGTCCATGCTGCGCAGCACCTCGCGGCACTGTTCGTAGACGCGCAGGCCCATGGCCGTGGGCTTTAGGGGCTTGGTGTTGCGGTCGAGCAGCAGGGTGCCGAGGTCTTCCTCGAAATTCTGCACGCGGCGGGTGATCGCCGACTGGGTCAGTTGCAGGCTGTCGGCGGCCAGGCTCAGCGACTGGCAGCGGACGACGGCGACGAAGGCTTCGATGTCATCTGTTTTCATGCGTTGCTAGCATATTAGCTTATGAATAAAGTGCATTTTGATAATGATAGGGCGCTTGGTAACGTGACGCTATCTTGTCACACAATGGATAAGCGACGATGAGTGAATCCCCCCTGCGCCTGGACCGCCTGCGCGATTTCGTCAGCACCCTGGGCGAACTGCTCGACCGTCACCCCGACGAGGAGAGCGTACTGCGCGAAGGCCGGTCGCTGCTGGGCGAACTGGTCCGCCACGACGACTGGCTGCCGGAGGCGTTCGCCCAGCCCGATCCGGAACGTTACCAGCAGTACCTGCTGCATGCCGACTCCCGCCAGCGCTTTTCGGTGGTCAGCTTCGTCTGGGGGCCGGGGCAGACCACGCCGGTGCACGATCACCGGGTCTGGGGCCTGATCGGCATGCTGCGCGGCGCCGAGGACGCGCAGAGTTTCGAACTGGGTGCCGAGGGTCTGCGTCCGATCGGCGATCCGGTGCGCCTCTCGCCCGGCCAGGTCGAGGCGGTGTCGCCGCGGATCGGCGACATCCACCGGGTGTTCAACGCCAGTCCCGACCAGCCGTCGATCAGCATCCATGTCTATGGCGCCAACATCGGCGCCGTGCGGCGCGCCGTCTATCTGCCGGACGGCAGCGAGAAGCCGTTCATTTCCGGCTATTCCAACCAATTCCTGCCCAATATCTGGGACCAGTCCAAAGAGAGTGCCCGCCCATGAGCCGCATCGCCATCCGCTCCTTCGCCGACATTCGCGCCGCCCTGCTGGCGCGCGAGGAGGTGGCCCTGCTGGACGTGCGCGAAGAGGCCCCGTTCGCCGAGGGCCACCCGCTGTTCGCCGCCAACATCCCGCTGTCGCGCCTGGACATCGAAGTCTATGCGCGGGTGCCGCGGCGTACCGCGCCGGTCACCGTCTACGACGACGGCGAGGGCCTGGCCGAGCGGGCCGCCGAGCGCCTGCTGGCGCTGGGCTACAGCGATGTCGCCCTGCTGGAGGGCGGACTTGCCGGCTGGCGCGCCGCCGGCGGCGAGCTGTTCATCGACGTCAATGTGCCGAGCAAGTCCTTCGGCGAACTGGTCGAGGCCGAGCGCCATACCCCGTCGCTGGCCGCCGAGGAGGTCAAGGCGCTGCTCGACGAAAAGGCCGATGTGGTGGTGCTGGATGCCCGGCGTTTCGACGAATACCAGACCATGAGTATCCCCGGCGGCACCAGCGTGCCCGGCGCCGAACTGGTGCTGCGCGTACGCGAACTGGCGCCGAACTCTCGAACCCAGGTGATCGTCAACTGCGCCGGACGCACCCGCAGCATCATCGGCACCCAGTCGCTGGTCAACGCCGGAATTCCCAACCCGGTGGCGGCGCTGCGCAACGGCACCATCGGCTGGACCCTGGCCGGCCAGCGGCTCGAGCACGGCCAGAGCCGCAGATTCCCCGAAGTCTCCGCCGAGAACCGCGCCATCGCCGCGCAGTCCGCCCGCGCGGTGGCCGACAAGGCCGGCGTCGGTCGCGCCGCTCTGGCCGACCTGGCGCGTTGGCGGGAGGAGGCCGGCCGCACCACGTACCTGTTCGACGTGCGCACCCCGGAGGAGTACGAGGCCGGCCACCTGCCGGGAGCGCGCTCCACGCCGGGCGGCCAACTGGTCCAGGAAACCGATCA
This sequence comes from Azorhizophilus paspali, assembly GCF_043587585.2. GTDB lineage: Bacteria > Pseudomonadota > Gammaproteobacteria > Pseudomonadales > Pseudomonadaceae > Azotobacter > Azotobacter paspali. The sequence continues at coordinate 1,689,630 of NZ_CP171449.1, forward strand.
TTTCGCCAGCGTGCGCGGCGCACGCATCGTGCTGGCCGACGACGACGACGTGCGCGCCAACATGAGCGCTTCCTGGCTGGCGCAGATGGGCTGGGAGGTGCACGTACTGGACGGTCTGGACGCCGCGGACCTCACCGAACGGGGCGGCTGGTCGGCGCCGGTGCCGCCGGCGCCGCAAGCCGAGGAGATCGCGCCCGAGACCCTGCAGGCCTGGCTGGCCGAGGGCGACACCCTGGTGCTGGACTTCACCACCAGCGCCAACTACGTCAAGCGACACATTCCCGGCGCCTGGTGGGCGCTGCGCGCGCAACTGCCGCAGGCCCTGGAGAAACTGCCGCCGGCCGCGCGCTACGTGGTCACCTGCGGCAGCAGCTTGCTGGCGCGCTACGCGGTGGACGAACTGCACGCGCTGACCGGCAAGCCGGTGTTCGTCCTGGCCGGCGGCAGCGCGAGCTGGATCGCCGCCGGCCTGCCGCTGGAGGAGGGCGAGACCGCCCTAGCGGTGCCGCGCAGCGACCGCTACCGGCGTCCCTACGAGGGCACCGACAATCCGCGCGAAGCCATGCAGGCCTATCTGGACTGGGAGTTCGGTCTGGTCGAGCAACTGGGCCGCGACGGTACCCACAGCTTCTTCGTGATCTGAGCGGCTGTGAAAAAACTCCCGCCTACTGCGACCGCCTCCGAACGCCCGCTGCCGCGTTGTGCTACGGACGCTTGGAGACGGTCTCGCGACGGCGTTCGATTTTTTCACATGAGCGGATCGCCTGGGTTCGTGCCGCGCGGGGGACTGTATCGAAAGCGTAAAGAGTCAGCGCTCGACGGGTAGCTATGCTTTGATGGGCGTTTCGCACGAAGCCCAGAGAGGTGAAACATGCTGTACATCCGTCACATCGCGCTGCTGGCCTGCTTGGCCTCGCCCCTGGCGATGGCCGCCGAGGAGAAGCATGCCGGTCATCCGCCTGGCGGGCACGGGCACATGGAGCCGCCGGCCGCCGCCTTCACCGCCTGCGAGGGCAAGAAGGCGGGCGATACGGCATCCTTCGCCGGCCCCGACGACCGGACCATGACCGGTACCTGCCGCGACCTGAACGGCAAGCTCGCGGCGATGCCCGAGCATGGCGGGCGCAAGGGCCCGCCGCCGTCGGCTGCGGGTTCCGCCAAGGCCTGCGAAGGCAAGAAGGCCGGCGACACCGGTTCCTTCTCCGCACCGGACGGCAAGACCCGTTCCGGCGTCTGCCGCGACATGAACGGCAAGCTGATGCTCGTTCCCGAGCCCATGGGCGAGCGGATCGAGAAAGACTGATCTTTTGTCTCGGCCGCCTCCCTTTGGGAGGCGGCTGCGGGGCTTTCGCCTGCGTCCGAGCGGGTACCCGTGCACCGGAAAGAGCAGTCATTAACTTAGGCTTAAAAGTTATTTAAATAAAGATTCATATTCCATTAGAGTGCGCCTGTCGCGTACTTGTCGGTCAACCGCCGAGCCGCATGAAGAGAAATGGATGCGTCATTCGTGTCCAAGCCAGTTTTTTCCTTCGGGCCATGCCCGACATGCGTTTTGGAGATCCCCATGTCAGCGGTTGAATCCTTGTTGTCTGCTCCTACCCAGTCATTCGAAGTCCGTCCCCTCGGTGGGGTGCTGGGTGCCGAAATCCTCGGCCTGGATCTGTCCCTTCCGGTCAATTCGGCGGATTTCGCCCGTATTCACCAAGCCTTCCTGGACCACCGGGTGCTGGTGTTTCGCGAGCAGCACATCACCCCCGAGCAACAGATCGCTTTCAGCCGCCGCTTTGGCGAACTGCAGATCCATGTCCTCAAGCAGTTCCTGCTCGCCGGCCATCCGGAAATTTTCATCATTTCCAACATCATCGAGAACGGCAGGCCGATCGGCTTGGGCGACGCCGGCAAGCTCTGGCATTCGGACCTCTCCTACAAGGAAATCCCGAGCATGGGCGCCATGCTGTATGCGCGGATTCTGCCGGAAGAGGGTGGCGACACCCTGTTCGCCGACCAGCAGCTCGCCTACGAAACCCTGCCGGAGGCGTTGCGCAAGGCCGTCGAGGGACGCCGGGCGGTGCATTCCTACACCGCGCACTACGAGGACGAAGTCTTCAAGGGTATCCGCCGGCCGACGCTGACCACGGCGCAACTGGAAGAGGTGAGGGAGGTCGTCCATCCGGTGGTGCGCACCCATCCGGAAACCGGACGCAAGGGCCTGTTCGTCAACGAGAACTTCACCACCCGCATCCTCGATATTCCCGAGGACGAGAGCCGCCGACTGCTCGCGGAACTCTACGCCCATAGTATCCGCCCGGAGTTCACCTATCGTCACCGCTGGCAGGAGAACGACCTGCTGTTCTGGGACAACCGCGCGCTGATCCATCTCGCCACCGGCTGCCCGAACCACCTGCCGCGCCGGATGCACCGTACCACCATCCAGGGCGACGTACCGTTCTGAGCCGTGCGCGGGCACGCGTGCGCCGACTGGCCGCGCGTGTCCGTGCCTTCGGTTGCATCGCCGGCCGAACGACTTTCGGTGACCCATTTCACGCATCTTCCATGGAGCTTCCCATGTTTCCAGGCAAACGCATTCCCGCGATTCGCCGTCTGGCCAGCGCCATCGCTCTGGGGCTCGGTCTAGCCGGCCCTCTGCTGACTCCGGCGGCGGCCCACGCCGAAGGCCAAATCCGCATCGCCGAACAGTTCGGTATCGTCTATCTGCTGCTCAACGTGGTGCGCGACCAGCAACTGATCGAAAAGCACGGCAAGGAGCAGGGCCTCGACATCAAGGTCGACTGGACCCAACTGTCCGGCGGGGCGGCGGTCAACGACGCGCTGCTGGCCGGAACCATCGACATCGCCGGAGCCGGCATCGGTCCGCTGCTGACCGTCTGGGACCGCACCCACGGCCGGCAGAACGTCAAAGGCGTGGCCTCGCTGGGCAACTTCCCGTACTACCTGCTGAGCAATAACCCCAAGGTCAAGACCATCGCCGACTTCGGCGACAAGGACCGCATCGCCGTGCCGGCGGTGGGTGTCTCCGTCCAGTCGCGCTTTTTGCAGTACGCCGCCGCCAAGCAATGGGGCGACAGGTATTACAACCGGTTGGACAAGTACACGGTCGCGCTGCCGCACCCGGAGGCCACCTCGGCCCTGACCAGTGGCGGCACCGAGCTGACCGGGCACTTCTCCAACCCGCCGTTCCAAAACCAGGCGCTGGAAAACTCCAACGTGCACGTGGTGCTCGACACCTACGAGCTGCTCGGGCCGAACTCGCCGACCGTGCTGTACGCCACCGAGAAATTCCGCAAGGAAAACCCGAAGACCTACCGGGCCTTCGTCGACGCGCTGGCCGAGGCGGCCGATTTCGCGCAGAAGGACAAGGGCGCCGCGGCGGAGACCTACATCCGCGTGACCGGGGCGAAGATCGACAAGGACGCGCTGCTGAAAATCATCGACAACGACAAGTTCGAGTTCAGCGTGACGCCGAAAAATACCTATCCGCTGGCCGAGTTCCTGCACCGGGTCGGCACGCTGAAGAACAAGCCGGCCTCCTGGCAGGACTACTTCTTCCCCGATCCCAGGCTGGCCGAGGGGAGTTGAGACGATGAACGCCTTTCTCCAGGATGCCGTACCCGGCGTGGCGACGGCTTTCCGGCCGCTGCTGCAAGTCGAAGGCGTCAGCCTCGAATACCGCACCGCGGAGCGGGTGGTGCGCGCCACCCACGAAGTCAGCTTCGAAGTCGATTCGGGCGACCGCTTCGTCTTGCTCGGCCCCTCCGGCTGCGGCAAGTCGACCCTGCTCAAGGCGGTGGCCGGCTTCATCCGTCCGCGCGACGGCGCGATCCGCCTGGACGGCCGGGAAGTCCGCGAGCCGGGGCCCGACCGCATCGCCGTGTTCCAGGAGTTCGACCAGTTGCCGCCGTGGAAGACGGTCAAGCAGAACGTGATGTTCCCGTTGCTGGCCACGCGCACTCTGAACCGCCGCGAGGCCGAGGAGCGCGCCCTGCATTACCTAGCCAAGGTCGGCCTGGCCAACTTCGCCGATGCCTATCCGCACACCCTCTCCGGCGGCATGAAGGCGCGCGTGGCCATCGCCCGCGCCCTGGCCATGCAGCCGAAGATCCTGCTGATGGACGAGCCCTTCGCCGCACTGGACGCGCTGACCCGGCGGCGGATGCAGGAGGAGCTGCTCGAACTGTGGCAGGAGGTGAAGTTCACCCTGCTATTCGTCACTCATTCGATCGAGGAAGCGCTGGTCGTCGGCAACCGCATCCTGCTGCTCTCGCCGCATCCGGGACGGGTCCGCGCCGAAGTCGCCAGCCACGCCTTCGACCTGCAAAGCAGCGGCAGCGCCGATTTCCAGCACGCCGCCCGGCGCATCCACCGGCTGCTGTTCGAGGAAGGGGAAAACCCCGCCGCCGTGCATGCCGCGTAGGCATCAGCCCGGCGGCGATAGCCGAGCAGGGTGGGCAACTCGCGCAGCGATTGCCCACCATGGCCATGCCGCCGGTGGGAAAGGCCTGCGGCCATTTCCCACCCTACGCGGCCGGCTCCCGCAGCTTCCCGTTTTTACCCACGACTCTACGGAAAACACGCCATGAGCCAGACTCCGCCGCTGCGACCGGAATACGAAATCGCCCTGCAACCTTTGACCGATCTGCCGCTCGAGCGCGAGCTGTCGCTAGCGCAGCGCCTGTGGCAGCAGGCTTGGCTGCGCAAGTCGCTGATCCTCATGACGCTGGCGCTGCTCTGGGAAGTGGCTGCCCGCCTGCAGGGTAACGACCTGTTACTGCCGAGCTTCCTGCAGGTCGCCCACGCCCTAGTCGAGGACCTGGCCAGCGGCGAATTGCTGGAGAAGGTGGCGATCTCCCTGTCGGTACTGGTCAAGGGCTATCTGATCGGCATCCTGCTGGCCTTCGTCCTGACCACCCTGGCGGTTTCCAGCCAGCTCGGCCGCGACCTACTGTCGACCCTGACGGCGATGTTCAACCCGCTGCCGGCCATTGCCCTGCTGCCGGTAGCGCTGCTCTGGTTCGGCCTGGGCGAGGGCAGCCTGATCTTCGTGCTGGTGCATTCGGTGCTCTGGTCGCTGGCGCTGAACACCTACGCCGGCTTTCTCGGCGTCCCGGAAACCCAGCGCATGGTCGGGCGCAACTACGGTCTGCGCGGGCTGCGCTTTGTCGCCCTGATCCTGGTGCCCGCCGCGCTGCCGTCGATCCTCTCCGGCCTTAAGATCGGCTGGGCCTTCGCCTGGCGCACCCTGGTCGCCGCCGAACTGGTGTTCGGCGCCTCGTCCGGGCAGGGCGGGCTCGGCTGGTACATCTTCCAGAACCGCAACGAGCTGTACACCGACAAGGTGTTCGCCGGGCTCGCAGTGGTGATCCTCATTGGCCTGCTGGTGGAAAGCCTGGTCTTCGCCCTGCTGGAACGCTACACCGTCAGGCGCTGGGGCATGCAGCGCTGATGCAGGCCATGTGAAAACCATTGCGCTCGGCCAGGCTGCGTTGAAATCGAGCGGGGACACGGCGTTTCGGACTGCTCGTAAGCTTCGCGTCTTCGCCTGATTTCGCCTTGCCTGACCTTTGCTCGCCATGTTTTCGCACGGCCTGGAAACCTTCCGTTTTTCCCTTTCATGTAGTCGCAACGAGAGATTTGCAGATGGGTAACATCGTCTTCATCACCGGTGCCACCTCCGGTTTCGGCCGCGCCGCGGCGCGCCGCTTCGCCGCCGCGGGCTGGTCCCTGGTTCTCAGCGGTCGTCGTCTGGAACGCTTGCAGGCGTTGCAGGAAGAACTCCAGGGCAAGGTACCGGTGCACATCGCCGTGCTCGACGTGCGCGACGCCGAGGCTGTGCGCCAGGTGGTCGCGGCGCTGCCCGAGGGCTTCCGCCAGGTTCGGGCGCTGATCAACAACGCCGGCCTGGCCCTGGCTCCGCAGCCGGCGCAGGAGGTGGCGCTGGAGGACTGGCACACCATGATCGACACCAACGTCACCGGCCTGGTCAACGTCACCCACGCGCTGCTGCCGACCCTGATCGCCAGCGGCCAAGGCGCCAGCATCGTCAACCTCGGTTCGGTCGCCGGCCACTGGCCCTATCCGGGCGGCCACGTCTACGGCGCGACCAAGGCCTTCGTCGAGCAGTTCGGCTACAACCTGCGCTGCGACCTGCTGGGCACCGGCGTGCGGGTCACCGACATCGCGCCGGGCATGGCCGAGACCGAATTCACCCTGGTGCGCACCAAGGGCGACCAGGCCGCGTCCGACCGGCTGTATCGCGGGACCACGCCGCTGACCGCCGAGGACATCGCCGAGCAGATCTTCTACGTGGCGAGCCTGCCGGCGCACATCAACATCAATCGCCTGGAAATCATGCCGACCCGCCAGGCCTGGCAGCCGTTCGCCGTGGACCGCGACTGAATCCCACATCCGCCATCCCGCGCGCGGAACGCGCGGGCGCTCACCGAGATTTCCCATGCAGAAGAAAACCCATTTTCGTCCCGCCCGACTGGCTGCCGGCGTGCTCGCCGGGCTTCTGGGCAGCTTCTCCCTGCTGGCCCAGGCCGAGGGCAAGATCAGCATCGCCCAGCAGTTCGGCATCGGCTATCTGCTGCTCGATGTGGTCCGCGACCAGAAGCTGATCGAGAAGCACGGCAAGGAACAGGGCATCGACATCCAAGTGGAGTGGCGCAACATCTCCGGCGCCACCGCGATGAACGAGGCGCTGCTGGCCGGCGCCCTCGACGTGGTGTCGGCCGGCGTGCCGCCGATGCTGACCATGTGGGACCGCACCCGCGGCCGGCAGAATGTCAAGGCCATCGCCGCGCTGGGTTCGCTGCCCAACTACCTGCTGAGCAACAATCCGGCGGTGAAGTCGCTGGACGACCTGGGCAAGAAGGACCGCATCGCGGTGCCCGCCGCCGGTGTCGGTTTTCAGTCGCGCACCCTGCAGATCGAGGCGGCCAAGCGTTATGGCAAGGAGCGCTTCAAGCGCTTCGACGACATCAGCGTCAGCCTGCCGCATCCCGACGCCACCGCGGCGCTGACCTCGGGCGGCTCGGAAGTCACCGCGCATTTCTCCAGCGCGCCTTTCTACTACCAGGCCCTGGAGAGCCCGAAAGTGCACAAGCTGATCAGCTCCTACGACATCCTCGGCGGGCCAGCGACCTTCAACGTGCTCTACACCACCGAAAAGTTCCACAAAGACAATCCCAAGACCTACCGCGCCTTCTATGCAGCCCTGGCCGAGGCCGAACGCATCGTCAAGGCCGACAAGCCCGCCGCGGCGCAGACCTACATCCGCGTGGAGAATTCCAAGCTGGCACCGGAGCTGGTGGAGAAGATCGTCGAGGATGAGGAAAACGACTTCACCATAGTGCCGCAGCGCACCTTCATCTACGCCGAGAAGCTTTACAAGCTGGGCGTGCTGAAGCACAAGGCGGCCTCCTGGAAGGACTATTTCTTCGAGGAAGCCTACGACACCGAGGGGAGCTGAGGCGCCCCGATCGGCGCCCTGCAGGATCAGGCCGACTTCCTCGATGAGCATGGCCAAGGCGCGCGGGTCGTTGAAGAGCGCCTGAGAAACCCCGTGCCGGCGAGGGCGCGGTGAGCGAATCCGCCCGCGATCGAAGCAGCTTTGTAGGATGGAAAACCGCGCAGCGTTTTCCACCAGGGGTGGATGGCTTCGGCCATTCACCCTGCTGCCGGGATCGTCCGCGCGGTCTCGTCGGGCCGGGTGCGGCGAATGGAAGGAGGCACGCCGATGAAACACGCGGTGCCGATCCAGGACAGCAGCGAGGGTTATGCCTGCGATGAGGACGAGACGGTGCTCGCCGGCATGGCCCGGCGGGGCCGCAAAGGCATTCCGCTCGGTTGCCGGGGGCCTGCAAGGTACAGGTCACCGGCGGTGCCTACCGGCAATCGCGGCCGATGAGCCGCCAGCACGTCAGCGCCGCCGAGCAGGCTCATGGCGCTGTGCTGGCCTACTGCATCCTGGCGCAGGGTGAAGGCGGTGGGTAAGCTGCACAAGGCGCTGTGCCGAAGTCGGTCGGTCACGCCTGACGACGGGCCCAGACCTGCGGGTTGACGATGTCCCGCGGGGTGCCGCCGAGCAGGGCGCGTTCGAGATTGTCGATGGCCCGCTCGGCCATGGCCCTGCGGGTTTCGTGGGTCGCCGAGCCGATGTGCGGCAGGGTGACCGCGTTGGGCAAGGCGAACAGCGGCGAGTCCTTGAGCGGTTCCTTTTCGTAGACGTCCAGTCCGGCGGCCTGGATGCGCCTTTCCCGCAGGGCTTCGATCAGGGCTGGTTCGTCGAGCACCGGGCCGCGGGCGATGTTGATCAGGATCGCCGAGGGTTTCATCAGCGCCAGTTCGCGGCGGCCGATCAGATGGTGGGTGCGTTCGCTCAGGGGTACCACCACGCAGACGAAATCCGCCTCGCCGAGCAATTCGTCGAGGCTGCGGTAGCCGGCGCCGAGTTCCGCCTCCAGTTCAGGCTTGCGGCCGTTGCCGTGGTAGATCACCGGCATGCCGAAGCCGAAGCGTCCGCGCCGGGCGATAGCCGCGCCGATCTTGCCGAGGCCGAGGATGCCGAGAGTCTTGCCGTGCACGTCGCAGCCGAACAGCGCCGGGCCGACCGCTGCCTGCCAATGGCCGGCCTTGACCCAGGCGTCGAGTTCGGCGACGCGGCGGGCGGCGCTCATCAGCAGGGCGAAGCCCAGGTCCGCGGTGGTTTCGGTGAGCACGTCCGGGGTATTGGTGAGGATGATGTCACGCTCGTCGAGGTAGGTCAGGTCGTAGTTGTCATAGCCCACCGAGATGCTGGCGATCGCTTCCAGTCGCCGGGCCGGCTCCAACTGGGCGCGGCCGAAGGGCCGGCCCACGCCGAGCAGGCCGTGGGCCTCGGGCAGCGCCGTGGCGTATTGGGCGGCGATGTCGCCGGCCGGGTCGAGGAGGGTGACGTTGAAGTGCTGCCGCAGGCGCGCCTGATGCTCGGGAGCGAGGCGGCTGAAGACGAAGACGTTCTTTTTCATGGGCTTTTGTTGTGGGCAGGAACGGGGGCTGTATGGGATGGACGAGGCCTCCCTCGTCCACCGGGGCGGGCGACCGCGCTCAGCGTCCGCCGTAGACCTGATCGAATACGCCGCCGTCGTTGAAGTGGGTCTTCTGGATGGTCGGCCAGTCGCCGAAGGTTTTCACCACGTCGAGCAGTTCGACCTTGGGGAAGCGGTCGGAGAATTCGGCGAGGATCTTCGGATTGCGCGGGCGCAAGTAGTTGTTGGCGGCGATACGCTGGCCCTCGTCGGACCACAGGTATTTCAGGTAGGCCTCGGCCTCCTTGCGGGTGCCCTTCTTGTCGACCACCTTGTCGACCACCGTCACCGGCGGTTCGGCCTGAACGGAGATGCTGGGATAGACCACCTCGAAGCCGCCGCGGCCGAATTCGCGGGCGATCATTTCCGCCTCGTTCTCGAAGGTCACCAGCACGTCGCCGATCTGGTTTTGCATGAAGGTGGTGGTAGCGGCGCGACCGCCGGTGTCGAGCACCGGCGCCTGCTTGAACAGCTTGCCGACAAAGTCGCGCGCGGCTTTGTCGTCGCCACCGTTCTTCAGTGCGTAGCTCCACGCCGATAGGTAGGTGTAGCGGCCGTTGCCCGAGGTCTTGGGATTGGGCACTACCACCTGCACGCCCTCCTTGAGCAGGTCGGGCCAGTCCTTGAGCTGTTTCGGGTTGCCCTTGCGGACGATGAACACGGTCGCCGAGGTGAAGGGGGCGCTGTTGTCCGGCAGGCGTTCGGCCCAGTTCTGCGGAATCAGCTTGCCGTGGTCGTACAGGGCATTGATGTCGGTGGCCATGTTCATGGTGATGACGTCGGCCGGCAAGCCGTCGATCACCGCGCGCGCCTGCTTGCTGGAGCCGCCGTGGGACATCTGGATCTGTACCGGTGGGTTGCCCTCGGCCTGCCAGTGTTTCTGGAAGGCCGGGTTGTACTCTTTGTAGAAGTCGCGCATCACGTCGTAGGAGACGTTCAGCAAAGAGGCCGCCTGGCTGGCGACGGAGGCCAGGGCCACGCCGGCCGCCAGCAGGGAAGAGGTCAGCAATCGCTTCATGAAGACGATCCAAGCAATAGTAGTACGGATGAGAGATGTAAGAACTATAAGATAAGCTTTTTATTCCATAAAAGAATATTTGGTTACTTGAATATTCCCCTGTCGGCGCTGTCTTTTTATGTCTATTGGTAATTAACAAATCAAAATTTATTCTTTTTATTTTCTAGTCGTCCTGCGCATAGTGGCCGGCAATTCAGGACCACACTGCAGGAGCAGACCATGAGCATCCGTCTCGGCGACATCGCGCCCGACTTCGAACAGGATTCCAGCACCGGCCGTATCCGTTTCCACGAATGGCTGGGCGACGGCTGGGGAATCCTCTTCTCCCATCCGGCAGATTTCACCCCGGTGTGCACCACCGAACTGGGCTTCACCGCCAAGCTCAAGGACGAGTTCGCCAAGCGCAACGTCAAGGCCATCGCCCTGTCGGTGGACCCGGTGGACTCCCACCTGAAATGGATCGGCGACATCGAGGAGACCCAGGGCGCCCGGGTCGACTTCCCGATCATCGCCGATGCCGACCGCAAGGTATCCGACCTCTACGATCTGATCCATCCGAACGCCAACGATACCCTGACCGTGCGTTCGCTGTTCATTATCGACCCGAACAAGAAGGTGCGGCTGATCATCACCTATCCGGCGAGCACCGGGCGCAACTTCCACGAGATTCTGCGGGTGATCGACTCGCTGCAACTGACCGACAACTACAAGGTCGCCACCCCGGCCAACTGGAAGGAAGGCGACGAGGTGGTGATCGTACCCTCGCTGCAGGACCCGGAAGAGCTCAAGCAGCGCTTCCCGAAAGGTTTCCGCGCGGTGAAGCCCTATCTGCGCCTGACTCCGCAGCCGAACCGATAAGGAGATCGCCATGCACGTCGTTCTGCTTTCCGGCAGCCCCTCGCAACGCTCGCGCGGCGAGCTGCTACTGGAGTACGCCCGTACCTACCTGGAGAGCCGCGGGATCGCAGTGTCGCTGATCCGAGTGCGCGATTTCGTCGCCGAGGAACTGCTCCATGCCCGTTTCGACAGCGCCGCGGTGCGCGATCTGCAGGCTACGGTGGGATTGGCCGACGGTCTGATCGTCGCGACGCCGGTGTATAAGGCGTCCTTCTCCGGCGCCCTGAAGGTGCTGCTCGACTTGCTGCCCGAGCGGGTGCTGACCGACAAGGTGGTACTGCCGCTGGTCACCGGCGGCAGCCCGGCTCACCTGCTGGCGGTGGATTACGCCCTCAAGCCGGTGCTTTCGGCGCTCAAAGCTCAGGAAGTGCTGACCGGCGTGTTCGCCGTGGATGCGCACATCGTCTATCCCGAAGGCGATCAGCCGGCCCGCTTCAACGACGAACTGCTTCTGCGGGTCGACGAGTCGCTCGAGGATCTGGTCGCCGCCCTGATCCGCCGGAGCGGACCTCTGGATGCTCGGCTTTCCGACGACCGGCTGGAACCCATCCGCCGGAGTCTCTGATCTTCCAGGCCGCTCACGCCAAGCGCGCCCCACCTTACTGGCCCGTCAACGGGCGAGCAGGTTACACCCAATCAATGCGAAGGAGAGGCCGCCCATGCGCGCCATCGTCTCGCGTCGAAGCCTGGTTGTCCTGTTTGCGGCAACCTTTTCCTTCGGCGCCATCACCCAGGCTCAGGCCGAGACCCTGCGGATCGGCTATCAGAAATACGGCACCCTGGTGCTGCTCAAGGGCAAGGGCTCGCTCGAGAAGCGCTTGGCGGAGCAGGGCGTGGAGGTGCAGTGGACCGAGTTCCCAGGCGGCCCGCAACTGCTGGAGGGCCTGAACGTCGGCTCTATCGATTTCGGCGCGACCGGCGAGACGCCGCCGGTGTTCGCCCAGGCCGCCGGCGCCGATCTGCGCTATGTCGCCTACGAGCCGCCGGCTCCGCTGGGCGAGGCGATCCTGGTAGCCAAGGATTCGCCGATCAAGAGCGTCGCCGAGCTCAAGGGCAAGAAGGTTGCCCTGAACAAGGGCTCCAACGTCCATTACCTGCTGGTTCGCGCTCTGGAGGAGGCGGGCCTCGGTATCCAGGACATCACGCCCGTGTACCTGCCGCCGGCCGACGGCCGCGCCGCTTTCGAGAGCGGCCGGGTAGATGCCTGGGTGATCTGGGACCCCTTCCAGGCCGCCGCCGAGAAGCAGCTCGCGGCACGCACCCTGCGCAACGGCCAGGGGATCGTCGACAACCATCAGTTCTATCTGGCCACGGGCGCCTACGTCGGCAAGCATCCGCAGGTGATCGAGGCGTTGATCGAGGAGGTTCGCGGCATCGACGAGGATTCCAAGGCCGATCCGCAGAAAGTCACCCAGCAGGTCGCCCCGCTGATCGGTCTTCCCCTGGAAATCACCCACGAAGCGGTAGTGCGCCAGGGCTATGGCGCGCAGCCGCTCAGCCCGGAGGTGGTCGCGGCGCAGCAGAAGATCGCCGACACCTTCGCCGAGCTGAAGCTGATTCCCAAGCGCCTGAGCATCAAGGAGGTGGTGTGGACCCCTCCGGCCAAGGTGGTTCGTCAGTAGTCCGGCTGTCCTCGTCCGCGCAGTTCCAAGCCCCCGATCGAAAGGAGACCACTCCATGAGTCTGAATGTTTTCTGGTTCCTGCCCACCCACGGCGACGGCCACTACCTGGGCACCGCCGAGGGCGCCCGCGCCGTCGACCACGCTTATTTGCAGCAGATCGCCCAGGCCGCCGACCGGCTCGGCTTCGGCGGCGTGCTGATTCCGACCGGACGTTCCTGCGAGGATTCCTGGCTGGTCGCCGCCTCGCTGATCCCGGTCACCCGGCGTTTGAAATTCCTCGTCGCCCTACGTCCGGGGATCATTTCGCCGACCGTGGCGGCACGCCAGGCGGCGACGCTCGACCGGCTGTCCGGCGGTCGCGCGCTGTTCAACTTGGTGACCGGTGGCGACCCAGAAGAATTGGCCGGCGAAGGCCTGCACCTGTCCCATGCCGAGCGCTACGAGGCGGCCACCGAGTTCACCCGCATCTGGCGGGGCGTGCTGTCCGGCGAAACCGTCGACCTGCAGGGCAAGCACATCCAGGTCGAGGGCGCCAAGCTGCTCTTCCCGCCGCTGCAGCAGCCTCATCCACCACTGTATTTCGGCGGCTCCTCGGAGGCCGCCCACGAATTGGCCGCCGAACAGGTCGACCTCTACCTGACTTGGGGCGAGCCGCCGGCCGCGGTGGCCGAGAAGATCGTCGATGTGCGCGCCCGTGCCGCCCGCTATGGCCGCACGGTGCGTTTCGGCATCCGCCTGCACGTGATTGTTCGCGAAACCACCGAGGAGGCCTGGGAGGCTGCCGACCGGCTGATCAGCCACCTGGACGACGAAACCATCGCCAAGGCCCAGGCCTCGCTGGCGCGTTTCGACTCGGTCGGCCAGCAGCGCATGGCCGCCCTGCATGGTGGCAGCAAGGAGAATCTGGAGGTATCGCCGAACCTCTGGGCCGGCGTCGGCCTGGTGCGTGGCGGGGCCGGCACCGCACTGGTCGGCGACGGGCCGACCGTGGCAGCGCGGATGAAGGAGTACGCCGCGCTCGGCATCGACACCTTCGTACTCTCCGGTTATCCGCACCTAGAAGAATCCTATCGGGTCGCCGAACTGCTCTTCCCGCACCTGGATCTGGCCCGGCCGGCCGGGATCGAAGGTCGCGGCCAGGTCAGTCCGTTCGGCGAGGTGGTGGCCAACGACATCCTGCCCAAGGCCGCGGCGCAGAGTTGAAGCGTCTCCCCGATCCGGCCCGTTCCCGTCGGGGGCGGGCCGGAAGGCAATTTCCTGAGTTCAGGCAAGACGAGAAGAGGTTTCCATCCATGACCATACGCAACATCGACAAACTGGCCCTGCGCCTGTCGCCCTGGGTGCTGCCGCTGGCGTTACTCGGGTTTTGGCAGGGGGCGGTGGCCAGCGGATGGCTCTCCACCCGCATCCTGCCGGCACCGAGTGCGGTGCTGGAAGCCGGCTGGGCACTGCTCTCCAGCGGCGAAATCTGGTCGCACCTGGCCATCAGCGGCTGGCGCGCCAGCATCGGCTTCGCCATCGGTGGCGGCTTGGGCCTGCTGCTCGGCTTTATTACCGGCCTGTCGAAGTGGGGCGAGCGCCTGCTGGACAGCTCGGTGCAGATGGTGCGCAACGTGCCGCACCTGGCACTGATCCCGTTGGTGATCCTCTGGTTCGGCATCGACGAGTCGGCGAAGATCTTCCTGGTCGCCCTTGGCACCCTGTTCCCCATTTACCTGAATACCTACCACGGCATCCGCAACGTCGATGCCGGCCTGGTGGAAATGGCGCGCAGCTACGGGCTGTCCGGATTCTCTCTGTTCCGTCAGGTGATCCTGCCCGGTGCGCTGCCGTCGATCCTGGTCGGCGTGCGCTTCGCCCTCGGTTTCATGTGGCTGACGCTGATCGTCGCGGAAACCATTTCCGCCAGTTCTGGCATCGGTTACCTGGCGATGAACGCCCGCGAGTTCCTGCAGACGGACGTGGTGGTGCTGGCGATTCTGCTCTACGCCGTGCTCGGCAAGCTGGCCGACGTGGCGGCGCGTACCTTGGAGCGCCTGTGGCTGCGCTGGCATCCGGCCTATCAGGTCAAGGCAGGTGCCCAATGAGCGCTCTGCAGAATTTGAAGAACGGCATTCCGCTGGGGATCAAAGGCATCCACAAGTCTTTCGGCGAACGGCAGGTGTTGAAGGCGATCGATCTGCATATTCCGGCCGGGCAGTTCGTCGCCGTGGTCGGTCGCAGCGGCTGCGGTAAGAGCACGCTGCTGCGCCTGCTGGCGGGGCTGGACGCACCCAGCGGCGGCGCGCTGCTGGCCGGCCAGGTACCCCTGGCGCAGGCGCGCGAAGATACCCGGTTGATGTTCCAGGATTCGCGCCTGCTGCCTTGGAAGCGGGTAATCGACAATGTCGGTCTCGGTCTGTCCGGCGACTGGCGTCCCCGTGCCGAGGAGGCTCTGGCCGAGGTGGGGCTGGCCGAGCGCGCTGGGGAGTGGCCGGCGGCGCTCTCCGGCGGCCAGAAGCAGCGCGTGGCGCTGGCCCGAGCATTGATCCACCGTCCGCGCCTGCTGCTGCTCGACGAGCCGCTGGGGGCGCTGGATGCGCTGACCCGCATCGAAATGCAGCAACTGATCGAACGGCTCTGGCAGCAGCATGGCTTCACCGTGCTGCTGGTCACCCATGACGTCAGCGAGGCGGTCGCCGTCGCCGACCGGGTGATCCTGATCGAGGAAGGGCGTATCGGCCTGGATCTGCCGGTCGACCTACCGCGCCCGCGTAGCCGCGGGTCCGCCCGTCTCGCCGCGCTGGAGGCGGAGGTCCTCGATCGGGTGCTCGCGCCGGCGGCCGCCCCGCCGAACGAGAGCGAGCCCCGCTCGGAGCGTAGCGCGGCAGGCGCTGCGTTTTGAACGGTGTGTCCGGTAAGTAATTGTTCTAATGGCAAAAAAAATCGAGAAATCTGTTGACAGGGTCAGGGATGGCCCCTAATATGCGCCCCGTCCTTGAGATGGGGCTATAGCTCAGCTGGGAGAGCGCTTGCATGGCATGCAAGAGGTCGACGGTTCGATCCCGTCTAGCTCCACCAATTTCACTCAAGAGCGGTTGAGTTTCGCTCTTGTCATCGGAGGTTCCGTCCCCTTCGTCTAGTGGCCTAGGACACCGCCCTTTCACGGCGGTAACAGGGGTTCGAGTCCCCTAGGGGACGCCAGTTTTCAACAGCGGCGACGGAGTCGTTGCTGTTGGTATCGCGAGATACCGAATTCGGGGCTATAGCTCAGCTGGGAGAGCGCTTGCATGGCATGCAAGAGGTCGACGGTTCGATCCCGTCTAGCTCCACCAATTTCACGCAAGAGCGCTTGATTTTCGCTTTTGTCATCGAAGGTTCCGTCCCCTTCGTCTAGTGGCCTAGGACACCGCCCTTTCACGGCGGTAACAGGGGTTCGAGTCCCCTAGGGGACGCCAGTTCTACCCTCCAATGGGTTAAAAGGGTCGCTCGTATGGGTGACCCTTTTTGTTTGCTGCCGATATTCTTCCGCCAAGTGCTTCTGCTCGGATCCTGCCGCGTGGCATGGGTTGGCCACTCGGCAGGGGGGGCAGCGGTGCCCGCTATGCGATCGACGACCGCTTACTTGATGACTCCGCAGGCCACCCGCGCTCCGCCACCGCCCAGCGGGGCAGGGTTGTCGGCATGATTGTCGCCGCCGGCATGCACCATCAGGGCCCGTCCTTTGATCGCTTCCAGATCCTTCAGTCGCGGTGCCAGTACTGGCTGCGTGGCCTTGCCATCGGCATCTACATAGAGGGCCGGCAAATCGCCCAGATGGCCGTCTCCCCAGGGCTCGCCGTGCCGGTTGGTGTTCTGCGGGTCCCAGTGGCCGCCTGCGGCGCCTGCGGCGAGCTTCTGGCCTTCCTTCTCCGTGGCGCCGCAGTCGCCCGAGGCATGAATGTGGAAGCCATGGATGCCGGGCTGCAGGCCGGAGAGGTTGGGGGTGAAGACCAAGCCGTATTCGCTCTGCTCGATGCTGACGGTGCCAAGCGCTGCGCCTATGCCGTTGGCGCTTACCGCGTTGAGGACGACGCTGAGCGGCGCGGCCTGCACGGGTAGTGCGCAACTGGCGATCATTGCTGCAATCAGCCGTTTTTTCATGGACATCTCCTTGTTGTGCGTGCGGAAGGGGGCGTTCTCGTTCCTCGGTTCGGGCTGGATGGCCAGGCTGGCGTTACCCTGCTGGCGCTGTGGTTATGCTGGACCCCGGTGGATCGGACGGTCAATGGTGGCGAGCGGGCAGGATGGATGATGAGCGACATGGCGAGCGTATCTCCCGTGCAGGTCATTGCGGTGACCAGTGGCAAGGGCGGGGTCGGCAAGACTGTGGTGGCGGTGAACCTGGCATTGGCGCTGGCCGGGCTGGGGCGGCGGGTGATGCTGCTCGATGGCGATCTGGCGATGGCCAATATCGACGTGATGCTCGGTCTCGGCGCCGAGCGCACCCTGGCCGATGTCCTCGCCGGAAGCTGCGGGCTGGACGACATAGTGCTGCAGGGGCCGGGCGGCGTTCGTGTCGTGCCCGCCGCTTCCGGGGCGCGCAGCATGGTGCGGCTCTCGGCCCAGCAGCAGGCCGGTCTGGTGCATATCTTCGACCGGCACGCCGATCAGCTCGACGTGCTGCTGGTGGATACCGCCAGCGGCATCGAAGATGCGACGATCGGCCTCGTGCGGGCGGCCAGGGAGGTGCTCGTGGTGCTGTGCGACGAGCCGACCTCGATCGCCGACGCCTATGCGCTGATCCGCTTGGTCAACAGCGATTACGGGGTGAGTCGTTTCCGGATTCTCGCCAACATGGTGGCGGGGCCGCGCGAAGGCCGCGAGCTGTTCGCTAAGCTGCTCCGGCTGACTGAGCAGTCGCTCGCCGCCACCCTGCAGTACGTCGGTGCCGTACCCTGGGACGACAGCCTGCGCAGGGCCGTGCAGCGACAGGCGGCGGTCTGCGAAGCCTTTCCCCGCTCGAAGAGCGCGACGGCCTTCCGGGCGATCGCGGAGAGCGTCGATGGCTGGCCGCTGCCCGCCAATCCACGGGGAAACGTGGAGTTCTTCGTCGAGCATCTGATCCGTGTGGCGCAGGCGAAATCGGCCTGAGACGTCATTCGCCCGGAGCCGTGTTCGCGGCCTGGCGGTCTCGGGCGGATTCGCCGGGATGGTGCGCCGACCGGGTGAAAATAGCCTCTCCAGCCGGCGAGGCCGGCATGTATAATGCGGGCCCGCCCGGATCGGCGCATGCCCCGCGCTCAGGCCGGTACTGCCGTGTTGAGGTCGATGGTAAGCCTATTGTGACCAGTCCCTTTCTCGAAGCCATGGCGCTCGCTTGCGAGCGGGACTGGCGCGTGCTGTTCGAGCGGCTCGACCTGGCGCTGGCTCCTGGCGACATGTTGCAGGTGGTGGGACCCAACGGCAGCGGCAAGACCAGCCTGCTGCGCCTGCTGGCCGGTCTGATGCAGCCCACGGCCGGCGAGGTGCGCCTGCGAGGGCGAGGCCTGCGCGGCCAGCGCGCCGAGCTGGCGCGCAATCTGCTCTGGATCGGCCATGCCCCTGGCATCAAGGGACTGCTGAGCGCCGAAGAGAATCTCGCCTGGCTTTGCGCCCTGCACCGTCCGTTCGGCCGCGAGGCGATCTGGGCGGCGCTGGCGGCGGTCGGCCTGCGCGGTTTCGAGGACGTGCCCTGCCATAGCCTGTCGGCCGGCCAGCAGCGCCGCGTGGCGCTCGCCCGCCTGCATTTGGAGGCGCCGCCGCTGTGGATTCTCGACGAGCCATTCACCGCGCTCGACCGGCAGGGGGTGGCCCAACTGGAGCGGCATCTCCGCGCCCACTGCGAGCGCGGCGGCATGGTGGTGCTAACCACCCACCACAGCCTGGATATCCGGCCCGCGACTTACCGCGAACTTGACCTGGAGCGGCCCGCCGCATGAGCAGTGTGTTCACCCTGCTGCTCGCCCGCGAGTCGCGGCTGCTGTTCCGCCGTCCGGCTGAACTGGTCAATCCGCTGGTGTTCTTCGCTATCGTCATCGCCCTGTTCCCGCTCGCCGTGGGGCCCGAGTCGCAGCTTCTGCAGACGCTCTCGCCAGGTTTGATCTGGGTGGCGGCGCTGCTCGCCGTGCTGCTCTCGCTGGATGGCCTGTTCCGCGGCGACTTCGAGGACGGATCGCTGGAGCAATGGGTGGTCGCGCCGCATCCGTTGCCGCTGTTGGTGCTAGCCAAGGTGCTGGCGCACTGGTTGTTCTCCGGATTGGCGTTGGTGCTGCTGGCGCCGCTGCTGGCCCTGATGCTGGGGCTTCCGGTGCGCTGCCTGCCGGTGCTGCTGCTCTCGCTGCTGCTCGGCACTCCGGTACTGAGCCTGCTCGGCGCCGTCGGCGCGGCGCTGATCGTGGGCCTCAAGCGCGGTGGCCTGCTGCTGCCACTGCTGATCCTGCCGCTGTACATCCCCGTGCTGATTCTCGGCAGCGGGACCCTGCAGGCGGCGCTGCAGGGATTGCCGACGACCGGCTATCTGCTCTGGCTGGCCAGCCTGGCGGTGCTGGCCGCGACCCTGCTGCCCTTTGCGATCGCCTCCGCCCTGGCCATCAGCGTCGGCGAGTGAAAGGCTCGTCCGGGGAGCGCGATTGCGAAACGACCGAAACGGGCCGGCCACGACCGGCCGCGCGACAAGGTGAGTGGTCTCGATGAATTGGACGTGGTTTCACAAGCTGGGCTCGCCCAAGTGGTTTTATGAAATCAGCGGTCGCTGCCTGCCCTGGTTCGCCGTGGCCGCCGTGCTGCTGCTCGG
Source organism: Azorhizophilus paspali (assembly GCF_043587585.2). Classification (GTDB taxonomy): domain Bacteria; phylum Pseudomonadota; class Gammaproteobacteria; order Pseudomonadales; family Pseudomonadaceae; genus Azotobacter; species Azotobacter paspali. Next base: position 1,709,047 of record NZ_CP171449.1, read on the forward strand.
CGTCGGCCTAGTCTGGGGACTGGCCTTCGCGCCGCCGGACTACCAGCAGGGCAACAGCTTCCGCATCATTTATATCCATGTGCCGGTGGCCTTCCTTGCCCAATCCTGCTACGTGCTGCTGGCGGTGGCCGGAGCGATCGGGCTGGTCTGGCGCATGAAGCTGGCCGACATCGCCCTGCAGTGCGCCGCGCCAATCGGTGCCTGGATGACCTTCGTCGCCTTGGTCACCGGCGCGATCTGGGGCAAGCCGACCTGGGGCACCTGGTGGGTCTGGGATGCCCGGCTGACCTCGATGCTGATCCTGCTGTTCCTCTACTTCGGCATCATCGCCCTTGGCCAGGCGATCGCCAACCGCGACAGCGCGGCCAAGGCCTGCGCGGTGCTGGCGATCGTCGGGGTGGTCAACATCCCGATCATCAAGTACTCGGTCGAGTGGTGGAATTCCCTGCACCAGCCGGCCACCTTCACCCTGACCGAGAAGCCGGCGATGCCCATGGAAATGTGGCTGCCGATGCTGGTCATGGTGCTCGGCATCTACTGTTTCTTCGCTGCCGTGCTGCTGTTGCGCATGCGCCTCGAAATCCTCAGGCGCGAGGCGCGCAGCAACTGGGTCAAATTGGAGATCAAGGCTCTCCTGGGGGCGCCATGAGTTTTTCCTCGTTCGCTGAATTCGTCGCCATGGGCAACCATGGCCTCTACGTGTGGTCGGCCTATGGCATCGGCCTGGCGGTGCTGGTCATCAATGTCGCCGGGCCGCTGCTGGCGCGCCGGCGCTACCTGCGGGAAGAGGCGCGTCGTCTGCGCCGGGAGGAGTCGAAATGAACCCTGTGCGCAAGAGGCGGCTGTTCATCGTGCTGGCGATCCTCGCCGGCGTGGGTGCCGCCGTGGCGCTGGCCCTGTCCGCCCTGCAGCAGAACATCAACCTGTTCTACACTCCCAGCCAGATCGCCACGGGCGAGGCTCCCGAAGGTGCGCGGATTCGCGCCGGCGGGCTGGTCGAGAAGGGCTCGCTGCAACGCGACGCGACTTCGCTGGCGGCGACCTTCCGGGTCACCGACGGCGTGGCGACGGTGACCGTCCGCTACCAGGGCATCCTCCCCGACCTGTTCCGCGAAGGGCAGGGCATAGTCGCGTTGGGCCGGGTCGACGCCGGAGGCATGCTGCAAGCCGACGAGGTGCTGGCCAAGCACGACGAGAACTACATGCCGCCGGAGGTCAGCCAGGCGCTGGAGAAGAGCGCCATGCTCAAGCACTACGAGAACGGCAAGCCGGGAGGCGCGCAATGATTCCCGAACTCGGCCACCTGGGGATGATCCTCGCCCTGTGCCTGGCACTGGTGCAGGGCAGCCTGCCGCTGATCGGCGCCTGGCGTGGCGATCGCCTGTGGATGAGCCTGGCCGTGCCGGCCGCCTGGGGGCAATTCGTCTTCCTGTCGTTCGCCTTCGTCTGTCTGACCCAGGCCTTCCTAGTCGACGACTTCTCCGTCGCCTACGTGGCCGGCAACTCCAACAGCGCCTTGCCCTGGTACTACAAGCTGAGCGCCGTGTGGGGCGCCCATGAAGGATCGCTGCTGCTCTGGGCGCTGATCCTCTCCGGCTGGACCTTCGCGGTGTCGATCTTTTCCCGGCAATTGCCCGAGGAGATGCTGGCCCGCGTGTTGGGCGTGATGGGGCTGATCAGCGTCGGCTTCCTGCTGTTTCTGATCGTCACCTCCAACCCCTTCGCGCGCCTCTTGCCACAATCGCCGGCGAATGGCCGCGATCTCAACCCGCTGCTGCAGGACTTCGGCCTGATCGTCCATCCGCCGATGCTCTACATGGGTTACGTCGGTTTCTCGGTGGCCTTCGCCTTCGCCATCGCTGCGCTGCTCGGCGGCCGCCTGGACGCCGCCTGGGCGCGCTGGTCGCGGCCTTGGACGCTGGTCGCCTGGGCCTTCCTCGGCATCGGCATCGTGCTCGGCTCCTGGTGGGCCTACTACGAGCTGGGCTGGGGCGGCTGGTGGTTCTGGGACCCGGTGGAGAACGCCTCCTTCATGCCCTGGCTGGTCGGCACCGCGCTGCTGCACTCGCTGGCGGTGACCGAGAAGCGCGGGGTGTTCAAGAGTTGGACAGTGCTGCTGGCCATCGCCGCCTTCTCGCTGAGCCTGCTCGGCACCTTCCTGGTGCGTTCCGGCGTGCTGACTTCGGTGCATGCCTTCGCCAGCGACCCGGAGCGTGGCGTGTTCATACTGATCTTCCTGCTGGTGGTGGTCGGCAGTTCGCTGACCCTGTTCGCCATCCGCGCGCCGGTGGTCAGGAGCCAGGTGGGCTTCGCCCTCCGTTCGCGGGAAACCCTGCTGCTGGTGAACAACTTGCTGCTGATGGTGGCGACCTCGACCATCCTGCTCGGCACGCTTTATCCGTTGCTATTGGATGCGCTGTCCGGCGCCAAGCTGTCGGTCGGGCCGCCGTATTTCAATGCACTGTTCCTGCCGTTGATCGGGCTGCTGATGCTGACGCTGGCGGTCGGCGTGCTGGTGCGCTGGAAGGACACGCCGCTGCGCTGGCTGGCCGGCATGCTCGCGCCGGTACTGCTGGTTAGCGTGGCGCTGGCCCTGCTGGCCGCCTTCGCGCTCGGCGATTTCGCCTGGGCGGTGCTGGCGACCGCTTTCCTGGCTGCCTGGGTGGTTTTCGCCGGGGCGCGCGACCTGCTCGACAAGACCCGCCACAAGGGACTGCTCAAGGGCCTGCACGCACTTTCGCCGAGCTACTGGGGCATGCAACTGTCCCACCTGGGGATCGCCGTCTGCGCCCTGGGCATCGTCCTGAGCAGCCAGGAAAGCGCCGAGCGCGACCTGCGCATGGCGCCGGGCGATGCCGTGGAGCTGAGCGGCTACCGCTTCGTCTTCGAGGGCACCCGGCATCATGAGGGACCCAACTTCGTCGCCGACCGGGCCAGCGTGCGCGTCTTCGACGGCGACGACGAGGTGGCCGTGCTGCACCCGGAGAAGCGCCTCTATACCGTGCAGCGCATGCCGATGACCGAAGCCGGCATCGACGCGGGTTTCACCCGCGACCTCTACGTCGCCCTAGGCGAGCCGCTGGAAAACGGCGCCTGGGCGGTTCGCCTGCATATCAAGCCGTTCGTCCGCTGGATCTGGCTGGGGGGCCTGATGATGGCTTTCGGCGCGGCGCTGGCGGCCTGCGACCGGCGTTATCGGGTCAAGGTCAGGACCCGCGTGCGCGAGGCCCTGGGCCTGGCCGGAGAAGGAGCCTGAAGATGAAACGAGCGATTCTCCTGGTGCCGCTGGCGCTCTTCCTGGGCGTCGTGGCCTTCCTTTACCGTGGCCTGTTCCTCGATCCCGCCGAACTGCCTTCGGCGCTGATCGGCAAGCCCTTCCCGGCGTTCTCCCTGCCGGCCGTGCAGGAGCCGGGGCGTACCCTCACGGTCGACGACTTCAAAGGCAAGCCGGCGCTGGTCAACGTCTGGGCGACCTGGTGCGTGTCGTGCAAGGTCGAGCACCCGGTGCTCAACGAACTGGCCGGGCGCGGGGTGAACATCGTCGGCGTCAACTACAAGGACGACAACGCCAGCGCATTGAAGTGGCTGAAGGAGTTCCACGATCCCTACCGGCTCAACATCCGCGACGAGCAAGGCAGCCTGGGACTCGACCTCGGCGTCTACGGTGCGCCGGAAACCTTCCTCGTCGACAGGCACGGCATCATTCGCCACAAGTTCGTCGGGGTGATCGACGAGCGGGTCTGGCGCGAGCAACTGGCCGCGCGCTACCAGGAGCTGCTGGACGAATGAAAACCGCGATCCGCGCCCTGTCGCTGGGGCTCGTGCTGAGCACGACGGCGCATGCCGCCATCGATACCTACGAATTCAAGAGCGACGCCGAGCGCGAACGCTATCGCGGCCTGATCGAGGAGCTGCGCTGCCCCAAGTGCCAGAACCAGAACATCGCCGATTCCGACGCCCCCATCGCCATGGACTTGCGCCGCGAAATCTATCGCATGCTCGGCGAAGGACAAAGCGACGGGCAGATCGTCGATTACCTGGTGGCCCGCTACGGTGACTTCGTCCGCTACAAGCCGCCGCTCGACGGGCGGACCCTGCTGCTCTGGTACGGCCCGGCGGGGCTTTTGGCGCTCGGTTTCGGCGTGCTGGCGACGATCCTCGTCCGACGCCGGCGCAATACCGCCGGCCCGGCGGTGGCCTCCCTATCCCCGGACGAGCGCGAGCGTCTCGCCACCCTGCTGGACAAAAAAGACCCATGATCGATTTTTGGATCGCCGCCGGCCTGCTGCTGCTGCTGGCCTTGGCCTTTCTGCTGCTCCCCGTGCTGCGCACTCGTCGCGCCCAGGCCGAGGAAGACCGTACCGCGCTCAACGTGGCGCTTTACGAAGAGCGCCTGGCCGAGCTGGATGCCCAGCGCGCGGCCGACACCCTGAGCGCCGGACAACTGGAGGCCGGCCGCGTCGAGGCGGCTCGCGAGCTGCTGGCCGATACCGAGGCCGGCGAGGCGCCGCGCCGCTCCTCCCTGGGCAGGGCGGTGCCGCTGGCGGTGGCGCTGCTGGTGCCGCTGCTCGGCTACGGCCTCTACCTGCACTGGGGCGCCAGCGACAAACTCGAACTGGCCCGCCGGTTCGCCGAACAGCCGAAGAGCATCGAAGAGATGACCGCACGCCTTGAGCAGGCGGTCAAGGTCCAGCCGGATTCCGCCGAGGGCTGGTATTTCCTGGGGCGCACTTACATGGCCCAGGAGCATCCGGCCGATGCCGTAGCAGCCTTCGAGCAGGCCGCCCGGCTGGCCCAGCGGCCGCCGGAGATCCTTGGCCAGTGGGCACAGGCGCTGTATTTCGCCGAGGGCAAGCGCTGGAGCCCGCGGATGCAGGCGCTGACCGACGAGGCGCTGGCCGGCGAGCCGGCCGAGGTCACCAGCCTCGGCCTGCTCGGCATTGTCGCCTTCGAGGAGCGCCGCTTCGCCGATGCCGCCGGTTACTGGGAGCGCCTGGTGGAAATCCTGCCCGAGGGCGATCCGTCGCGGGCGGCCATCGCCGCCGGCATCGCCCGGGCGCACGAGCAGGCCGGCGCGCCGCAAGGCGAGGCGCCGGCCGCCGCCCAGTTGGAGCTGAAGGTCAGCGTCGCCCTGGCGCCGGAGCTGGCCGGCAAGGTGCGGCCGGACGACAGCGTGTTCGTCTTCGCCCGCGCCGTTTCCGGTCCGCCGATGCCATTGGCGGTCGAGCGCCTGCGCGTGGCCGATCTGCCGGCGCAGGTCGCCCTGAGCGATGCCGATGCGATGATGCCCCAGCTCAAGCTGTCGAACTTCGCCGAGGTGCAACTGGTGGCCCGGATCTCGCGGGCCGGCGATCCCACAGCGGGCGACTGGGTCGGCCAGCTCGAGCGGGTGAGCGCTAGGGCATCGGGCGAATACGTCCTGAATATCGATCGAGCCGACGCGCCCCGAGGGCACCCTGGAGAGGACCGATGAAGATCCGTTTCCCGTTCCCGACCGGAGCCGCCGGGTCGTTGCGCCGCCTGCGTTCCTTCGGTGTGCTCGGCCTGGGTCTGCTGCTGGCCGCCTGCGCCCACCAGGACTACCACCCCCCTGCCGCCGAGCGCCCGGCGCCGCCGCCTGCCGTGCGGACACCGCCGGCGAAGCAGCCGAGCCAGACGATCAGGGCCCTGCCTTCCGCGCCCAAAGCCGCCAGCGCACAGCGCAGTCGAAGCGGCAACCATCCGCGCTATGCGCCGCCACCGGATGCCGATGCCTACTGGGACAACAGCCTCGGAGTATACGTGGTGAAAGGACAGCGGCTGTACTACCGGGAACGGCTGTACTACCGCTGGAACGACGGCTGGTACAGCTCCGGGCAGCCGAACGGTCCCTGGGAGTCGGTCGAGGGGCCGGGTGTGCCGCCTGGCCTGCGCAACCTCTATTCGCCGCGTTGAGCCGGCGGCATCGACCGTGCAGTCTTTTCCCCGTCGGCCCGCGGGGCGAGTTCCGGGACGCGGGAGAACAGGGCATCGCCGCGGCGGCTGCAGAAGGCGGTGTCCGGTTCGTACTGCTCATTCCGGCAGTTCGGGCACGTCCGCTGCAGGCGTTGTTCCGGCCGCATCGCGCTGGCCAGTTCGGCAGTGAAGATGCCGGTGGGCACGGCGATTACCGAGTAGCCGATGATCATCGCCAGGGTCGCCAGACCCTGACCCAGCGGGGGCTTCGGCGTCATGTCGCCGTAGCCGACGGTGGTCGGAGTCACCACGGCCCAGTAAATGCTGGCGGGAATGCTGCTGAAACCATGTCGCGGTCCTTCGATCACATACAGCAGGATGCCGAAGATGATGACCAGGGTGATCGCGCTCAGTAGGAGTACGATGATCTTCTGCCGGCTGCCGCGCAGCGCGACGAGCAAAAATTCGCCCGGCTCAGGTAGGGCAGCAGCTTCGGCACGCGGAACACCCGCAACATGCGCACGATGCGGATGATCAGCAGGTACTGGGCCGGTGGGAACAGCAGGGCGAGGAATGCCGGCAGCACGGCCAAGAGGTCGATGGTTCCGTGGAAGCTGAAGATGTAGCGCGACGGCTGCGGATGGATGTGGATGCGCAGCAGGTATTCGCCGGCGAGGAGCGCCGTGAGGCCCCATTCCAGGGCGTGAAACAGGCCACCGTAACGCGCGAAGCCCGGCAAGCTGTCGAGCATCACCATCACCAGATTGGTGAGGATGGCCACTAGCAGCGCGCTAGCGAAATACCGGCCGGGCGCTATGTCGCTGAAGAAGACGATGATGTAAAGGCGTTCGCGCCAGTTCTTCTTGTCCATGTGTCCCCCGATCCCGTACCGGTCCCGTGGGCTAGCCGGTTGGCGTACATCCTGCTTTCCTTGTGCGAAGGATCGCTGATACCGATATCCCGAAACCCGCAATCATAATCGGCTCGCGGAGGCGAGCGACCCGGCCCGGTTCCGCAAAGCGGTGCGATGCGGGCTGGCGGAGTGAAACCAGACATGTCCAACACCGAACTGATCGATCCCTTCGGGCGCCGCATCACCTACCTGCGTCTGTCGGTGACCGACCGCTGCGATTTCCGCTGCACCTACTGCATGAGCGAGAACATGGTGTTCGTGCCGCGCGAGCAGATCCTCAGTCTGGAGGAGCTCTACGAGGTGGCGGACGCCTTTATCGACCTCGGTGTCAAACGCATCCGCATCACCGGCGGCGAGCCGCTGGTGCGCAGGGGGCTGCTCGGCCTGCTGGAACGCCTGGGTGCGCGCACGGAGCTGGAGGACCTGGCCATGACCACCAACGGCTCGCAACTGCCGTTCATGGCCGGCGACCTGCGCACTGCCGGGGTCCGGCGCCTCAACATCAGCCTCGATTCGCTGCGCCCCGAGCGTTTCGCCGCCTTCACCCGGCGCGACAGGCTCGACCGGGTTCTGGCCGGCATCGAGGCGGCGCGTGCCGCCGGATTCGCGCGGATCAAGCTGAACAGCGTGGTGCAGAAGGGCCGCAACGACGACGAGGTACTCGATCTGGTCGAGTTCGCCGTGGCGCGCGGCCTCGATATCAGTTTCATCGAGGAGATGCCGCTCGGCGGTATCTCCAGCCACAGGCGCAGCGAAACCCTCTGCTCCAGCGACGAGGTGCGCCGGCGTATCGAGGAGCGCTTCGAACTGGTGCGCAGCAGCCACGCCAGCGGCGGTCCCTCGCGTTACTGGCAGGTGGTCGGCAGCCGGACCCAGGTCGGTTTCATCTCGCCGCACAGCCATAACTTCTGCGCCGCATGCAATCGCGTGCGGGTCACCGCCGAGGGCAAGCTGGTGCTCTGTCTCGGCCATGAAGGGGCGCTCGATTTGAAGAGCCTGATGCGCGCCCACCCCGGCGACGCCGCACGGCTGCGCCAGGCCCTGGTCGATGCCCTGCGGCTCAAGCCCGAACGCCATCATTTCGAGGCGGACGCTCAGGTCCAGGTGGTGCGTTTCATGAGCATGACCGGCGGCTGAGCGAAGCGGGTGCATGTCCGTTTCGCCCGCACCATACCGGTGCCTCCGGCCCGGATGGGACCCGTGCTAGACTTCGCGCCTTGCACGCGGTCGAAGAGCCCCAAACCCGATCATGATCTTTCCGGTTCCCGACAGCCCCGTCTCCACATCACCTCGTACCGATCACGGCTTGCCCGGGACCCGCCATGCGCCTTAAGAGCATCAAGCTGGCCGGTTTCAAGTCCTTCGTCGATCCCACCACGGTGAGCTTCCCGAGCAACATGGCGGCGGTGGTGGGGCCCAACGGCTGCGGCAAGTCCAATATCATCGACGCCGTTCGCTGGGTGATGGGCGAGAGTTCGGCAAAAAATCTCCGTGGCGAGTCGATGACCGACGTTATCTTCAATGGCTCGAACAGCCGCAAGCCGGTGACCCAGGCCTCCATCGAGCTGATCTTCGACAATGCCGACGGCACGCTTACCGGCGAATACGCCGGCTACGCGGAAATCTCCATCCGTCGCCGGGTGACCCGCGACGGGCAGAACAGCTACTTCCTCAACGGAGTGAAGTGCCGGCGCCGCGATATCACCGACATCTTCCTCGGCACCGGCCTGGGGCCGCGCAGCTACTCGATCATCGAGCAGGGCATGATTTCCCGGCTGATCGAGGCCCGTCCCGAGGATCTGCGCAATTTCATCGAGGAAGCCGCCGGCATCTCCAAGTACAAGGAGCGCCGCCGCGAAACCGAGAACCGCATCCGCCGCACCCAGGAGAATCTGGCGCGCCTTTCCGACCTGCGCGAGGAACTGGAGCGCCAGCTCGAACGCCTGCAGCGCCAGGCCCAAGCCGCCGAGAAATACCAGGAATGCAAAGCCGAGGAGCGCCGCCTCAAGGCCCAGCTCGCCGCCCTGCGCTGGCGGGCGCTGAACGAACAGGTCGGCCAGCGCGAGCAGGTCATCGGCGACCAGGAGGTTGCCCTCGAAGCGCTGATTGCCGAACAGCGCAACGCCGATGCCGGCATCGAGCACCTGCGCGACGAGCACCACGACCTCGCCGAGCGTTTCCACCAAGTGCAGGGCCGCTTCTATTCGCTGGGTGCCGACATCGGCCGGGTCGAACAGAGCATCCAGCATGGCCAGCAGCGTCTGCGCCAGTTGCAGAGCGACCTGCAGGAGGCGGAGAAGAATAGCCAGGAAACCGCCGCCCACCTCGACCAGGATCGCCTGGTGCTGGCCGAGATCGACGAGGAACTGGCCCGGCTCGATCCTGAGCGGGAAGTCGCCGCGGCCGCCGCCGAGGAGAGCGCCGCCCGTCTGGAGGAGGCGGAGTCCGCCATGCACACCTGGCAGGAACAGTGGGACGCTTTCAACCAACACTCCGCGCAGGCGCGGCGCAGCGCCGAGGTGCAGCAGGCGCATATCCAGCAACTGGAGCAGAGCCTCGGGCGGCTGCTGGAGCGTGAGCGCCGCCTGGGCGACGAGCGGGCCCGGCTGGAGGCCGATCCGCAAGAGTCCGGCATCGCCGAACTGGCCGAGCGGCTGGCTCTCGGCGAATTGACCCAGGAAGAGCTGGGCGCCGCCGAGGCCGCCCTGGGCGAAACGCTCGAACGGCTGCGCGGCGAGCTGCAGCAGGCGACCCGGGAGCAACGGCAGGCGCAGGACGAACTGCAGCGCCTGAACGGCCGGATCGCTTCTCTGGAGGCGTTGCAGCAGGCGGCGCTGGACCCCGGTCAGGGCGTCGCCGAGTGGCTGCGCGAGCAGCATCTGGAGACGCGTCCGCGACTGGCCGAGGGGCTCAGGGTGGAGCCCGGCTGGGAGCTGGCGGTGGAAACCGTACTCGGCGCCGATCTGCAGGCACCGCTCGTGGAGGATTTCGCCGCTCTTGCGCTAGATGCCTTCGCCCAGGGCGAACTGCGCCTGCTCGGTGCGGGGCCGGGCGCCACGCGGTTGGCCGGCAGTTTGCTCGATAAGGTCGAGAGCGGCATCGACTTGGCGCCCTGGTTGGGGCGCGTCATGGCGGTCGAGAGCCTCGTCGAAGCGCTGGAGCGGCGCTCTGCGTTGGGCGAGGGCGAGAGTCTGATCAGCCGCGACGGCTATTGGGTCGGTCGGCATTTTCTGCGCGTGCGCCGGGCCGGCGACGCCGATTCCGGCCTGCTCGCCCGCGCCCAGGAGCTGGAGCGCTTGCAGGCCGGACGCGACGAACTGGAGGCGCGTCTAGCCGAGCTGAAGACGCGCCTGTCCGCGCTGGACGAGGCGCGCCGCCGGCAGGAGGAGGACCGTGAAGAACTGCGCCGGCGTTTGCAGGAGGAAACCCGCCAGCAGGGCGAATTGAAGGCCAGGCTTTCCGCCCTCCAGGCGCGGGCCGAGCAGATGCTGCTGCGTCGTCGCCGTTTCGACGAGGAACTAGCCGAACTGGACGAGCAGCGCACCCTGGAGATCGAGCGCCTGGGCGAATGCCGCCTGCAACTGCAGGATGCGCTGGACGCCATGGCCGTCGACAACGAGTGCCGCGAGCAACTGCTGGCCGGACGCGACGCCCTGCGCGAGAGCCTGGAGCGCTTGCGCCGGGAGGCCGGCGCGCACAAGGAGCAGGCCCATCAACTGGCCGTGCGGCTCGGCTCGCTGCGGGCCCGGCGCGACTCCACCCGGCAGTCCCTGGAGCGTCTCGAACGGCAGTTCGAGCGCACCCGGGAACGCCACGAGCAACTCCGCCTCGATCTGGAGGAGGGCGCGGCGCCGCTGGAGGAACTGCGCATGAAGCTTGAGGAGCTGCTCGAGCGGCGCCTGGCCGTCGAGGAGGAACTGCGCCAAGCCGGGCTGTCCCTGGAGGATGCCGAGCGCGGGCTGCGCGAAATCGAGAAGCGCCGCGGCCAGGCCGAGCAGCAGGCCCAGTTGCTACGCGGTCAATTGGAACAGCAGCGCCTCGACTGGCAGGCTCTCAGCGTACGGCGCAAGGCCTTGCAGGAGCAGTTGCAGGAGGAGGGTCAAGATCTGCACGAGGTGCTCGGCACGCTTCCCGCCGAGGCTCGCGAAGCCGACTGGGAAACTGAGCTTGAGCGCGTCGCCCTGCGCATCCAGCGTCTCGGTGCGATCAACCTGGCGGCCATCGACGAATATCGCCAGCAATCCGAGCGCAAGCGCTATCTGGATGCGCAGAACGCCGACCTGGCGGAGGCCCTGGAAACCCTGGAAAACGTGATCCGCAAGATCGACCGGGAAACCCGCAACCGTTTCAAGGATACCTTCGAGCGGATCAACGCCGGCCTGCAGGCCCTGTTCCCGAAAGTTTTCGGTGGAGGCCATGCCTATCTGGAACTTACCGGCGAGGATCTACTCGATACCGGTGTGGCCATCATGGCGCGCCCGCCCGGCAAGAAGAACAGCACCATCCATCTGCTGTCCGGCGGCGAGAAGGCATTGACCGCGCTGGCCCTGGTGTTTGCCATCTTCCAGCTCAATCCGGCGCCGTTCTGCATGCTCGACGAGGTGGATGCGCCTCTGGACGATGCCAACGTCGGACGTTACGCCAGGCTAGTCAAGGAAATGTCGGAAAAGGTCCAGTTCATCTACATCACCCACAACAAGATCGCCATGGAGATGGCCGATCAGTTGATGGGGGTGACCATGCACGAGCCGGGCTGCTCGCGTCTGGTGGCAGTGGACGTGGAGGAGGCGGTGGCGTTGGCGGATACCTGAGGTCGCGGCCGGTGGCAAGATACCCCCGCTCACCGGAATGGGGTGGCCGGCGGTACAATCCGCGAAAAGGGCATGCTAGCTTAATGAGAATTTTCGTATGTATGGAAAACGTTGCGGGAACATACAGTTGCCGTGTTTATGAGAGGGCCGGACGCCTTCTTTGTATGGGATGGGAAGCCTTTTTTAAATCAGTTTAGGGGTTGTGGATTTCATGGAAATCGGTCTGCGTGAGTGGCTGATCGTCATCGGCATCGTCGTCATCGGCGGCATCTTGTTCGACGGATGGCGGCGCATGCGGGGCAGCAAGGGCAAGCTCAAGTTCAAGCTCGAGCGCAAAATCGCCGATACGCCTGAAACGGTCAGCGAAAACAGCGAGTCGCTGGGACCCTCGCGGTCGGTCGATTTCCCGCAAGGAGTCGGCTTCGAGCCGGACGAGGAGGACCTGCCCTCGCTGAGCGCTCGCGGGCTGAACCGGCGGCGCCTCGACGACGAACTGGACGATTTCGGCCTGGAGCTCGACGATCCGGTCTATGCCGCCGTTGCCGAGCCCGCCTCCAGGCTGCGCGTGGTGGAGCCGAGGTTCGAGTCGCGTCAGGCCGAGCAGCTTGAGCGCAGCGAGCCGCGGGAGCTGCCGCCGATCGAGGAATACCTGGTCATCATCGTGGTATCGCGGGACGGAGAGGGGTTCAAGGGGCCGGCGCTGCTGCAGAGCATCCTCGAAAGCGGCCTGCGTTTCGGCGAGAAGGACATCTTCCATCGCCACGAGAGCCTGGCCGGCAACGGCGAGGTGTTGTTCTCCATGGCCAATGCCCTCAAGCCCGGTACCTTCGACCTGGACGACATCGACCACTTCTCCACCCGGGCGGTCAGCTTCTTCCTCGTCCTGCCCGGCCCGCGCCATCCCAAGCAGGCCTTCGAGCTCATGGTGGCCGCCGCCCGCAAGCTGGCCAAGGAGCTGAACGGCGAGCTGAAGGACGACCAGCGCAGTGTGATGACCGCACAGACCATCGAGCACTATCGCCAGCGGATCGCCGATTTCGAGCGCCGCCAACTGACCCACAAGCGCTGAACCCAGGCGTTTTGCCGGCTCCGGGAGGCGGCGCCCAGGTGGCGAGGTTTCCCTGGGCTGCGAGACCGCCTTCGGCCGCTTTCAGTGCCTTTTCGAGCAGCCACGGCTGCTCTTTTCGTTTTCCGGAATCCATCGCCATGACCGACGCCCAGACCGCCGCCGAACGCATCGCCCGGCTGCGCAGAGAGATCGACGAACACAACTACCGCTATTACGTGCTCGATATGCCGAGCGTGCCGGACGCCGAGTATGATCGCCTGTTCAACGAGCTCAAGGCCCTTGAGGCCGAACATCCCGAACTGGTCACCCCGGAGTCGCCGACCCAGCGCGTCGGTGGCGAGGCGCTGGCGGCCTTCGGTCAGGTGCGCCACGAACTGCCCATGCTCAGCCTGGGCAATGCCTTCGTCGAGGAAGATCTGCTCGATTTCGACCGCAATGTGTGCAAAGGCCTGGACCGCGGCATCGAGGCGCTGGAGTACAGTTGCGAGCCCAAGCTGGACGGCTTGGCCGTCAGCCTGCTCTACGAGGACGGCCAACTGGTGCGCGGCGCCACCCGCGGCGACGGCAGCACCGGCGAGGACATCACCGCCAATGTGCGTACCGTGCGCAACATTCCGCTCAGGCTGCACGGCCAGGGCTGGCCGGCCGTGCTGGAGGTGCGCGGCGAGATCTACATGCCGCGCGCCGGCTTCGAGGCGCTCAACGCCCGTGCCATCGAGAGCGGCGGCAAGACCTTCGCCAACCCACGCAACGCCGCCGCCGGCAGCCTGCGCCAGCTCGACCCGAAGATCACCGCCGGCCGGCCGCTGGAGTTCTGCGGCTACGGGATCGGTCGCTTCGAGGGGGCCGAGGTGCCGCAAACTCATATCAGCCTCCTCAAGGCCTTGAGGCATTGGGGCCTACCGATCAGTCGCGAACTGCAACTGGCGCGAAGCGTTCAGGATTGCCTGGCCTACTACCGCGCCATCGGCGAGCGCCGCCAGGGCCTGGCCTACGACATCGATGGCGTGGTGTTCAAGGTCAATCGCCTGGACTGGCAGCGCGAGCTGGGTTTCCGCGCCCGTACCCCGCATTGGGCCATCGCTTACAAGTTCCCGGCCCAGGAGGAACTCACCGAACTGCTCGGCGTCGAGTTCCAGGTCGGTCGGACCGGCGCCATCACCCCGGTGGCGCGCCTGAAACCGGTACAGGTGGCCGGGGTCACCGTGTCCAACGCCACCCTGCACAACATGGACGAAGTGGCGCGTCTCGGCGTGATGATCGGCGACACGGTGATCGTTCGCCGCGCCGGCGACGTGATTCCGCAGATCATGCAGGTGGTAGTGGAGCGACGCCCAAGAGAAGTGAGTTTGAAGGATCGATTAAAGAACGAGAGATCGAAGCATCAATGTCCCAAAAGGCGGGTAATCAGGAAGGTCACGTATATCCGTGCACTGAAATCTTGTATACGAAAGTTGCTGCCCTATATACGCCCATTGAAATGGATTTCCCGCGTTCGTTTCAAGAGAGTGATCATTCCAGCTCAATGCCCGGTATGTGGATCGCAGGTTGAGCGTACTCAACTAATCAAGCGAGGAAAGGGACGAGCCTCGGTTAGCGAAGGAGCGATCTACCGCTGTGTCGGTCGCCTGGCCTGCCAGGCCCAGCTCAAGCAGGCGATCGTTCACTTTGTCTCGCGACGCGCCATGGACATCGACGGCCTCGGCGAGCGGATCGTCGAACAACTGGTGGACACCGGCCTGGTGGAGTCGCCGGCCGATCTCTACATCCTGACCTTCGAGCAACTGGTGGTGTTGGACGGCTTCGCCGAGGTTTCCAGCAACAATCTGCTGGCGGCCATCGCCGCCAGCCGCCGGCCGAGCCTGGCGCGCTTCATCTACGCGCTGGGCATTCCCGATGTCGGCGAGGAGACCGCCAAGCTGCTGGCCCGCGCGCTCGGCTCGCTCGCGCGTATCGAGAAGGCCCTGCCCGAGGTGCTCACCTGGCTGCCGGACGTCGGCCTGGAGGTCGCCCACGAGATCCACAGCTTCTTCCGGGACAAGCACAACCTCACGGTGATCGAGCAGTTGCTGGCGCGTGGCGTCAAACTGCAGGAAGAAGGCGAATTGCACGCGGAGTTCGCCGCCTGCGCCAGCCTGGGCGAACTGCTCGACAAACTGGACATTCCGGGGATCGCCGCCACCGGCGCGAAAAAGCTTGCCGAGGCGGCAGGCAGCCTGGAGGCGGTGGTCGGCCTTAGCCAAGACTGGCTGACCCTGAGCACGACCAAAGGGCTGTCGGAAAAGGCTCGGCAGGCGCTGCGCGAGTTCTTCGCCGTCCCCGCCAACGTCGAGCACGCCCGCGCCATCGAGGCGCAATTGCGCGAATTCGGCATGCACTGGGAAAGCGAGCGCCGCTGTGCCGAGGGCCTGCCCCTGGCCGGGCAGAGCTGGGTGCTGACCGGCACCCTGGAGTCCATGAGCCGCGAGCAGGGCAAGGCGAGGCTGGAAAGCCTCGGCGCCAAGGTGGCCGGCTCGGTCTCGGCGAAGACCGCTTGCGTGGTCGCCGGTCCCGGCGCCGGCTCGAAGCTGGTCAAGGCCGGCGAACTCGGGGTGAAGGTGCTCGACGAGGAGGCTTTCCTCGCGTTGCTGGGGCAGTTGGAGAGCTGAGTGCTTTCGGCAGCGGGGAGGAAGCTGTGTAGCGTCCTCCGTCAGGCGGGAAAGGCCTGCGGCCGTTTCCCACCTATGGAATCGCCTGGATCTGGCTGGAAAACCGCGTAGCGTTTTCCACGGGGTGGCCATCCACGGGGTGGCCATCCGCTATGGACGCGCCGCCGCTGGGCGAGGTCAGCCGGCGACCATCACACGGATTGCCTCCAGGCGCAGGGCCGCCTTGTCGAGCATGGCCAGGCCATCTTCGCGCTGGCGGCGCAAAGCTTCCAGTTCGCTGTCGCGCACGCTCGGGTTGACCGCCCGGAGCGCGGTCAGGCGGGCCAGCTCCTCGTCGAGGCTGGCCGCGAGGCGCTGCCTGGCCTCGGCGACGCGCTCGGCATGGCGCGGCGCGACCTTGGCTTCGGCGGCGTCGATCTGCTTGGCCAGTACGTCGCGCTGAGCCTGCACGAACTTGTTGGCGCTGCCGCGCGGCACGCTTTCCAACTGGTCGTTGAGGGTGTCGAAGGCGACCTTCGGCGCCAAGTCGTTGCCGTTGGCGTCGAGTAGGCAGCGCAGCGCCAGCGGCGGCAGGAAGCGGCCGAGCTGCAGGGTACGCGGTGCCACCACTTCGCTAACGTAGAGCAGTTCGAGCAGCACGGTGCCGGGCTTGAGCGCCTTGTTCTTGATCAGCGCCACTGCGGTGTTGCCCATCGAGCCGGACAGCACCAGGTCCATGCCACCCTGCACCATAGGATGCTCCCAGGTGAGGAACTGCATGTCCTCGCGGGCCAGCGCCTGGGCGCGGTCGTAGGTGACGGTCACCGCCTCGTCGCTGCCCAGCGGGAAGCTGGCGTCGAGCATCTTTTCGCTGGGGCGCAGGATCAGCGCGTTCTCCGAATGGTCCTCGCTGTCGATGCCGAAGGCGTTGAACAGCTCTTCCATATAGATCGGCAGGGCGTACCGGTCGTCCTGTTCGTCGATGGCCTCGACCAGCGCATCGCCTTCGCCGCCGCCGCGGGAGTTGAGTTCCAGCAGGCGGTCGCGGCCAGCGTGCAATTCGCTCTCCAGGCGTTCGCGTTCGGCGCGGGCGGTATCCAGCAGTTCCTGCCATTGGTCGTCGTCGCCACCTTCCAGCAACGGTAGCAGGTGCGGGCCGAACCGGTGCTGCAGGGCATTGCCGGTAGGGCAGGTGGCGAGGAAGGCGTTCAGCGCCTGGTGATACCACTGGAACAGGCGTTCCTGGGCGCTGTTCTCCAGATAGGGCACGTGCAACTGGACGACGTGTTTCTGGCCGATGCGATCGAGGCGGCCGATGCGCTGTTCGAGCAGGTCCGGATGGGTCGGCAGGTCGAACATCACCAGATGGTGGGCGAACTGGAAGTTGCGGCCCTCGCTGCCGATTTCCGAGCAGATCAGCACCTGGGCGCCGAACTCCTCGTCGGCGAACCAGGCTGCCGCGCGGTCGCGTTCGAGGATACTCATGCCCTCGTGGAACACCGTGGCCGGGATGCCGGAGCGCACCCGTAGGGCGTCTTCCAGGTCCAGTGCGGTCTCGGCGTGGGCGCAGATCACCAGCACCTTGACCTTCTTGAGCATCTTCAGGGTGTCGATCAGCCATTCGACGCGTGGGTCGAAGCGCCACCAGCGGTTCTCTTCGCTGTCGTCCTCCTGGCGGGCCTGGAAGCTGACCTCCGGATACAGGTCGGCATGCTCGCCGATCGGCAGTTCCAGATACTCGGCCGGGCTCGGTAGCGGATAGGGGTGCAACTGGCGCTCGGGGAAGCCCTGTACCGCGGCGCGGGTGTTGCGAAACAGCACCCGGCCGGTGCCGTGGCGGTCGAGCAGTTCGCGGGTCAGACGTGCGCCGGCTTGGATATCGCCATCGTTGAGCGCGGTGAGCAGCACCTCGCCCTCGGCGCCGAGAAAGCCGCGGATGACCGCGTGGGCGCGCTCGGAGAGGCGGCCTTCGTCGAGCAGTTCCTGCACCGCCTCGGCGACCGGACGGTAGTTGGCGCTCTCGGCGCGGAAGGCTTCGAGGTCGTGGAAGCGGTCGGGGTCGAGCAGGCGCAGACGGGCGAAGTGGCTCTCCTGGCCGAGCTGTTCGGGAGTGGCGGTGAGCAGCAGTACGCCGGGGATGATCTGAGCGAGTTGCTCGACCAGCGTGTATTCGGCGCTCGGCTGCTCGGGATGCCAAACCAGATGATGCGCCTCGTCCACTACCAAAAGATCCCAGCCGGCGGCGAAGGCGGCGTCTTGGGCGTGCTCGGCGACGGTCAGCCACTCCAGGGAGACCAGCGCCAGTTGGGTGTCCTCGAAGGGATTGCTGGCATCGCTTTCGGCGAAGCGTTCGGCGTCGTACAGCGCCACTTCCAGGTTGAAGCGCCGGCGCATTTCCACCAGCCACTGGTGTTGGAGGTTTTCCGGCACCAGGATCAGCGCCCGGCTGGCGCGGCCGGAAAGCAACTGCCGATGGATGATGAGGCCGGCCTCGATGGTCTTGCCCAAACCCACCTCGTCGGCCAGCAGCACGCGCGGGTTGACGCGGTCGGCGACCTCGCGGGCGATGTGCAACTGGTGGGCGATCGGCTGGGCGCGGGCGCCGGCCAGGCCCCAGAGCGGGGACTGCAGCAGGCTGCTGCGGTGTTCCAGGGTGTGATAGCGCAGGCCGAACCAGGGCAACGGGTCGATCTGCCCGGCAAATAGGCGGTCGCTGGCCAAGCGGAACTGGATGAAGTTGGACAGTTGGGTTTCCGGCAGGCTGCGCCCTTGGTTCTGGGCGTCGAGGCCGTGGTAGATGAGCAGGCCGCCCTGGTCCTCGACCTCGCGGACGATCATCTTCCAGCCGTCGAAGTGGGTGATCTCGTCGCCGGGGGCGAAGCGCACGCGGGTCAGGGGGGCGTTGCGCTGGGCGTACTGGCGGGTTTCACCGGTGGCCGGATAGAGCACTGTGAGCAACCGGCCATCCGCGGTAAGAATGGTTCCGAGCCCGAGTTCCGCCTCGCTGTCGCTGATCCAGCGTTGCCCCGGTTGATATTGCTGCACCATGCCTGTCTCCGCTGTAAAAAAGGCCGGCTATGGTAACGGAATGCCCTGGGTAGATCGACGTCGACTGCCGGCGCATTTGTATGAGAAAGCGTAGTCCTCCACCGGTATAGGATGAACGCCTTGCGATCCGCCGTCTTCGCCATGCCATTATTCGACGCCCCGTTCGATTTGCCCGATGCCAAGCTGCACTACTTGCCCACTTGGCTGGACGGCGCCATCGTCGACCGCTGGCTCGCCCGCCTGCTGGTGGAGACGCCCTGGGAACAGCCGCAGGTGCGGCTGTACGGACGCCTTCATCTTGTGCCGCGACAGGTCGCCTGGTACGGCGATGCCGCCTATGGCTATTCCGGGTTGACCCATCCGCCGCAGTCCTGGACACCGCTCCTGGTGGAGATCCGCGCGGCTCTGGAGGCGCTCGTCGGCCAACCGTTGAATGGCGTGCTGCTCAACCATTACCGCGACGGTCGGGATTCCATGGGCTGGCACAGCGACGACGAGGCCGAGTTGGGACGCGATCCGCTGATCGTTTCGCTTAGCTTGGGCGGCACCCGGCGCTTCGACTTGCGCCGTGTCGGACAAACGCGCATCGGGCATTCGCTGCTGCTCGAACACGGTTCCGTGCTGGTCATGGCCGGCGCGACGCAGCATCATTGGCAGCATCGGGTGGCGAAGACGCGCAAGCCCTGCGCGCCGCGCCTGAATCTGACCTTCCGCCAGGTGCATCCGCAGCCATGAGTTCCGACGATAACCTGATCGATTTCAGCAGCGAGCGCAGCAAGCGCATCCACGACCTGCACGAAAAGCGCTTGAACGACGTGCGCCAGGCTTTCGCACAGGCCCTGCCGCTACCGCCCGGGAAAAAGAAGAAGCCCGCCGGCAAGCCGAAGAAGAAGCGCTGATCCGGCGCGGCCCCAGGCGTTCGATTCTCACTCCCAGGCGGTGGCCCCGGCGATGTGCCGGCCAGCGTGGAAAGATTGTGTGCCTGGTCGTTCCGGCCTGGTCTTCAAATCCGGTGCATCGGCTGCTTGCCGAGGGGCTGGATACCTCCTGTTTCGGCCCCTCGGCCGAGTCACTTTCTCTTGGCGCGCGCAAAGAGAAAGTAACCAAAGAGAAAGCGCGCCCGATCATTCGGCCCCAGCTGCGCCGGGGTTCCCTCGCTCCGGCGCCGCTCCGAGGGTCGTCGCACAAGGGGCGTCCATGCCCCTCGTACGACTCTCGCCGCTTCCCTGCGGCTCGCCCCTCTACGCGACGCCTGCGCTCGGCCTTCTGAACGGGAGTCGGGCTCCGGGTTGCCTGAAAGCGCTTTCGCTCTTGCGGCACGGCTTGTCAGGCAATGCCGGATGCCCCCTTCAGGAGGCCGAGCGGAATCGTTGTGGAAGGGGTCGAGCGGCAAGGATGCCGCGAGAGCCGCAATGGGCCATGGATGACCCTGCGGGACGTGCCCCTGGAGCGGCGATGCAGGGAGGGAACCCGGAGCGAAGCGCAGGGCCGGATGAGGGGGTGGCCTTCTTTGGGGTTACTTTTTCTTGGCCAGGCAAGAAAAAGTGACTCGGCCGGGGAGCCGAAACAGGGACTGTCCGGCTACTCGGCAAGCAGCCATGCCAAGGATCACACAGTCTTTCCAGTCCGGTATCGGAAAGACATTTCATGCGATTGCCCTGGAAATCCTGCGCCTGAAGCCGGCTACCCGCGTCGCCGATTTCAAAGTGATTCTCGCCGCCGCCGAGCTGGGCGCAAGCGCGGTGCTGGTGGCCAGCAACGACTCCGACGAGGCGCGGCAGACCGATAACTTCGCCATTCTGTGCGATCTGGCGGCCGGTTTCGGCTTCGATCCGCACCTGGAGTTCATGCTTTGGACCGACGCCCGCGACCTGACCCAGGCCATGCGCATCGTCGACAATGCCGGACGCGCCAACGGCTGCGTGCCGGTCGACGCCTTCCATTTCGACCGCTCGGCTTCGCGCCTGGAGGATCTGGCCCGGTTCGACTCAGCATGCATCCATTACGCGCAGTTGTGCGACGTAGACGGGCCGCGCCCGGACGACATGGACGAGATCCTGCGCCAGGCGCGCAACGAGCGGCGCTTCCCCGGCAACGGCGATTGCGATCTGCCCGGCCTGCTGCGCACCTTGCCGGCGCACCTGCCGTTCAGCCTGGAAATCCCCACCTGGCAGTTGCTCGAGCGGGGTGTCGGAGCCCCCGAGCGCGCCCGGCCCGCCATCGACAGGCCGGCCTCCTGCTGGCGCAGCTCTGAGAAGGGCAAAGGCACGGCCCCGAGCCGCAGGAGCATCGCCGCGATCGTCCTGCAACGGTTCGCGCAGCCGTTCGTTCCATATATGTCTATCGCCGAAAGGCATAATCCGTCGAGTCGTGTCATTTTCGTGCAATTGGCTTTTCCTGAACTATTTCGCCTCGACAATGGCCAACCAGTGGCAAAGTTGCTTGTGGATAGTATGTCGATGAAGATTTCATTACTCCGGAGATTCTTGAAATAAATCCATGCGGATGTCGCAAATTTGTTCCCGGAAACTTCGAACAGGCTGGAGGCCGCGCCAGCCGCGACTTCCAGCCGCACCTGGATTGATCCATGTCAGCTCTTTTTCATGCTGTTTGCCAACTATTGAGCAATATTGACTTCGATCAATTTTTCCAGACGTTATTACAGTTACCTTGAGTCCATCGAAGAGAGCGGTGAAGAGTGCCAGCCATGTTAGTCGACGAAATAGTAGTGGCGGGGACGGCAGTCGCGGGGTTGATATTCGTTTTCACCAGTGGGATCGGTTATTTCATCTGGAAGGACACAGGGAAATACAAATAACGAAGTCCTTCGGATTTCAGAGCACGCAAGGCACTTTCGGGCGACGTTAGTCGCCTTTTTTTTGTTCGATTTTTTCTCTTTCCGCTAGTGGGGCGGGCGTGTCGGCGATGCTGTCCCAAGGCGCCGTCCGCGCGGTCGCCGATTCGCCGGCCGCAGGAAGGGCGCCGAGGCGATTCAGCGATGGCGTTCGATCCGTGCTGGTGTGCGGCGCATCAGGATCTCCCCGTGGCGGATCGATACCAGCGCGTGGCCTTGGCTGCGCAACATCTCGTAGTCGTTGGCCGCCGAAAGGATCAGGAGGTTGGCCGGCCGCCCGACTTCCAAGCCGTAGCGCTCGCCCAGGTGCAGGGCCTTGGCACTGTGCTCGGTGATCAGATCGAGGGCGCGCTGCAGGTCGGCGTAGCCGAGCATGTGGCAAATATGCAGGCCGGCCTCGAGGATGCGCAGGATGTTGCCATTGCCCAGTGGATACCAGGGATCGACGATAGAGTCCTGGCCGAAGCAGACGTTCAGCCCGGCGCGGTCCAGTTCGGCGACCCGGGTCAGGCCGCGGCGCTTGGGAAAGGTGTCGAAGCGCCCCTGCAGGTGGATGCTCTCGGTGGGACAGGAGACGAAGTTGATCCGCGACAGCTTCAGCAGGCGGAACAGCTTGGAGCAGTAGGCGTTGTCCCATGAGCCCATGGCCGTGGTGTGACTGGCGGTGACCCGCTCGCCCATGTCGCGCACCCGTACCTCCTCGGCGAGCACTTCGAGAAAGCGCGACTGCGGATCGTCGGTTTCGTCGCAGTGCACGTCGACCAGGCAGCCGGTGCGCTCGGCCAGGTCCATGAGGAATTTGATCGAGCCGACGCCCTGCTCGCGGGTGTTCTCGAAATGCGGGATACCGCCGACCACGTCGGCGCCCAGGGCGATGGCCTCGGTCATCAGCTCGCGGCCGCCCTTGTAGGACTCGATGCCTTCCTGGGGAAAGGCGACGATCTGCAGGTCGATCAGGTGACGGGTTTCCTCGCGCACCTCCAGCATCGCCTTGAGCGCGGCCAGCGTCGGGTCGGTGACGTCGACGTGGGTGCGTACGTGCTGGATGCCGTGCTCGACCAGCATGTCGATGGCCTTCTTCGCCCGGGTCTTGATGTCCTCGTGGGTGACCAGCGCCTTGCGCTCGGACCAGCGCTCGATGCCTTCGAACAGGGTGCCGCTCATGTTCCACGCCGGCTCGCCGGCGGTAAGGGTGGCGTCCAGGTGGATGTGCGGTTCGACGAAGGGCGGTACCACCAGGTTGCCAGCGGCGTCCAGCTCGTCGCCGCTGGCTTCGGCAGGCGCCGGTTGTGCGGCTATGGCGGCGATGCGCGCGCCGTCCAGTTCGATGCGCTGGAGGCCTTCGCGGCCGCGCAGGCGGGCGTTGACGATCTTCATGGCGAAGCTTCCTTCTGCTGTGCAAAGATGGCCGCCGGTCCGGCGGGCCGGATCATTCAAGCAGGTGGCATCGTATCTGGCGAGGGGCGGGGAGGCGGCCCCGCGCGTGATGCGGTCGGGAGGAGAGGGTCAGCCGATGCTGATCGTCGGCAGGCGGGTCAGTTCGACGGTCTGCTGGCGGCGCGGAGCGAGGATTTCCGCCTCGCCGTCGACCACCAGTTCGTCGCGCTGGTTGTAGACGCGAGTGGCGATGCGCACGCGGAACTTCGGCAGCTTTTCGAGGATTTCCAGACGCACGGTGAGGGTGTCGCCGAGCTTCACCGCACGGGTGAACTGCATGGTCTGGCCCAGGTAGATAGTGCCTGGGCCAGGCATGGTGCAGGCCACCGCGGCGCTGATCAGCGCGCCGCTGAACATGCCGTGAGCGATGCGCTCCTTGTACGGGGTGCGGGCGGCGAACTCGGGGTCCAGGTGTACCGGGTTGTGGTCGCCGGAGAGGGCGGCGAACAGTTGGATGTCCTTTTCCTCCACGGTCTTGCTATAGCTGGCCTTCTGGCCGACTTCGAGATCGCCATAGGGGACGTTGGTAACCTGGCTCATGCAGTTTCCTTGGTATTCATCTATAGGAGGAAAGGAGTCCCCATCGGGGCGATGGGTGCAAGAAGATTGGGATCGGTTGCACAAAACCCGCATTGTAGTGCCGGGCGCCGGGGTTTTCACGGAAAGAGCACCAATTCGTACGCGACTCGGCCCCGCGGAAAATGCCCGTCCGGCGGGCGAGAGGCACGGTTTGCGGGCCTTCCGGGGGAGCGGCCGGGCCTGTTACCCTCGGCCCGCCCGTCTGTCCGCGGACAATAAGAACTCAACTTGCGCCAAAGTACGGAGTAGTAGCTGCATGATCGAGAATTTCTGGAAGGACAAGTATTCCGCCGGCCTGGTCGGCGAAATCGATCCCGATCCGTACCCCAACATTCCCGCCGTGCTGAAAGCCTCCTGCCAGCGCTTCGCCGACCGGCCGGCCTTCAGCAACCTCGGCCGGACCCTGAGCTACGGCGAGCTATACGAACTGTCCGGCACATTCGCCGCCTTCTTGCAGGGACTGGAGGGCGTGCAGGTGGGTGACCGCATCGCCGTGCAACTGCCCAACCTACTGCAGTATCCGGTGGCGGTGTTCGGTGCCCTGCGCGCCGGGCTGGTGGTGGTCAATACCAATCCGCTGTACACCGCCCGGGAGATGCTGCACCAGTTCAACGATTCCGGGGCCAAGGTGCTCGTCTGCCTGGCCAACAAGGCGCATTTGGTCGAGGAGGTTCTGCCGCGGACCGGTATCCGCCATGTGCTGGTCACCGAGGTCGGCGACCTGCTGCCACCGTTCAGGCGCGTGCTGGTCAACGCCGTGGTGCGCCACCTCAAGCGCATGGTGCCGGCTTACCACCTGCCGCAGGCGCTGAAGTTCACCGAGGCCTTGAGCCGGGGCCGCGAACGGACGCTGTGCGAGGTCGCGGCGGCGCCCGACGATATCGCCGTGCTGCAGTACACCGGCGGCACCACCGGCACGCCCAAGGGGGCCATGCTCACCCAGCGCAATCTGGTGGCCAACATGCTGCAATGCCGGGCGCTGGTCACCAGCGTCTTGGGCGAGGGCTGCGAGACCCTGGTCGCACCGCTGCCGCTTTACCACATCTACGCCTTCACCCTGCACTGCATGGCGATGATGCTGATGGGCAACCACAACCTGTTGATCACCGATCCGCGCGACCTGCCGGGCATGGTCCGCGTGTTGAAGAAGTGGAGGTTCAGCGGCTTCGTCGGTCTTAACACCCTGTTCGCCGCGCTGTGCCATGACGAGGGTTTCCGCCGCCTGGACTTCTCCGCGCTGAAGCTGACCCTGTCCGGCGGCATGGCTCTGCAGCAGGCCACCGCCGAGTGCTGGAAAGGCCTCACCGGCTGCGAAGTTCTCGAAGGCTATGGCCTCACCGAGGCCAGCCCGGTGATTTCCGGTAACCCCTATGGCCACATCCGCCCCGGCACCATCGGCATGCCACTGGCCTCGACCCTGTGCAAGGTAGTCGACGAACAGGGCAGGGAGGTGCCGTCCGGCAGCAGCGGCGAACTCTGGGTGAAGGGGCCGCAGGTGATGAAGGGCTACTGGCAAAACCCCGGAGCTACCGCCGAAGTGCTCGATGCCGACGGCTGGCTGCGTACCGGCGACATCGCGGTGATCGAACCCGACGGCTACCTACGCATCGTCGACCGCAAGAAAGACATGATTCTGGTGTCCGGTTTCAACGTCTATCCGAACGAGCTGGAAGAAGTGCTCGCCGCCCTGCCGGGAGTGCTGCAGTGCGCCGCCATCGGCGTGCCCGACGAGCGCACCGGCGAGGCGATCAAGCTCTTCGTGGTGCCCAGGCCCGGTTCGGGCCTGACCGAGGAGCGGGTGCTGCGCCACATGCACGACAACCTCACCGGCTACAAGCGGCCGAAATACGTCGAATTCCGCGACCGCCTGCCGACCAGCAACGTCGGCAAGATCCTACGCCGCGAACTGCGCGACGGCGCGCCGGGGCAGGCGGCCGGCGTGGAGCATGCCGGCTCCTGAGGCGCGCGTCGTCCGCTATTGGTTCAGGTCGTCCTCCAGATTGATGCCTGTCCTGAGGAAAACACCTGAAGGCAGCAACTGGCTGATGAAGCGGTTCCAGCGGGTGATGCCGGCGGCGCCGACGTACACCACGTCCTGGGGCTCGACGTGGAAATGCGCGGCCAGCACCAGGGCGGCCGGCGACTTGGCGTCCAACTGGAAGACCTGGGCGGTTTCCCGTTCGACATCGCCCACCCCGCGTATCACGTAGACGGCCTGCGGATCGGAGGTTTCCTGGCGCAGGCCCCTGACCAGGCCGATCACTTCGGTCAGGGTCATGCTGCGGCTTCTGAAGGACAGCGGGCCGGGCGAGACGACCTCGCCTAGGACAAAGATCCGCCGGCTGTCGTTGCTGGGCAGGTGCAACTGGTCGCCGTCCTTCAGGTAGATGCGGTCGAGTTCCGCGCCGCCGCGGTTCAGGGTGTCGAGGTCGAGGCGGTATTCCCGGCCGTTACGCTTGAGGATCAGCCTGGCGATGTCGGCTCCCGCGGCCACGCCGGCCTGGCCGATGGCCTCCAGCAACGACAGGGGGATGGTCGTCAGGGGTTGCGAGCCGGTCTTGCCGAAGGCTCCGGTGAGAATCACCCGGCGGCCGCCGAAACGGTTCACGCCGACATCCACCTGCGGATTCTTGATATAGCGGGCCAGGCGCCCGGCGATGTCGTTGCGCAATCGCTCGATGGTCAGGCCGGCGGCTTGGATCTCGCCGATATAGGGGTAGAACAGGCGGCCGTCGGGGCGCACCGGGCGGCCGCTGGCTTCGGGCGACTGCTGCACGCCGGCCGGGTTGGTCAGTTCCGGATGATCCCAGACGGTGATATTGAGCACGTCGCCGACGCCGATCAGATAGGGGCCGGGGGTGTAGCCGATCAGCTCGGGCGGCAATTTCTCGACGACGCGGCTGGCTTCCTGGGTCGCCACCAGTCGGGTAGTGATGGGCACCAGCTCGAAGCGCGGGCTTTCCGGCGGGCCCTTGTCGCGGAGTTCGGAGGTGTCGAGGTACGGGCCGGGGGAGAACATGCAGCCCTGGAGAAGGGCGGCTGCCAGAGCGAGGATGCGTGCACGGCGCGCTGCCGCGCTGCCGCTGTACGGGACGGACAAGGCGAATCCCTCCATGGGCCTTTGGGGCGCTGGAATGACGATCCGTTTTCAGGCGATCGACGGGGAGCCGGAAGCGTTTACCGATGGCCAGGGCGCCAATGGGGGGGCCTGTGGCGGACGGCGCCGGCGGTGCGGGCTGACGGAGGGCTTGGGGCCGGTGCGATTGTCTTGTCGGAGCCGGCCCGGCCGGGCTTGCTCGGCAACGTGAGCGGAAGGAATGCTTTCATGCTTCAAGCTCCATCTCGGGAAAAGGAGAACCCTTCACACAACATGGGCTATCAAAGGCTAGGTTGTG
Source organism: Azorhizophilus paspali (assembly GCF_043587585.2). Classification (GTDB taxonomy): domain Bacteria; phylum Pseudomonadota; class Gammaproteobacteria; order Pseudomonadales; family Pseudomonadaceae; genus Azotobacter; species Azotobacter paspali. The sequence continues at coordinate 1,735,714 of NZ_CP171449.1, forward strand.
TCGCTGCCGGCAGCCAAGCGGCGAGATGATTTTCTCCCGGCGGCTGGATAGGCGTGCGCCCGTAATGCGGTCGATGTCTTCAGAGTGCGCGTTCGGGCCGGGTTGTTTCATCGATTCCGGAATGCTCGCGATCATCGGTGATGCTGTCGCTGCGCGGCATGGACCGATGAGGGCCGCGGGTATCCGCTACATGCGAACGGTCTTTCTGAGAGCGTCTCTTAGGGCACGTAGCTCGGGAAACACGGAAAACAGGATGTGCTTGGCTTTGCCGCGTTCCACCTTGGTTCTTGCGAACAGCATCACCAATTTGCTTCGCATGTGCAGGGGGAGCCTGCCCGCATGGGTCAATTGGCATGCATTCAGGGCACTAAGGAGGGTGAGCTGGACGAATTGGTTCAAGGCCGCCGCCGTTTCGCTGTCCGTTGCGGTCGGTTTGAGTTTTAAAAGTTCCTGCGCGACCACGAGATAGCCCTTCACATGTTTTTCCTGTTTCTTCTGCGTCATGATCGATTCGGGGCGGACGCGCCTGTTGTAAAGCTTGTCTGGAATGCAGGTGACCCTGGCCCGTTCCCTTTCGAGAAGAAGCCTGGTCGTGAACAGGTTGTCCTCATGCACTATCTTCGGGGGGAAGCGCAGATCTTCGAATTCCTTTCGCCGGTACATGTAGAGATAGGGCGGCACCAGATAGCTTTTAAGTTTTATCGACCGGCTGAAAAATGTGTGCGCCGGAATGCAGGTGCCATGCAAGCTTGCGACCCTTTCGCCTCTGAAGCTCTTTTTCAGACCCTCGTCCACCCCATCGAAAAATACGTTCGCCGCGAAAAAGACCACATCGGCCTGCTGGGTTCTGAATATTTCCATGCAGGTGGATACGGCATGCCTCTCCAGGAAGTCGTCGCTGTCCAGGAACAGGATGTAGTCGCCGGTCGCGATTTCCAGCCCGGTGTTCCTAGCGACCGAGACGCCCTGGTTGTCGATGCGTTCGAGGATCATGTTTTCGTGTCTGGCGCAAAAATCCTCGAGTATCGACGGGCTGGCATCGGTGGAGCCATCGTCGATGGCGATGATCTCGAAGTTGTCGTAGTCCTGCCGGGCGGCGGACTCCAGACAGGCCGCGAGATAATTCTCCACGTTGTAGACGGGGATTACGATGCTGACTTTTTCAGGGCTCATAGTGTCTCGCTCGTGCCGGCTGTGATGGTTTCTTATAAGATTCCCTCATGGTTTTCCAAAAAGCGGGATCTTCTTTCTTTGGGGATTTTCCGTGATCATCGATAGTTCTGGGAATATATAGGGGAGGGCCTTTTTTATTTCTCTTGGCCTGGGTTTCGTTCTCGCGAACAAAAGCACGATCTTTTTTCTCACCGAATAGGGAAGTCTGTCCTGGCAGGCCTCCCTGCATGAAAGGGCCGCATTGATCAGCATATTGCGGATGAACTTGTTCAGGGCCGCTCCGGGTTCGCTGTCCTCCTTGGCAGCCTGGAGTTTCAGAAGTTCCTCGGCGACGACGAGGTAGCCGGTTACATGCTTTTCCTGTTTGTCCTGGGTCATGATCGAGTCGGGCCGGACACGCCTGTTGTAGAGCCGGTCAGGGATGCATTTGGCCGTGATCGTCTTGTTTTCGAGAAGCATCCGGGTGGTGAACAGATTGTCTTCGTGCAGGATGCCGGGATGGAATCTTATATTGTCGAAACTGTTTCTCCTGTAGGCGTACAGGCAGGCCGAGGCCAAATAGTTTCTGAGCCTTATCGATTCGCTGAAGAAAGTGTCGGCGGGCAAACGCTTGTTTTGCAAGTCCAGGGCTCTTTCGCACAGAAATTTCTTGCTCAGGGACTCGTCGATACCGTCGAAGAATATATTTCCTGCAAAGAAAACCATATCTATCTCGCGTGACCCGAGGTGTTTCACGCAGGTGGAAACGGTATGTCTCTCCAGGAAGTCGTCGCTGTCCAGGAACAGGATGTAGTCGCCGGTCGCGATTTCCAGCCCGGTGTTCCTGGCGACCGATAGACCCTGGTTTCTTATATTCTTGACAACGATCCTTTCGTGCCTGGCGCGAAAGTGTTCGAGTATTGCCGGGCTGGCGTCGGTGGAGCCATCGTCGATGGCGATGATCTCTAGGTTGTCGTAGTCCTGCCGGACGGCCGATTCCAGACACTGTGCAAGGTAGGGTTCCACGTTGTAGACGGGAATGATGATGCTGACCTTTTCCGGAGCCATAGTGTTTTCCTCGTGCCGCGAGGGCAAAAATAGCGGAGGCGCCTGCCTGGCCGGTTCGGGGAAGCGGAGAACGGTACCCGTCGTGGCAAATCGGCAACGTAAGCCACGCGGACCGTTTCCGGTACGGATCGATGGGGCATCCCGGCAGGCTCACAGGGAGGCCTTGTCGGTTTCCTTGAAATAGTTCTTGACCCGCTTGAAGGACTTGTCGTTGTTGCAGACCGGGATGCCTATCTGGCCGAGCGTGTTGATCTTGAACTTGTTCAGGGCCTTGCCGATGAGGTTGTTGGAGACGAGGGTGTTCTGTCTTTCCAGGCCGTGCTCGTGCTTGATGAAGAGTATTTCGCGCATCGCTTCGGGGCAGGCCAGCACTGGGGTTCTGGAGCGGGCGATGATTTCGCTGATCCAGAAGTCGTCGCTCTTCGGGCAGACGGTCAGGTAATCCCGGTTGTTCAAGAAGTCTTCCTTGATGTGTTTCCTCTTGAGGATCACACCGCCGACGCCGGTGATCAGGTAGTCGCTGTCCAGCTCGATTTCCTGCTGTGATATCGGCCAGAGCATGTAGGTCTTGTGATAGCCGAAGAAGTTGCGCTTGCTGATCCTGACGCGCGAGGCCACGATCTTTTCCTCGCGATGTTCGCGAAATTTGCTGGTCAGCAGCTTGAGCCAGTTTTCCTTGTAGATGGTGTCATCGTCGGCGTAGACGATGATCTGGTCGTCGGAGGCCTCGGCGAGAGCCGGGAACAGCTTTCTGTAAGGGCCGGTATTGGCGGTCCATCTGAACTCCACGAGGTTCCTTATCCTGTTCAGGTCCCGGACCCAACCCGGCTCCCTGTCTATCCCCTGGTCTATCAGGTAGGCCTCTTTCGAAACCCAGATGACGATCTTGAAAGGAAGGCTCGACTGGTTCAGCAGCGACCACACGGTTTGCGAACACAGGTGCAACCGGTTGCAGGTGGTGGTGATGTTTACGCTGAGGTTGCTCATCTGTTGTGTTGCTCTCGTCCGGTCAATGTGCTTTCGGCGGGTGGTGGAGCGCTCCGGTCCCGGCGACGGCCGATGGCGCCGCCAGGACGCAGGGCGCGCGGGTGTTTTTTATGCCGGCCGGCGTCAGGGTTTTTCGCCGTTGGCTCTAACGTCCCGCGCGACCGCGAGGTGCATCCAGGTGGGAACGGCGTGGCAGGCGGCCGGCTGTTCCGGCAGGGGACGCTCGAGGATTTCCCTGCTCGGCCGGTAGCCGCTGACGGTGCGTTGCAGCAACTCGCGGATGCGCGGGAAATCGTCGGCTTCGAGCGCCCCGGCCAGGGCTTCGAGGCGCGGCTTCAGCTCCCGCCAAGGCAGGTGCTCCTCGTGGGCGCGCATGATCCGGCTGTGGCTGGTCGGCGTCGCACCGTCGCCGATCAGCAGTTCCTCGTAGAGCTTCTCGCCGGGACGCAGGCCGACGAAGCGGATTTCGATGTCGCCGTCCGGGTTGGTCTTGGTGCGCAGCGACAGGCCGGACAAGTGCACCATCTTCTCCGCCAAGTCGAGGATCTTCACCGGCTCGCCCATGTCCAGCACGAAGACGTCGCCGCCTTCGCCCATGGCGCCGGCCTGGATCACCAGTTGCGCCGCCTCGGGAATGGTCATGAAATAGCGGGTGATTTCCGGGTGGGTAACGGTGACCGGCCCACCGTTGCGGATCTGTTCGCGAAACAGCGGAATCACCGAGCCGGACGAACCCAGCACGTTGCCGAAGCGGACCATGGTGAAACGGGTGCGGTTGGGCTGCGGCGACAGGCCGGGCTCGTCGAACAGCTCCACCTCGCGCTCCCCGGAGAAGGCTTGCAGCACCATCTCGGCCAGGCGCTTGCTGCTGCCCATTACATTGGTGGGGCGCACCGCCTTGTCGGTCGAGATCAGCACGAAGCTGCGCACTCCGCTGCGTATCGCCGCCTGTGCGGCGCGCAGGGTGCCAAAAGTGTTGTTGAGCACTCCTTCGCCAATGTTCACTTCGACCAGCGGTACGTGCTTGTAGGCCGCGGCGTGATAGAGCGTGTCGACCCGCCAATGGCGCAGCGTGTCGAGCAGACGGCTGCCGTGGCGGACCGAGCCGAGGACGGGGACCAGGCGCAAGCCTGGGGCTTCCCGGCAGATTCTGCGCTCCAGTTCGTTGTGGATGCTGTACAGGTTGTACTCCGAGTGCTCGAAGAGGATCAGCGTGGCCGGTCCGTTGGCGAGGATCTGCCGGCACAGTTCCGCGCCGATCGAGCCGCCGGCACCGGTCACCATCACCACCTGGCCGCGGATGCAGCGCTCCTGCAATTCGGGCCGCAGGGGCAGCGCATCGCGGCCGAGCAGGTCGGCGATGTCCACTTCATGCAGGTCGTTCACCGTGAGGCGCCCGCAAGCCAGCTTGGCGATGCTCGGCATCGAGTACACCGGCAGCGAGTGGGCTTGCAGCATTTCGAGTATCCTGCGCCGGCGGCCGCGGCTGGCCGAGGGGATCGCCAGGACGATCTCCGTGGCGCCGGTTTCCCCGAGCATTCGCTCCAACTGGTCGGGGGCGTAGACCGGCAGGCCGGCGATCGTGCGGCCGGCCAGATGCGCATCGTCGTCGATGAAGGCCACCGGACGCAGCGCGTGCCCCATGAGCAGGGCGTGGGCGAGCTGGTTGCCGGCCGAGCCCGCGCCGTAGATGGCCACCCGTGGCGGGCCGCTCTCCGGGCGCCGAAAAGATAGCTCGCGCAGGTTGAACCAGTCGCCGGTGAAATACTGGCGCATGGCGATGCGCAGGCCGCCGATCGACAACAGGCTCAGCCCCCAGTAGTTGAAGATAACCGAGCGCGGGATCGGCGGGTTCGTCTTGCCGTGGAGGAGGATGACCAAGGCCAGCAGCAGCGCCGACAGGGTGACCGCCTGGGCGATGCTCAGCAAAGCCTCGTTGCCCAGGTACCGCATGACCGCCCGGTACATGCCCAGGCGCACGAAGATCGGCAGGGCGATGGCCGGGGCGGCGGCGAACAGCCAGGCGTGGTCGCCGAAAGGTTCGATCGGGGTCATGTCTTCGAGGCGGATGTAGAGTGCTAGCCAGAGCGCTAGGCAGACGAGCAGGATGTCGACGCCGACCTGGATAAGCCGCTTCTGGGTATGGGAAAGATCCAGCAGGCGTTGGCGGAGGGGTTGCGAAGATTTCTTGTGTGGCGATTTCATCGGACGATGAGCCTCCTCTGCAACATGGCATCCGCCGTCGAGGTCGGAATGCGGAGGTGGTATTCGGTCCCTGAGTGCGTGAAACCGTCCTGGATGGGCGAAAACGGCGACGATCATGGTGGGTGGGCGAAAGCCTCCGGATGGCGGGCGCCGAAGGAGCGCCGGAAGGTCTCGGCGTGGAGGCGATATCGCGCTCCGGCTGTTCCGTGCAGCGATGGCTGCGGGGCGAATGTCCGGGCGCGCCCGACGAATGCCGGTGTCGGGAAAACGGGGAAGGTCATCGGCAAGGTCTCCGGAGGCGGGAATGAAAGGGCGCCGACCGCTTCAGTGCGCCGCCTCGTCCATCACCGCGCTTAGCGCGGCGCAGGTGCGCTCGATTTCGCGGACGCCTAGAGTGGGATGGACGAGGAACATTAGGCTGGTTTCGCCCAGCTCGCGGGCCACCGGCAGGCGTTCGGCGGGACGCCAGGGCGTGCCCTCGAAGGCCCGCTCCAGGTACAGCTCGGCGCAACTGCCCGAGAAGCAGGGCACGCCGCGCGCGGCGATCGCCTCAAGGATGCGTTCGCGGCTCCAGCCGCTCTTCAGCCGGGAAGGCTCGATGAACAGGTAGCATTTGTAGGCGGCGTGTTCGATGTCCGCCGGCGGTCGCGGCACGCGCAGTCCCGGCAATTGCCGCGCGCGGCGCCAAATGCGCTCGGCGTTGGCCAGCCGCCTGGCGTGCCAGTCGGGCAGCCGGCGCAACTGGATGCGCCCGAGCGCCGCCTGCATCTCGGTCATCCGCGCGTTGCCGCCGAAGCTCTCGTGCAGCCAGCGAAAGCCCGGCGGGTGGCGGCGCGCATGGACTGCCTCCCAGCTCTTGCCGTGGTCCTTGAGCGACCACATTCGCGACCACAGCGCCCGGTCGTCGGTGGTGAGCATGCCGCCTTCGCCGCCGGTGCTGACGATCTTGTCCTGGCAGAACGACCAGGCGCCGACATGCCCGATGCCGCCGACCGAGCGGCCCCGGTAACGCGCGCCATGGGCTTGGGCGCAGTCCTCGATCACCTTGAGCCCGCGCGCCTCGGCCAGCGCCATGATCGGCTCCATGTCGCAGGGCCAGCCGGCCAGGTGCACGCAGAGCAGCGCTCGGGTACGCGGCGTCAGCACCGCGCGGATGGTTTCGGCGGTGACGTTCTGCGAGTCGCGGTCGATGTCGGCGAACACCGGCGTGGCGCCGGCGTTGACGATGCAGGCGGCCGAGGCGAAGAAGCTGCGCGGCGTCACCACCACCTCGTCGCCGGGACCGATCCCCAGGCCCCTGAGCGCCAGATCGAGGGCCACGCTGCCGTTGGCCAAGGCGATGGCGTAGGCGCAGCCGCTCCAGGCGGCGAACTCCTCCTCGAAGGCGTGGCACTCCTGGCCGGTCCAGTAGTTGACCCGGTTGGAGAGGAGCACCCGGCGCACGGCGTCGGCTTCTTCCTCGGTGAAACAGGGCCAGGGGGGGAAGGGGCTGTCCAGCATCTGGGTGAGCCTCCGAGGCATTGGCGATGGTGTTCGATGGGTACGCTGGCGTGTCGCGCGGGTGGGGGCGCCGTGATGGCTCCGCTTTGTGGCGGAGTATTGCTGCAAAATCCTCGGACTATCTTTCCGCGAACGCTTCATGGGGGCATGGCGAGCGTTCGTCTGTCGTCGGGAGCGAGTTCGTGTCGCTACCCATGCCTTGCGGTGGCGGGAGCCAATTCATCCGCGATGTTCCGGCTCGGTCGCCCCGGCCGGTTCGGGGCGGCCGGGCTCGGGATAGCGGTCCTGTGAAACGCCTGTCGGGGATCGGACGGGAAAGATTGTGTGCCTGGTCCGTTCCGGCCTGGTCTTCAAATTCGGCCCCCCGGCCGAGTCACTTTTTCTTGCCTGGCCAAGAAAAAGTAACCCAAAAGAAGGCCACCCTTTCATCCGGCCCTGCGCTTCGCTCCGGGTTCCCTCGCTCCATCGTCGCTCCAGGGGCTCGCCGCGAAGGGCCATCCATGGCCCATCGCGGCTCTCGCGGCATCCTTGCCGCTCGACCCCTTCCACGACGATTCCGCTCGGCCTCCTGAAGGGGGCATCCGGCATTGCCTGACAAGCCGTGCCACAAGAGCGAAAGCGCTTTCAGGCAACCCGGAGCCCGACTCCCGTTCAGAAGGCCGAGCGCAGGCGTCGCGTAGAGGGGCGAGCCGCAGGGAGGCGGCGAGAGTCGTACGAGGGGCATAGATGCCCCTTGTGCGACGACCCTCGGAGCGGCGCCGGAGCGAGGGAAGCCCGGCGTAGCCGGGGCCGAATGACCGGGCGCGCTTTCTCTTTGGTTACTTTCTCTTTGCGCGCGCCAAGAGAAAGTGACTCGGCCGGGCGCCGAAACAGGGACTGTCCGGCCCCTCGGTAAGTAGCTTATGCACTGAATCTGAAGACCAGGCCGGAACGCCCCGACACATAACCTTTCCAGTCCAGCTTCACCCCTCGCAGCCTCACGCAATGCTTCGACTCCGTCGCCCTCAGCGGTTCAGACAGATCGGCCGAGCCGGCACGCCGATCACCGTGGTGCCGTCCGGCACGTCGCCCACCACCGCCGCTCCGGCGCCGACCATCACCCGCCGGCCGAGGCGCAGCGACTGGCGCACGCTGGCGCCGATGCCGATCCAGCTCAGATCGCCGATCTGCACGCCACCGGCCAGATGTGCGCCGGGGCTGACGTGGACCGCCTCGCCCAGCCGGCAATCGTGATCGACGCTGCAGCCGGTGTTGAGAATGGTGCCCGGACCGATCCGGGCGTCGATGTTCAGCACCGCGCCGGCGAACACCACCGAGCCTTCGCCCAGCCGGGCATAGGTGCTGACCGTGGCCGCCGGATGGACCAGGGTCGCCAGCGGTGCCCCGGCGTCGCGCAGGCGGCGCAGCCGGTCCTGGCGGATGCGGTTGTCGCCGATCGCCACCAGCACCCCGTCGAAACCGGAGAGGGCGTCGAACAGCATCGCGCTATTGCCGATCACCACCCAGGGACCGTTGTGCTGGCGCTTGGGCCAGGCATCGTCGAAGAACACCAGCGAGCGCCAACCGCAGCGTTCGGCGGTATCCGCCACCACCTTGCCGTGACCGCTGGCACCGAGGATGGCCAGTCTTCTCATGGTTCGTTCCCGGTGAAACGGGCCATGGTCGCCTCACCCTCGGCACTGATGCCCTCGCGCGCCAGCACCCGCTTCAGGGTCAGCAGGAGAATGCGCAGGTCGAGGCGAAACGTGCGGTGTTCCACGTACCAGACATCCAGGCGGAATTTCTCTTCCCAACTTAGAGCATTGCGGCCGTTGACCTGGGCCCAGCCGGTGATGCCGGGGCGGACCGCGTGGCGGTGGGCCTGTTCCGGGCTGTAGAGCGGTAGGTAATCCATCAGCAACGGGCGCGGGCCGACCAGGCTCATGTCGCCCTTGAGGACGTTCCACAGCTCCGGCAACTCGTCCAGGCTGCTGGCGCGCAGGAAGCGGCCGAACGGCGTCAGGCGTTCGGCATCGGGCAGCGGCGCGCCCCGTTCGTCCAGCGCCTCGCGCATGCTGCGGAACTTAAGCAGTTCGAACGGCCGACCGTGCAGGCCGGGGCGCATTTGGCGGAACAGCACCGGCGTGCCGATCCGCCGGTGCACCAGCCAGGCCAGCGCCAACAGCAGCGGGGCGAGCAGCAGCAGGGCGACGGCGGCGACGAAAAGATCGAAGGAGCGTTTGAGCATCAGAGACCCATCTCCTGCAGCAGGCGGGCGTTGATCCGCTGCACATCATATTTCTCCTCGGCCAGTTGCCGCGAGCGGGCGCCCATGCGCACGGCCAGCGCCGGTTCCTCGACGAAGCGCTGCATGGCCCAGACCAACTCGTCCACCGCCTTCACCGGCACGCGAAAGCCGTTGTCGCCGTCCACCACCGTCTCGCGGCAGCCGGGGGCGTCGGTGGTGATCACCGCGCGGCCCATGGCCATGGCCTCCAGCACTGTGCGCGGCGTGCCCTCGCGGTAGGAGGGCAAGACGTACACGCTGCAGGCGGCGATCGCCGGGCGCACGTCGTCTAGGCGGCCGAGATAGTGCAGCGTGCCGTCGGCCAGCCAGCCGTCCAGTTCCGCCTGGCCGATGGCGTCGGGGTTATCGTCGATCCAGCCGACTAGGCTGAACAGCGCCGCCGGGCAGCGGTTCTTCACCTGGCGCGCCGCCGCGGCGTATTCGCGCACGCCCTTGTCGCCCAGCAGCCGGGCGATCAGCAAAAAGTGCGGTCGCGCCGGCACGGGCGCGACGGGGTATTCGAGCAGGTCCACGCCGGAGCCGTTGATGACGCAGGAAGGTGTCGCCGGACCAAGGATGCCCTGGCCGCGGAACAGGGCCTGGTCGTCCGGGTTCTGGAAGAACACCTTGTGGGTTCGCCGCAGCGCCAGTGCGTAGAGGCGCGGCAGCAGGGCGTGCAGTAGGCCGCGGGCGCCGCCGTCCCCCGCCTCGCCGAGGAAGGCGTAGCCCAGCCCGGTGATCAGCGCGAAGCGTCGCGGCACCCCGGCCCAGGCGGCGGCCAGCGAACCGTAGATCACCGGCTTGGCGGTGTAGCCGAGAACATGAGTCGGGCGGATGCGCCGCTTCAGCCGCCACAGGTGCAGCAGGGTGGCGCAGTCCTGCAGCGGATTCATGCCGGTGCGCCGCAGGGGAATGTCGTGCACCCGCAGGCCGCGCGCCTCCAGGCGCTGGCGCAGGGGGCAGCCGGGCGCCAACTGCGGCGCCGCCACGTGCACCTCCAGGCCGTGGGCGAGCAGGGCTTCGAGCAGCGGGCCGCGAAACGACAGGAGCGAGTCGGGGAAGCCGGCGACGAGCAGGAAGATCATGGTTCGCGCCTCTGTCCGGGATGGATGCCGTAGCGCTGTTGGATCTGCATGACCGGCGTCGCCGGCGGCGACGGGCTGGCCGGGCGTACCTGCCGGCGCAGCGTGCCGAGCGCCGAGAGGAACAGGAGGATCAGCATGGGGGTGAACATCCATTTCTGGCGCAAGGCGATCCCCAGGTTGGCCGTGGTCATGGCCAGCATCGGCCAGGCGACTAGAGCGTAGCTCCAGAGGAACAGGCGGTTCTCCGCGTAGCGCCGGCCGGGCGGGCGGCGCAGCATGGCGTGTCCGCCCATGACGAACAGGTAGAGCAGGATCAGGTTGTCGAGGGCGGCGGCCATGGCGAAGATGCTGAACGCCTCGAACGGCAGCGGGCGAAACAGGTAGGTGAACAGTTGCATCGGCAGGCTCATGGTGGAAATGTCCACCGCGCCGCTGCCCTTCATGTTGTGCTCCTGGCGGCCTTCCACGTAGTTCATCAGGGCATCGGTATCGGTGCCCTTCACCCCGGCGTACTCCAGCCCGAAGGGCACCAGGGCGGCGGCCATGGCGATGGCGACGCTGCCCAGCAGCACCCGCCTGGCCAGGGAGGTGCCAGGGTGCAGCAGCAGGGCCAGGCTCAGGCCCATGACCAGCATGCCGGCCATGTGTGGGCGGACCAGCAACAGGATGGCGACGGCGATCCCGACCAGTGGGGTGCGCCGCTGCAGGTCCAGCGCCGCCCACAGGGTGAGGCCGGTGGCCAGGAAGGACGGAGCGTCCTTGCCGATGCCCGAGGTCCAGAAACTCACCGAAGGCAGGAACACGATGAGGGTGGCCAGGCTGCGGTAGACGCGCCTCTTGCCGAGGGTGACGACGCGCAGGCTGGCGTCGAAGGCCAGCAGGCCAAGACTGCCGAACAGGTTGTAGACCAGGAAGGTGCCGAGCAGGGACAGTCCCAGGTACTCGATCAGCAGGCGGGTCAGGTAGACGATGCCGTAGGTGCCGACCTGGAACTCGCTTTCGGCGTGGTTCACCGCCATGCGGTAGTAACCGATGGCGTCGCCGCCGTAGGTCAGGGTGTACCAGGCATAGACCAGGCAGAACAGGGTGTGCCAGGCGTAGAGCGCCAGGCCGCGGCCGCTGCCGGTGCGGAAGTGGCGGCCGGCCCAGGTGACCAGGAGCGCGCCGGCGAGAAACACCAGGATGGCGTCGACCAATTGCCAGGCGGAGGAAACCAGGGGCATGGGGCGTCTCCCGTCAATTGACCAGGGCTTTGCCGGCGCTCGGCAGCGTCGCGCCCAGGGCTTCTAGCAGCACCGGGAATTGGCGCTGCAGTGAGTAGCGGCTCTCCACGGCCTGGCGTCCGGCCCGGCCCAGCCGTTCCCGTTCGGAGGCCGAACTGAGCAGGCAGGACAGAGCGTCGTGCCAGGCGTCGGCGGAGTCGGCCAGCAGGCCCGCCCCGCTGTGCTCCACGATCTCCCGGTTGGCGCCGGTCGGCGAAGCCACCAGCGGTACGCCGCAGGCCATGTACTGGATCAGCTTGTAGCCGCATTTGCCGCGTTCCCAGGGGCCGTCGGGCAGCGGCATGATGCCGATGTCCATGCGCCGGATCAGCGCCGCCTCGCGCTCCTCGCTCCAGGGTTCGAGCTGTACCTCGATGCCGGACAGGCCGGCGCGGATTTCCGGCGTCGCGCCCACCAGCAGCAGGCGTGCGCCATGGCTGTGGCAGGCCTGCTGTAGGGGCACGCGGATGTCGAGCAGGTACTTCTGGGTGGAGGGCGAGCCGATCCAGCCGATCACCGGGTGCGCGGCCGGCGCCGTTATGCGCGGCCGGTAGCGGCCGAGGTCGACCACGGTGGGAATGAGCGTCACCCGGGCCGCGCCGGCGGCGCGGGCGCGCTCGGCCAGATAGCGGTTGCCGGCGATCACGCCGCTGGCGCCGCGCATGACGGCGTCGATCTTGTTGCCCAGCAGCCGGCGCACCAGGGGGCTGCGCGCCAAGTCGTAGTTGTGGAACACCGCATCGTCGTAGTCGACGATCCAGGGCGTGCCCAACTGGCCTTCGACCCAGGCGGGCAGGTAGGGGAAGAGTTCCTTCTCGATCCATAGCAGGTCGTGGTCGGCGGCCCTGGCGAGTGCTGCCAGGCGGCGCAGATAGAGCGCGGCGGTCCGTCCCGGCGGGCGCCGGCCGTGCCGGTAGAGGCCTTCCAGCCAGGCTTCGTCGAACAGGCTCTGCACCCGGACCTCGTGGCCGGCGGCGCGCAGGTGGGGCAGATACTGCAGGGTGCGCAGCCGGCTGCTGGCGCCCGTGCGCGGATAGCGGGTGAGCAGGAGGATCTTCATCGCGGCTCTCCGTGTGAGGGACTGGCACGCAAGGGGCGCACCGTGGCGGACGCCCGCAGGGGCGCCAGGGCCGCCGCATAGGTGTCGACGCAGGCTTCCAGGGAAAAGTGGCGGATGCCGATCGCCCGGCAGCGCACGCGCCAGGCGTCGCGCCGCGTCAGCACCTGGTCGCGGAACCAGCAAGCCGCCCGCTCCAGCTCGGCGTCCGCCAGCCCGGCGAGCAGCAAGCCGCCGTCGGCGGCAATGGCATCGGTATCGCCGATGCCAGGACTGGCCAGCACCGGCAGGCCGCAGAGCAGGTACTCGCCGAGCTTGATCGGCGCCACGCCGCGCATGGAAAAGCTGCCGCGGCGCAGCGCCAGCCCCAGGTCGGCGCAGGCCAGGTAGGCGGGCACCGCCTCGCTCGGCACGCTCAGGCAGGACACCGCTGGCGCCAGCTTGGCGAAGCGCTCCGGGCGCAGCAGCTCCGGGGTGCCGCTCAGGACGAGCAGGCGGGCGTCGGCGCGCAGCCGGCGGACGAATCCGAACAGGCGGAGCATTTCCTCCGCGCAGTATTGCGGGCCGAGCGAGCCGGCATAGACCAGCAGCGGCGCATCGGCGGCCACTCCCAGGCTCTCGCGCATGCGCCGGCGCGAGGCCTCGTCGCCCGGATCGAAGCGCTCGGTGTCGCGGCCGTTGCCGACCACCTGAAACTTGCCGGGCGCGGTGCCCGGTCCGCCTCGCGCGAGGAGGATCTCCACCGCCTGGTGCGAACGGGTCAGCACGCGGTCGGCCCGGCGCACCGCCTCGGCCTCGACCTTGCGCAGCAGGCGCTGAACCGGATCGCTCGGCGACTGGCCGGCGAATTCGACGCGCTCGTCCAGGGGCAGGCCGTCGGCGTCGAAGATCATCGGCAAGCCGTGCCCGCGCAGCGCCAGCAGGCTGGCCAGGGCCGGCAGCGTGCTGCGCGGCATCAGCGCGTCGATGCGCTGCTCGGCGATCATCCGGCGGATCGGCCGGACGCCTTCGAGCACGCTCAGTAGGCTGCCGAGAGCGCGCGGCCGGCGCCGCACCGGCTGCGCCCGGTAGGCGAGCCCGGCGCGCCGGCAGGCCTGGCGGCGGCGCTCGATGAGCGACTCGTCGGCCCAGGTGAACTGCAGGACGTGGAACTGCAGTCCTGTCCCGGACAGCCGCTGGAAGATCGGCAGGAATAGGCTTTCCAGGTAGGTGACCTGCGGGCCGTCCCAGGTGACGAAGAGAATGTTCATGAGGCGATGCGCTGCGCGGCGAGACGCCGATAGAGCCAGTCGACTTCGCGGACGTAGCGTTCCGCGCCGAACTTAGCGTTGGCTAGAACCTGTCCGACCTGGCCCATGGCCCGGCGCCGGAGCGGGTCGCGGCGCAGCTCCAGGATGGCTTCGGCGAGCGCCTGCGGCCGGGCGGGCGGCACCAGCAGGCCGCTCTTGCCCTCGTCGACCACGCCGGGGATACCGCCCACCCGGGTCGCCACCACCGGCAGGCCGGCCTGCATCGCCTCGACCAGCACCAGGCCGAAGGCCTCCATGGCCGAGGCCAAGGCGAAGACGTCCATGAGCGCGTAACAAGGCTGCGGATCGGCCTGGTAGCCGGCGAAGCGCACCTGGGCGGCGATTCCGAGGCGGCCGGCCAGTTCGCGCAGCATGCCTTCGTCCGGCCCGCGACCGACGATCAGCAGGCGCGCCTCCGGGCAGGCCGGGAGCAGCGCGGCCAGCGCGTAGAGCAGGTCGCTGACCCGCTTGTGGCGGTCCAGCAGCCGGCCGACGGTGCCGATCACGAAGTGCTCCGGGGCCAGCTCGAAGCGCTCGCGCAGCGCGCTCACCTGCCGCTCGTCGGGCGGCGCCGGCTCGGCCACACCGTTGTTGATCAGGGTGACCTTGGCGCGCGGCAGGTGCAGGCGTTCGAGCAGGTAGCGCTCGACGGCGGGGGATACCGCCACCATCTGATGGCTCAGCGCGCCGAGCAGACGAAAGAGCAGGTGGGCGCGCCAGTGGCGATCGACCGGGTCGGAAGTTTCCTCGCCGATGATCACCGGCACCCCGGAGAGCCGTCCGAGAATCGTGGCCATGGACACGCCCTCGAACACCGCGCCGTGGATGATGTGCGGACGGTACTCGCGCACCACGCGCAAGGCCCGCCGGTACGGCTCGCGGTCCAGCACGCCGCGGAACACCCCGACCGCGTGCAGCGCACAGCCGGCTTCGGCGAAGCGCGCCGGCAGGGCGCCCACGGCCTTGGTGCAGACCAGCGACTGCTGATAGCGCGAGCCGTCGAGCCGGCGGGCCAGGGTCAGGCGGCGCTGTTCGACGCCGCCGGAGCCGATGGTCTCAAGACAATGCAGAATCCGTATCTTTTCCATGCTTGCCTTTGGCCTTTCGCGGGGTGAATCGTCGGTACAGGGTTTCCAGCCGGGCCTTGTAGCGGGCCGGTTCGAAACGTCCCTCGACGGCGCCGCGGGCCAGTTCGCCCATGCTTTCGAGCCGTCGCGGGCCGAGCCGCCAGGCCGCTTCGAGGACATCGGCGAGGGCGGCCGGGGTCGCTTCCGGCAGCAGCCAGCCGGTGACGCCGGACTCGACGATCTCCGGCGCGCCGCCCAGCGTCGTGGCGACGACCGGAAGGCCGCAGCCCATGGCTTCGACCAGCGCCAGGCCGAAGCCTTCGGAGCGCGAGGGCTGGACATAGAGGTGACAGCGGCGCACGTACGCCTCGGGATGCGCCTGGTAGCCCGGCAGATGCACGCGCCTGTCCAGTCCCAGGGCGCGGACCAGGGCTTCCAGGCGCTGCCGCTCGCGGCCCTCGCCGATCAGCCAGAGTTCCACCGGAATCCCGCGGGCCAGCAGCAGGGCGGCGGCCTCGACCAGCGCCAGGGGGTTTTTGACCGCTTCGAGACGGCCGACGAAGGCGATGCGCAACTCGTCCTCCGGTGCTGCTTGCCGATCGTGCCGGTCTGGCAGTTTGACCGGGTTGTAGATGCGGATCGCCTTGTCCGGTGGTACTTCGCCGCTATCGACCAGCCAGCCGGTCACCGCGTCGGAGATGCCGACCACGCAGTGGGCGCTGCGGTAGAGCTGGCGGAACACCCGGCGGGCCCGCGCGCTGTGCGTCGGGATGCCGATCTCCTCGGCGATCCGCACCGGCACCCCGGCCAGCCGGGCGGCGATCAGGCCGTGGAAGTTGGCTTCGGCGCCGTGGGCGTGCAGTACCGTCGGGCGCAGCCGGCGGAGCAGGCGGATGAGCGCGAGGATCGCGGCCGGACTGGGGATCGCCGTCGGCTGGTGCAGGCAGCGGACCGGAGCGCCGAGGCTCTGCAATCGGCGTTCGGCATTGCCGCCGCCGCCGATGGCGCAGAACAGATGCCGTATGTCGCCGGCGGGCTGCTCGGCCAGCAGCTCCATGCGCCGTTCCACGCCGCCGAAGTCCAGCGAGGCGAGCAGGTGGACGACCGATTGGGGAGAAGCGCTCATGGCCGGACCATATCCTTGAGCGCGCTTTTCCAGCCGGCGAAGGTCCGGTAGCCGCCCGCCAGCCAGAAGCGCAGCAGCTCCGGAGAGCGGCGCCAGCGCGGGCGCGCGACGATCGCCAGGCGTCGCTCGAACGCCGGAATCCTGGCCCGCAGACGGGCCAGCGCCGCCTCCAGGCGCCGGTCGGCGCCCAGCGCCGCGAGGCGCGCCCGACTCGTTTCGAGTCGTTCGAGGTACAGGTTCGCGTGGACGATCTGAGTCGTCCAGCCCTCGCGGGTGTCCTTCAGGCCATGGCTGGCCAGCACCCGCAGCCGGGACGGCCGGCCGGTGGTGCTGGAGACGCTGTGCGAGGCGTTGTTGCCGTGCCGGCGGTAGAACTGCAGCGGACGGTCGACGATCAGGCGCAGGTCGAGGAAGTCGGCGAGCTTGTTGATCCAGATGTCGTGCGGGATATGGTGATGGCCGACCACCTCGGGAATCGGCAGGGCGATCTCTAACCAGGCGCTACGGATCGCCGTGCAGCAGCCGGTGATGAAATAGGTGTCGGCGAAGCCCAGGGCGCGGGTGTTGCCCAGTTTGCTGCGGCCGGTGGGTTCTAGGTTCTCCGTGGTGATTATCTGGTCGTTGAGCACGATCATCTTTTCGGGATGGGCGAGGAAGGCCTGCTCGACGATCTCCAGCCGCTCGTCGAACCAGACGTCGTCCTGGTCGCTGAGGAACAGGATATCGCCCCGGCACAAAGACAGCGCCTTCTCGAAGTTCCTGACATAGCCCAGGTTTCTCTGGTTGCACTGGAGGAGCACGGGAAAGGGCGCCTGCCGCTGGAAGTTCTCCAGGATGTCGAGGGTCGCGTCGGTCGAGCCGTCGTCGCAAACCACCAGTTCGTCGGGCCGGCGGGTCTGGCGGACGAAGCTGTCCAGTTGTTCGCGCAGGTAGCGGCCGCCATTGTAGGTGGCCATGGCGATGGAGATGTTCATGGCGGTTCCTCGGCGAGGGCAATCGAGTGAAGCTACGAATGGGTCGAGAACGGGCTGGCGAGCGTCGTTGCAATCTCTCCAGTCCCATACCGGGGGCGCCTTATGCCATTGCCCTGGCCCCGGCTCGCCCTCGGACGCGGAAAGCCCGGACGGATTCCGCTCATTTGGGGCCGGGCCGCAGGGCGGGATCGAGCTTGCGCAGGCGCTGGCGGAGGTAGATGCGCAGAGGGCCGCTGTTCCTTCGGTGCAGCGTGTTCAGCCAGAGATCCCACAAGGAAAACTCGCCCCGCAGTTCCCTGGCGTGGGAGAGCAGGAGCCGGCGGGATCCGGCGTCGTAGAGATCCCGGTTGCGCTCGTACAGCTCTTCGAGGGCGACATCCAGGGCGATGCTCCGGGAGACGCGCTGCGCCTTTGCCGCGTGGTCGTGGTGCATGACGTAGAGCGGCGTCCGCGTCCGGTAAAAGCGTCCGCCGTAGGCGCTGCAGAGGCGCAGCCAGGTATCCCAGTCCTGCAGGCGCCTGACGTCTTCCCGGAAGCCGCCGATGTCCTGCAGGCGCCCGGTCCGGGTCAGCACCTGGTTGGTCGCCAGGTTCTTGAGCAGCAACTGGCGCAGCGTGAAGGTCTGCGCTTGCAGTGGGTAGTAGGCCCGGAGCCGCTGGCCGGGCCGCTGGCTCCAGAAGTTGCTGCAAACGAAGGCGTAGCCGTCGTCCCAGGCATCGAGCAGGGTTTCGAGCCGGTCGGGGGTGAATTCGTCGTCGTCGTCCAGCCCGGTGATGAACTCGCCCCGCGCGGCGAAAATCCCCAGGTTGCGCGCGCTGCAGGCGCCACGCGGGGCGGGGTTGCGCAGGTAGCGGATCTTCTGCTCGCTGCGCGCCAGCCGCGAGATCCGCTCGAAGGTTCCGTCCGTGGAGGCGTCGTCGCAGACCAATATTTCGTGGTTGGCGTAGGTCTGGCCGAGTACCGAGCGCAGGGCGCGTTCGAGCTTTTCGAGCCGATTGCGAGTGGGGATGTAGACGCTGACCAGCGGAGCCGGGCGCATGTCGCGTGCCTCGTCGGGGGAGTTCGCCGCTCAGCGGCCGATCGAGTAATAAACGATGCCTTTTTGCTGCATGCGCGTCGGCTCGAACAGGTTGCGGCCGTCGAAGATCAGCGGCTGGCGGAGCTGCTGCTTGATGTACTCGAAGTCCGGGGCCTTGAAGGCCTGCCAGTCGGTGACGATCACCAGGGCGTCGGCATCCTTCAGCGCCGCTTCCTTGGTGCCGCAGAGGGTCAGGTCGGTGCGGTTGCCGTACAGGCGCTGGGCTTCCACCATGGCTTCCGGGTCGTAGGCCTGCACCCGCGCCCCGGCTTTCCACAGCGCCTCCATCAGGGTGCGGCTGGGTGCTTCGCGCATGTCGTCGGTCCTGGGCTTGAAGCTCAGTCCCCAGATCGCGAAGGTCTTGTTCTGCAGGTTGCCTTCGAAGTGCAGGCTGATCTTCTTGTACAGGCTGGTCTTCTGTTCCCTGTTGCGCTGGGCCACC
Organism: Azorhizophilus paspali; assembly: GCF_043587585.2. Taxonomy (GTDB): domain Bacteria; phylum Pseudomonadota; class Gammaproteobacteria; order Pseudomonadales; family Pseudomonadaceae; genus Azotobacter; species Azotobacter paspali. Next base: position 1,754,272 of record NZ_CP171449.1, read on the forward strand.
GCCTTCAGCAGCTTGGCGTCGAAGTCGATGTTCTCGGCGGTGCGGATCAGCGCCTGCACATCCTTGGGGAAACAGGAGCCGCCATAGCCGGCGCCGGCGTAGATGAAGTCGTAGCCGATGCGCGGGTCGGAGCCGATGCCGCGGCGAACCATCTCGATATCGGCGCCGAGTATTTCCGCCAGGCTGGCGATTTCGTTCATGAAGCTGATCTTGGTCGCCAGCATGCAGTTGGCGGCGTACTTGGTCAGCTCGGCGCTGTGCGTGTCCATGACGATGATCTTTTCGTGGTTGCGGTTGAAGGGCGCGTACAGTTCGCGCATCACTTCCTCGGCATCGCGGCTGCCGGTGCCGATGACGATGCGGTCGGGGCGCATGCAGTCGGCGACGGCCGAACCTTCCTTGAGGAATTCGGGGTTGGAGACCACCTCGAAGGTCAGGTCGTCGCGTCCCCGGCGGACAAGGGTCTCGGCGACGCGGGCGGCGACCCGCTCGGCGGTGCCCACCGGGACGGTGGACTTGTCGACGATGACCTGGTGGCGCTCCATGTGCTCGGCGATGGTTTCCGCCACGGCCAGCACGTAGCGCAGGTCGGCGGAGCCGTCCTCGTCGGCGGGGGTGCCCACGGCGATGAACTGCACCTCGCCGCGCTTCACGCCTTCGGCGGCGTCGCTGGTGAAGTTGAGGCGGCCGGCGGCGTGGTTTTCCCTGACCAGCGTCTCCAGCCCCGGCTCGTAGAGGGGAATATGGCCCTGGCGCAGGCGTTCGATCTTCTCTTCGTCGATATCGACGCACAGTACGTCGTGGCCGACTTCCGCCAGGACGGCGCTTTGCACCAGTCCGACGTAACCTATTCCGAATACGGTGACTTTCATGGTTGATCCTCGGCTTTTTGGGCTTCAGGTTTACGGTAGATAAAGAATTTTCCGGATGGCCAAGCCGGCGGCGGTTTCTCGGGCCAGCCGAATTTGCTGCCCAGGATCAGATCCCATTCGGGCGGCAGGAAGCGGTAGGCGCCGGCGGCGGGGGTGATGGTCAGTTCGCCGACATAGATCTTTCCGTCGTGCCGGTAGCAGTCCACCCGCAGGTAACCGAAGGGGGCCGACAGCCTTTTCGCGATGTCGAGCATTTGCGGCAGTTCCGCTGGGCTGGCCGATAGTCGCGGGTCGTCGCTAGGGTCTTTTCGGGTCCGGCTGAAGGGGGCGATCGACCAGTCCTCGAGAAACAGGTTCTGCGTCAGTTTCTTTTCGAAACGGCCCTGCATGACTTGTATGAACACGTAGGGTCGGCTGCCGGGTCCGCCATTGAAGATGTTGAACTTGTAATCGTCCGGAGGCTTGCCGTTGCAGAGCAGGGCTTTCTCGAAAATGATCTTCGGCTGGATGTCGCTGTAATGTTTTTCCCTGGCCTGCCGGGAAAAATCCTTTCTCAACCAGTCGTTGGCGATGCGGGCCAGGACTTCCAGGTCCTCATGGGATTTGTCGGTGACGATCCGGGTCTGCCGCGAGCTGTGGTTGGCCTTCATCACAAAGCTGTCGGGCAGGCCTTCGAGGGTTTGCGTCGTCACCCGCTCGCAGACCAGATAGCAGGGCACCAGATATTCGGCGCCGATCGTTCTCTCTATGTACTCCCTGGCGCGGACCTTGTCCGCCAGGAGGGAAAATACCGGCGCGGGATAGCGCATCCGGTGGAATATCTTTTCGGAAAAGCGCCGGGGTTTCCTGAAGTTGCAGAATCTTTTGTGTAGCAGGAAATAGCGTCGTTGATAGAAGAGCGGTTCGGGCAATGTCCGATCCAGCAGCTTCTGGATTTTCCTGTAAAGGGCGGAAACCTTGAGAGGGAGCATTATTCCTGATCGACTGATGAGGGTGGAAAGAAGGGTGTTGCTCCATGAAGCGTCTCGTTCCATCGGGAAACTTGTCTAACCCGGCTTCTGCGGCCGTCTTTTCAGGGCGCTTGGCATCGACTGGTTGAACTTCTTGAGGGTGTTGCGCAGGAGCCAGCGCGGGTTCCTGAAAAGGGTTCGCCAGGGGCCGTTCTGATAGATCCGGTTGTTGCCGACGCAGAACACCGGCTTGCCCGTCGCCCTGGCAATATCGAGCGCCTGGTCGGGATCGCCTTCCAGAAAAAGGTCCAGCCCGCTCTCTGCCCGGTAATAGGCAGACTTGCCGGGGCCGCATGGGGCGGCGAAGCCGTCCTCGTGTTCCGCCGGGCCGAGCAGGACCAGCCGCTCGTAGCGGATGCCGTGTTTCTCCAGCCAGGCTTCGGTTTCCTGGCGGTACGCCTCCGGCCGGCCGCTGACGATGGAGTGGACCCTGCCGGAGGGCAGGATCAGTGGCTTGGCGTTGCACAGGTAGTCCAGGTAGCGCTCGCGGTCCCGGTTCTGCTCCGGGGTCTGGCCCATGCACAGTACGCCGTCGATGTCGATGCAGGTGCGGACCAGGATGCCGTGGTGGTAGATGTTCCATTCGAAGAGGCGCGGCCAGCCCAGGTGCCTGAAATGGAGATCGACCTCGGCGGGCGCCATCGAGGACGAGTAGACGGCCAGGCGGATCACCTTGCCGGCGAACGCCTCGGGCAGCCGTTCGACGGCTGCGCGCATGGACTTGCCCGAAGCGATGCTGTCGTCCACCAGCAGCACAGTTTGCGCGTCCCAGGCCCGCGCCAGGGGCTTGCCGGGGCTGCGCGTGCCGCCGTTGGCGGGGCTTTCGTTGCGGCAGAACGATTCCAGGTCGAGGCAGCCCAGGTTCAGGTACAGGGCGATCATGTAGGCGGGAATCATGCCGCTGCGCGGAATGCCGACCACCAGGTCGATCCGCCTGTCGTGCAGCCTGTGCAGGTTGCCGCGGATGTCGTCGCTGAGTGCGGCGTAAGAAATGAAGTTCATGGAGATCGCTCGCCCTGCATCGAATGCGTCTTGCCGGTCGCGGGCGGTTCCGTCTGCGGCGAGGCGCGCGCGCGGTGGATTTGAGGATGGCTTGCGCCGTGCAGCAGGCGGCCGCCGGTGAGTTCGTAGATGCAGTCGCAATCGCTCAGGGTCGAGGTGCGGTGGGCGATGATCAGTACGGTCAGCTCCGGCCCGAGGTCGCGGATGGCTTCCATCACGGCGCTTTCGGTGGCGCTGTCCAGGGCGCTGGTGGCTTCGTCGAAGATCAGCACGTCGGCCCGCTTGTAGAGCGCCCGGGCGATGCCGATGCGCTGGCGTTGGCCGCCGGACAGGCGTACGCCGCGTTCGCCGATCCGGGTCTCGTACTGTTCCGTCAGACCCTCGATGAACTCGGCGATGTGCGCCTTGCGCGCGGCTTCGCGCAGGCGCTCCCGGTCCAGATGGCGCCGTTCGACGCCGAAGGCGATGTTCTCGGCGATCGAGGCGTCGGCCAGGTAGATGCTCTGCGGCACATGAGCGATGTGCGCCTGCCAATCGCGTCGGTTGGCCGGGGTCAGCGCGACGCCGTCGATGAGGATGGTGCCGCCGACCGGTTCCAGCAGGCCCATGAGCAGATCCAGAGTGGTGCTCTTGCCGCTGCCGGTCTTGCCGACGAAACCGACGCGGCTGCCCTTAGCGATTTCCAGGTTCAGTTGGTGGAGCACTTCCGGCCCGTCGCTGGCGTAGCGGAAGCCGATGTCGCGCAGCTCGATGCTCCGTTCGAAGGCCATCGGCTGCGTCGGGAGGCGTTTTTGGTATTCGGGCGGAATCGGCTGTTCGAGCAGTTCCAGGACGTCTTCGATGTTGCCCCGGTTGCCCATGATGGTCGACCAGCCCTGGTAGATCTGCTGCATCTGCGGCAGCAGGCGTTGCGCGCCGATGGCCAGGGCGCCGAGCACCGGCAGGGCAGCGCTCAAGCCGCCTTCGCGGCGGCTCAGCGTGTAGGCCAGCACGGAGATGGAAAGCATGCCGATGGCTTCGATCAAATAGCGCGGCGCCGTGCCGAGAAAGGAATTGACGACCTGCGCTTTGCGCAGGTCGGCGTCGACCTTGCGAAAGCGTTTGACGTAAAGCTCCTGGGTGCCGTCGATCAGGATGTCGCGGATGCCGCCGAGTCCTTCCTGGATGGCCTGGACCCGCACGTTGTGCGCCTGGGCGATGATCCAGCCGTTCTGCCGCAGCTTGCGCCGGGTGCCCAGGCTGATCAGCAGGTACAGCAAGCTGAACAGCACGCCGGCGGCGCAGGCGACCAGCGGGTCGATCAGGATCAGGGCGGTGAAGATCGCCGAAGTCATCAGGATAGCGATTAGGGTGTTGAGCAGCGGCATCAGCAGGCCGCTGACCACGCTCTGGACCTTGCCCATGCCGGCGATGATCTGGCTGGTGTTGCGCGCCACATGGTAGCGGTAGGGCTGCAACAGGGTGCGCCGGTAGACCTCGACGCCCAGGTCGTAGCCGATGCCGTAGCTGGTCTTGTTGCCGGCCCAGATCAGCAGTATGCGGACGCAGGCGGCGAGCACCGCGATCACGCCGAACAGCACCGTGGCGGGCAGGAGAATGTTCTCGCTCCGCCAGCCGAACAGGTTGAACAGTTGCTGCAGAAACGGATAGTCGAGCGCCTTCTGCGGATTGGCCAGGAGCGTGAGCAGGGGGACGATGGCGCCGAAAGTCGCCAGCTCGGCCACGATACCCGCCAGCATGAGCAGGATCAGGGCGAGCACCTGTGCGCGCCGGCGCCTGGACAGATGGGCATGGAGACTGCCGAGGATGCGGTTCAGCGAAGGGGCGGTATTGCGCATGGGCAAGGGCTCGTTCGGATGGTCGGTGGCTGATGGCAAGGGATCGGGGGAGTCGTGTGGAGTGCCCGTTTGGTATCGGACGGGAAAGGTTGTGTGAGCTTTGGCATGGCTGCTTGCCGAGTAGCCGGATAGTCCCTGTTTCGGCCCCTTGGCAAGCAGCCGATGCACTGGACCCGAAGACCACGCCGGAACGACCAGGTACACAACCTTTCCAGTCCGATATCAAACGGACATTCCATGCGACTACCCCGAGTACGGGTCTTCACCGTTGCGCGGCGAATTGCGTCGGCGCGGACGGCGAAGATACCGACGTCGGGTTCCGGGCGATGTACCAGGGCATCGCCTGGGCGATGCCGGTCCGCAGGTCGTATTGCGGGAGGTAGCCCAGCAGGCGCCGCGCCTTGCCAATGTCCGCCAGGGAATGGCGCACGTCTCCCGGACGGAAATCGCGATGGAGCGGCGCCCGGTCGTAGCGCACGCCGTTTTTCGCCAGGCTCTGGCGCAACGCCTGGAACAACTGCTGGAGCGTGCTGCGTTCGCCGACGGCGATGTTGTAGACCTGGTTGCGCGCGCGGGCTTCGGCGCAGGCGGCGAGCAGGTTGGCCTGCACGGCATTGTCGACGTGGCAGAAGTCGCGGCTGGTGCTGCCGTCGCCGTCGATGAACACCTCCTCGTCGCGCAGCATCGCCGTGATCCATTTTGGGATCACCGCGGCATAGGCGCCCTCCGGGTCCTGATGCTTGCCGAAGACGTTGAAGTAACGCAGACCGATGCTGTGCAGCCCATAGTTGCGGGCGAAGGCGTCGGCATACAGTTCGTTGACGTACTTGCTCACCGCATAGGGAGAGAGCGGTCGACCGATGCTGTCCTCGGTCTTCGGCAGACCGGGGTGGTCGCCGTAGGCGGCGCTGCTGGCGGCATAGGTGAAGCTCTTGACCCCGGCATCGCGGGCGGCCACCAGGATGTTGAGGAAGCCGTCGACATTGCTGGCGTTGGTGGCGATGGGGTCTTCCAGCGAGCGCGGCACCGAGCCGAGGGCCGCCTGGTGGAGGACGTGCTCGACCGGCCGGGGCTGGCAGCCCGGCACGACCGCCGCGAAGGTCATCGCCTGGCGGCAGTCGTGCAACTCGCGGATATCGCCGCGGATGAGCTGGAACCTGGCCCAGCGCGGCGCGGAAGTCCTTTGGCGGACCTCTTCCAGATTGTGCGGGTGGCCGGTGGAGAAGTTGTCCAGGCCCACCACCCACTGGTCGAGTCCAAGCAGGGTTTCCAGCAGGTTGGAGCCGATGAATCCGGCCACCCCGGTGATCAGCCAGGTGGCGGGCGTTTGCGGCAGGTCGTGGAGCAGGCGTTGGTAGCGTGTCATAGGCGCAGATCCGCTTCGTCGGGCTTGAGCAGGTACTTAAGGTCGTAGAGGACGTGGCCGGGCTTGCCGAAACGGCGGATGCCCGGTGCGCCCATGCTGCGGAACTGGTGGTGGGCGACAGCGAGGATGATGCCGTCGTAGGCGCTGTCCAGCGGTGAGTCCAGCGGCCTAATGTCGTAGGCCCGCTGGGCCTCCTCGGCGTCGACCCAGGGGTCGTAGACATCGACCGAAATGTTGTACTGGCGCAATTCCTGGATGATGTCGAAGACACGCGTGTTGCGCAGGTCCGGGCAGTTTTCCTTGAAGGTCAGACCCATGACCAGGGCGCGGGCGCCGTCGATCTGGATGCGCCGCCTGAGCATGGCCTTGATCAGTTGGGACACCACGTAGCTGCCCATGCCGTCGTTCAGGCGCCGGCCGGCGAGGATGATTTCCGGGTGGTAGCCGATGGCCTCGGCCTTGTGGGTCAGGTAGTAGGGATCGACGCCGATGCAGTGGCCGCCGACCAGGCCGGGGCGGAACGGCAGGAAGTTCCATTTGGTGCCGGCCGCCTGCAGCACCGCTTCGGTGTCGATGCCCATGCGGTTGAAGATCACCGCCAGTTCGTTGACCAGGGCGATGTTGAGGTCGCGCTGGGTGTTCTCGATCACCTTGGCCGCCTCGGCGATGCGGATGCTGTCCGCCTTGTAGGTGCCGGCAGCGATGATTTCCCGGTACAGCGCATCGACCAGTTCGGCTACCTCGGGGGTGGAGCCGGAGGTGATCTTGCGGATGCCGGTGATACGGTGCTCGCGGTCGCCGGGGTTGATCCGTTCCGGGCTGTAGCCGGCGTAAAAGTCGCGGTTGAACGCCAGGCCGGAAACCCGTTCGAGCACCGGAACGCAGCCTTCCTCGGTGGCGCCGGGATAGACGGTGGACTCGTAGACGACGATGTCGCCGCGCTTCAGTACCTGGCCGATGGTTTCCGAGGCGCGGATCAGGGGAAGCAGGTCGGGTTTTTTGTGCGAGTCGATCGGCGTCGGTACCGTGACGATGTAGAAGTTGCAGTCGGCTAGGCTGGCGATATCGGCGCTGTAGCGGAGCTGGCGCGCTTCCCGCAATTCGTGGTCGTCGACTTCCAGGGTCCGGTCGTGCCCGGCCTCGAGGGCAAGGATGCGCGCATGGTCGATGTCGAAGCCGACGACCGGCCGGCGCTTGCCGAATTCGACCGCGAGCGGCAGGCCGACGTAACCGAGTCCGATGATGGCGAGTTTCAAGTCTTCCAGAGTATGCATGGCGATGCCTGTAACGATCGGCTAGGTGGAAGGGGCTCCCGGTCCGGTAACGGCTCAGGCGTTGTCCGACTTGTACTCGTAGTGGTGGTAAGCGGCGTGGCCGTAGCCGTAGGTGGCGGCGCGCTTTTCCAGACCATTGAGGATGGCGCCCTTGATTTCGATGCCGCTCTGCGCGAAGCGCCTGACGGTCATCTCGATCTCGTGGGCGGAGCTCACGCCGAAGCGGGTCACGATCAGCGTGGTGGCCGCCTGCCGGCCGACGATGGCGGCGTCGGTGACGGCCAGCAGCGGCGGGGTGTCGAGGATGACCAGGTCGTGGTGCGCGCTGGCCTGTTCGAGGGTGGTCGCTAACTCGGGGCGCATCAGCAGCTCCGAGGGATTCGGCGGGAGCTGGCCCCGTGGCAGCAGGAACAGACCTTCGAGCGGCGTCGGGTGGAGCGCGTCGGCGAGCGTGCAGTGCCCGCCGAGCAGCTCCGCCAGCCCTGGGCTTGCCGGCATGCCGAGCAGCTTGTGCAGGTGGCCCTTGCGCATGTCCACGTCGATCAGCAGCACGCGCTTGCCGGCTTGGGCGACGATGGCGGCCAGGTTGGCGCAGATGAAGCTCTTGCCCGCCTGCGGGCCGGGACCGGAAATCACTAGGCGGTTGTCCTGGGCGCCCAGCATGATGAAGTGCAGGCTGGTTCGCAGGCTGCGCAGGGCTTCCACAGCCGGATCGTTCGGGTGGCTGAGGGCGAGCAGCGGCGAGGTGGTGGAATCGCCGGCCGGCAGGCGGCGGCGGACTTTGGGATGGACCTGGTGGGCGCTGAAGGGCACCGCCGCGTACACCGGCAGGCCCAGTTGTTCAATGGCTTCCGGGGTCTCCAGGCCCGGATCGAGTAAGCGGCGCAGCAGCACGAAGCCGATCGCCAGCAGCGCTCCGGCCAGGGTGGCGAGCACCTGGATGAGGCTCTTGTTCGGGGCGACCGGACCGCCGTCGATGACCGCCGGATCGACGATGCGCACGTTGCCGATGGTGCTGGCGCGGACCAGATCCAGTTCCTGGGCCTTGTTCAGCAATTGGGTGTAGATGGTGGTGCCGACCTGCACGTCGCGCGACAGGCGCAGGAGTTCCTGCTGAGTTTCCGGCAGGCTCTGCACCTTTCTGGCGATTTCGTTCTTGCGCTGGGTCAGGCCCTGGATCTGCAGCAGCAAAGTCTTGTAAGCCGGGTGCTCGGGGGTGAAGCGGCGGTCGAGTTCGGCCTGCTGCATCCTTAGTTCCGAGATGCGCGTTTCCAGGTCAACGGCCTGGCTGAGCACGGTGCCGGTTTCCATGGCGATATCGACGGAGCCGTGTCGCTTGCGGTAGTCGTTCAGGGCACCTTCTGCCTGGTCCAGTTCGCGTCGCACTTCAGGTAACTGGCTGCGGACGAACTCCAGGCTGCCGTTGGCTTCGGCGGACATGCGTTCGATATTCTGGCGGACGAACAGGCGGCCGATCTCGTCCACCACCCGGCTGGCGTGCTTGGGGGCGGGGTGTTCCATGGCCACGGTGATCAGGCCGGTGTCGGTGCCCAGTTCGGTGAGCTGCAAGGCGTTCCGGTAACTGCGCACGGTGCTCGAACGGCTCGCCTTTCTCAGGGTGAAGCGGGTACCCGGCCGGGCCTGCAGTTCGCGGATCTGCAGGCGGATGCCGTTCCGTTCGATGGCTTCGCCGACCCGTCCCTGCAGCAGTGGCTCGCCCTCGCTTTCCTCGAGGGTGAAGGCGCCGTCTTCCCCGGCGAGGAGCAGGAAGGCCTTGCCGATCCGGCTCGGCTCGACCTCGAAGCGCAGGATGTCGATGTTCTCGCCACCCCAAGCGTATTCCCGTAGACCGAGCAGAGGCGGCGCGGGCTCCTGGCCCCGGTAGCGGCGGGCCAGGTAGTCGCCGAGCAGCAAAAAGCGTTGGGGCGTGGCTTGGACGTCGAGGTGCAGGTTGTCGACCGCCTGGCCGATCAGGCTGCGCGAGCGGATCAGTTCGATTTCCGTTCTGGCGCTGGAGGCCTGGGTGAAGTCCCCCATCTCCAGTCCTGGGACGGTGCCGCTTTTCTTCTCGATCTGGACCAGAGCGCTGGTGCGGTAGATCGGTGTGGCGAACAGGCCGTAGAGGGTGCCGCCCAGGAAGAACAGGAGGGTCAGGCCGAGGATCGGCCACTTGTGGTCGAGCAGGGCGCCGAGCAACTTGCGCAGGTCGATGCCGGCTTCCTCGGGATCTTGCCGGCTGGATATGGAAGTGGGGTGCATGGGGAAGTTCCCTGGAGGAGGCGCTCCGGCAGTCAATGGCTCAGGTGCACGGTCCATGCCTCGACGGCCGTGCGAATCTGTCGGTAGGTCTGTTCGAAGGCCGTCCGATCCTGGCGGAAGGGGTCCTGGATTTCCGCTTCGTCCTGCCATTTGCCCAGCAGGAAGGTTTTGCCGCGCGCCTCGGGGGCGATCCGGTAGATGCTGTCACGGTGTTGGCGCTCCATGACCAGCACCAGATCGGCCTGTTGCAGCATGCCACGCTCCAATTGGCAGGCCCGGTGTGCCGGTGGACGGTGCCGGTGTTCGAGCAGTACCGCGCGGGCGGTGGGCTCCATCGGCAGGCCGACCCGAGCCGCCAGACCGGCGGAATCGATTCTCACGGTTCGCTTGTCGCAAGATAGTGCTTCGCTCATTAATGTCTGGGCACTGGGGCTTCGGCATATGTTGCCGATGCAAACGATCAATATCCGTTCGAGCACTTTGTATGCTTCCAGAGTTAGGGCGGCAGACTATGGAAGAATCGGTGTCGACAATTGCAGATGCTTCAGTTGAAGTCCGAGGCGGACTTTCCATTGTCAGTCATCGAAACTTTCCGAAACGAGCGAAACGATGTTTTCGTAGTTTTGCGATATGTATGCTGGCGTTCTTTCCCGTTCGGGTACGCTACCGCCCCAGGATTTGGCGTCGGCCTCCTGAAGACGAGCAAACAGCTATTTCGGGACGTACGAACCGCCTGTACACCGCCTCGTACGGGTTGGCGTCCGGTCTTTCGGTCGTGTTCATCGCCGGAATGCTTGCTCGGCACTCTTGATCCACCGTGCGAACAACAGCAGGGTACTTCGTGGATTTCCATGTTTTTATGTTTATGGCTTCGCTATGGTCATTCCCCTTCGATTGCTGCTAGCGAGTTAATGTTACTTTGCCGAACCGCAACGAAGTAATCCATGCAGAAGTGGCAAAGCTTAGTCCAGGGTTTTTTATAGGATTGTCATGTTCATCCTTCAACCGATAGGCGGTCGCTTTTCGGAGATAAGAAGATGAAGCTTTCCGTTATTACGCTGCGGTCCGCTCAAGTCGCCGGTTGGTTTTCCGTGGTTATTTAAATTAAGTGCACTTTCGTCGGCGAAAAGCTTTGTCCGCCTCGGCCGCGAACGAAACGTTTTACCGACATCTTGAACGAGGTCGCCGACGACCGGAGTCAGCGCGATGAGCGGGTGATGCCGATACGGGCGCTGGAGCGTGCGGAAGGCCAGTTCAAGTCGCGGCGGGTCCGTGAATGTGCCGGCGTGCACTGCGGATTAGGCGTGCGCCTAGCAGGAGGGCGGCGCAGCTCAGGCCGATCACCATGCCCTGCCAGAGTCCGCGCGGGCCGCTGGACTCGCCGAGCCAGCCGCCCAAGCCGAGGCCGTAACCGACCGGCAGGCCGACTCCCCAGTAGGCGAGCAGGGTGATCGACATGATCGCGCGGGTATCCTGGTAGCCGCGCAGGGCACCGGCGGCGGTCACCTGGATGGCGTCGGAGAACTGGAAGAGCGCGGAATAGAGGAGCAGGCCGCTAGCGATGGCGATCACCGCCGGGTCGCTGCTGTAGATGTGGGGAATCCGCTCGCGCAGCAGCAGCATGAGGCCGGCGGCGAGGGTGGCGAAGCCGAGCGCTGCGATTATCCCCGTGCCGGTGCTGAAGCGGGCGTCGTGGGGACTGCCACGACCCAGGGCATGGCCGACGCGAATGGTGACCGCCATGCCCAGGGAGTAGGGAACCATGAACACCAGGCCGGAGAAGTTCAGGGCGATCTGGTGCCCGGCGACCACCTGGGCGCCCAGGCTACCGATCAGCAAGGCGATCACCGAGAAGATACTCGCTTCGGCGAACACCGCCACGCCGATCGGCAGGCCGACGGCCAGCAGGCGGCGCAGTTCCGGCCAGCGGGGACGATCGAAGCGCTCGAACAGCCGGCTGGGCCGGTAGTGGGGGGCATGCTTCACCCAGAACAGCATGGCCAGCAGCATGAAGACCATCACCAGAGCGGTCGCCCAGCCGCAGCCGACTCCGCCCATGGCCGGCAAGCCGAGCTTGCCGTGGATGAAAACGTAGTTGGCCGGGATATTTAGCAGCAGTCCGGCGATGCCGATCAGCATGCTCGGCCGGGTATGTCCGAGTCCGTCGCTGAAGCAGCGCAGCACGTAGTACAGGGCCACGGCCGGCATACCGCAGGCGACTGCACGCAGATAGCCCATGGCCGGTTCGATCAGGCTGGCTTCGACCCGCATCAGGTGCAGGGCCGGCTCGACGTTCCACAACAGCAGTGCGGCGGCGCTGCCGACCGCCAGGGCCAGCCAGAGCGCCTGGCGGACCAGCGGGCCGATTTCCGGCTGCCGGCCGGCACCGCGCAGGTGCGCCACCCTGGGCGTGGTGGCCAGCAGGATGCCGGTGCTCAGCAGATAGGCGGGTACCCAGAACGAGTTGCCGAGGGCGACCGCGGCGAGGGCTTCGGGTCCGACCCGGCCAGCCATCAGGGTATCGACAAAACCCATGGCGATCTGCGCCAGTTGCGCGACGACGATCGGCAGGGCGAGGTCGGCGAGCGCGCGCAGTTCACGGCGCAACCGCCGCAGGCGCGGTTCGGGTGGCATGTAGGTATCGCCGGGCGGAACGGAGGGGCGGGTAGTCTAAGTCTTGCCGATTGCCTGTCAAACACCACATGGCGGCATTCGGCTGTTCGATGCGACTCACGCCGGAGCCCGACGCAACCTAGGCGGCTCCACCCGAAGGGACGCGCCTGTTTTGACACAGCGCGGCGTTGCTCGTCGTTTGTTTGGAATGACCAAACTTCTCTGCTCGCGCCTCGCCCTGTGCCAAAACAGGCTCCGTTGCAACGCGGGAAACAATTGATGACAGGCTCTAAAATGGACACCCCTGAAAGGAGTCCGCCATGCGCATCCTCGCCGACGAAAACATTCCTCTGGTCCATGCCTTCTTTTCCGCCTTCGGCGAGATCCGCCAACTGCCCGGTCGCGCCATCGTATCCGGTTCGCTGGAGGATGCCGAAGTGCTGCTGGTGCGCTCGGTGACCCGGGTCGATGCCGCTCTGCTGGAGGGTAGCCGGATTCGCTTCGTCGGCACTTGCACCATAGGCACGGATCATCTGGACCTCGACTATCTGCGCCGGCGCGGGATCGCCTGGGCTAGTGCTCCGGGCTGCAACGCCCGCGGCGTAGTCGATTACGTGCTGGGCAGCCTGTTGAGCCTGGCCGAACGGCAGGGTGTCGATTCTCGCTTCCCGCTGCTATGGGGTGATCGGGGCTGGTCAGGTTGGCGGGCGGCTGGTCGAGGTGCTGCGCGGGCTGGGCTGGCGCGTACTGATCTGCGATCCGCCGCGCCAGGCGCTGGAGCGGGGCGATTTCGTCGACCTGCCCACCCTGTTGCGCGAGTGCGACGTGCTGAGCCTGCATACGCCGCTGACCCGCGAGGGTGCGCATCCGACTCGGCACCTGCTCGGTCGCGAGCAATTGGCGCGGCTGCGGCCGGGTACCTGGCTGATCAACGCCAGTCGCGGCGCGGTGGTGGACAACCGGGCGCTGCGCGAGGCACTCGCCGGCCGTGCCGACCTGCAGGCGGTACTGGACGTCTGGGAAGGCGAGCCGCTGGTGGATGTCGCCCTGGCCGAACTCTGTCATATCGCCACGCCGCATATTGCTGGCTATAGCCTGGATGGCAAGCTGCGTGGTACGGCGCAGGTCTATCGGGTCTTCTGCGAACAGTTGGGGATGCCGCCTAGCATGCTGCTCGACGAACTGCTGCCGCAGCCCTGGCTGCACGAACTGGGGCTCGACGGTGGAGCTGATCCGGCCTGGGCGCTGGCGACCCTGTGCCGGGCCGTATACGACCCGCGCCGGGACGATGCCGATTTCCGCCGGTCCCTGGAAGGCGATGAGCAGACCAGGCGCAGCGCCTTCGACACCCTGCGCAAGCACTATCCGCTGCGCCGGGAGATCGACGGCCTGCGCGTGAGGCTGAGTGGCGAGGCGCCGCGCCTGCGGCAACTGGTGCGGGCGCTGGGGGCCGAGCTGGTCTAGTCTGCCTTGTGGCCGTCGACGGGAGCCTGGCGCGCAGCCGCTGCCCAAGTCTTGTCGAGAAGTCGGCAGGCCTTCTGGATCATGCCCTCGGTAATGGGAATTTCCCGCCCTTGTTCATTGATGACGGCTCCGCCGCTGGGCTGGCGGGAACGCAGGAGGGCGGTATGGCGCTGGGGACGGTGTTTGCACGGACACATGATGATCGGCCTCCCTCGGCTGATGAGCTGTGCTCTGCAGTCTAGTCGCCCGGGACGGTGCGGAAAGGGGCTGGTCGGCCTGTCGTGCATAAAGGCGGATGAGTTGCAAAAGGAGGATGGAGGAGCGACGGGGCATCGTCGCGGTTTCGCCCGGTCCCCGGATCGCCGGCAGGTGCTCCAGGGACACCGCTCCAATCAGCGGTACTCGCAGAGGTAGGCGGTATCCGTGGCGACTTTCAACTGGAACTTGCTGTTGGCGGGAACGGTGAACTGGCTGCCGGCTTCGAAGGTTTCCCATTGCTCGCTATCTGGCAGCTTCACGGTCAGGGCGCCGGCGATCACGTGCATGATTTCCAGTTGGCTGGTGCCGAATTCGTATTCGCCCGGCGCCATCACGCCAATGGTGGCCGGCCCCTGGCTGGTGCCGAAGGCGATGGATTTGACGGTACCGTCGAAGTATTCGTTGACCTTGAACATGCTGAGTCCTCGGGAGGGCTGAAAAAAGACCCGCAAGTATGCATAAGGCATTCTACCGCGTCATCCGTTTTGAGCGTCGGGCATGGCCGTCAGCGGCAGCAGGCGGGCGGTGTTGCGCGCATCCTCCAGCGCCCGATGCTGTTGTCCCTGAAAGCTCATGCCGGCGAGTTGCAACGCAGTCCGCAGACCGACCGGGCGCTTCAACTGGCGAGTATCGGCGAAGTGCTGTTTCAGGTTGACGTGGGAAAGGGCTATCAGGCTGCTGGCGAGGCCGTGGCGGCGCCATTCCTGCTCCAGTTGCCGGCGATCGTAGTCGCCCCAACTGGTCCAGCCCGCCAGGCGTGGACGATAAGGAGCAAGCCAGTGCTCGAACTGCTCCCAGACCACGGGCAGCGGGGTGGCGGAATCGATGTCGGACTGGGCTATGTGTGTGAGTTCCTGGCAGAAGAGGGTCAGGAGAGGACGACGCAAGGGACGTACGAAGCGCTTGAAGTGATCCAGTTCGTGGCCGTCCCTGTCCACCAGGCTGGCGCCGATCTCGATGATTTCCATGTCCGCCACCGGCCAGCCACCCTCGTCCGTCGTGGCTTCTAGATCGATTACCAACCACTTGTCCATGGGCAGCTCCAGGGCTTCGTGCAGGGGGATGCCAGACTCGCTGGCGGACAGTGCTATCAGTGTAAACCCTCTCCGGATCCACACCCGCCGATGAGATGTGGTCGGGAGCTGGCTGTCGCGAAGGCGCTCAGCTACGGAAGATGAAATACACCGCGCCCAGCAGGCAGAGTCCGGCCCATAGATAGTCGAGCTTGAGGGGCTGGTGCATGAACAGCACGCTGAATGGAACGAAGACCATCAGGGTGATCACTTCCTGCATGATCTTCAACTGGCCGACGTTGAGTTCGGTGTAGCCGATGCGGTTGGCCGGAACCATGATCAGGTATTCGAACAGTGCGATTCCCCAACTGAGGAGGGCGGCAATGGCCCAGGGCTTGCTGTTGAGAGTGCGAAGATGGCCGTACCAGGCGAAGGTCATGAAGATGTTCGAAAGGCTGAGCAGCAGTGCGGTTTGCACCCAGATTGGCATGGAATATGGCTCCGGACTGGTGTGAGCGGGCGACCGATCGGTGGTGGGAGGAGGCGCGGGGCGGAGGATAGCTTAGCGGCTCGTTGAGTTCGGCATTAAGATACTTGACCTTCCCTGAAAGTTGTTCACCTTGCGAGGTCCGCTCATGAAGTGCCGCGCGGGTTGTGGTGCCTGCTGCATTGCTCCTTCCATCAGTTCGCCGCTCCCAGGCATGCCGTTCGGCAAGCCGGCAGGCGAGCGTTGCCTGCATCTGTCCGTGAAGGGTTTATGCACCTTGTTCGATAAGCTCGGGCGGCCGGCAGTCTGTTCGGCCTTCAAGGCGGATGCGGCTGTCTGCGGCGACAGTCGGGAGGAAGCGTTGCGGCTGCTCGCCTGGCTGGAACAGGAAACGCGTTGAGACGGGGTCTCGGCAACGATATGTGTCCGTACGGAGCGAGCCGATACGCGAATGGATAACCAATAAAAAAGGCTGCGTTAAAACGCAGCCTTTTTCCGCCGGACGGAAAACGCTATCAGCGTTTTTCCACCGGGATGTAGTCGCGCTTCTCGTAGCCGGTGTACAACTGGCGCGGACGGCCGATTTTGTACGGGCCGGAGAGCATTTCCTTCCAGTGCGAGATCCAGCCCACGGTACGAGCCAGGGCGAAGATCACGGTGAACATGCTGGTCGGAATGCCGATCGCCTTGAGAATGATGCCGGAGTAGAAGTCAACGTTCGGGTAAAGATTGCGCTCCTTGAAGTAAGGATCGTTACGCGCGATTTCTTCCAGCTTCATGGCCAGTTCCAACTGGGGATCGTTAATGCCCAGTTCGGACAGCACTTCGTCGCAGGTCTGCTTCATGACCTTGGCGCGCGGGTCGAAGTTCTTGTAGACGCGATGGCCGAAGCCCATCAGCTTGAACGGATCGTTCTTGTCCTTGGCCTTGGCCACGAACTTCTCGATATTGGAAATATCGCCGATCTCGTCGAGCATGGTCAGCACGGCTTCGTTGGCGCCGCCGTGTGCCGGACCCCAAAGGGCCGCGATGCCGGCAGCGATACAGGCGAACGGGTTGGCGCCCGAGGAGCCGGCCAGACGTACGGTGGAGGTCGAGGCGTTCTGCTCGTGATCGGCGTGCAGGACGAAGATGCGGTCCATGGCCTTCGCCAGAACCGGGCTGATCGGCTTCACTTCGCACGGGGTGTTGAACATCATGTGCAGGAAGTTTTCCGCGTAGTCCAGATCGTTGCGCGGATACATCAGCGGCTGGCCGAGGGAGTATTTGTAGACCATGGCGGCCAGGGTCGGCATCTTAGCTACCAGACGGATCGCGGAAATCTCGCGATGCTGCGGGTCATTGATATCCAGCGAGTCGTGATAGAAGGCGGAAAGGGCACCGACGACACCGCACATCACGGCCATCGGGTGGGCATCGCGACGGAATCCATTGAGGAAGTTCTTCAACTGCTCATGAACCATAGTGTGGTTCTTGATATTGTTGACGAACTTGGCTTTCTGATCGGCATTAGGCAGTTCGCCGTTCAGCAACAGATAACAAGTTTCTAGATAGTCGGATTTTTCCGCAAGTTGTTCGATCGGATAACCGCGGTGCAGCAGGATGCCCTTGTCGCCATCGATATAGGTAATCTTCGATTCGCAGGAAGCAGTAGACATAAAGCCAGGATCGAAGGTGAAATGGCCCGTCGAAGTCAGACCGCGTACATCAATCACATCAGGACCGACAGTACCGGTCAACATGGGCAGTTCAACGGGAGCGTTGCCCTCGATGATCAACTGCGCTTTTTTGTCAGCCATGAGTGGCCTCCTTTTTGAGCTTTCTGCTAGGTATCGTCGGCGAACCCCACGCGGAGTCGCCTCTATCTATAGAGTGTCACTATAGGGGTGACGAGTCTGAAAGCAATCTGCACCAAAGTAGTAGTGAAGCGCTCGTTTCAGAATGGTTTGCACGCAAAAAAGAAGCTATTTACGTGATTAATAGCCTTAGTGCAATCACTACTTTGTTGAGGGTGCTTGCGTTGTCATTAGTACCCTAACTGTCTATACTCGGCAACCAACCGCCAGGGGCTTCGGAGCCGCGTATTCTGGAGGTTGCCGCTCTCTGGGTGGTGGGTACCTGACCAGTGCACATCCCAACAACTTCGCCCTGCTCGCCAGGGCTCTCACAGTGAATGAAAGCCGTGAAAAGCCAACGACCTGTAAACCTAGACCTTAGGACAATCAAACTTCCTGTCACTGCTTACACGTCCATTCTTCACCGTATCTCTGGTGTCGTCCTCTTCCTGGGAATTGTCGTGCTGCTGTCTTGGCTCGACAAGTCTCTGTCGTCGGAGGAAGGCTTCGAGCAGGTGAAGGGGTATCTGGCCAGCCCGCTGGTCAAGCTGGTGGCGTGGGGCTTGGTGTCCGCATTGCTGTACCACCTGGTGGCCGGCGTGCGCCATCTGATTATGGATACGGGCATCGGTGAAACGCTGGAAGGCGGCACCAAGGGCTCGAAAATCGTTATCGGCGTTTCGGTGGCGCTGATCCTGCTGTCGGGGGTTTGGATATGGTAACCAATGTCACGAATTTCTCGCGCTCGGGTCTCTACGACTGGATGGCCCAGCGTGTCTCCGCGGTCATTCTCGCGGCATATACCCTCTTCCTGCTGGGCTACCTGTTCTTCAGCTCGGATCTGAGCTACGCCGAATGGCATGGCCTGTTCTCCAGCACCGGCATGCGGATCTTCAGTCTGCTGGCTCTCGTCGCCCTGAGTGTACACGCCTGGGTCGGCATGTGGACCATCTCGACCGACTACCTGACTCCGATGGCGCTGGGCAAGCTGGCGACCGTCGTACGTTTCCTTTTCCAGGCCGCGTGTGGCATCGCCATGTTCGCGTTTTTCGTCTGGGGTGTGCAGATTCTTTGGGGTATCTGATCCATGGCTAACATTCGTACGCTTTCCTTCGACGCAATCATCGTCGGCGGCGGTGGTGCTGGCATGCGTGCTGCTCTGCAACTGGCTCAGGGCGGCCATAAGACTGCAGTGGTCACCAAGGTGTTTCCGACTCGCTCGCACACTGTCTCCGCACAGGGCGGCATCACCTGCGCCATCGCTTCGGCGGACCCGAACGACGATTGGCGCTGGCACATGTACGACACCGTTAAGGGTTCGGACTACATCGGTGACCAGGACGCCATCGAGTACATGTGTTCGGTCGGCCCCGAAGCCGTATTCGAACTCGAGCACATGGGTCTGCCGTTCTCCCGTACCGAAACCGGTCGTATCTATCAGCGCCCGTTCGGTGGCCAGTCCAAGGACTATGGCAACGGCGGTCAGGCCGCCCGTACCTGTGCCGCTGCCGACCGTACCGGTCACGCGCTGCTGCATACCCTCTATCAGGGCAACCTGAAGAACAAAACCACCTTCCTCAACGAGTGGTACGCGGTCGATCTGGTGAAAAACCAGGACGGCGCCGTGGTCGGCATCATTGCCATCTGCATCGAAACCGGCGAAACGGTCTACATCCGCTGCAAGGCCGTGGTTCTGGCTACCGGTGGTGCCGGTCGCATCTACGCCTCGACCACCAATGCCTTGATCAACACCGGTGACGGCGTGGGCATGGCTCTGCGCGCCGGTGTGCCGGTGCAGGACATCGAGATGTGGCAGTTCCACCCGACCGGCATCGCCGGTGCCGGTGTGTTGGTGACCGAAGGCTGCCGCGGCGAGGGTGGCTACCTGATCAACAAGCACGGCGAGCGCTTCATGGAGCGTTATGCGCCGAATGCCAAGGACCTGGCCGGCCGCGACGTCGTCGCCCGCTCCATGGTCAAGGAAATCATCGCCGGCAACGGTTGTGGTCCGGATGGCGACCACGTGCTGCTGAAGCTCGACCACCTCGGCGAGGAAGTGCTGCACAGCCGCCTGCCCGGCATCTGCGAACTGTCCAAGACCTTCGCCCACGTCGATCCGGTGCTTGCTCCGGTTCCGGTCGTGCCGACCTGCCATTACATGATGGGTGGCGTGGCCACCAACATCCATGGTCAGGCCATCACCCAGGACGCCAACGGCAACGACAAGATCATCGAAGGTCTGTTCGCCGTGGGCGAAGTGGCCTGCGTGTCGGTGCACGGCGCCAACCGTCTGGGCGGCAACTCGCTGCTCGACTTGGTCGTGTTCGGTCGTGCCGCCGGTCTGCATCTGGAGAAGGCGCTCAAGGAAGGTATCGAGTACCGCAGTGCTTCCGAGTCCGATCTCGACGAGTCGCTCAAGCGCCTGTCCGGCGTGAACGAGCGCAACAGTGGCGAAGAAGTCGCGCCCCTGCGTAAAGAGTTGCAGAACTGCATGCAGAACTACTTCGGTGTATTCCGCACCGGTGAATACATGCAAAAGGGGATCGCCCAACTGGCCGATCTGCGTGGTCGTATCGCCGAAGTCAAGATCAACGACAAGAGCCAGGCCTTCAACACTGCCCGTATCGAGGCTCTCGAACTGCAGAACCTGCTCGAAGTGGCCGAGGCCACCGCGATCGCTGCAGAGACTCGCAAGGAATCCCGTGGCGCTCACGCCCGTGAAGACTTCGAAGAGCGCGATGACAAGGAATGGCTGTGCCACACCCTGTACTTCCCGGGGGAAAAGCGCGTGGCCAAACGCGCTGTCAACTTCGCGCCGAAGACCGTTCCGGCGTTTGAACCCAAAGTACGTACTTATTAAGGGTTATCGATATGTCGCTGCCCAAGACATTGCAAGTTAGCGTTTATCGCTACAACCCGGAGCAGGACTCTGCTCCCTACATGCAGAATCTGAACATTGACATCGACGGCAAGGATCTCATGGTCCTCGACGTTCTGGCCCTGATCAAGGAGCGTGACGGCAGCTTTTCCTACCGTCGCTCCTGCCGTGAAGGCGTGTGCGGTTCCGACGGCATGAACATGAACGGCAAGAACGGCCTGGCCTGCATCACTCCGCTATCCAGCGTAGTGAAGGAGGGCAAACTGGTCATTCGTCCGCTGCCCGGACTGCCGATCATCCGCGACTTGGTCGTGGACATGAGCACCTTCTACAAGCAGTACGAGAAGGTGCAGCCCTACCTGCAAAACAATACTCCCGCCCCGGCCATCGAGCGTCTGCAAAGCCCGGAAGAGCGCGAGAAGCTGGACGGTCTCTACGAGTGCATCCTGTGCGCTTGTTGTTCGACCTCCTGTCCGTCCTTCTGGTGGAACCCGGACAAGTTCCTTGGTCCCGCCGCACTGCTGCAGGCCTATCGTTTCCTGGCCGACAGTCGTGACACCAAGACCCAGGAGCGTCTGGCTGCCATGGATGACCCGTTCAGCGTATTCCGCTGCCGCGGCATCATGAACTGCGTATATGTCTGCCCGAAAGGCCTGAACCCGACCAAGGCCATCGGTCACGTGCGCGACATGCTGCTGCGTAGCGCTACCTAAGCGGTTCCTAGCGATAGCGCATACCTGCGGCGTCGGAAGCGATTCCGGCGTCGCAGCCAAAGATGGATCCGCAGCTCATGAAGCCGCGCTCCTATAAAGAATTTAACTAGCAGGGGCATCCGGGCAACGCTCGGACTATCTGTGGGATCCGTAGTGGCTTTACCAAAGTCGCTGCTCCATGACTTTGGAACGACCATGTGCGGCTCGCGCCGATGGTATCCCCTCAAAAGGGTGACCAAGCATGCAAGATAGCGTTATGCAGCGCATGTGGAACAGTGCCCACCTTTCCGGTGGAAATGCTGCTTATGTGGAAGAGCTCTATGAGCTTTACCTGCACGACCCCAACGCTGTGCCCGAAGAGTGGCGCACCTATTTCGAGAAGCTGCCCGCCGAAGCTGGTGCTTCCACCGATATTCCGCACGCTCCCGTTCGCGACCAGTTCGTTCTGCTGGCCAAGAACCAGCGACGCGCACAGCCGGTCGCAACCTCCAGCGTAAGCACCGAGCACGAGAAGAAGCAGGTCGAAGTCCTGCGTCTGATCCAGGCCTACCGTACGCGTGGCCACCAGGCCTCGCAATTGGACCCGCTCGGTCTGTGGCAGCGCACTGCGCCTTCCGACCTTTCGATTACCCATTACGGGCTGACCAACGCCGATCTGGATACCCCATTCCGTACCGGCGAGCTTTACATCGGTAAGGAAGAGGCGACCCTACGCGAAATCCTGCAGGCATTGCAGGAGACATATTGCCGCACTATCGGCGCCGAATTCACCCATATCGTCGATTCCGAGCAACGTAACTGGTTCGCCCAGCGCCTGGAAAGCGTACGCGGTCGTCCGGTGTACTCCAAGGAGGTGAAAAGCCACCTGCTCGAGCGCCTGAGCGCTGCCGAAGGCCTGGAAAAATACCTGGGCACTAAATATCCGGGCACCAAGCGCTTCGGTCTGGAAGGCGCCGAAAGCCTGGTGCCGGTCGTCGACGAGATCATCCAGCGCGTAGGCTCCTATGGCACCAAGGAAGTCGTCGTCGGCATGGCCCACCGCGGTCGTCTGAACCTGCTGGTTAACGCGCTGGGCAAGAATCCGCGCGACCTGTTCGACGAGTTCGAAGGCAAGCATCTGGTCGAATTGGGCTCCGGTGACGTGAAGTACCACCAGGGCTTCTCCTCCAACGTGATGACCTCGGGTGGCGAAGTGCACCTGGCCATGGCGTTCAACCCCTCGCACCTGGAAATCGTCTCCCCGGTGGTCGAGGGCTCCGTGCGTGCCCGCCAGGACCGTCGCGTCGACGCTACCGGCGAGAAGGTGGTACCGATCTCCATCCACGGCGACTCGGCCTTCGCCGGTCAGGGCGTGGTGATGGAGACCTTCCAGATGTCGCAGATCCGCGGCTACAAGACGGGCGGTACCATCCACATCGTGGTCAACAACCAAGTCGGCTTCACCACCAGCAACCCGGTCGACACCCGTTCGACCGAGTATTGCACCGACCCGGCGAAGATGATTCAGGCGCCGGTACTGCACGTCAACGGTGACGATCCGGAAGCCGTGCTGTTCGTGACCCAACTGGCCGTCGACTATCGCATGCAGTTCAAGCGCGACGTAGTCATCGACCTGGTCTGCTACCGCCGTCGCGGCCACAACGAGGCCGACGAGCCGAGCGGCACCCAGCCGCTGATGTACCAGAAAATCGCCAAGCAGCCCACCACCCGCGAGCTGTATGCCGACGCGCTGGTTAAGGAGGGCAGCCTGAGCCAGGAAGAAGTCCAGGCCAAGGTCGACGAATACCGTACCGCATTGGATAACGGTCAGCACGTGCTCAAGAGCCTGGTCAAGGAGCCGAACACCGAGCTGTTCGTCGACTGGACCCCCTATCTTGGCCATGCCTGGACCGCTCGTCACGACACCAGCTTCGAGCTGAAGACCCTGCAGGAGCTGAACGCCAAGCTGCTGCAGATCCCGGAAGGTTTCGTGGTCCAGCGCCAAGTCGCTAAGATCCTCGAGGATCGCGGCCGCATGGGCGTCGGTGCCATGCCGATCAACTGGGGCTGTGCCGAGACCCTGGCCTACGCCACTCTGTTGAAGGAAGGCCATCCGGTACGTATCACCGGTCAGGACGTCGGTCGTGGCACCTTCTCGCACCGCCATGCGGTGCTGCACAACCAGAAGGATGCCAGCCGCTACATTCCGCTGCAGCATCTCTACGAGGGACAGCCGAAGTTCGAGCTGTATGATTCCTTCCTCTCGGAAGAGGCCGTGCTGGCTTTCGAATA
The DNA here is from genome assembly GCF_043587585.2 of Azorhizophilus paspali. GTDB lineage: Bacteria > Pseudomonadota > Gammaproteobacteria > Pseudomonadales > Pseudomonadaceae > Azotobacter > Azotobacter paspali. Next base: position 1,777,425 of record NZ_CP171449.1, read on the forward strand.
TGGCTATGCCACCACCACGCCGAACGCGTTGGTGATCTGGGAAGCCCAGTTCGGCGACTTCGCCAACGGTGCCCAGGTGGTGATCGACCAGTTCATCAGCAGCGGCGAGACCAAGTGGGGACGCCTGTGCGGCCTAACCATGCTGCTGCCGCACGGCTACGAGGGCCAGGGTCCGGAGCACTCTTCGGCACGTCTGGAGCGTTACCTGCAACTGTGCGCCGAGCAGAACATCCAGGTCTGCGTACCGACTACCCCGGCGCAGGTCTATCACATGCTGCGGCGCCAGGTGATCCGTCCGCTGCGCAAGCCGCTGGTGGCCTTGACGCCGAAGTCGCTGCTGCGTCACAAATCGGCGATCTCCACCCTGGAAGATCTGGCTCTCGGCTCCTTCCATCCAGTCCTGCCGGAGGTCGATAGCCTCGATCCGAAGAAAGTCGAGCGTCTGGTCCTGTGCAGTGGCAAGGTCTATTACGACCTGCTGGATAAGCGTCATGCCGAAGGTCGCGAGGACATCGCCATCGTCCGTATCGAGCAGCTCTATCCGTTCCCGGAAGAAGAACTGGCCGAGGTCATGGCTCCGTACACCAACCTCAAGCATGTGGTCTGGTGTCAGGAAGAGCCGATGAACCAGGGCGCCTGGTACTGCAGTCAGCATCACATGCGTCGTGTCGCCAGCGCGCACAAGAAGGAGTTGTTTCTCCAGTATGCTGGTCGCGAGGCGTCGGCCGCTCCGGCTTGCGGTTACGCGTCGATGCATGCCGAGCAGCAAGAAAAACTGCTGCAGGATGCTTTCACTGTTTAACGCCTTCTCGCAGAAGCAACGAATCAATAGGAACTTTAGATAATGGCTATCGATATCAAAGCCCCGACTTTCCCGGAATCGATCGCGGACGGCACCGTCGCCACCTGGCACAAGAAGCCTGGCGAAGCCGTCAAGCGTGACGAGCTGATCGTCGACATCGAAACCGACAAGGTCGTGATGGAAGTGCTTGCTGAAGCGGACGGCGTGATCGCTGAGATCGTCAAGAACGAAGGCGACACCGTGCTCAGCGGCGAACTGCTCGGCAAGCTGACCGAGGGTGGCGCGGCCACCGCAGCTCCGGCTGCCGCTCCGGCCGCTGCCGCTCCGACTCCGGCCGCCGCTCCGGCCGCCGCCGAAGCGCCGATCCTGTCCCCGGCTGCCCGCAAGATCGCCGAGGAAAATGCCATCGCTGCCGACAGCATCACCGGTACCGGCAAGGGCGGTCGCGTGACCAAGGAAGACGCGGTCGCCGCCGCGGAAGCCAAGAAGTCCGCTCCTGCCGGCCAGCCGGCGCCCGCCGCCACCGCCGCTCCGCTGTTCGCGGCCGGCGATCGCGTCGAGAAGCGCGTGCCGATGACCCGCCTGCGCGCTAAGGTCGCCGAGCGCCTGGTCGAGGCCCAGTCCTCCATGGCCATGCTGACGACTTTCAACGAAGTCAACATGAAGCCGGTCATGGAGCTGCGTGCTAAGTACAAGGATCTGTTCGAGAAGACCCACAACGGCGTGCGCCTGGGCTTCATGTCCTTCTTCGTCAAGGCCGCTGTCGAGGCTTTGAAGCGCCAGCCGGGCGTCAACGCCTCCATCGACGGTAACGACATCGTCTACCACGGCTACCAGGACATCGGCGTGGCCGTTTCCAGCGATCGTGGTCTGGTGGTGCCGGTGCTGCGCAACGCCGAGTTCATGAGCCTGGCCGAGATCGAAGGTGGTATCAACGAGTTCGGCAAGAAGGCCAAGGCCGGCAAGCTGACCATCGAGGAAATGACCGGTGGCACCTTCACCATCTCCAACGGTGGCGTATTCGGTTCCCTGCTCTCGACCCCGATCGTCAACCCGCCGCAGACCGCCATCCTCGGCATGCACAAGATCCAGGAGCGTCCGATGGCCGTCAACGGTCAAGTCGTCATCCTGCCGATGATGTATCTTGCCCTTTCCTACGATCACCGTTTGATCGATGGCAAGGAGGCCGTTACCTTCCTGGTGACCATGAAGGATCTCCTGGAAGACCCGGCTCGCCTGCTGCTGGACATCTGATCTGAGATCGCAAGCTGCCCGCACAGGCTTTTCCAGTAAAGCCCGTGCCGGCGGCTTTACGCCGTTTTAAAGAAGAGGATTTGTTATGAGTCAGAAGTTCGACGTGATTGTGATTGGTGCAGGCCCCGGCGGCTACGTGGCTGCCATCAAGTCTGCCCAGCTTGGCCTCAAGACCGCCCTGATCGAGAAGTACAAGGGCAAAGAAGGTAAGACCTCGCTTGGCGGTACCTGCCTGAACGTAGGCTGCATTCCCTCCAAGGCGCTGCTGGACAGCTCCTACAAGTTCCACGAGGCACACGAGAGCTTCAAGCTCCACGGCATCAGCACCGGCGCAGTCGCCATCGACGTGCCGACCATGATCGCCCGTAAGGACCAGATCGTCAGAAACCTCACCGGCGGGGTCTCCTCGCTGATCAAGGCCAATGGCGTTACCCTGTTCGAAGGTCATGGCAAGCTGCTGGCCGGCAAGAAGGTCGAAGTCACCGCTGCCGACGGCAGCAGCCAGGTACTCGACACCGAGAACGTCATCCTTGCTTCCGGTTCCAAGCCGGTGGAAATTCCGCCGGCTCCGGTCGATCAGGATGTCATCGTCGACTCCACCGGCGCCCTGGACTTCCAGAACGTTCCGGGCAAGCTCGGCGTGATCGGCGCTGGCGTGATCGGCTTGGAGCTGGGTTCGGTCTGGGCCCGCCTGGGTGCCGAAGTCACCGTACTTGAGGCCATGGACAAGTTCCTGCCGGCCGTCGACGAACAGGTCGCCAAGGAAGCCCAGAAGATTCTCACTAAGCAAGGCCTGAAGATCCTGCTGGGTGCTCGTGTCACCGGCACCGAGGTCAAGAACAAGCAGGTCACCGTCAAGTTCGTCGATGCCGAAGGCGAGAAGTCGCAGACCTTCGACAAGCTGATCGTCGCGGTCGGCCGCCGCCCGGTGACCACCGACCTGCTGGCCGCCGACAGCGGCGTGACCCTGGACGAGCGTGGCTTCATCTATGTCGACGACTACTGCGCCACCAGCGTGCCTGGCGTCTATGCCATCGGTGACGTGGTCCGCGGTGCCATGCTGGCCCACAAGGCCTCGGAAGAGGGTGTAGTGGTCGCCGAGCGCATCGCCGGTCACAAGGCCCAAATGAACTATGACCTGATTCCGGCCGTCATCTACACCCACCCGGAAATCGCCGGCGTGGGCAAGACCGAGCAGGCTCTGAAGGCCGAGGGCATAGCCATCAACGTCGGCGTCTTCCCCTTCGCTGCCAGCGGCCGCGCCATGGCCGCCAACGATACCGCAGGCTTCGTCAAGGTCATCGCCGATGCCAAGACCGACCGCGTGCTTGGCGTCCATGTGATCGGCCCGAGCGCCGCCGAACTGGTCCAGCAGGGCGCCATCGCCATGGAGTTCGGCACTAGCTCTGAAGACCTGGGCATGATGGTCTTCGCCCACCCGGCGCTGTCCGAAGCGCTGCACGAGGCCGCCCTGGCGGTCAGCGGCCACGCGATTCACGTTGCCAACCGCAAGAAGTAAGCGAGCAACAAGGCAATACCCGGCGGCAGACAATCCGCTGTAGCTCCTCGCAGCTACAGCGGAGCGTCTGCCGCGCTGCTTTCGCTGGTATGGTATGGTCGTGGTGTCGGCATGGTCCGGCACCATGCCGCGCAAGGACAGCCATAAAAACCAGAACGGTACCCAGACATGAATCTCCATGAATATCAGGGCAAGCAGCTTTTCGCCGAATATGGTTTACCCGTGTCCCAAGGCGTTGCCATCGATACCCCGGAGGCCGCAGCGGAGGCCTGCGACAGGATTGGCGGCAACTGCTGGGTCGCGAAGGTCCAGGTGCATGCCGGCGGTCGTGGCAAGGCCGGTGGCGTCAAGCTGGTCAAGAGCCGGGAGGAGGCGAAGGCCTTCGCCGTCAACTGGCTGGGCAAGCGACTGGTGACCTACCAGACCGACGCTTCGGGGCAGCCGGTCGGCAAGATCCTGGTCGAAGCTTGCACCGAGATCGAGCGGGAGCTTTACCTGGGAGCGGTAATCGATCGTTCGAGTCGCCGCATCGTCTTCATGGCCTCGACCGAGGGCGGGGTGAACATCGAGCAGGTCGCCCACGAAACGCCCGAGAAGATCCTCAAGGCCAGTATCGACCCCCTGGTCGGCGCCCAGCCATTCCAGGCCCGCGACCTGGCCTTCCGGCTGGGGCTCGAAGGCGATCAGCTCAAGCAGTTCACCCATATCTTCATCGGCCTGGCCAAGCTGTTCCAGGAGCACGATCTGGCCTTGGTAGAGGTAAACCCGCTGGTGGTCCAGAAAGACGGCAATCTGCTCTGCCTGGACGCCAAGATCAATCTCGATGCCAACGCCCTGTTCCGCCAACCTAGACTGCGCGCCATGCACGACCCTTCCCAGGAAGATCCCCGCGAAGTGCATGCGGCGAAGTGGGAGCTGAACTACGTAGCTCTCGAGGGCAACATCGGCTGCATGGTCAACGGCGCCGGACTGGCCATGGGCACCATGGACATCGTCAATCTCCATGGGGGCCGGCCGGCCAACTTCCTCGACGTTGGCGGCGGCGCGACCAAGGAGCGGGTGACCGAAGCCTTTAAGATCATTCTCTCCGATGCCAAGGTGAAAGCCGTGCTGGTCAATATCTTCGGCGGCATCGTGCGCTGCGACATGATCGCCGAAGGCATCATCGGCGCGGTCCGGGAAGTGGGCGTCAAGGTTCCGGTGGTGGTCCGCCTGGAGGGCAACAACGCGGAACTGGGCGCCGAGATGCTGGCCCGGAGCGGCCTGAACATTATTCCGGCCAGCACCCTGACCGATGCGGCGGTGCAGGTGGTCAAGGCAGCGGAGGACAACCCATGAGTATTCTGGTCAACAAGGACACCAAGGTCATCTGCCAGGGATTCACCGGTAGCCAGGGGACCTTCCACAGTGAACAGGCCATCGCCTATGGCACCCGGATGGTCGGAGGCGTGACGCCAGGCAAGGGGGGACTCGTCCATCTCGACCTGCCGGTATTCGACACGGTCCGCGAGGCCGTGGAGGCCACCGGCGCCGACGCCTCGGTCATCTACGTACCCGCGCCCTTCTGCAAGGACTCCATTCTTGAAGCGGCTTTCGCCGGTGTTCGGCTGATCGTCTGTATCACCGAGGGCATACCGACCCTCGACATGCTGCAGGTCAAGCTTAAATGCGACGAGCTGGGCGTGCGCCTGATCGGCCCCAACTGTCCGGGCGTGATCACTCCCGGCGAGTGCAAGATCGGCATCCAGCCGGGCAATATCCACATGCCGGGCAGGGTCGGCATCGTTTCCCGGTCGGGCACCCTGACCTACGAGGCGGTGAAGCAGACCACCGATGCGGGCTTTGGCCAGTCCACCTGCGTGGGTATCGGTGGCGACCCGATTCCGGGGTCCAGCTTCATCGATATCCTCGGTCTGTTCCAGGCCGATCCGCAGACCGAAGCCATCGTGATGATCGGCGAAATCGGCGGCAGTGCCGAGGAAGAGGCGGCGGCCTACATCAAGGCCAAGGTCGACAAGCCGGTGGTTTCCTACATCGCCGGTGTCACCGCGCCTTCGGGCAAGCGCATGGGGCATGCCGGTGCGATCATCTCCGGCGGCAAAGGCACTGCGGACGAGAAGTTCGCCGCCCTGCAGGATGCCGGCGTGAAGACCGTGCGTTCCCTGGCGGATATCGGCAAGGCCCTGGCCGAACTGACCGGCTGGGAGAAGAAGCAGCCCTGAGCCCGGCGGTTTCCCGACAAGGAAATGCCGGCCGCTCCTTCGACTGGCATTTTCTCGTCGTGTGGGTAAAGTGACGGGCTTCTCGCGTTGCCGTGGCTAGGAGTACCGATGTTCAGCGCCGAAAGCTATCTGCCTCATTTGCTTGCCATCATCTGGTTCGTGCTTTGCTGGGTAGGCTATACCCGCTATGCCATCTGGAAGGGGCGCGACACCCCTTGCCTGGCCAGCATCATGCACCTCTATCGAGAGGACTGGATGCGCCGCCTGCTGCAGCGCGACACTCGCATCGCCGACGCCAGCGTGATCGGCAGCCTGGAGCGCAGCGCCTCCTTCTTCGCTTCCAGCACCCTGATCATTCTCGCCGGCATTCTCACCTTGCTGGGTTCGTCCGAACGGGCGGTTTCCCTGCTGGCCGAGCTGCCCTTCGTCCAGGTGACCACCCGCGAGCTGTCGGAAATCAAGCTGCTCTGCCTGTGCGTGGTGTTCGTCTATGCCTTCTTCACCTTCAGTTGGTGCATGCGCCAATACAATTTCGCCGCAGTGCTAGTCGGCGCCGCGCCGATGGTGGGAGAGCGGCACGTCACCGAGCAGGAACGCAAGGCTTTTGCCGAGCGCGTCGCGCGGGTGATCTCGCTGGCCGCCAACCAGTTCAACTTCGGTCTGCGCGCCTATTATTTCGGCCTGGCCATGCTGGCCTGGTTCATCAACCCCTGGGTGTTCATGCTGGTCACGACCGGCGTGGTCATAGTGCTCTACCATCGGGAATTTCATTCCGAGGTGCTGGAGGTCATGATCTATACGCCGACCCCGCCCTTGGTGCCCCTAAGGGAAGAAAAGTAGCCTTTCTGTCTGCATTGGATGTCCCGATGAAGCGATTGCTGACCAATCCCTATCTGCTGCTCACCCTAGCATCGCTGTTCTGGTCGGGAAACATGGTCATGGGCCGTGGCTTGCGTGGCGACCTGCCGCCGGTGGGGCTGGCCTTCTGGCGCTGGACCATCGCCTTCCTGCTGGTGCTGCCGCTCGCCCTGCCGCATCTGCGCAAGCAATGGCCGGCCCTGCGCGCGGGTTGGCGGCCGCTGCTCCTGCTCGGCGTGCTGGGCGTCGGCTGTTACAACACCTTTTCCTACATCGCCCTGCAATACACCACGGCGACCAGCGCCATCCTGCTCAACTCCTTCATTCCCGTGGCGACCATCGCTCTGGCTTTCCTGCTTTTCGGCAAGCGTCTCAGCTGCCAAGAGGCCCTTGGCGTGATCGTTTCGCTGGCCGGAGCATTGACTCTGGTGGTCCAGGGCAGCCTGGACAAGCTCCTAGCCCTTAGCCTGAACATCGGCGATCTGTGGATGCTCGCGGCGGTGCTGTCCTGGGGACTCTACACCGTGGGCCTGCAGTGGCGCCCGCAGGGCGTGCACCCGATGCTGCTCCTGGCGGCGTGCATCGCGATCGGCCTGGTGGCCCAGGCACCGGCCTATGCCTGGGAGGTCGCGGAGGGACGTTCGATCGTGCTCAATGTCCAGTCCATCGGCGGCATCCTCTACGCGGGCGTGGTGGCGGCTTTCTTAGGGTTTCTCTGCTACAACGCTGGCGTCGCCGCCATCGGGCCGGCGCGGGGCTCGCTGTTCATCCACCTGATGCCGGTGTTCGGCACCATTCTCTCTGCGCTGCTGCTGGGCGAGCGGCCGCATCTTTATCACCTGGCCGGCATCGCCCTGGTCTTCGCCGGAATCGCGCTGACCATGCGCCGTCCGGCCGTGTCCGGCGGCGCGCTGCTGCCGGCCGGCGAATCGCGGCCCTAACCGGATTCCGGCTTCAGGGCCTGGCGCTTTCCTCGCGTGGTAGCGACAGGTCGAGGAGGATCGCCGTCAGGCCGCCGCTGGTGATCGCCGAATCGAACAGGTTGCGCACGAGTTCGGGCATCTGCTGCAAGAGTTGCGGCTGTGCGGCGACGCCCAGGCCGATGCCGAGGGAGGCGGCGACGATCAGCGTGTCGCGACGGTCCAGGGTGGTCCGGGCGAGGATGCGGATGCCGGCCACGGCGACGCTGCCGAACATGATCAGGGTGGCACCGCCCAGCACCGGCTTGGGGATCTGCTGCAGCAGCGCGCCGAGTGCCGGGATCAGGCCGAAGGCGACGAGGATGATGCCGATGTAGAGGCCGACATGGCGGCTGGCCACGCCGGTCATCTGGATCACGCCGTTGTTCTGCGCGAAGGTGGTGTTGGGAAAGGCACCGAGGCTGGCGGCGATCAGGCAACTGACGCCATCGCCGAGCACGCCGCCTTTGAGTCTGTCCAGATAGGGCGAACCGGAGATCGGCTGGCGCGACAGCAGGCAGTTCGCGGTGAGGTCGCCGACCGTCTCGATGGTGCTGATCAGGTAGACCAGCGCCACCGGCACGAAAGCCGCCCAGGCGAAATCGAAACCGTAGCGGAAGGGCTGCGGCACGCTGAGCGTCGGCAGTTCCGGCAAGGCCTGGGGGACCAGCCGGCCGGACAGCCAAGCCACCAAGCTGCCGAAAGCCAGGGCGACGACGATCGCCGAGAGGCGCAGTAGGGGCCGACGGGAGCGGTTGAGCAGGACGATGGTCAGCAACACCAGCGCACCCAGCGCGAGATTGCCCGGGGCGCCGAAATCCGCGGCACCGAAGCCGCCGCCGATATCGGTGATGCCGACCTTGATCAGGCTGGTGCCGATCAGGGTGATGACGATGCCGGTGGTCAGCGGACTTATCACTCGACGCAACTGGCCGATGAAGCGGCTGAGAACGACCTGCACGAAGGCGCCGAGAAAGCACACACCGAAAATCAGCGCGAGAATCTCTTCGGGGCCGCCGCCGCGGCTCTTGGCCAGCAGGCCGGCGGCGAGCACCGCGCCGAGGAAGGTGAAGCTGGTGCCCTGCAGGCAGATCATCCCGGCACCGATGCCCAGCGGCCGCCAAGCCTGGAGAAAGGTGCCGACACCGGAAACCAGCAACGCCATGCTGATCAGGTAGGGCAACTGCTCGCCCAGACCGAGCACCGTGCCGATCACCAATGGCGGGGTGATGATGCCGACGAAGCTGGCGAGGATGTGCTGCAGTGCGGCAAAGAAGGCGGGAAGCGGGGCAGGGCGGTCGTCCAGACCGTAGATCAGTTCGGCGGGGGATTGCTCGTGCATGGCGACATCGACCTCGGACAGAAAGGGATGCATAGAGATGGGCACGGAAACGACAATGCCCGCATCCTGCGATGCGGGCATTGTCGTTGGCGATCGTGCGGACCGCCAGCCTGCAAGGCGGACGGGTCAGTCTTCCAGCGGCCCCATGGCGGTGGTGTTGAAGCCACCGTCGACGTAGAGGATTTCGCCGCTGATGCCCGAGGCCAGGTCGGAGCAGAGGAAAGCGCCGGCGTTGCCGACTTCCTCGATGGTCACGTTGCGGCGTAGGGGCGTCTGGCGCTCGTTGGCGGCGAGCATCTTGCGGAAGCTGGCGATGCCGGAGGCGGCCAGGGTGCGGATCGGCCCGGCGGAGATGCAGTTGACGCGGGTGCCCTCCGGGCCGAGGCTGGCGGCCAGGTAGCGCACGCCGGCTTCCAGGCTGGCCTTGGCCATGCCCATCACATTGTAGTTGGGTATGGTGCGCTCGGCGCCCAGGTAGGACAGGGTCAGCAGGCTGCCGTTGCGGCCCTTCATCATCTCGCGGCCGGCCTTGGCCAGGGCGACGAAGCTGTAGGCGCTGATGTCGTGGGCGATCTTGAAGCCGTCGCGGCTGGTGACCTCGGTGAAATCGCCGTTGAGCTGGTCGCCGGGCGCGAAGCCGACCGAGTGGACGATGCAATCCAGGCCGTCCCACTTCTTGCCCAGTTCCTCGAAGACCCTGGCAATGTCCTCGTCGTTGGCCACGTCGCAGGGGAAGCACAGCTCGGGGCCGGAGCCCCAGCCGGCGGCGAACTCCTCGACCCGACCCTTGAGCTTGTCGTTCTGATAGGTGAAGGCCAGTTCGGCACCTTCGCGGTGCATCGCGGCGGCGATACCGGAGGCGATGGACAGTTTGCTGGCGACGCCGACGATCAGTACGCGCTTACCGGCGAGAAATCCCATGGATCAGTTCCTCTTCTAGTTAATCGGCGCTGCCGGGAGCCAGGAAGGCGGCTTCCAGCAACTGCCGTGTATAAGTATGTCGCGGAGCGGCGAAGATATCCCGCGCAGCCCCCTGTTCGATCACCTGTCCCTGTCTGACCACCATCAACTGGTGGCTGAGCGCCTTGACCACCGCCAGGTCGTGGCTGATGAACAGATAGGTCAGGTCGTACTTGCGCTGCAACGAGCGCAGCAGCTCGACGACCTGGCGCTGTACCGTGCGATCGAGCGCCGAAGTGGGCTCGTCCAGCAGGATCAGTGCCGGCTTCAGCACCAGTGCCCGGGCGATGGCGATCCGCTGCCGCTGTCCGCCGGAAAACTCGTGCGGGTAGCGGTGGCGGGTTTCCGGGTCCAGGCCGACCTCGCGCAGCGCCTCGACGATCGCCTGCTCTTGTTCGGCCAGTGTGCCGAGGCGGTGGATACGCAGGCCCTCGCCGACGATCTGCCCCACCGACATGCGCGGGCTGAGGCTGCCGAAGGGGTCCTGGAAGACCACCTGCATCTCCCGTCGCAGGGGGCGGATCTCGCCTTGCGACAGACCGTTCAGCGTCTGGCCGCGGAAGCGAATCGAGCCCTGGCTGGCAAGCAGGCGCAGGATCGCCAGGCCGAGGGTGGACTTGCCGGAACCGCTTTCCCCGACGATGCCCAGGGTCTGTCCGCGACGCAGGCTGAAGCCGATGCCGTCCACCGCCTTGACGTGATCGACGGTACGGCGCAGCAGGCCCTTCTTGATCGGGAACCAGACGCGCAGGTCCTCGACCTCCAGCAGCGGCTCGCCGACCGGGTTGTCCGCCGGCTCCCCGCTGGGTTCGGCGCCGAGCAACTCCTGAGTATAGGGATGCTTCGGCGCATGAAAGATTTCCTCGCAGCCGGCCTGTTCGACGATGCGCCCGCCGCGCATGACACAGATCCGGTGGGCGGTGCGCCGCACCAGGTTGAGGTCGTGGGTGATCAGCAGCAAGGCCATGCCCAGGCGGGCCTGCAGGTCCTTGAGCAGCTCGAGGATCTTCAACTGCACGGTGACGTCCAGCGCCGTAGTCGGCTCGTCGGCGATCAGCAATTCGGGTTCGTTGGCCAGCGCCATGGCGATCATCACCCGTTGCCGCTGGCCGCCGGAAAGTTCGTGGGGATAGGCCTTGAGGCGCTTGTGCGGCTCGGGAATGCCGACCAGTTCGAGCAGCTCCAGGGTGCGCGCGGTGGCTGCCGCGCCGCGCAGACCCTTGTGCAGGGCGAGAACCTCGTTGATCTGCTTCTCGATGCTGTGCAGCGGGTTCAGCGAGGTCATCGGCTCCTGGAAGACCATGGCGATGCGATTGCCGCGGATGCCGCGCAGCCGGCGCTCGTCGAGCCGGAGCAGGTCCTGGCCGGCATAGCGGATGCTACCGGACGGATGGCGGGCGAGCGGATAGGGCAGCAGGCGCAGGATCGAGTGGGCGGTGACCGACTTGCCTGAACCGCTTTCGCCGACCAGGGCCAGGGTTTCGCCCCGCCGGATGTCGAAGCTGACGCCTTCCACCACGCGCTCCAGGCGATCGCCGCCGACGAACTCGACCGCGAGGTCGCGGATCTCGATGAGGTTCTGCGAATCGTTCATTTCACTTCCTCGGGTCGAAGGCATCGCGCGCCGCCTCGCCGATGAACACCAGCAGGCTGAGCATCAGCGCCAGCACCACGAAGGCGGTGATCCCCAGCCAGGGCGATTGCAGGTTAGCCTTGCCCTGGGCGACCAGTTCGCCGAGGGACGGCGCGCCGGGCGGCAGGCCGAAGCCGAGAAAGTCCAGGGCGGTGAGGGTGCCGATGGCGCCGGTGAGGATGAAGGGCATGAAGGTCATGGTCGAGACCATAGCGTTGGGCAGGATGTGCCGGTACATGATGGCGCCGTTGCTCATGCCCAGGGCGCGGGCCGCGCGTACGTACTCCAGGTTGCGGCCGCGCAGGAACTCGGCGCGCACCACGTCGACCAGGCTCATCCAGGAGAACAGCAGCATGATGCCCAGCAGCCACCAAAAGTTGGGCTGGACGAAGCTGGCCAGGATGATCAGCAGGTAGAGCACCGGCAGGCCGGACCAGATTTCCAGGAAGCGCTGGCCGAGCAGATCGACCCAGCCGCCGTAGAAGCCCTGCAGGGCGCCGACGACGACACCGACGAGCGAACTGAGCAGGGTCAGGGTGATGGCGAACAGCACCGAGATGCGGAAGCCATAGATGACCCGGGCAAGCACGTCACGGCCCTGATCGTCGGTACCCAGCCAGTTGACTCGCGACGGTGGCGCCGGTGCCGGGACGGTCAATTCGTAGTTGATGCTCGAATAGCTGAAAGGGATCGGCGGCCAGAGCATCCAGCCATCTTTCTCTTCGATCAGGTCCCGGATATAGGGGGTCTTGTAGTTGGTGGTCAGCGGGAACTCGCCACCGAAGGTGGTTTCCGGGTAGCGCTTGAACACCGGGAAGTACCAGTCGCCGTCGTAGCGCACCAGCAGCGGTTTGTCGTTGGCGATCAGCTCGGCGCCGAGGCTTGCGGCGAACAGCGCGAGGAACAGCCAGAGCGACCACCAGCCGCGCCGGTGCGCCTTGAAGAGTTCCAGCCGGCGCCGGTTGAGGGGAGTCAGTTTCATGCTCAGCTCTCCCGGCTTTCGAAGTCGATGCGTGGATCGACCAGGGTGTAGGTAAGATCGCCGATCAGTTTCACGACCAGTCCCAGCAGGGTGAAGATGAAGAGGGTGCCGAACACCACCGGATAGTCGCGGTTGATCGCCGCCTCGAAGCTCAGGAGGCCGAGGCCGTCGAGGGAGAAGATCACCTCGATCAGCAGCGAGCCGGTGAAGAACAAGCCGATGAAGGCCGAGGGGAAACCGGCGATGACGATCAGCATGGCGTTGCGGAACACGTGCCCGTAGAGCACGCGGTTCTTCGACAGGCCCTTGGCGCGCGCGGTGACCACGTACTGCTTGTTGATCTCGTCGAGGAAGCTGTTTTTGGTCAGCAGGGTGAGGGTGGCGAAGTTGCCGATCACCAGGGCAGTCACTGGCAGGGTCAGGTGCCAGAAATAGTCGAGGATCTTGCCGCCCAGGCTGAGTTCGTCGAAGTTGTTCGAGGTCAGCCCGCGCAGCGGGAACCAGTCGAAATAGCTGCCGCCGGCGAACAGCACGATGAGTAGGATGGCGAACAGGAAAGCCGGGATCGCATAGCCGACGATGATCGCCGAACTGGTCCAGACGTCGAAGGCGCTGCCGTGGCGCACCGCCTTGGCGATCCCCAGGGGAATGGACACCAGGTACATGATCAGGGTGCTCCACAGCCCCAGGGAGATCGACACCGGCATCTTCTCGAGGATCAGGTCGGTGACCTTGGCGTCGCGGAAGAAGCTCTCGCCGAAGTCTAGCTTCAGGTAGTTGGTCAGCATCAGCCAGAAACGCTCGTGGGCCGGCTTGTCGAAGCCGTACATGCGCTCGATCTCGGCGATCAGATCGGGGTCCAGGCCCTGAGCGCCGCGATAGTGGGAACTGCCCCCGGAAACTTCGCCGCCGCCGCCGGAAACTCGGCCGGTGGCACCGCCGGCGGCGGCGTCGAAGCCTTCCAGCCTGGCGATGGTTTGTTCCACCGGACCGCCGGGGGCGGCCTGGATGATGACGAAATTGAGCAGCAGGATGCCGAACAGCGTCGGCACGATCAGCAGCAGGCGGCGCAGGATGTAGGCCAGCATCTAGCGAGCTTCCTGTCGCGCCGCCGCTGCGTCCTGGGGTAGTGGCTTGTCGCTGTTCTGCCACCAGGTCATCAGGCCGTAGTCGTACAGCGGGGTCTTCTGCGGCTGGCCGAACCTGTTCCAGTAGGCGATGCGCCAGGTGTCCACGTGGTAGTTGGGCACCACATAGAAACCCCACTGCAGTGCGCGGTCGAGGGCGCGGGCGTGGGCGACCAGGCTTTTCCGCGAGTCGGCGCGGATCAAGCTTTCGACCAGTTGGTCGATGGCCGGATCGCGCAGGCCGATGAAGTTACGGCTGCCGGGATTGTCGGCGCTGCTGGAATGCCAGAACTCGCGCTGTTCGTTGCCCGGCGAGTTGGACTGCGGCCAGGTGGCGCTGGTCATGTCGAAGTCGCGGTTGCGCATGCGGTTGATGAACTGGGGAACGTCGACGCGGCGGATCTGCATGTCGATGCCGAGTTCGCCGAGGTTGCGCTTGTAGGGCAGCAGGATGCGTTCCAGGTTGGCCTGGTGGAGCATGAACTCGAAGGCTAGCGGCTTGCCGTCGGGGCCGACCATGCGGTCGTTCTCGATGCGGTAGCCGGCTTCCTGGAGCAACTGGTAGGCACGCCGCTTCTGGTCGCGGATGATGCCGTCGCCGTTGGTCACCGGCGGTCGGTAGACCTCGCTGAACACCTGCGGCGGCAACTGTTCGCGCAAGGGTTCGAGAATCGTCAGCTCCTCCTCGTCAGGCAACTGGTGGGCAGCCATTTCCGAATTCTCGAAGTAGCTGCTGGTGCGCTTGTAGGAGCCGAAGAACAGTTGCTTGTTCGACCATTCGAAGTCGAACAGCAGGCCGAGCGCTTCGCGCACGCGGCGGTCTTGGAAGAGGGGCCGGCGGATGTTGAAGGCGAAGGCCTGCATGCCGACCGGATTGTGGTTGGGGATGGCCTTCTTGATCATCCGGCCGTCATTGAGGGCGGCGGATTCGTAGCCGGTGGCCCAATCCTTGGCGGAGTATTCGAGGTTGAGGTCGAACTGGCCGCCCTTGAAGGCTTCCAGGGCGACCGACATGTCGCGGTAGTAGTCGACGACGATGGCATCGAAGTTGTACTGGCCGCGGGCGACCGGCAGGTCCTTGGCCCACCAGTCCGCGGCCCGCTCATAGCGGATGGAGCGACCGGATTCCAGCTTGGCGACACGGTACGGCCCGCTGCCGAGCGGCGGTTCCAGGCTGGTCTTGGTGAAGTCGCGGCTTTCCCACCAGTGTTTGGGCAGGATCTGCAACTGGCCGAGGATCAGCGGCAGCTCGCGGTTGTCGCGGTGCTTGAAGTCGAAGCGTACCTTCAGCGGCTCCTCGACCACCACCTGGGCGACGTCCGCGTAGTAGTGGCGGTACATCGGGTCGCCGTGCTCGATCAGGGTCTCGAAGGTGAACTTCACGTCCTCGGCAGTGACCGGCCGGCCGTCGTGGAAGCGCGCCTTGGGATTGATGTAGAAGCGCACGAAGCCGTTGTCCGGGGCTTTCTCGATCTTCTCGGCGATGAGGCCGTATTCGCTGAAGGGCTCGTCCTGCGCATGGTAGGTCAGGCTGTCGTAGACCATGCCGATGCGTTGTTCCACGTTGCCCTTGGGAATGAAGGGGTTGAGGCTGTCGAAGCCGCCGTAGTCGGCCAGGCGCAGCGTGCCTCCCTTCGGTGCGTCCGGATTGACGTACTCGAAGTGCTGGTAGTCGGCCGGGTACTTGGGCTGCTCGTCGTACAGGGTGATGGCGTGCTGCGGATCTGCCTGGACCAGGCCGGCGAAACCGAGCAGCAAAAGGCCGGCGCCGTGGAGCAGGGTGCGCAGGGAATGGGTCATCGGTCGTTCTCCTTGGTCTTCAGCCACCAGGCGCGCAGGCCCAGCGTATAGGGCGGCGTGGTGACGAAGGCGAACCGGTTGCGGTACGCCAGGCGGTGTTGATTGATGTACCAGTTGGGGATGCTGTAGTGCTGCCAGAGCAGGACGCGATCCAGGGCGCGGGCGGCGGCGACCTGCTGCTCCCGGGTCTGCGCCACCAGCAGACTTTCCAGCAGGCCGTCGACCACCGGGTTGGCGATGCCCGCATAGTTCTTGCCGCCCTTCACGCCAATCTGGCTGGAATGGAAGTAGAACCACTGCTCCAGGCCGGGGCTGAGGGTCTGCGGCAGGGTCAGCAGAATCATGTCGTAGTCGAAATGGTCCAGCCGCTGCTTGTACTGGGCGCGATCCACGGTACGCAACTGCGCCTCGATACCGATGCCGGCGAGGTTTTCGCTATAGGGCTGGAGAATGCGCTCCAGGCTGGGGTTGACCAGTAGGATCTCGAAGCGCAGCGGCTGGCCGCGGGCATCGACCAGCCGCTGGCCGGAGAGCTTCCAGCCGGCCGCGCCGAGCAGGTTCAGGGCTCGGCGCAGGGTTTCGCGCGGGATGCCGTGGCCGTCGGTCTTCGGCATCGGGAAAGGCTCGCGGAACAGGCGCTCGGGCAATTGCTGGCGATACCTGGAAAGCAGCAGCCACTCTTCCCCCTCTGGCTTGCCGGAGGCGGAAAACTCGCTGTTCGGATAGTAGCTCTCGGCGCGCCGATAGGCGCCGTAGAACAGGGCGCGATTGGTCCATTCGAAATCGAACATCAGCCCTAGGGCCTCGCGCACCCTGGCGTCGGCGAAGGTGCTGCGGCGGGTGTTCATGAACAGCGCCTGGGTCTGGGTCGGAATCCGGTGCGGGATCTCGGCACGGATCACTTGGCCCGCCTGTACGGCCGGAAAATGGTAGCCTCCGGCCCAGTTCTTCGCCTGGTGCTCGATATAGAAGTCGAACTGCCCGGCCTTGAACGCCTCGAAGGCGACGTCGCTGTCGCGGTAGAAGTCCACGTCCACCCGGTCGAAGTTGTACTTTCCGCGGTTGATCGGCAGCTTAGCGCCCCACCAGTTCTTCACTCGCTCGAACACCAGGCGGCGCCCCGGCTGCACCTGAGCGATGCGGTAGGGGCCGCTGCCCAGGGGCGGCTCGAAGGTAGTGGCCTTGAAGTCGCGGTTCTTCCAGTAGTGCTGAGGGAGCACCGGCAACTCGCCGAGGCGCAAGATCAGCAGCGGATTGTCCGAGCGCTTGAAGACGAAGCGGATGCGGTGGCGGCCGAGGACGTCGACCCGCTGCACCTCGCGCAGCTCGGCACGGTACTGGGGATGGCCCTCCTGGCTGAGCAGGCGGTAGGAGAAGGCCACATCCTGAGCCGTGATCGGCTTGCCGTCATGGAAGCGGGCCGCTTGGCGCAGGTTGAACACCACCCAACTGCGGCTTTCGTTGTATTCGACGGATTCGGCGATCAGGCCATAGCTGGAGGTGGGCTCGTCCCCGGAGGGATCGTAGATCCCGGAGCCGGCCATCAGCGGCTCGTTCAGCTCGTTGATGCCGTACTGCAGGAAGTCGGCCGTCGCCGACGGGCTGGTTCCCTTGAAGCTGTAGGGGTTCAGCGTATCGAAGGTGCCGAGGGCCATCAGGCGCAGCGTGCCCCCTTTGGGGGCCTCGGGGTTGACCCAGTCGAGATGCTGGAAACCGACGGGATACTTGAGCACGCCGAACTGGGCGTAGCCATGGCTTTCGGTGATGCGCGCGACCACCGGCCCGCTCGCGAGCAGACTGAGCAACAGCAGGCAGAGGGGACGCATCGATAGGAGGGTCCGATCCATGGCGACTTCTGGACATTCGGGCCGCTACAGTAACAGCTTGTCAGCCTTGGAAAAAGCTTGCGCTCCCGGCCCCTCATCGTGTCGGACGGGGGCGGAAGACGGCGAACTTTCGCGGAACTCGGGATCGGACATCGCCGGCCGCGGTCAGTTCGCCAAGAAGAGGGTCAGGGTCTGCCCCGGGCGGATGGTCCGGCCGCTCAGGGAATTCCAGCGCTGCAATGTCTTGGTGTCCACCTGGAAGCGCTGGGCGATGCGGTGGAGCGAATCCCCCTTGCGCACCTTGTAGTAGGTCACCGCCTTGCGCTTCTTGCTGGCGACGGATGTCCGCCGCGGCGGCCGCTCTTCCTCCAGGGCCAGTAGCCGTGCGGCGCTGGGCGGCGTGGTGGCCTGCTGCAGGCTGAAGGTCCGATGCAGTTCCGGCCTTCTCGGGCGGACGCCGCTGTTGATGGCGGCCAGGCGCTGTTTCCGCCATTCGGCCAGTTGCTCGGGCGTGCGTCCCAGGCTGAGCTGCAGCCGTTCGGCGCTTTCGGTCGGCACTAGCAGGTACTGGGGGCCGTCCAGGGTGATGCCGCGCTTGTAGGCCGGGTTCAGCCGCAGCAGTTCGCCCTTGTCTATGCCGGCCATCTCGGCGAGGCGCGACAGCTCCATGCTGCCGCCGATCTCCACCCGATCGAAATAGGGCTCGTTGGCGATCGGGCTCAGGCTGATGCCATAGGCTTCGGGAGTCATGATCACCTGGGACAGGGCCAACAGCTTGGGCACGTAGTCCTGGGTTTCCTTGGGCAGCGGCAAGTTCCAGTAGTCGGTGGGCAGGCCGAGCCGGCGGTTGCGCTCGATGGCCCGGCTGACCGTGCCCTCGCCGGCGTTGTAGGAGGCCAGGGCGAGCAGCCAATCGCCGTTGAACATGTCGTGAAGCTTGGAGAGGTACTCGATCGCCGCCTGGGTGGAGGCGGTGATGTCGCGACGACCGTCGTACCACTGGGTCTGATGCAGGTTGTAGTCGCGACCGGTGGAGGGAATGAACTGCCAGAGGCCCACCGCATGGGCGCGGGAATAGGCGAGCGGGTTGTAAGCACTCTCGATGACCGGCAGCAAGGCCAGTTCCAGCGGCATGCCACGTTCTTCCAGGCGCTCGACGATGTAATGTATGTAGAGGGCGCCGCGCTCGCTGACCTTGTCGATGTGCAACGGGTTGCTGACGAACCACAGGCGTTGGCGCTCGATGCGCGGGTTGACATCTATCTCGTCCTGCAGCGCGAAACCTTCGCGCATGCGTACCCAGATGTCCTGAGGCTGATCGGTGGCGGCCCGTTTCAGCCACAGTGTTTCGCGCTTGGGCTTTGCGACCAGGCGCGAATATTCGTCATCGGGTCGCTGATTGGTACTTTGGCAGCCTGCCAGTGCGGTGGCCAGGAGGGCGACGAGGAGCGGGCTACGCCTCGCCAGAACACCTGGGACAACGCCTCCTAAAAGTGACTTTGACATGGGCGAGCGGACAGTCCGGGCAAAAAAGTGGGCCGATTCTAGAAAGCGTCCCGAAGCAGGGTCAACCCGTCGGGAGTCCGTAAACTGTTGGTAGTTGTCTAGAAATTGTCCTTCCATGCCCGCAACTCCGCGAAAACTTGATCTGGGTCAAGCAATGACTGACCACAGCGGCGGGCCACTCTTTCCTTGACGGATGTTTCGCCGGTACGCAGGAAAGGGTTGGTTTTCCGTTCCAGGGCTAGTTCCGACGGCAGGCTGCCGCTTCCTGCGTTTCGCCAAGCGGTCACCTCGGCTAGGCGCCGGGCGATGGCGGGATTGTCCGGTTCCACCACCTGGGCGAAACGCAGGTTGCTCAGGGTGTATTCGTGGCTGCAGTAGACCAGGGTCGTTCCGGGCAACCCGGCCAGCCGCTCCAGCGATCGGCGCATCTGGCCCGGCGTGCCCTCGAAGAGACGCCCGCAGCCGGCGGCAAACAGGGTGTCGCCGCAGAACAGCCAGGGTTGTGCGGCGGCATGGAAATAGGCGATGTGGCTGCGGGTGTGGCCGGGCACTTCGAGAATCCTGAAGGCGCAGCCGAGGACCTCGATGCTTTCGCCGTCGTGCAGCGTCACATCCCGTGCCGGGATGCGCTCGTCGTCGGGACCCAGCACTTGGGCCCCGGTCGTTCGCTTGAGGGTTTCCGCGCCGCCGATGTGGTCAGCGTGATGGTGGGTGATGAGGATATCGGCGAGCTGCCAGCCGGGATTCGCTTCCAGCCAGACGAGCACCGGCGTCGCATCGCCGGGGTCGACCACGGCGATGCGCCGGGTGGTGGGATCTTGCAGCAGCCATATGTAGTTGTCCTGGAAGGCGGGGAGAGCATCTATCCGTACCATGCCGTTTTCGCGGGCGCCCTGGCATCGCGGTCTTGCTGGGCGGTTCCGCATTCTCCTGTCGGGTCTGTCCATCGAGGTTGAAGGGCTCGCGGCAACGGGGTGTGTTGACGCTGGCGACCGCTAAACTTAAAAGGATTCGTTCCATCTTAGACCGAGCGTTTGCACGCAGGGAGTTTTCATGAGCGACCGACCCTTCGCCAACGCCGATCCCCGCTGGCTGTCACTGGTGCGTGACGCCCGGGAATGGTTCGCCACGCCCCTGGGGCAGCAGATGCTGCAGGAGGAGCGACGCCTGCTCAAGGAGGAGCTGGCGCGCTTCTTCGGCGGTTATCTGGTGCATTACGGTCCGCCGGGCGACTTCGAGGGGACGGCGCAGATCCGTTGCTGCGTGCGCCTGGGCGCGCCCCTGCCGGGCGTGCAGATCCTCTGCGAGGAGCAGGCCTGGCCGATAGCCGAACATGCCGCCGACGTGGTGGTGCTGCAGCACGCCCTGGACTTCAGCCTGTCGCCCCACGCGTTGCTGCGCGAGGCGGCGCGCAGCGTCCGCCCCGGCGGCCATCTCCTGGTGGTCGGCATCAATCCGCGCAGCCTCTGGGGCCTGCGCCGCCTTTTCGCCAGCGATGCGCTGCGCCAGGCCCGCTGCATCGGTTCCAGCCGGGTCGGGGACTGGCTGTCGTTGCTCGGTTTCGCGCTGGAGAAACGTCGCTTCGGATGCTATCGTCCGCCGCTTTCATCCCGCGCCTGGCAATCCCGCACCGCGCGCCTGGAGTCCTGGGGCGAGTCCTGGCAGATGCCGGGCGGCGGTTTCTACCTGCTGGTGGTGCGCAAGCTGGTGGTCGGCCTGCGGCCATTGCCGCAGACTCGCCGGGAGCCCATCGGCAAGCTGCTGCCGCTGCCGGTGGTCAAGGTCAGCGGGCGTGCGTCGTCGAAACATGAGGCTTGAGTGAGCGATAAGGTCGAGATCTATACCGATGGAGCCTGCAAGGGCAACCCCGGTCCCGGAGGATGGGGCGCGCTGCTGGTCTGCCAGGGCGTCGAGCGCGAACTCTGGGGCGGCGAGGTGGAAACCACCAACAATCGCATGGAACTGACCGCGGCCATCCGCGCGCTGGCCGAGCTCAAGCGGCCCTGCGAGGTGCATCTGACCACCGACTCCGAATATGTGATGCGCGGAATCCAGGAATGGTTGCCGAACTGGAAGAAGCGCGGCTGGAAGACCGCCGCGCGCCAGCCGGTGAAAAACGCCGATCTCTGGCAGCAGCTCGACGAGCAGGTCGGCCGCCATCGGGTCACCTGGGGCTGGGTGCGCGGGCATACCGGCCATCCCGGCAACGAACGCGCCGACCTGCTGGCCAATCGCGGCGTCGCCGCCGCCCGCGCGCAGAAGCAGAAGAAACACGGCGTCTAGAGGAGAGCGACAGAATATGCGCAGCGTCGTACTGGATACCGAAACCACCGGCATGCCGGTGACCGAAGGCCACCGGATCATCGAGATCGGTTGTGTCGAGCTGCAGGGGCGGCGTCTCACCGGGCGGCATTTTCACGTCTATCTGCAGCCGGACCGCGCGGTGGACGAGGGCGCCGTCGCGGTGCACGGCATTACCGACGATTTTCTCGCCGACAAGCCGCGGTTCGCCGATATCGCCGAGGAGTTCTTCGAGTTCATCAAGGGCGCCCAACTGATCATCCACAATGCGGCGTTCGATATCGGCTTTATCGAGGACGAATTCTCCCGGCTGGGACAGACCGAGCGTGCCGATATCAATGCCCATTGCACGGTGCTCGACACCCTGCTGATGGCCCGCGAGCGCCATCCCGGCCAGCGCAACAGCCTCGACGCCTTGTGCAAGCGCTACGACGTCGACAACTCCAACCGCGACCTGCACGGCGCGCTGCTCGACGCCGAGATCCTCGCCGACGTCTGGCTGGCCATGACCGGTGGGCAGACGCACCTGTCGCTGTCCGGCGAAGGGAGCGAGAACGGGGGCCGTGCCCAGGCTTCGGCGATCCGCCGGTTGTCGCCGGAGCGCCAGCGCACCCGGGTGATCCGCGCCGGCGAGCAGGAGTTGGCCGCGCACGCCGAGCGGCTGGCGGCGATCGAGAAGGCCGCCGGCGCTCCGGCGTTGTGGCTGCAGATGGAGCAGGCGCAGCAGCAATAGCCGGAAGGCCGTCGCCTTGGCTTATCCTGAGGCAAATCCTCCTCGGGACATGGTTCGTGTACAAAGATCTCGATTTTTCGATTCTCATCGTCCATCGCGACCTCAAGGCCGACAGCGTTGCCGGCGAGCGCGTACGGGCGATTGCCCGAGAACTGGAGCAGAACGGCTTCAGTATCCTTTCCAGCGCCAGTTCCAGCGAAGGACGCATTGTCGCCTCGACCCACCACGGCCTGGCCTGCGTCCTGGTCGCCGCCGAGGGGGCGGGGGAAAACCCGCGCCTGCTACAGGACATGCTCGAGCTGATCCGCCTCGCCCGTGCCCGTGCTCCGCAATTGCCGATCTTCGCCCTCGGCGAGCGGATCACCATCGAGAACGCTCCGGCCGAGGCGATGGCCAACCTCCACCAGTTGCGCGGCATCCTCTATCTGTTCGAGGACACCGTGCCCTTCCTGGCCCGCCAAGTCGCCCGCGCCGCCCGCGGCTACCTGGCCGGGCTGCTGCCGCCCTTTTTCAGAGCACTGGTCGAGCACACCCTGCAGTCCAACTACTCCTGGCACACGCCCGGTCACGGCGGCGGCGTGGCTTACCGCAAGAGCCCGGTGGGCCAGGCGTTCCACCAGTTCTTCGGCGAGAACACCCTGCGCTCCGATCTCTCGGTGTCGGTGCCGGAACTCGGCTCGCTGCTCGACCACACCGGCCCGCTGGCCGCGGCGGAGCTCAGGGCGGCCCGCAATTTCGGCGCCGATCACACC